>JAFULQ010000007.1 GCA_017473265.1 Erysipelotrichaceae bacterium | reverse complement strand
CCAATAAACAATTCACATATAGATATTATCACAAATTTACCTGAAAATCATAGTTTTCAGGATTTTTGTCGTGAACAATTTTTGAAAACAAAAGAAAATCTAGATTTTCTAAAAAAGGCTTGATTTCTATTATCCAATTTTTATGAAAAACGTTCCTTTTAGGAACGTTATTGTAAATTAAAGTCTTTTGTGAAAGATGTAAATGCTTCTTCAAAACTACGATAAATTGTAATGTTATTAGCAGTTAAACAACCAACTAAATAAGAATTAAATCCAATTGGACATTCTACTCCACTTGCACCATTACGTTGTAAACGAAGGTCTGTAAAGATTGGATATATTTTTAAATCTTTACCGTTCATGTATTTTTCAATGGTATTTCCTAGTTCTACATATGTACCTGCATCGCCGCTGGCTAATTCAAAGAAAAAGACGTTCGCTTTGTTTACATGTTCATAATCGCCTAGAAAGATTTCTTTTGATGTTAAAATTTTTGTATTATCAAAGGGTAAATCAATTGGATTGGCTAGGAAATATTCTTTATTATTTCTTTCTAGTATTTCTACAAATTTAGCTCCTTCATACTTTCTTTGTTTAATATCTGCTTCTGTGAATAATGGACCAGCATTGTAAATATAAATCATGTAATTCACCTCTTATCAAAAGTATAAAAAATATTTTCTAAAATTGGTAGGAATTTTTATAATATTTGGCGTATTTATAAGTGTGAGGTATAAATGTCCAAGATGTAATAATGAAGATGTTCATATGTTTTATCATGGTAGTAAGGGGTGGTATTGTAGAAAATGTGTATCGTTTCGTAGAGTGCTTGTTGAAGATGTTTTGAACACACAATTAACTGAATTACCTTATGTAGATAGTGAATATCAATTAGGTTTTTCTTTAACCAAAGAACAAGTAGCTGTAAGTAAACAGATAGTAAAACTGTTATTAGAGAAAAAGAATATTCTAGTATCTGCTATCTGTGGTGCTGGAAAAACAGAACTAGTATATGCGGCTATGGCTATGTATTTAAAACAAAGAAAGCGTGTAGCTTTTGCGATTAGTCGTAGACAAGTTGTTTTACAGGTGGCGAAACGATTACAAAGAGATTTTCCAAATTTAAAAGTAATTCCTGTATGTGAGGGATATACACAAATAGTAGATGGAGACTTAATCGTGTGTACAACGCATCAGTTATATCGGTATATTCAAAGTTTTGATTTATTAATTATTGATGAACCGGATGCGTATCCTTATGTAGGGAATGATGTTTTACAAGCAATTGCATTAAATAGTTGCAAAGGTGAGGTGGTATATTTAAGTGCCACACCGGATGATAGTTTACTACAACAAGTCAAACAACAAAAATTGTACGAAGTTAAGTTGTGTATTCGTCCAAGTAAGCGGCCATTAGCTATGCCTACATGTATATATTTGCCTAGTGTTATTGGCTATATGTATCTAGTGAATTGGATATATAAATGTGTACAGAAAAAGCGTCAATGCTTTGTGTTTTTACCTACAATACGTAAAGTAATGTTGTGGAAATGGTTATTAAAGAAGTGGTTTGAGGTGGAGGCTATAACATCTAAAACTATTAATAAAGAAGAGATATTACATATGTTTGAAGTTAAACAAATACAAGTGTTGTTATGTACAACCATTTTAGAAAGAGGAATTACTTTTGAAGGAATTGATGTAGTGGTAATGGAATGTGAACATCGAGTATTTACTGAATCTTCGTTGATTCAAATTATGGGTAGAGTTGCTCGTGGAGTTAAGGATCCCTCTGGAGAAGGAGTGTTTATTTCTAAGAAAAAATGTCTAAAAATAGAAAATTGTATGGATTACATTCGTTTAAACAACAATATTGCCTTTGGTGTGGAAAAGATTTGAAGTTTGATCAAGGTCTTTTACATATGTTCATTACTAAAGATGTAATTTGTGATGTGTGTAGAGAAAAAATGAGTATTGTTGGTCATTCATTTAAGTTGGAAACTTTATCATGTGAAAGTGTATATGTTTATGATGGTATTATGAAAGACATGCTTGTGCAATATAAAGAATTAATGGATGAAGCGTTATTTCCAGTATTTCTATATCCGTTTATAACGTATATTCGTAAAAAATATAAAGGATATACATTGGTTATTGTACCTAGTAGTAATAGTGCATTATCCAAACGAGGTTTTTCGCATGTAGAAAAGATGTTTGGTATTATGGATATGAAAATGATATCTTGTTTTGTTAAAGATGAAGTAGAACAAAAGCATAAGTCGCAGATAGAAAGAAAAGAAATCGAAAATCATATTCATTTAGTAGGTACATTACCAAATACTCCTTTGCTGTTGATAGATGATGTATGTACAACTGGAAGTACATTGTTAGCTATGTATCATCAAGTGCAAAATCATCCCTATCCTGTTAAAGCATTGGTGTGTTGTTGCCATGCGAAATATGTCGAAATAAGGCGATGGAAAAAGTTTGTAGTTTGGCTTTGGTGGATTTATACTCAAGTTGTATAAGGAAGGAGGTAATAACGTGCAAGGTAAAGTTAAGTGGTTTAATGCAGAAAAGGGATTTGGTTTCATCAATAAAGAAGATGGTAAGGATGTGTTTGTACATTACTCACAAATCCATGAGAATGGGTTTAAAACGCTTGAAGAGGGTCAGCTTGTTCGCTTTGATGAGGTGAAGGTTGATAAGGGTTTTCAGGCGCACAATGTTGAGAAAATATAAATTGCAATAATAATTAATTGGATTTATAATGAAAAAGTACGATAAGATCGTCAAAAAGAAAGGTATAAGGGTTTTATTCGGTATGCAAGGAAAAGTAAAAAAGTTTAACAAGGAAAAAGGATTCGGATTTATCACATTAGCTGATGGTAAAGATGTATTCTTCCACTATTCTCAATTAGTTATGGAAGGTTTCAAAACTATTGATGAAGGTGCAGAAGTTGAGTTCGAAATCGTAGAAACAGATCGTGGGCCTCAAGCTCATAATGTAGTTAAACTATAATTGGGACGTAACGAAAAGGGTTGAGGAATCAACCCTTTTTTAAGAATATGTAAAATTTTACATGAAATGATAATCTTCACACGTTATTCATAAATGTGTGTTATAATATACCGCGTGTTGCAAGGAAAGGATGATATTGTGGCAAGTTTTATCGATAAATTATTTAATGTTGATAAAAAAAGATTGGATGAAGTAATTAAAAAAGCTCGTCCTGTAGAAACATATGCTGAACAAATGGCCAATTTGTCAGATGAAGAATTAAAAGGGAAAACGACAGAATTTAAAGATCGTCTTGTGAAAGGTGAAACTTTAGATGATTTATTACCAGAAGCGTTTGCGACAGTTCGTGAAGCTGCGAAACGTGTAATTGGTGAATATCCATATTTTGTACAATTACTTGGTGGTGTAGCATTGCATCAAGGTGATATTGCGGAAATGAAAACAGGGGAAGGGAAAACATTAACTTCTATTTTACCTGTATATTTAAATGCCTTAACTGGTGAAGGTGTACACGTTGTAACTGTCAATGAATATTTAGCAGAACGTGATGCCAATTGGATGGGACAAATTCACCGTTTCTTAGGTTTAACTGTAGGTTTAAACTTACGCAAATTAACTCCTAGAGAAAAACGTGCTGCTTATGCATGTGACATTATGTATACAACGAACTCTGAATTAGGTTTCGATTATCTTCGTGATAATATGGTAACTAATGTAAATGATCGTGTACAACGTGGTTTAAATTATGCATTAGTCGATGAAGTCGATTCTATCTTAATCGATGAATCTAGAACTCCATTAATTATTTCTGGTGGTGAAAAACAAACTGCTAACTTATATAAAGCGGCTGACCGTTTTGCGAAGAGTTGTAAAGAATTTAAACCAGTTGATGAAAAAGAAGAAGACTATTATGCTATGCATCCTGAAGAAAAGGATGGAGATTATGAAATTGATATTAAGAGCAAGACTGTTGTTTTAACTGAACGTGGTGTTGCGAAAGCGGAAAAAGCATTTAATATCACAAATCTATTTGATGTAGAACATACACAATTAGTGCATCATATTAACCAAGCATTGAAGGCTAACTATACAATGGCTAAAGATGTAGAATATATGGTTAAGAATGATACTGTTGTCATTATTGACCAAAATACAGGTCGTTTAATGGAAGGGCGTGTATTCTCTGATGGATTGCATCAAGCGTTAGAAGCTAAAGAAAATGTACGTATCAAACAAGAAACAACAACATTAGCGACTATTACATATCAAAATTTCTTCCGTTTATATAAGAAATTAAGTGGTATGACTGGTACTGCAAAGACTGAGGAAGAAGAATTTACTTCAATCTATAACATGCGTGTTATTGAAATTCCTACAAACCGTCCTGTAGCTCGTCAAGATATGCCAGATGCAGTTTATGGTACAAAGAAAGCAAAATTCAATGCGTTAATTGCGGAAGTTGAAGAATGTCAAAGAACAGGTCGTCCTGTTTTAGTTGGTACAATTTCTGTAGAAACATCTGAATTCTTATCTAAAGTATTTACACAACGTCGTATTAAGCATGAAGTATTAAATGCGAAAAACCATGAACGTGAAGCGCATATTATTGAAAAAGCAGGGCGTAAAGGTGCTGTAACAATCGCAACTAATATGGCTGGTCGTGGTACTGATATTAAGCTCGGTGAAGGTGTTCGTGAACTTGGTGGTTTAGTAGTATTAGGTTCTGAACGTCATGAATCTAGACGTATTGATAACCAATTACGTGGTCGTAGTGGACGTCAAGGTGACCCAGGATTATCTCGTTTCTATGTATCATTAGAAGATGATTTAATGATTCGTTTCGGTGGTGAACGTATGAGTAGTATGTTTGCGCAATTAGATGATATGGCTATTGAAAGTAAAGTTGTAACAAAATCAATTAGTAGTGCACAAAAACGCGTTGAAGGTCATAACTTTGATATTCGTAAAACATTATTGGATTATGATGATGTATTACGTCAACAACGTGAAATCATGTATGATCAAAGAAATATTGTATTAGAAAATGATGATGTACATTCAATTGTTCATGAAATGTTTGAACGTGAAGCTGTGAACAAAGTTCGCGCTTATACAGATTTCACAACTAAAAACGAAACTATTGATGAAGAAGGTTTAGCTGATTCTATTCAAAAATTAGGTTTATTAGAATCTGAATTTAGTGAAGAGGATATCTTAGGAAAATCTGTGGAAGAAGTTGAACGTTTGGTTGCAGATCGTTTATGGGCGCATTATGAAGCTAAAGTAGCTGAATATATGGATTATTATCGTGATTATGAAAAAACGATGGTATTACGTTCTATTGACCGTAACTGGATCAATCATATTGACCAAATGGATAAATTAAGAAATGGTATTCATTTGCGTTCTTATGCGTCAGAAAATCCATTAAAAGCATATGTATCTGAAGGATATGATATGTTTGAAACAATGATGGGTAATATTTCAAGAGATGTTGTAAACTTCTGTATGGCATTACGTATCCGTGTTGAAAGGAAGTAGTGTCTATGGAATTATATGAAATTAGACAAAATTTGGAGAATACAACTGTGAAGTTAAAGCAGTTGGGTGATTCACTTTGACTTGTTATTGATGCAAGAAAAAGTAGAAGATATTCAAAGAAAAATGTTAGATGACAATTTTTGGAATGACCGTAAAAAAGCACAAGCTTTAATTGATGAAATGAATGAGAAAAAAGATACAATTGAAGGTTATGCGTGGTTTAAACAAAAAGTGGCACAAATGTTAGATGATTCGCAATTATTAAAAGAAGAATTTGATGAAGATTTGTTTGCGATGTTTGAAGAAGAATATTTGGAAATGGCAAATAAATTTGAAGAATTTGAGATTCGTATCTTGTTATCGCATCCATATGATCGTAATGCGGCGATTGTGGAAATGCATCCTGGTGCTGGTGGAACAGAATCACAGGATTGGGTTCAAATGTTGTATCGTATGTATACTCGTTGGGCTAGTAAACGTGGTTATAAAGTAACGGTATTGGATTACCTAGATGGTGAAGAAGCAGGTATTAAATCTGTAACTTTCTTAGTTGAAGGGAATCGTGCGTATGGTTATTTAAAGGCAGAGCGCGGGGTACATCGTTTGGTGCGTATTTCTCCATTTGATTCTGGTGGAAGACGTCATACATCATTTGCATCAGTAGAAGTTATGCCTCAATTTAATGAAGAGGTTGAAATTGTAATTGATCCAAATGATTTGGTGATTGAAACTCATCGTGCAAGTGGTGCTGGAGGACAACATATCAATAAAACAGATTCTGCAGTTCGTATTATTCATAAACCAACAGGTATTGTAGCGAACTGTCAATCTGAACGTTCACAAATTCAAAATAGAGAACGTGCGATGAATATGTTGAAGTCTCGTTTGTATCAACGATTGATTGAAGAACAAGAAGCAAAGATGAAAGAGATCAAAGGCGAAGTGAAAGCCAATGAATGGGGTTCTCAAATTCGTTCTTATGTAATGTGTCCATATACTTTAGTTAAAGATGTTCGTACTGGATATGAAGAAGGTAATGTGGATAAAGTCTTAGATGGCGAAATTGATGAATTTATTTATGCGTATTTAAAATGGTTGGTGTAATATCAACCATTTTTTTGTTATACTTAATGTAATTAGTACTAAAGGAGAAAAAATATGAAATATGCAATTGGTGTAGATATTGGTGGGACAAATACTCGTGTCGCTTTATTTGATGAGGATTTGAACTTAGTAGAAAGAGTACAATTTTCTACAGATGTAGATGAACCTAGTGTTACTTTAAAGCAAATTGCTGAAACTGTAAAAGGTTTTGATAAGGATATTTGTGGTATTGGTTTATCTTGTCCAGGACCATTGGATTTAATTAATGGAAAGATTTTAGAAACAACTAACTTAAATAAGAAATGGCATAATTTTAGTATTTCTAATGAATTAAGTAGTTATTGTGGATATCCAGTATTCTTGGAAAATGATGCGAACTTAGCAGGCTTAGCTGAAGCAGTAGTTGGTGAAGGAAAAGATTATCGTTATGTACAATTCTTAACTGTATCTACTGGTTTAGGAAGTGGACAAGTAATTGATAAAAAGATTTATATTGGTTCTCATGGCTTTGCGCATGAAGTTGCGAATGTATGTTTATGGAAAGATGGACCAACTCATGGAATGATCTATCCAGGTGGAGTTGAAGCAATTTGTTCTGGTACAGCGATTACTTCTCGTGCTGAAAAAGCAGGTTTGGTTGTTAAACATGCGGGTGAAGTAAATGATTTAGCGAAAGCTGGTAATGAAGTTGCGAAACAAATTATGGATGATGCAAAACAATATTTAGCAAATTTCTGTGCAGCTTTAATTGCGATTACAGATCCTGAAATCATTATTTTAGGTGGTAGTGTTGCATTAAAAACAGAAGGTTTTGTTGAAGAAGTTGAAGAATTAGTTAGAGGTAGAGTCTTTGATGTTGTTAAACCATATGTAAATATTAAGAAATCTACTTTAGATGAAAATAGTGGTTTATTAGGTGCTGGTTACTTAGCATTTAGTCGCACAAATGTAAAATAATTTAATGAAATCCTATAGTGATACATCTATAGGATTTTTTATGTAAATTGTAAAAAATAATGCATAAATATTTTTTTATGAAAAAAATCATGTTACAATCTACATAGATTGGAGTTGTGGAAATGTTATTATTACAAAATGTATCAAAAACATATAAAACTGGTGTAAAAGCATTACATGATGTCAATTTAAAAATTGATCAAGGAGAATTCGTGTATATTATTGGAGCTACCGGTTCAGGGAAGAGCTCATTAATTATGTTAATAGATGGTGAAGAAATACCTACTACAGGTACAGTTGAGGTGGCTGGGATTGATGTTGGAAAACTAAAACATCGCAAGGTGCCAATGTATCGTCGTAATATTGGGGTGGTATTCCAAGATTATCGTTTATTGCCTTCAAAAACAGTATTTGAAAATGTAGCTTTTGCATTAGAAGTTATTAATCTGCCACGCCTAGAAATTCGTAGACGTGTTCGTCAGGTATTAGAATTAGTAGGTTTGGAAGATAAAGTAAATGCTTTCCCTCATCAGTTATCTGGTGGTCAAAAGCAACGTGTTGCGATTGCTAGAGCAATTGCCAATCAGCCAAAAGTATTAATTGCGGATGAACCAACAGGTAATTTAGACCCAGATACAGCTAAAGGTATTATGGATTTATTAGAATTAATTAATCGTGAACAACAAACTACAGTATTAATGGTTACACATGATCGTAATATTGTTGATCAACATCGTCATCGTACCATTAAGTTAGAAGCTGGTTATGTTGTGGCTGATTTTAAAGATGGGGGGTATATCCACCATGTTTAGAGCGTTAGGTAGACATATTAAAGAAGCGTATTTTGGTATTACTCGACATTTAGCAATGTCTTTATCTGCTGCAAGTGCAGTAACAGTTACTTTATTATTAATGAGTATCATGGTGCTTGCTTTAGGTAATGTAAATCAAATTACAATGAACTTACAAGATAATGTAACAATCTTTGTTCGTATTCAAGAAGAAGTATTGGAGTCAGAAATTGTAAGTTTGAAATCTAGAGTTGAAGCAGTTGATGGCGTAAGCTTTGTAACCTATTCTGATAAAGATGCAGAATTAGATAAGTTAATTGATGAATTTGGTGATGATGGTTATTTGTTAGAAACCTATCGTGGAGAAAATAATCCATTAAGTCGTTCTTTTGTTGTTGAAATTGAATCTGGATATAAAATTTCTACAGTATCTGATGCAGTAGGTCGTATCAATGGTATTGAAGAAGCGTTGTTTGGAGGAAATACAACTGAGCAGTTCATTGAATCATTAAATGTTGTACGTCTTGGTGGTTTTGGTATTGTAGTAGCTTTGGGTTTATTGGCAGTATTCTTAATCTCAAATACTATCAAAATTACGATTTTTGCTAGACAAGATGAAATTGTTATTATGAGACATGTTGGTGCTACAAACGGTTATATTCGTACACCGTTTGTATTAGAAGGTATGGTTATTGGCATTTTAGGTTCTATTATTCCTGTTTTATTTACTATCATTGGATATGATTTCTTGTTTGAAGCTATGGGTGGCAAGATTATTACGGGTATGTTAACGTTGTTGCCAGTGTTCCCATTTACACTATATGTATCAGGAATATTAGTTGTTACTAGTATTTTTGTAGGACTATTTGGTAGTTGGATTAGTGTAACTAAGAACTTGAGGTGGAAACGATGAGAAAGCTATTCGTTTATTTCCTTGTTAGTTGTTTGTTTATGGGAATGTTTGTTACAAATGTTTTTGCGAATGATTATGATTTTGAAAACAATGAAGATACATATTATCAATTGTGTTCTAAACCCGGTTTAACAAATGACGAAAAAGCTGTTTGTAAATTATTTCAAACGTATTTGAATGAAAAAGTTAGTGATCGTCAAGAGGCGGTAAATGCGGCAAATAAAGAGTTAGCATCTATAAAAAATGATTTAAATAAAGTTCTTAAAAAAATAGAAGAATTTGATGAATTGATTGAATCAATTGAAAAGCAACAAGCAGCTTTAGAAACTCAAATCAAAGAAATTGAAAATAACATTAAGTTATTAGAATTAGAGATTGAAGAAAGACAAAATCGTATTCAAGAAATTGATGAGCAATTGAAATTGCGATTATACAATATGCAAGGTATGTTATCTATGAATAAGTATATTGAATACTTAATGGGTGCTAGTGATTTTGCGGACTTGATTCGTAGAACAAGTTCTTTAAACCAATTGATGAATTATGACATTGATCAAATTAAATTATTGGAAGAAGAAAAGGCTAAATTAGAAGCAGATGTTCTTTCTTTAGAAGAACAAAAGGTTGCTTTGGAAGAACAAAAAGCATTGTATGAAACAACTAGAAAAACATACGAAAGTGCTCGTAAGACGCAAATTGAATTGCGTGCTGTATATTTAGCTAAACAAGCTAAAATTGAAGCAGATAATCGTAATTTACAAACTGAGTTGAATGAGATTAAAAACCAAATGCAAGATATTGCAAATAATATTAACTATATTCCGCCAAGTAGTGGATGGATTTATCCAATTAAAGAATCTTTCTATATTTCGGCTGGTGCTTGGTATTATCCAAAGAGTTTTGGTGGTGGATTGCATTTAGGTGTCGATTTTGCGGCTAGTAAGAATAAACATGTAGTTGCGCCTGCAAATGGTATTGTGGCCTATACATATGATAAGTGTACGAGTGGTGGCTTAGGTAATGGTTGTGGAATCCCTTGGGGTGGAGGAAACCAAGTATTATTAATTGTACAAGTTGGTAATCGTACATATGGTATTTTGAACTGTCATATGTCTAAAGGTTTAGATGTTAAAACTGGTGATATTGTTGAACAAGGTACAATTTTAGGTAATGTAGGAAGTACTGGAAACTCTTCTGGTGCACACTTACATCAAGAAATCTATGATTTGGGAACAATGTCTTTACAACAAGCGTTAAATCGCTATAAGAGCTATGGTGTTACTTTTGGTACAGGTTGGAATACTTTAACAACAACTTGTGATCGTAGAGGAACTCCATGTAGAATGAATCCTCAAAATATTTATAACGTAAAAGTTGGATATTCATATAATTAGACATGCTATGCATGTCTTTTATATTGTTTAGTCGGATTTGTGTTAATTTATATAAAATGTGGTAAAATATAATAATATTAGAGGTGGATTATGTCAGAAGAAAAAAAGGTACATGTTCGTTTAGTCCGTCATAAATGGGCTGACGAAATTGAAATAGAAAAAAAGAATAGAAGAAGAAAGATCATCTTTATTTGTGCAATTATTACTGCATTTATTATGGGGTCTTTGTTTGGTGGCTTATTTAGTCGACCAGTTGTATATCAAGGAAATTCAGATTTAGCGGTATTAGAATCTGTTTATCATTTGATGGGGAATCGTTGGTATTTTGCCAAGGATAATGAAAATATTAATCAAGATTTATTAGATTCCGCAATTCGTGGAATGGTTGATGATCAAGGTGATATTCATACACAATATATGTCTAGAGAAGAAATGAGTGAGTTCTCTACTTCTTTAGAAACATCATTTGTAGGTATTGGTATTCGTTATAATCGTTTAGATGGTAATTTGTTGGTGCAAGGTGTTATTTTGGATTCGCCTGCTGAGAAAGCTGGAGTGCAAGCGGGTGATTTAATTCTAAAAGCAGATGGTGTGGAATTGGCACCATTATCTGATGATGATGTACAAAATCGTGTTCGTGGTAAAGAAGGCAGTAAAGTAATTATTACTTTACAACGTGGTCAAGAAGTATTTGATGTTGAAATTACACGTCATACAGTACATACATCTGTAGATAGCAAAGTATTAGAAAATCAAATTGGCTATGTGCAAATTACTACATTTGGTGATAAAACTGCACCTGAATTAAAAATGCATTTAGATAATTTACAAGTTAAAAATATTAAAGATGTCATTATTGATTTGCGTGATAATGGTGGTGGCTATTTAACAACTTTACAGGCTATGTCTTCTTATTTCTTAGATAATGGTTCTGTGGTTTTACAACAAGAACATGCGGATGGTTCTATTGAATTAACAAAGACTAAGGGAAATCCATATGATTTCAATGTTGTGTTATTAGTAAATGAAAATAGTGCGAGTTGTTCAGAAGTATTTGCGGCGGCGTTACGTGAACATAATGGTGTAAAAATTGTTGGTACAACAACGTATGGTAAGGGTACTGTACAAGTAGTACAAGCTTTCAGCAATGGTAGTGCATTAAAATATACAACAGCTGCTTGGTTAACACCAAATGGTGTTTCTATTAATGGTGAAGGAATTCATCCGGATGTAGAAGTATTCTTAGATGATGCTTTATATTTAACAGCATTAGCTTTAGAAGATGATGAAAAGTATCAATATGATGTAGTAGCTGAAGAAGTTGTTAGTATGCAAAAGATTTTGAAATTTTTAGGATATACTATGAAACGAGTAGATGGATATTTTGATAAGGTTACGGTTTCTAGTTTGAAAGAGTTCCAAGCGGATAATGCTTTGGAAGTTACAGGTGTTTTAGATGATGATACTGCTAATGCATTAAATCGTGCAGTATTGGTTAAATGGAATACGCAAAAAGATGAAGTGGATACACAATTAAAAGCTGCGATTGCATTGTTTAAATAGAAAGAAGGTGAGCTTGATGTTTGAATTGGTTTCTAAATTTACTCCTAGTGGTGATCAACCGCAAGCCATTCAAAAATTGGTTGAGGGTATTCAATCTGGTAAAAAACATCAAGTATTGTTAGGTGCAACAGGTACTGGTAAAACCTTTACTATTTCTAATGTGATTGCGCAAGTGAATAAACCAACTTTGGTGTTTGTTCATAATAAAACATTAGCTGGTCAATTGTATTCTGAATTTAAAGAATTGTTTCCAAACAATAATGTTGAATATTTTGTATCAAATTTCGATTATTATCAACCGGAAGCGTATCTTCCAAAAACGGATACGTATATTGAAAAGAATTCAATGACAAATGAAGAATTGGATATGCTTAGAATGGCTGCGTATAATTCAATCTTAGAAAGAAGAGATACGATTATTGTAGCTTCGGTTGCTTGTATTTATGCATCGAGTAATCCTGAGCAATATCGTGATATGTTCTTTTCAATTAAACGAGGAGAAATTATTGATCGTCAAGAATTGATTCGTAAATTGGTGGCTCGTCAATATTCTCGAAATGACATGGATTTAACTCGTGGAACGTTTAGAGTTCGTGGAGATGTGATTGAGATTGCACCAGGTCATGCAGATACGTTTATTATTCGTATTGAGATGTTTGATGATGAGATTGAAAGAATTTGTGAAGTAAATCCTTTGACTGGTCAAATGTTACAGGCGTATCAAGTGTATAACATTTATCCTGCCAATGGTTATGCAAAACCTAAGGAACAAATGTTACAAGCGTGTGTAGAAATTGAAGAAGAATTAAAAGAGCGCTTAACATATTTTGAAAAAGAGGGTAAACTATTAGAGAAGCAACGTCTTGAACAGCGTTGTACATATGATATAGAAGCATTAAGGGAATTTGGTATTTGTTCAGGGATTGAGAACTATTCTCGAATGATTGAGGGAAGAGAACCAGGATCTAGACCTTATACTTTATTTGATTATTTCCCTGATGATTATTTATTGATTATTGATGAATCTCATGTATCAGTTCCACAAGTAAGAGGTATGTACAATGGGGATCGTGCTAGAAAAGAAGTTTTAGTTGAATATGGTTTCCGTTTACCTAGTGCTTTGGATAATCGTCCATTGCGCTTTGAGGAGTTTGAAACTTTAATTAATCAAGTGGTGTTTGTATCAGCGACGCCTGGTAACTATGAATTAGAGCAAACACATCATGAGGTTATTGAACAAATTATTCGTCCTACAGGTTTACTTGATCCTGAAATATTTGTACGTCCTACAAAGGGGCAAATTGATGATTTGGTCGATGAAATCAAAGAAAGAATTGCGAAAAAGGAGCGTACATTAATTACAACTTTAACGGTAAAGATGGCAGAGGATTTAACTGGTTATTTACAAAAGTTGGATTTAAAGGTGGCATATTTGCATCATGAAACGAAAACTTTGGAGAGAACAGAGATTATTCGTGACTTGCGTAAAGGTAAATATGATATTTTAGTAGGAATTAACTTATTAAGAGAAGGTTTAGATATACCAGAAGTTAGTTTAATTGCTATAATGGATGCAGATAAAGAAGGTTTCTTGCGTTCAGAACGTTCTTTAATTCAAACGATTGGACGTGCAGCTCGTAATGAGAATGGACAAGTCATTATGTATGCTGATAAAATTACAGATAGCATGCAGAAGGCGATTGATGAAACCTATCGTCGTAGAAGTATTCAAGAAGCGTTTAATAAAGAGCATGGTATTGTTCCTAAAACGATTAAAAAAGAAATTCGTGATGCGATTCATGGTAAAGAAACCCAAGAAATGGCTACGAAGTATATGCAAAAGAAATTGAAGAACAATAAGAAAGCGAAAACGACGTTGATTGAACAGTTAGAAAAAGAAATGAAAGAAGCTGCTAGAGTATTAGATTTTGAAAGAGCAGCTGAACTTCGAGATATGATTGCTGAATTAAAAGTTGAATAAGGAGGATAAGGCAAGATGAGTTTTGTAAGAGAAATGAATTTAGAGTATGCACCAATTTGGGATGTGGCTCAACAAATGTTTATTACGTTAGCGGACTATGGTTATGAATGTGACATGGAATTTTCAATCTTTAACACAGTTAAAGAAAATGGTGAATGGTTAGAAGAACGTTTCCCAATTCCTGTAATTACAGTTAATGATGTATTTAAGATTCTTGTACATCCTACACATATCGCTTTAACATTGCCTATGCATAGAGAAATGGCATATCGTTTCCGCTTCCAATCTTTCTTACCAATGTTATTTGATATTCATGGTATGGAAGATATGAATGTAACATTCTATGAATCTGGTGATGCATTTGATGATGTAGCGCAAAAGATTTTAGAAAGTAATGAAACATATGTAGGTGTTACTTTCTCATTACCATTGTTACCACAATCTATTGCGAATGTATTAGAATTATTAGCGTTTGCTGCTCATGTATAAAAACAGAAGCCGAGGAATCTTTAGATTTCTTGGTTTTTTTTGTTATACTTTAAAAAGTAAAGGTGTGCTATTTATGGAAATATTGAATGCGAAAAACTATGAAGAAATGTCAATTGGTCGTAAAGATGAAGCGTATAAATACTTTATGAGTCGTAAGGTATCTACTCGTACACCTGCTTCTTTCTTGTGGTTGCATCCTAATTGCACAACAATTATTGATAGAGAAAAGTTTCCAAAATAAAGCAGAAATCATTGATTTCTGCTTTTTAAATTACGTTATATTTTTTAAAGGCATTGTAGATACCATCTTTATCTACATCGGTTGTTATATAATCTGCAAGTTCTTTAATTTCTTTTGATGCATTTCCCATAGCAATACCAACTGCAGCTGTTTTGATTAGCTCCGTATCATTTAATGAATCTCCAATTCCGATACTATGTTCCATAGAGGCGTTGTTATAAGCCATTACCTTTTCTACGGCTTTACCTTTATTCACGGTTTTATTAGAACATTCTACTGCTGGATAGTACATGCCTTCCTTTTTTACTGGGATTTTAGGGAAAGAATATTCTGGGAATTGTTGTTCTAATATATCTACATCTTTTTCATTTTGATAGAAAATAGACATTTTACCAACTCTATCTACTTTTTGTGTTAATGGATAGAAATGATAGTCATCCATTTCTTGTGTAGTTGTAAAGTTTAAATAGCGCATAAAAATATCATATGTTATTGGATCTAAATAAGAACCATGATCAGTTTCTATTTTTAAATTCATATTATATTCATTCGCAAATTTCATTAATGCATCTACATCTTCTTCAGCAAACGTATAATCAAAAATAATCTGATTATCTTGATGAATTTGTCCACCTGCTGCACAAATATATCCATCTAGTTCTAAATGTAAAAATGGCTTCATTTCTAGAATGGTTCTACCAGAACATAAATAGACTTTATGACCATTATTTTGTGCCAGTTTGATTGCTTCAATTGCGCTAGCTGGAATCTCTTTGGTATTGGTATCTAAAAGCGTTCCATCTACATCTAAGAATACGTATTTTTTCATAGTTCTACCTCATTATTACAGATTTATTATAGTGTAAAATGATACAATTGTTAAGTATGTTAGATATGGGTATAATAGTCAATAACGATGAAATTCTAGGCTACTTGTTGTATAATAAGTGTGCATGAAAGAGGTACTATATGAAAGAAGAAAAGATTATCATTAAAGGTGCTAGAGAAAATAATCTTAAAAATATAGATTTAGAAATTCCAAGAAATCAGTTGGTTATTATGACTGGAGTTTCAGGTTCTGGTAAAACGTCATTAGCATTTGATACGATTTATGCAGAAGGTCAACGTCGTTATGTTGAATCTTTAAGTGCGTATGCTAGACAGTTTTTAGGGAATATGGAAAAACCTGATGTGGATTTAATTGAAGGATTGTCTCCTTCTATTTCAATTGACCAAAAAACAACAAGTAACAATCCACGTTCTACAGTAGGTACTGTTACGGAAATTTATGATTATTTGCGTTTGTTGTATGCAAGAGTTGGTACTCCATATTGTCCTGAACATAATGAACCAATTTCATCTCAAACAGTAAAACAAATGGTTGAACAAATTCGTGCAAGTAAGGATGAAGCGCGTTTACAGATTCTTGCGCCAATTGTCAAACGTCAAAAAGGTACACATAAAGATTTGTTTGAGAAATTACGCAAAGATGGATATATGCGTGTGATTGTAGATGGTGATATGCATTTGTTAGAAGATGATATCACTTTAGAAAAGAATAAGAATCATGATATTAGTGTAGTGGTAGACCGTATTATGAATCGTGAAGAAAACCGTAGCCGTATGCATGATTCTATTGAAACAGCGTTAAAAATGACAGATGGTTTAGTAGAAGTGTTAATTGATACGGAAATGGTCTTATTTTCTGCAAACTATGCATGTAAATATTGTGGTTTTTCATTGCCTAGATTGGAACCTAGATTGTTCTCATTTAACTCACCATTAGGTGCTTGTGATGATTGTAAAGGATTAGGTTTTAAACAAAAGGTTAGTATTGATTTATTAATTCCAGATGATACATTATCAATTCGTCAAGGTGGTATTCGTTATTATAAGAATATTGTAGATTCTGAGAATATTGAGTGGCAAAATTTTAATGCTTTATGTAAATACTATAAGATAGATTTAGATAAGCCATTGAATCAATTTAGTAAAAGAGAAATGGAAATTGTCTTATATGGTTCTTATGAGCCGATTTCTTATAAGATTGAAGCAAGATCTGGAAATTCTTATTCTAAAAATGGCTTTATTGAAGGAGCGATTACGTTAATTGAACGTCGTTTTATGGAAACAAGTTCATCATTTAGTAGAGAATGGTATGGTTCTTTTATGGAAGAAGCTGTATGTCCTACTTGTGGTGGTAAACGTTTAAATCCTATGGCATTGTGTGTTCGTGTTGGTGGTAAAAATATTCATGAATGGACAGAAATGTCTGTTAAGCAAGCATTGGAATTTATGGATAATTTAGAGTTAACCAATACGCAAAAAGAAATTTCTCGTTTGATTGTAAAAGAAATTAGAGAGCGTTTAACTTTCTTAAAAGATGTTGGTTTAGAGTATTTAACATTGGATCGTATGGCAGGAACTTTAAGTGGTGGTGAAGCACAACGTATTCGTTTGGCTACCCAAATAGGTTCACATTTAACGGGTGTTTTATATGTATTAGATGAACCTTCTATTGGTTTACATCAAAGGGATAATGCGCGTTTGATTCAAACATTGAAGAATATGCGTGATTTGGGTAATACAGTAATCGTAGTTGAACATGATGAAGAAACGATGATGGAGTCTGATTGGATTGTGGATGTAGGTCCTGGTGCAGGTGTGCATGGTGGTGAAATTATCTTTAATGGTCCAACGAAAGAGATTATGGATTGCGAAGCATCGATTACTGGTCAATTCTTGTCTGGTAAGAAGGTGATTTCTTATCCTAGTGAAAGAAGAAAAGGGAATGGGAAGTTCCTAAAAGTGAAAAAAGCGAGTGAAAACAACCTAAAGAATATTAATGTACAAATTCCATTAGGAACTTTAACTGTAGTTACTGGTGTTAGTGGAAGTGGTAAGAGTACATTAGTAAATGAAATTATTTGTAAGACTTTGCAGCAACATTTAGGTAAACAAAGAGTGAAACCTGGTAAGTGTAAAGAAGTGGTTGGTATTGAACATATTGATAAGGTTATTGAAATTGATCAAGATCCAATTGGTAGAACACCACGTTCTAATCCAGCTACTTATACAGGGGTATTTGATGATATTCGTGATTTGTTTGCGATGAGTGTGGAAGCAAAGGCTAGAGGTTATGATAAAGGACGTTTCTCTTTTAATGTGAAAGGAGGACGTTGTGAAGAATGTAGAGGGGATGGAGTAAAACGTATTTCTATGCACTTTTTACCAGATGTTTATGTTCCATGTGAAGAATGTGGAGGTAAACGTTATAATGATGAAACATTACAAGTTACATTTAAAGGTAAATCGATTTATGATGTATTAGAAATGACAGTGGAAGAAGCATTAACCTTCTTCTCATCTATTCATAAAATTAAACATCGTTTGCAAACTTTAATGGATGTAGGTTTAGGTTATATTAAATTAGGGCAACCTGCGACTACTTTAAGTGGTGGTGAAGCACAACGCGTTAAACTTGCGAGTGAATTGCAAAGAAAAGCTACAGGGAAAACGGTCTTTATTTTAGATGAACCTACAACTGGATTACATAGTTATGATGTAAATAAATTATTGACGGTTATTCAACGTTTAGTGCAAAATGGAGATACTGTAATAGTGATTGAACATAATTTAGATGTGATTAAAAATGCAGACTATATTATTGATTTAGGTCCTGAAGGTGGAGATGAAGGTGGAAGTATTGTGGCCTGTGGTACACCTGAAGAAGTTGCGAAAGAAGAAAAGAGTTATACTGGTAAGTATTTAAAGAGAGCTTTGGAGGTCAAGTAGATGGATAAAGTTTTATTAGTAAAGGATGTATTAAAGTATTTTAAGTATCGTCAAATTTGTGGTGATGAAGAGTCATTAAATCGTAAAATTGAAGTAGCGGATATCAATCGTCCAGGACTTGAATTAACAGGATATTTTGAATATTCACAACCACGTCGTGTGGTACTTTTAGGTGGTAAAGAGTTAAGTTATATTAATACAATTCCAGAAGAAAAACAAAGAGAAGGGTTTGAATATTTGACGAATGATCCAACACCTATGATTTTGATTTCTGAGGATCATGAGTGTCCACCGGTTTTATTTGAAATTGCGAAAAAGAAAAACTTTCCAATTTTTGTGTCATATGCACCTACAAGAAGTTTGATGATTGAAGTGGCTTCTTTTTTAGAAGAAAATCTAGCAGTATTTGATAGTGTTCATGGTGTTTTAATGAATATCTTTGGTGTTGGTGTTTTGATTCGTGCACAAAGTGGTATGGGTAAAAGTGAAATTGCTTTGGAATTAATCAAAAAGGGACATATTTTAATAGCGGATGATCGCGTAGATTTGGCTAGAATTCATAATAAGATTGTTGGAGAATGTCCAGATTTATTGAAGGATATGTTAGAAATTCGTGGGTTGGGTATTATTAATGTTACTCAAATGTTTGGTATAACTGCTAGTGCTCCTCGTTGTGAATTGAAGTTGGTCATTGATTTGGAACGTTGGGATTTTGATAAAGAGTATAGGCGTGCAGCCAATGATGATGTATTCTTTGAAACGATATTTGGTATTGATATTCCAAAGATTGTTTTCCCAGTGCGAGAAGGTCGTTCTATGGCTGAATTAATTGAAGCAGCTGTAACTAACTATATTTTAAAAGAAAGAGGAATTGATTGTTCAAAGGAATTTGATGATCGAGTTTACAATTATATTGTTGCACAAAATAGAAAAGAGGAATAGAAGATGAAGTTTTTTCCAAATCCTACAACATTTGTAGAAATTGGACCATTGAGTATTCAATGGTATGCTGTATGCATCTTAACAGGGGCTTTTATTGCATATATCTTGGTAAGTAGAGAAATGCGTAAAATGGGATATGAAGATGATGATACAGATAATATTTTTATGGGCATTATGATTTTAGGGGTACTTGGTGCTCGTATTTGGTATGTATTATTTTCAGATTTGCAAGCATATTTGCAAGATCCAATTAGTATCTTCCAAGTGTGGGAAGGTGGTTTAGCGATTCAAGGTGGTTTGTTTGCTGGATGTTTATTTGTTTATTTATATACTAAGAAAAAGAAGATGAATTTTTTCCGTGTTGCGGATGCGTTGTTTCCGTATGTATTAATTGGACAAGCATGTGGTCGTTGGGGTAATTTTATTAACCAAGAAGCATTCGGACAAAAGGTTACGGAAGCGTATTTTGAGCATTGGCCTAGTTTCTTAAATTTCATTAAAGAGGGTATGTTTATTGGTGGTTCGTATCGTGAGCCGATGTTCTTTTATGAAAGTATGGGATGTTTATTAGGCTTTGCTTTGATTATGCTTTATAAGAAGTTTAGTCATCCAAAGCGTGGTGATTTAGCTAGTTGTTATTTATTGTGGTATGGCTTTATTCGTTTTTGGATTGAGGCAAGACGTTCTGATAGTTTGATGTTTATGGGATTAAAGATGGCGCAGTTAATTTCTTTAGTATTTATTGTTGTAGGTGCTTTAGGGTTATTGGGTGTCTTTAGAAAGATGATAAAAGCTAAAAAACCTGTTTTATTATTTGATTTAGATGGTACATTATTAGATACTGAACCGTTAATTAAAGCTTCATTTAAACATGTATTTAAGCAATATAAGCCAGAATATGAGTTGAGTGAAGAGGAATTGTTGAGTTTTATGGGACCTCCATTAGAAGCGAGTTTTAGACGTTTCTTTGATGAAAGTATGGTTGATGAATTAGTTAAGTGTTATCGTGAATATAATATTTCACACCATGAAGAGTGGGTAAAACCATTGCCTCATGCGAAGGAATTGTTGAAAAAGTGGAAAAGTGAAGGATATCGTATTGGTATTGTTTCTACGAAATATCGTGATGTTGTGGAATTAGGATTAAACGTGTGTGGTATGCGTGATGATGTGGAATTGGTATTAGGTGGAAATGAATATGATAAGCCGAAACCAGATAAACAAGGAATTATTCGAGCATGTCAGTTGATGAATGTTTCTCATGATGATTGTATATATGTAGGAGATACACATACGGATGTATTGGCTGCTATTCATGCTGGAGCTTATGCAGTCGCGTATATGTCAAATCCTAAACGCGAAGATGAATTAACAAAAGTGAAGCCAAATCGTTTGATTACCGATTTAGCAGAGCTTGATGATATTCTTAAGGAGGATCATGCATGGAGTTACAATATGAGGTAATTATTATTGGTGCTGGGCCTGCTGGATTAACAGCTGCGCTATATGCATCAAGAGCTGGAATGAAAGTTGCGATTATTGAAAAATCAGCACCTGGTGGGAAATTAGTAAAAACACACCAAATTCAAAACTATCCAGGAATCAATAGCATTGGTGGTGCCGATTTGGCATATCAAATGTATGATCATGCGACGACATTTGGTGCAGAATATCTTTATGGAGATGTTGTTGATGTAGTGGATGAAAAAGAGTATAAACGTGTCATTTGTGAAGATGGTACAGAATACACTGCGAAAGCTATTATTGTGGCTACAGGTACGGTAGAACGTATGTTACAAATTCCACATGAAGAAGAAATGATTGGTAGAGGTGTTTCTTATTGTGCGGTTTGTGATGGAGCATTCTTCAAAGATAAAGTGGTGACTGTTATTGGTGGAGGAAATGCGGCATTAGAAGAAGCGTTATACTTAACACAATTTGTTGAGAAGTTATATATTGTGATTCGTAGAGATGTCTTTAGAGCTGAAGAAAAGATTCAAAAAGATATTGAAAAAGAACCAAAGATTCAAGTAATTACAAAACATGTACCAAAAGAAATTGTAGTAGCTGATCAGCATGTAAGTGGATTATGGATTGAAAATGTGGAAACACATGAAAGAATGTTGTTAGAAACAGCTGGTATTTTCCCTTATATTGGTTCTGATCCTGCTATTGGTTTCTTAAAGAATTTACCAATTGATGCGGATAAAGGATATTTGTTAGTTGATGAAAACATGGAAACGAATATTAAAGGTATCTATGCATGTGGTGATATTCGTAAGAAACAATTACGTCAAGTGGTTACTGCTGTTAGTGATGGTGCTATCGCTGCACAACATATTTTTCATACAATGATGGAAGACTAGGAAACTAGTCTTTTTTTACTTTATTTCTACATATCTAAACGATATAATTTATTTAGAAATAATAGGTTGAAGGATAATCGTATGAAATGTAGTAAGTGTGGATATAAAAATTTATATCAAGCAAACTTTTGCGAAAAGTGCGGAAGTGCTTTTGATGATGAGTATAAGGAAAAAGCATATGGCAAAACGATATTTGGAATTATAAATAAAGTTGAAGAAATCTATAGTTGGTTAACATTGGATGTGATTTTAGGTAATAAGTTTGTGAAAATCTTTTTATTAGTAAGTCTTTTATTTGCGGTTGGAAATAAAGTGAGTGAGAATGGAAATGAATTTATTATTAAAGATGAAAAAGGATACTTTGTTCAATACAATCAAACAAAAGATGAATATTACATTGTTTCTAAAGAATATGAAGTAAACTTAGCTTTATATATACCAAAGAAAGTAGAAAATCTTATCGTAAATGAATATGATATGGAACATACTTTAACGAATTCAACTACTTATACAGTTGAGGATGCAATAACTTTATTAAATGAACAAGATAGATACTATAATATTCAAGCAAATTATGAAAATGCTAGCGATAATCTTACAGTGTTTGTTTATTGGGGTGAGTAATTATGGCAGATAAGAAATATTGTATTTATTGTGGCGCTGAAAATAGTGTTGCTGCTGAAACCTGTGTTCATTGTGAAAAAGATTTGCATCCAAAAGAGAGTTTGTTAAAAGATTTCCTTGTTGAAAGAGTTAAAGATGAATTAAAAGGAAATATACAAGATACGATATATGATGCAGTAAAGAATTTCTTATTATCACATCTATATGGTACGGTTATGACTGTGTCTATTGTGTCGTATGCAGTTGTGGCAACTGGAGTTGATGTTTTAGCTGATAATCGTAAGAAGCATATCATTTATGTTGATCAACCGATTGTAAAGGTGGAAGAAATTAGTCAAGAAGAACAAAAGGAATCTATTAGTATAAAAACAGATACAGATAAAGTTATTGATGTAGTAATGAGCTACGTAGAGTGTTTTACAGACTATGATAGTAATGTTGCAAAAATTAAAAGTTTAGAAGCGTCTAGCTTGTATGATAAAAACTTGAATTTAAGTTCTTTAGGAAATATACCAGCAAATGTTCAAATTGCTTGTGAAACGCCGAAAATTAATGCTGCAAGACCAATTGGTAAACTTGCGAATGATTTGAGCAAGGGGAATGTAAATTACGCACAAGTGTTTGTGGATATATCGGTTGATACATATAATAGGTTGGGCTATTATCTATTTACATTGGTAAAAGATGTGAATGATTGGTATATTGTAGAAACTATGAATGCGCAAGGTATGTCATTTGAAGCGACAGAACAAGGCGCAAGAGATAAAGTGGCAATGTACCAACAAAATGGAAAAATGTCAGATTATGAAACCTATACGAATGCTGAGTATCGTGAATTCATTTCACATCGATTACCAAGTAGTTATGGGTTACCTACATCCTATGAGTTTTCGTTGGATCGTTTCTTACCACATGCTAGTGGATGTTTGAATATAGATCTTGTCTCTAGTGGAATGTCACCTTCAAATCCTCGAAGTAGCATTGGTTCAACTTTACGTTCTAGAAATATAAAATTTGTGGAATTTGAATTAAGTGAAGATAATTATGGTGATGAAGGATATATGGGAACACAATCATGGTTGATTGTAGTTGGATATTTTGATTCTATTTGGTATGTAGTGGAAGATAAATATTTAGGTGTTACAGTAAAAGAAGGTTTATAAAGAATTGTTTAAATAACAATTCTTTTTTGTGCATGATTCTTGCAATATACCCCCAGGGGTATATAATATCATTAGAGTAGGAGTGATATCATGTCTGAATGTTGTCGATATAAAGAAGTAGAAAGAAATGAAGAGACGGTTAAACAATTAAAAAATCGTATTCATCGTATTAATGGACAATTGGGTGGTATTGAAAAAATGATAGATGAACAAAGATATTGTGGTGATATCTTAATTCAAATTTCTGCTGTTCAAAAAGCAGTTGAAGCTTTATCTTATCAAATTTTACAAGAACATATGCATACTTGTGTTTTTAGTGCTGTTGAAAAAGGGAATGTAGAAATCTTAGATGAAGTCTTGGATTTAATGAAAAAGGTGAAATAAGATGGTGGAAAAGAAATATCAAGTAACAGGTATGACCTGTGCTGCTTGCCAAGCAAATGTGAGTAAAACTGTTAGCAAACTAGATGGTGTGGATACAGTTGATGTGAACTTGTTAAGCGGTACGATGAAAGTGTCTTATGATGAAAATAGAATAACAGAACTAAAGATGGCGAAAGCGATTCAAGATATTGGTTATGGTATGGTGATTGAAACGGGTAGTCAAAAGTCTTCATTTAAAAATGAATGGGATAAGCGTAAACAACAATCTGAAGCAGAATGGAAACAAATGAAACAAAGATTAGTTACATCAATTGTTTTATTAGTTCCACTTATGTATATCAGTATGGGACCAATGATGGGATTACCTTCTTTACCAATATTTGAAGGTGAAGAACATTTAATGATATTGGCAATTACCCAATTGTTATTTACGATTACGATTATGGTAATTAATAAACATTTCTTTGTGTCTGGCTTTAAGGCATTATTGCATAGAGTTCCTAATATGGATTCTTTGGTTGCGATTGGTTCTGGTGCTTCATTTGTTTATAGTATTTTTGCGATATATATGATGGCTTATGGTTATGGTCATCAAGATATGGAAATCGTTCATCAATATGCGCATTCATTATATTTTGAATCTGCAGCTACGATTTTAACGTTGGTTACTGTGGGTAAATATATGGAGGCAAAGTCAAAGTCGAAGACCAAAGATGCCTTGGATCGCTTGTTGAATTTAGCACCTAAGATGGCTACTGTTATTCGTAATGGGCAAGAAATGGTGGTTTTACAACAAGAAGTGATGGTTCATGATATTGTTGTGATTCATCCTGGGGAAGTATTGCCAGTAGACGGAAAGATTGTGGAAGGATATGGTTCTGTTGACCAAAGTGCAATTACTGGTGAAAGTCTTCCAGTTGAAAAGCATATTGGTGATATGGTGATATCTGCGACTACGAATAAAAATGGTTCATTTAAATATGAAGCATTAAAAGTTGGTGATGATACTACACTTGCACAAATCATTCGTTTAGTTGATGAGGCGGGGAATAGTAAAGCACCTATTGCTCGAATTGCGGATACAGTGAGTGGCATTTTTGTGCCAGTGGTGATTGGTATTAGTATTGTTGTAGCGATTGTGTGGTTATTGTTAGGTCATCCTTTTGTGTTTGCTTTATCGAATGCGATTAGTGTACTAGTGATTTCTTGTCCATGTGCTTTAGGTTTAGCAACTCCGGTAGCGATTATGGTAGCTACTGGTAAGGCAGCTGAGTTTGGGATTTTAATGAAGTCTGCACAAGCTTTAGAACAGTTGCATAGTATAGATACAATTGTGTTAGATAAAACAGGTACTATTACTTCTGGTAAACCTCAAGTTACGGATGTTTTGCCTTATGGTATCAGTAAAAAAGAATTATTAAAATATGCCTATGCATTAGAGAATCATAGTGAACATCCTTTAGCACAAGCGATTGTCCAAAAGGCGAAAGAACAAAAAATTGCAGTTATTGAAATGACTGATTTTATGAATGTATCAGGGCGTGGAGTATATGCGAAATATGAAGAAAGTGTATATTATGCAGGTAATTTAGCTTATATTCAAGAAAGTGGTTTGCCAATTGATGAGATGATTGTGCAAATGATGGATAAGCTTGCGATGGAAGGAAAAACGCCATTGTTGTTTTATAGAGAATCACAGTACTTAGGTATGATTGCTTTGATGGATACGATTAAGGAAAGTAGTCATGATGCAATTGCGGAATTTAAGAAGATGGGATTGCATGTAGTTATGCTTACAGGTGATCATAAGAAAACGGCAGAAGCGATTCGTAAGCAATTGGATATTGAAACCGTTTATGCGGAAGTGTTACCAACTGAAAAGGATGCGGTTATTCAAGAGTTACAAAATAGTGGTCATAAAGTAGCGATGGTTGGTGATGGTATTAATGATGCACCGGCTTTGGTTCGTGCGGATGTGGGTATTGCGATTGGTAGTGGTACAGATATTGCAATGGATAGTGCGGATATCGTTTTAATGAAGAATTCGTTGTATGATGTTGTGAATGCGATTGGATTAAGTAATAAAACGATGAAGAATATTTATATGAATTTATTCTGGGCATTTTTCTATAATATATTAGGTATTCCGGTGGCTGCTGGTGTATTCTATCCGTTATTTGGTCTAAAGTTAAATCCAATGATTGGTTCTTTAGCGATGAGTATGAGTTCTTTATGTGTGGTTACTAACGCATTACGTTTGCGTTTTGTTAAAGAGATAAAAGTAGAAGAAAAAGGAGATACTAAAATGAAAACTGTTGTATTAGATGTTAAGGGAATGATGTGTAAGCATTGTGTAGCGCACGTAGATAAGGCGTTACGTGGTGTTATGGGAGTGAGTGATGTAGTTGTTAGTTTAGAAGAAAATACGGCTACAGTGACTGCAGAAGCGTTTGTATCAAATGATGCTTTAGTAGAAGTAGTTGAAGAAGCTGGATACGAAGTTTTAGGTGTTAAATAATCATTGACAAAAAGTGGAAAAAAGATTATTCTCATTGTTGTGTGAACCCATGAGGGAGTAGCAAGCGCAATGCGCAACAAGTCAACATACTGGTATAAAGCCTGGCTTGTTTTAATATGCGAGACTCATGTATAGGATGACTATACATGGAGTGTATCTTTTTGTACAAATACCCAAGTATAGTTGCTTGGGTTTTCTTTTGGAGGTAGGTTATGAATATAAGTTTTACATTTTTAGTAACTAGTTTCTTATTGGGTGTAGGATTAGCGATGGATGCATTTTCTGTTTCATTGGCTAATGGTTTAAATGAACCAGAAATGAAGCCAAGAAAAATGACATTTATTGCAGGTATTTTCGCCTTTTTCCAAGGTTTAATGCCAATGATTGGTTGGGTGTGTGTACACACAATCTTACAAGTATTTGAAGTGTTTGAAAAGTTTATTCCATGGATTGCATTAATTCTATTAGCATACATTGGTGGGAAAATGTTAATGGATGGAATTAAAAATGAAATTGAAACTGTCGATGCTTGTGGTATTACTTTAAAAGCTTTGATGGTACAAGGTGTCGCAACCAGTATTGATGCCTTATCTGTAGGATTTACCATTGCGGAATATAATTTTGTAATGGCACTTATTTGTGTAATTATCATTATGGTAGTCACATATGTAATCTGTTTTGGTGGATTAATCATTGGTAAGAAATTTGGTATAAAATTATCAAATAAAGCCACAATTATGGGTGGTATTATCTTAATTTTTATTGGATTAGAGATTTTTATTACTGGTGTATTTTTATAGACATATTTTAAAATCTGTAAATTGTAGGGAAATGATAGCAATGCTATCATTTTTTTGATTTCGGAGGTGAAATAATGTTTACTTGGATGAGAAAGATTAACAAACGATTAATGACAAAGTTAAAAAATACAGGAAAGAAGTCATTAGTTGTTTATTTTGTGTTACGTGCATTAATTATTTTTTGTATGATACTGACCTTCATAAGGAAGGATTATAATAGCACTTTTCTTTGCGCATTATCTTTATTGTTATTTACGATACCTACACTATTAGAAGATACGTTTAATATTACTTTGCCAAGTGTATTAGAAAGCATTGTATATGTATTTATATTTTCGGCAGAGATTTTGGGTGAAATAAATAACTTCTATTTTATGATTCCTCATTGGGATACTATTTTACACACACTAAATGGCTTTTTAGCTGCGGGTGTTGGTTTTTCATTGGTAGATATATTAAATCGAAATCGTATTGTGAATTTATCTCCATTATTTGTGGCTATTGTAGGTTTTTGTTTTAGTATGACCATTGGTGTATTGTGGGAATTTAGTGAGTATACTTTAGATATTTTTATACGTACAGATGCACAAAAAGATGTACTTGTAGAAAACATATCAACGGTATATTTGGATCCTTTACAAGAAAATAACCCAGTATATATCAATGATATTACCGGTGTGACCATTCATACATTACATGGTGATGTGGTTGTGGATGGTGGATATTTAGATATTGGGCTTCATGATACTATGAAAGATATGTTAGTAAATTTAATTGGTGCTTCATGTTTTAGTTTATTTGGTTATTTCTATATTTTAGATAGAGATCGGTATCATTTTGTAAAGAATTTTATACCACGAATTAAAGTGTAAAATATATGTAAAATAAAGTATAAATATTTGTTTTTGAAATAATTACCGTTTATACTAAATTTGTAAAAGGGAGTAGTTTCCACAATTGTGTAATAGTAGTCGTCATCACGTGATTATCACCGGTTGCTATTGTAATTAACGAGACTTTTATCGCATGGGCGATAAAGGTCTTTTTTATCGCTAGGAGGGAGAATATATGGATTTTGTAATTTTATTAATCGGATTTGTATTATTAATTAAAGGGGCGGATTATTTTGTAGAAGGTAGTTCTTCTTTAGCGAAAATCATGAAGATTCCAGCAGTGATTATTGGTTTAACGATTGTGGCTATGGGAACAAGTGCTCCTGAAGCATCTGTTAGTATCAATGCGGCATTGGCTGGTAATAATGATATTGCGATTAGCAATGTCATTGGTTCCAATGTTTTTAATGGTATGGTTGTTGTAGGGATATGTGCTTTCTTACAAAAGTTTAAAGTGAATGAAGATATTTCGAAACGTGATTTACCTATCAATATTATCATTTCAATTATTTTATGTCTTATGATTATGGATGGCACATTAAATCGTTTGGAAGGTATCATTTTATTAATTGGAATGGTTGCTTTTATTGGTATGATGGTACATGCAGCATTAAATAATCGTGAAGAAGGTGAAGAAATTAAAGCATTAAGTTTACCAATGAGTATTGTATATATGATTGGTGGATTAATTGCGGTTATCTTTGGTGGTGATATGGTTGTGGATGGAGCAACAGCAATTGCGACAATGTTTGGTTTAAGTCAAAACTTTATTGGTTTAACTATTGTAGCAGTAGGTACATCTTTACCAGAATTAGTAACTTCCATTGTAGCTACTAAAAAAGGTGAAAGTGCATTGGCTTTAGGGAATGCAGTAGGATCTAATATTTTCAATATCTTGTTTATCTTAGGTTTCTCTGCAGTGATTTCTCCATTATCGGTATTAGGTGAGTCATTAGTTGATGGGATGATTATGGTTGCCACAGGCGCATTATTATTCTTGTTTGCGAAAACTAAAGGTGAGATGGATAAAAAAGAAGGTATTTTGTGTGTGCTAATTTATGTGGCATATACGGTATTCTTGTTTATGCGATAAGACGCTAGATGCGTCTTTTTTTATCTTGTGGCGCATGATAAAATAAAGCAAGAGGTGATATTTGTGAATAAGAAATTAGTTTTAGTAACAGGTATGTCTGGTGCTGGAAAAAGTACTGCAATGAGTGTTATGGAAGATATGGGATATCGTTGTATTGATCAATTACCAATACAATTATTAAGTGACTTTGTTAGACTTATTCAAACAACTGAAGACTATAGTTATGATTATGTGGCATTATCTACGACAATGGTAGATTTCCCGGATACGTATCAAATTCTAAAAGAGGCCTCTATTGATTTTCAAACTTTGTTTCTAGATACAAGTACAGAACAATTAGTATTACGTTATAAATTCACTAAGCATAAACATCCTATGATTTTAATGAATTGCGCTAATACATTGGACGAAGCGATTGATATGGAACGTGTTGTGTATCAAAGTATGAAAGAAGAGAAAATGCTAGTTATTGATACAACAAAGTTGAATTATCTAGAATTAAAGAAACGTGTTGAAAACTATTTTTCATTACATGAAGCACCTACATTTTCTGTTTCTTTTGTGTCTTTTGGATATAAACATGGCATTCCTTTGGATGCGGATTTATTGTTTGATGTGCGTTTTTTACCAAATCCATATTGGGAAAAAGATTTGCGTGAATTAGATGGTGATAATGCGGAAGTGTATCATTATGTAATTGATAAACCAGAAACACAAGAATATTTACAATTATTAGTTCAATTTTTAAATTATTCTTTTGTGAATTATGAAAAAGAAGGTAGAAATCATTTAACTGTGGGAATTGGATGTACAGGTGGACAACATCGTTCTATTAGCTTGGTAAATTATTTGTTTGATCACTATAAAGATAAAATGAAGTGTTATAAAGACCATCGTGATAAAAAAGGAGAGTCCGAATGAAAAACGTTGTAGTTATTGGTGGAGGACATGGTCAAGCAGCGGTATTACGTGGATTAAAAGATATTGATTCCATTTCTCTAACAACGATTGTTACTGTGGCGGATGATGGTGGAAGCACAGGGAAATTGCGTCGTGATTTCCAAATTCCGGCGATGGGAGATATTCGTGGGGTTATGATTGCTTTAGCAGAATCAGAAACACTATTAAGTACATTAATGGAATATCGTTTTGATGAATCAAGTGAAACTATGGGCGGACATAACTTAGGAAATATTATTTTGACAGCATTAACTAAGAGTACTGGAAGTTTCATGGATGCGATTTCAATGATTTCTAAGGTGTTGAAAGTAAAAGGGCATATTGTACCAAGTACAACACAAGTTATTACGTTATATGCGATTATGGAAGATGGTACAATTGTTCGTGGAGAATCAAATATTCCAAAAGTTAGAAACCATATTCAAAAGGTGTATTATAAAGAAAAAGTAAAAGCTACTGATGCAGCAATTCGTGCAATTAGTGATGCGGATTATATTGTATATGGAGCCGGAAGCCTGTATACTAGTATCTTGCCGAATATCATTATTGATGATATTAAACTAGCGATTCAACAATCGAAGGCAAAGAAAATATATTTCTGTAATCCGATGACACAATCCGGTGAAACAGAGTTTTATACAGTAGAAGACCATGTAAAAGCAATTGAAAGTCATGTGCAAGACAAAATAGATAAAGTGTTTGTAGCAAATGATATGATTCCAAATGAAGTATTAAAAGCATATTTGGCTGAACATAGTACAAAAGTTCCACTAAGTGATATAGAACATGAATATGAGGTGGAATTGTGTTCACTATTATCATTTGAAAATCGTTTGGTGCGACATGATGCAAAGAAAGTAAAAGAGGTTTTCCTAAAAGAATTGGGGGAATAGTATGTCATTTTCTTCAGAAGTGAAGTCAGAATTAGCATTAATCGAAAGAGAAAGTTGTTGTCAAAAGGCGCAATTAGCGGCGATGATTCAACTTCTTTCGTCATTAACAATTGGTAATGGTGGATTACAGCTTATGATTCGTAGTGAAAATCCAACAGTTGCCAAAACGATTTGGAAGTTAATTAAGAAAATTTATAATGTGGATACACAATTATCAGTTATTAAAAAAGCAAAATTAAAAAAGAATGGTATTTATGTAATTCGTGTATTAAATGAAACACGCCATATTTTAGAAGACTTGGAGTTGTGGACACAAAATGGTTTACAAAATTCTCCAACAAATCAATTAATTAAAAATGATTGTTGTGCACAATCTTATTTGGCAGGGTGCTTTATGGCTGCAGGTAGTATTAATTCGCCAATCAAAACTGATTATCATTTAGAAATTGCGACAAATGCCGAAGATCATGCAGTGTATATTCAACGTGTTATGAAAAAGTTGAATTTACCATCAAAGATGATTCAACGCCGTAATAAATATGTTGTGTATATTAAACAATCTGATTTGATTACGGATTTCTTAGCACATATTGGTGCTACAGATTCTTTATTTGCGTATGCAGAAATTAAAATTCAAAGAGATTATATGAATAGCATTACGCGTTTAGAGAATTGTGCTACTGCCAATGATGTTAAGAGTATTCAAGCTGGTGAAAAGCAAATTTTAGCAATTGAGAAAATTAGTAATATTCGTGGTTTAGAAAATATTGATGAAAAATTACGTGAAGTTGCTTTCTTGCGTTTAGAATTCCCTGATGCGTCGATTAATGAGTTGGCACAAGAATATGAACTTAGAACAGGAATTATTTTAAGTAAATCAGGAATGAAACATCGTTTGAATAAATTGGAAGAATTAGCTGAGAAATTATAGTATATATATTAATGAAATGACCAAAGTAATAATGGTGATATTATGAAATGGTTGTTTTTTTTATTCTCAATGAATTTATTTTTAACTTATTATCCCGTTGAAATTATTTCATGCGATCAAAATATTCAAGTAAAGTTTGAAGAACGTACGCAAACATTAGAATTGTTTAATGTAGAGGTACAAGATATGAAGCGAGCTTGTGAATTGTTACAAAATGCTAGTGCGGTACATATTGCCTTTGAACCTAATATTCAACAAGAAGATATATTTTCAGCCTGGGTATTTGTAGATGATATGTTATTGCAACAAATACTAATTGATGAAGAAGTTGCGTCTATTGTGCGTAAAAATCCTACATATCAGTATCAATTAGATAAACCAATACAAAAAGTTAGTGTACCATTGAAAAGTCCAATTGTAGCAAATCAAACAAGGGGGATGTGGATATTATTATTACATTTTGTAGTGAGTGTATTAGGTGTTGTGATGTCTCGATGGGTCAAATACTAGTAATAGTATGATTTTTGAGGTAAAATAACATAAAGAAGGGATTGATTAGAATGAAATATGATGTTAGTCGAATTATTGGATTGTTATTGCTTGTAATGGTTCTAACGGTTTTTTGGCAACCTTTGGTTTGGTTAATGATTATTGCCATGGTTGTAATGATTGTGTTAGGTCTTAGAATCATGATGAAATCGTCTAAAATAAAAGATGAAATCAATCAAGATCCAGATAAGTATTTTAGCCAGTATGAAACTTCTAGAAAGAATCAAGATATTTCTAGTGCAGATATTATTGATGTAGAATATACGGAGAAAGAAGTACATCCGAATGAGTAATTGTCCTTGTAGTGAGTTTAGAAGATTTAAAGATGAAGATATTTCTATTGTTATGGAATATCTTAAGAAATCTAAGTATATTGAAAGTAATCATAATATTGTGAATATGATTATGTGGAGATTTTATTTTCCGTTATGGATTTGTGTGCAAAAAGAGTATTTGTGTTTAATTGGTAAGCATAAAAATCAATGGTTTATGTACATGCCATTATGTGAGGAAAAGTATTTTAAGCAAGCAGTATTGTGTACGAAACAATATTTTGAGAATGCAAAGATTCCTTTTGTTATGAGTTGTTTTACATATCATCAAGCGCATATGGTAAAAGAAATTATACCAGATATGCAAATTATTGAAGATCGTGATGGGTTTGATTATATTTATAGCATTGAACAATTGAAAACATTGTCTGGTAAAAAACTGCAAAAGAAACGTAATCACTTAAATGCGTTTTATAAAGAATATGAAAATCGCTATATGTATGAAAAAATATCGCATTCTAACATTTCAGAATGCATAGATTTTTTGGAACAATGGAAAAACGATGAAGAAGATTCTATGTTATTAGAAGAGAAAAAAGGTATTAAAGAAGTCTTTCGTTTGTGGGATGTATTACCATGTGAAGGAGGCCTTTTGCGAATTGATGGGGTAGTTAAAGCATTTGTTATTAGTTCTCCATTGTTTGATAAAGTGGTTCAGGTGAATGTGGAAAAAGCGGATATTGCTATTCGTGGTTGTTATCAAGCGATTATGGTTGAGCATATCAAAGCTTGTTTATCCCATTATGAATATGTGAATCGTGAAGATGATATGGGATTGGATAGTTTGCGTCAAGCGAAGATGGCGTATAATCCTTGTTCATTTGTTAGTAAGTATCGCTTACAAAAAGAGGTGTTTTATGATTAGAAATGCATTAGAAAATGAAAAATCAGCAATTTATCGTATTTGGAAAGAGATGTTTTCTTTCGATGATCAAGGATATACAGATTATTATTTTGCGGAATTATATCGCGCAAAAGATACATTGGTATATGTAAAAGATGATAAAATTGTAAGTACCCTACAAAAAAGAGGTCACATCATGATGTTACATGATAAGCCAATTGCTTGTTATATGTTAGTTGGTGTTGCGACATTGCCTGGTTATCAAAAACAAGGGTATATGAAAGCATTAATGGATGCGGCACTAGATGAGGCATCTCGTCAATGTTTGGTTACTTGTTTACAGGCGTATAATCCAGAGTTATATAAACCTTTTGGTTTTGAAATGTTATATTCTCGTAAGAAATATCAATTTCATCGTGATGATTTTCCAAAGTATAAAACGATGGGTATTTCTCAAAATATGAATTATAAGGATATGGTAAGTTTATACCGTAAGTTCTGTTCATCATTTAATGGATATATGGTACGTGATGAACGTTATTATAAGCGATTAGAAAAACAATTGGAAATGGAACATGGTTATCTTTATACATATTATAAAGATGATGAATTGCAAGGATATATGATTTGTTACTTGGAATCCAATCGTATTGTGATTGATGAAATTATTTATGCGAATGGTGAGGCATTAGCTAGATTGTTGGCTTATGCTTGTAAACAAAAGCCATTCATTTCGTTGATTGTATCAGAATATGAAAATATGGGTAAACTATTACCGAATGCGGAAGTTAGTACATTTGGTACTATGATGGTAAAAATTAATGATGAAGCATTGTTTGAAGAGTGTTTTAATCGTAGTGCTAAACCGCTTAAAGATGCATTTCATGATGTGAATAAGCCGTTATATATTCATGAAGTTGCATAAGTATTTATTGAATGGGATTAAACAACAAAAATATTATTGTTAGGTTTTTCACAATTGACAATTATATTGGAAGTTGTATAATTAAAATGTGTCAAAGGGAGGATTTTATCAAATGACAGTAAAAGTTGCTATTAATGGATTCGGACGTATTGGACGTCTAGCATTCAGACAAATGTTTGGTGCTGAAGGTTACGATGTTGTTGCTATCAATGACTTAACAGCTCCAAAAATGTTAGCTCACTTATTAAAATATGACTCTGCTCAAGGTCGTTATGCAGGTCATGAAGTTGAAGCTAAAGAAGATTCTATCGTTGTTGATGGAGAAGAAATCAAAATCTATAAAGAACCAGATGCAAGCAAATTGCCTTGGGCTGAATTAGATGTTGATGTTGTATTAGAATGTACAGGTTTCTATACAAAGAAAGATAAAGCTGCTGCTCGTATCGCTGCTGGTGCTAAAAAAGTTGTTATCTCTGCTCCTGCTGGAAATGACTTACCAACAATCGTTTACAATGTAAACCATGAAACATTAAAAGCTGAAGATACAATTATTTCTGCTGCTTCTTGTACAACAAACTGCTTAGCTCCTATGGCTAAAGGTTTAAATGATTATGCACCTATCCAATCTGGTATCATGACAACTGTTCATGCTTATACAGGTGACCAAATGATCTTAGACGGACCACACCGTAAAGGTGACTTACGTCGTGCTCGCGCTGGTGCTTGCAATATCGTTCCTAACTCTACAGGTGCTGCTAAAGCTATCGGTTTAGTAATTCCTGAATTGAACGGTAAATTAATCGGTTCTGCTCAACGTGTTCCTACTCCTACAGGTTCTACAACTATTTTAGTTGCAGTTGTTAAGGGTAAAGATGTAACTGTTGAAGGAATCAACGCTGCTATGAAAGCTGCTTCTAACGAATCTTATGGTTACAATGAAGAACCAATCGTTTCTAGCGATATCATCGGTAGCACATATGGTTCAATCTTCGATGCTACTCAAACTATGGTTGCTAAGATTGATGACGAAACATATCAAGTACAAGTTGTTTCTTGGTACGATAACGAAAACAGCTATACTTCTCAAATGGTTCGTACAATCAAATACATGGCTGAACTATAAGATAAAAGCTATAAACACGAAAACGACTCTTAGGAGTCGTTTTTTTATGTGATAATTGTTGTCCAATTTCCTTCTTTTGTGGCTATCCATACATTGGTATCAATTCTAGCCCAGAGATAACCATCATTTGTTATAGTGTCATAGACATAATAAATATCATTGGGTTTACAAAATCCTAGTATCGTATTGGATAAAGAAGGTCCGTTGCGTTTTCTTAATTGAGTTGCGAGTATTTTGATTTGTGGTATCTTCTTTAAGGAATATGCATAATTTGTAAAGATTTGATTTGGTTGTACAAATGTATAATTTACTGGATTCACATTGTAACGTGTCCATGGGTTTGATGCTTGTGCATATGTGGTATTTTTAGGACATATCTTGAGTTCAAAGTGCAAATGGACACCGTTTGCGTATCCAGTATTACCACGAATGCCAATAATTTGTCCGAAGGATACTTTTTGTCCTTTTTTTACTTTGACACTATCTAAATGCCAATATCTAGTGAATAAACGATTGTTTCCTACATCATGTTGTAATACAACAACAATTGGATAATAGAGTTTTCCGTTAATTCGTTCTTGTATTTTTCCTGATTGTATAACGATTCCATCTCTAAAAGCTTTTACGGGATCTTTGCCATTTGTAGAATATTTCTTTAACCATCCAATATCAATAGCTTTATGAGACGAGGAATATGCATTGGATCCATAGCCATTATCACATGGCAACATGCCATTAATTCCATTTATGTTCATTTTTATCACCTAGTATAGTGTATGAATGTAAATAATAGTACTATAGGTGTTTGGCTTATATATAAAACAAATGTATTGAATATGTATAAAATTATTCGTAAAATTGAACAATTTATATCGATAAAAATCGTGTTAATTCTATGTTAAAGGAATAAATTCGTAATGCAAAATGACAAATATGTAGTATAATATTGAGGAATAGGAGTGCGATGATGAAAGAGTATACAATTCATAATTGGGAAGAATTACAGGAAATCATATTTAAAGGTGTTTGGGATGATAGGTTAATGCGTTATCGTTCTAATTTCGTTTATCGTGGTGTTAGTGATAAACAATATGGTTTGGCTCCAAAGTTGAATTGGGTGTGTGATCACAACTTAAATTTAGAGCAGTCCTTACTTCGTAACTTTCGTAAATATGCGTATGCAGATTTAGGAAATTATAACAGTTTTTGGCAAATGCTTTCTTTAGCACAACATCATGGTTTGCCAACAAGATTGTTGGATTGGTCATATTCTCCATTGGTTGCGGCTCATTTTGCGACTGAGGATATTTCTGAATATGACAAAGATGGTGTCATTTGGTGTGTTAATTTCACCAAAGTGAATGAAAATTTACCGAATGTGTTAAAAGAAGAATTGTCGAAGCAGAATTCAAATAGTTTTACGATTGATATGTTAGAAAAGCATGCGAATGATTTTGAGAAGTTAAAATCATTGAGTGATAAACCTTATTGTTTATTCTTTGAACCTTCTAGTATGTTAGATCGTATTGCCAATCAATATGCTTTGTTTTCTGTGGTATCAGATTCTAGTATGTTGATGTCTGAGTTATTGACGGATGATGAAGAGAATTTCTTTAGAATTATTATTCCTAAAGAAGTGAAATTGGAAATTCGTGATAAGTTGGATTACATAAATATTTCAGAACGTCTAATCTATCCTGGATTGGATGGGATTTGTAAATGGATTACTCGTCGTTATTCGAATTTAGGCCCCGTTTACAATAAAAATCATAGGTAGAGAAAGCTTTTTGAGCTTATTCTATATTGTTTTTTCTAAAAGACTGAAGGAGGAAATATATGAAAAAACTATTTAAATTAGTGCTTGCTTTAGCAATGGTACTTGGTTTAGCTGCTTGCGGCGGAAACAAAACTTCTAAAGAAGCAACAATCGAAATTTGGCATACATTTACTGAAGGCCAAGAAGCATTATTAAATACTTTAGCTGATGAATTCGAAGCTGCTAATGAAGGTGTAACAGTTAACGTTATCAATACTGGTGCTCCAAATGAATTCCAAGGTAAAGTTACTGACTCTGTAGCAAACGGTGTTGGACCAAACTTAATTTTCGAATATGGTTCATATGCTAAGAGCTATGATGGCACAGATTTCTTATTAGATGTTGAAGATTACTGGAATGGTTGGGATTACAAATCAACATTATTATCTGAAGCTATGTATACAGATGGTACAGCTTATGCTGATGGTAAATTACATGTAGTTCCTATTTATACAGCTGGTGCTTTATTATTCTCTAACCAAGATATCTATGATCAATATGGTGTAGCTATCCCTACAACTTGGGCTGAAATGGAAGTTGCTGCTAAAACTATCTATGAAAAATCAGGTAAAAAAGTTGTTGGTTTATCTTTCGACTCTTTAACAGATTTCGCTCAATTATTAATTTATCAATGCAATAACGGTCAAATCGTTGACTTAGAAAACAATAAAGTTGCTTTCAATAATGATGAATTCTTAAAATGGGTTCAATGGTGGGAAAAAGGCGTTAAAGAAGGTTACTTCCAAGTTGGTGCTCAATCTCCAGATGGATACAACTCTGGTGACTTAAACAACAACATGATCGCTTCTTACGTTGGTTCTAGTGCTGGTATGCCTTATGTTGATGCTAGCATGAACGGTAAAGTTAAAAACTTAACAGTTACACGCGTTCCTATGATGGAAAAAGATGGTTCTTATAAAGAAGCTGGTATTATCTGGACTCGTGGTGCTATCGGATTCAACACAGGTGATGAAGCTGAAAACCAAGCTACAGCTGATTTCATTAAATTCTTCGTTGAACAAAACGATCGTTTCGTTATCGAATTAAATGGTAATACTCCATATAAAGCTGCTGCTGAAAAAGAAGCTTACATGAACCATGTTGCTAACGATAAAGCATTATCTGCATTAGCTGCTCAAGTTCCTTATTCTTTCGCTGCTCCTAACTTCACAGGTGTTACAACAATGCGTACAGAATTAGAAACATTAATGAAAGGTGTAGCTGGTAAAGATTACGACGCTGCAACTGCATTACAAACTGCTGCTGACAATGTAAATAAAGCAATGGGAAACTAATTGATTCAAATTTTTAAGGGGTTGAAGGAGTTTTCTCCTTCAACCTTTTTCAATTCTATTATGAAACTTCGAATTTACAGTGCTATCAATAAGTTATAGTAAAGTAAATTAGAGGGTTCATAATAATTATGATACCCATCCTAGGAAAGAGAGAAAAACTATGAGTAAACTATTAGTATTTTGTTTAGATGCTTTGTGTACTCTTGATTTAGAGTATATGAAGACGTTACCTAATTTCAAATTTATGTTTGAAAAAGGTAGTATGATTAAACATGTTGAACCAGTTTATCCATCTTTAACTTATCCTTGTCATGTATCTATCTTAACAGGAACAACTGCTGGAACTCATGGTGTTCCACATAATGAAATTGTTGATGTTGAAGATGATAATGCACCTTGGTATTCATTGCGTTCTCAAATTAAATCTAGAACAGTAATGGATGTGTTTAAAGAAGCTGGATTGAAAACTTGTTCATTAACATGGCCGGTATCTGGTGGAGCAAATATTGATTATAATATGCCGATGATTGTTCCTATTAGTTATCAAGGTGATAATCCTTTACAATTCTATGAAAATTATTCTTCACAAGAAATTATTGATAAATATTGGTGGAAATATAGTCATTATTTAACTGGTACATATCGTAACTTGGATGAATTCACAATGCATTTAGCATTAGATATTATTGAAGATTACAAACAACCTGATGTAATGCTTGTTAAGATGTGTGATTTAGATTCTGTTAAACATAATCATGGCATTGATAATGAAGAGGTTAAAAAACAACTTCGTAAACATGATGAACAATTTGGATTGCTTGTTGAAGCGGTTAAGCGTTTTGGTGATTTTGAAAATACAAACTTTGTTATTTTAGGTGATCATGGTCAACAAGATATTTATAAGAATATTAACTTCAACTTATTATTAAAAGAAAATGGTTTTATTAAAACAGATGAAAATAATAAGTTAGTTGATTGGGATGCTTATTGTCATTCTGCTGTAATGTCTGCTTGGATTCAACTGAAGGATCCTAATGATGAAGCATTAAGACAAAGAGTTTATGATTTCTTATTAAAAGTTAAAGAAAATCCAGAATATCATATTGGATATGTATTTACTAAAGAAGAAGCTAAAGAAAAATATGGATTGAGTCATGATGTAATTGATTTTGTTGTTGAGGGCGAAGATGGATTCCCAATGGCATTTGATTCTACATTAGCTGGTAAAGATTTATTTGAAAAATATTTAAAACCAGGATGGCATTATTCAAAGGCTTCTCATGGTTATTTACCACATAAAGATGAAACAACAGCGTTTGTTGCTTGTGGTAAAAATGTTAAAGAGGGTGTTGTTGTAGAAAGAAGTACAATGTTGAATGAAGCTTCTACAATGGCGAAAATGATGGGATTGGAAATGGAAGGAACTGAAGGAGTTCCTTGGATGGAAATTATTAAATAGGAGAAAACCAAAATGAAAGTTACAATTAAGAATTTAACAAAACGTTTCTCTGATATGACTGCTGTAAATGATTTCTCTGCAGTTATCGAATCTGGAGAACTAATCGCGCTATTAGGGCCATCTGGTTGTGGTAAGAGTACAATGCTTAACATGATTTCAGGTATTTTAGCGCCAACTGAAGGTAAAATCTTCTTTGATGATGAAGATGTTACTGATTTGAGTCCTGAAAAACGTGGTGTAGGTTTAGTATTCCAAAACTATGCTTTATATCCACATATGACTGTATTGGAAAACATTTGTTTCCCATTAGAAATCAAAAAAGTTCCTAAGGAAGAACGTATTGCTAGAGCTAAAGAAATGGCTAAGTTAGTTCATGTTGATACAATGTTGGATCGTAAACCTGGTCAAATGTCTGGTGGTCAACAACAACGTGTTGCGATTGCTCGTGCTTTAGTAAAACAACCTAGAATCTTATTATTAGATGAACCTTTAAGTAACTTAGATGCTCGTTTACGTATTGAAATGCGTGAAGAAATTCGTCGTATTCAACAAGAAACTGGTGTAACAACTATTTTCGTTACTCATGACCAAGAAGAAGCTATGAGTATTTCCGACCATATCGTATTAATGAAAGATGGTTTCTTACAACAATATGCTAAACCACAAGAATTATATGATGAACCTGCTAATTGTTTCGTTGCTGATTTCTTAGGTAACCCACCTATTAATAAAGCTAATGGTGTTATCAAAAATGGTAAGATTGTATTAGAAGGTGATTGTGAAGTTGAATTAGAAGCTGCTAAGAATATTGCTGAAGGTAGAGAAGTTACATTATCTATGCGTGCTGAAGCAATTATTGTTGGTGAAGCTGAAAAAGCTTGTGTTGGTACTGTAGAAGAAGTATATGTAATGGGTAAAGAAGTTTTAGCTTATGTTTCTTTAGGTACTACAAAAGTTAGAGCATATATTGATGCTGAAAAGACATTTGATAAGGGACAAACAGTTAATATTGGATTGAAGAAACGTGGAGTATTTGTATTTGATAAGGAAACTGGAGAACGTTTAGCATGAGTTCAACTCCTGTCAAAAAACAAAAGATGACGCTTGAACAATTCAAGCTTAAGTCTGAGTGGTTGGTTTATTTCTTACCATTCTTCATTGGAGTATTAATCTTTACTCTTTATCCAATTGTTAACGTATTCTTAACTTCATTTAAAGTAGACTTTAACTATATCACTAAAGAATTTAGTGGTTGGGGATTGGATAACTATAAATATGTATTGTCAGATCCATATTTTCATCAAGCATTGAAAAATACATTTGGTTATGTATTTGTGGTTATTCCTATTTCAACATGTTTGGCAATCTTAATTGCGACTTTATTAAATCAAAAAATTAAACTTAGTGGATTATTCCAAACTGCATATTTCGTACCAATGGTTACTTCTACTATTGCGGTAGGGTTCTCTTGGAGATTTATGTTTAGCCATAACTATGGTATTATCAACTATTTATTAGGCTTCTTTAATATAGCGCCTATTAACTGGTTAGGTGATCCTGCAAATAACTTCTATGCGTTATGTATTTATGGTATTTGGGCGATTTTACCATTTACAATTATCTTATTGTTATCTGGTTTACAAAATATTGACCCAATGTATTATACAGCTGCTAAAGTTGATGGAGCTGGTCCAATTCGTATTTTCTTTAGAGTAACAATTCCTTTGTTATTACCTACAATCTTCATGGTTATTATGGTTAATACAATTAGTTGTTTCAAAGTGTTCAATGAATTGTTCCCATTGTTCCAAGGTGCTGGTGTAGCCAATAACTTGTATACGGTAGTTTATTATATTTACTATCAATTCCGTGTATTGGTTCCTGCTCAATATGGATATGCAACTGCTGCGGCATTAATCTTATTTATAATTATCTTTATTGCGACAATGTTCCAACGTTTTGTTGAGAAGAAAATCAATAACTAGGAGGCACATATATGAAGAAATTGTTTAAAAATTTATCTTTTGGTAGAGTGCTTATCTATTTATTCTTAACAGTTGGCGCAATTACCATGGTATTCCCATTCTATTGGATGATTACTGGTGCATTTAAATCTGGTACAGAAATCATTTCTTTCCCACCAGTTTGGTTCCCTACTTCATTTGCATTAACGAACTTCGTTGAAGCATTTGAAAGAGCGCCTTTCTTGAGTTATTTCATTAACTCTGTAGTAGCAATGGTTGGTAGTGTTTCTATTTGTTCATTTACAACGATTGTTGGTGCATTTGCATTCTCTAAATTGGATTTCCCATTTAAGAATGTATTATTAGCGTTATTATTAGGATTAATGATGGTTCCATTTGAAATGATCGTTATTACTAACTTCCGTACAATCATTGATTTAGGGTTGTATGACAATATTTTGGCGTTAATTGTTCCTTTTACTTCTAGTATTTTCTATATGTATATTCTTAAAGGATTCTTTGATAGTATTCCAAATAGTTTATACCAAGCAGCTAGAGTTGATGGATGCAGTAACTGGAAATATTTATGGAAAGTAATGGTTCCTATTGCTAAACCTTCTTTAGTAACAATTATCTTATTAAATGCGATTGCTTCTTGGAACTCATTCTTATGGCCTTCATTAGCAATCCTTAACAAAGTTAACAAAACATTACCTTTCGGGTTATATTCATTCGTTAACGAAGGTGGATCTCGTACAGAATTAATGATGGCGGCATCAACTATCGTAGTTCTTCCAATGATTATCTTATTCTTATTTGCAAGAAAACAAATTGTAAATGGAGTAGCTCGCGGAGGATTGAAAGGTTAGTATTCAAATTTAGAGGATTATGTTCTTGGATGAATATAATCCTTTTTTAGGTAACAAATTATTATTAAATGAAAAGATTTGTTATCTGGAAATGATTCCATTTGCAGATTATAAATAGCAATCATTATTTAGAATATCTAATATATGTGAAATTACTAACAAAAATTGATTGCTATAATTTACTATTGAGTTTAACAGTGCTATAATATATAAGCAAATATAGGAGGAAATTATATGGCAAAACAAACTGTTAAGGACCTTGACGTAAGAGGGAAACGCGTCATCGTTCGTGTAGATTTTAACGTTCCATTGAAGGATGGAGTAATTACGAATGACAATCGTATTCAAGCAGCATTACCTACTATCAATTATTTAGTAGAAAATGGTGCACGCATTATTTTAATGTCACACTTAGGAAAAATTGATCACAAAGATCCAGAAAAACGTGACGCTGGTATGAAGAAAAACAACATGGCACCAGTTGCTTCTCGTTTAGCTGAATTAGTTGATACTAAAGTTGAATTCTGTTCAGTTACTCGTGGTGCTGAATTAGAAGAAAAAGTAGCTGCATTAAAAGATGGCGAAATCGTATTAGTACAAAATACACGTTATGAAAAAGGTGAAAGTAAAAATGATCCTGAATTAGCTGCTTACTGGGCTTCTTTAGGTGAATTATTCGTATCTGATGCTTTCGGTTCAGTACACAGAGCTCATGCTTCTACTGTTGGTATTCCTAGTATTTTACCAAGTGCTTTAGGTTTCTTAGTACAAAAAGAAGTTGAAAACTTATCTGCTGCAATCGACAATCCAAAACGTCCAATGGTTGCTATCTTAGGTGGTGCTAAAGTTTCTGATAAGATTGCTGTTATCGAAAACTTATTAAAGATCGCTGATAAAGTAATCATCGGTGGTGGTATGGCTTACACATTCAAAGTGGCTCAAGGTTATACAGTCGGTACTTCTTTATTAGAAGCTGATAAAGTTGAATTAGCTAAATCATTCTTAGAAAAAGCTAATGGTAAGATTATTCTTCCTGTTGATACAGTAGCTTCTACTGCATTCTCTGAAGAAACAGAATCTAAAGTATTCGAAGGTAATATCGAAGATGGTTGGATGGGGTTAGATATCGGTCCTAAATCTATCGAATTATTCAAGAAAGAATTAGAAGGCGCTAAGACTGTTGTATGGAATGGACCAATGGGTGTATTCGAAATGCCTAAATATGCTGTTGGTACAGAATCTGTATGTAAAGCAATTTCTGAACTTCCTGAAGCTGTAACTGTTATCGGTGGTGGTGATAGTGCTGCTGCTGCTATTAAATTAGGTTACAAAGAAAAATTCACTCACATTTCTACAGGTGGTGGAGCTTCATTAGAATACATGGAAGGTAAAGTATTACCTGGTATCGCAATTATTCAGGAGAAATAAGTCATGAGAAAACCTATTATTGTTGGTAACTGGAAAATGAATAAAACTTGTGCTGAAACAGTTGCTTTCATTGAAGCAATTGAACCAGTACTTCATGATAATGCTACATTTGGTGTAGGTGCACCATTTACAGCATTAAAAGATGCTACAGCTACTGCTAAAAACTTAGTAATCGCTGCAGAAAACTGCCATTACAAAGATAATGGCGCTTACACAGGTGAAGTTAGTGTTCCTATGTTAGCTGAACTTGGTGTAACTCATGTTATCATCGGACATTCTGAACGTCGTCAAATGTTCAATGAAAATGATGAAGAATTAAACTTAAAAGTTAAACGTTTAATTGAAGCTGAAATGACTCCAATCTTCTGTATTGGTGAAACTGAAGCTCAATACGATGCTGGTGAAACAGAAAACGTTATCCGTACTCAATTAGCTGCTGGTTTAAAAGACTTATGTCCAAAATGTGTAGCTAAAATGGTTATCGCTTATGAACCAATTTGGGCTATCGGTACAGGTAAATCTGCTACTAAAGAAATTGCTCAAAACTGCTGTCATATCGTACGTGACCAAATTCGTGTAATGTATGGTGATGAAGCTGCTGATAAAGTACGCGTTCAATATGGTGGATCTGTTAAACCTGAAAATATCGCTGATTACATGGCTTGCGAAGATATCGACGGTGCATTAATCGGTGGTGCTTCTTTAAAAGTTGATTCTTTCACAGCTATTATTGAAGCAGTTAAATAGTTACCATTAAAAAACGATATTCATAATGAATATCGTTTTTTTATATGGTAAAATATAAAAAAATAATGGAGGAAATTAATATGCAAATTTGGAAAATTCAACCAACATTTAAAGACTATGTATGGGGTGGTACTAAATTAAAGGAAAGATATCATGCGGAAACAGATAAAGAAATCGTAGGAGAAGTTTGGGCATTATCTTGTCATCCAGATGGACCAAATACAATTTTGAATGGTGAATATGCTGGTCAAGAATTAAAAACAGTATTAGAAGATAAAACACTATGGGGTACAAGAGCACAAAGCTTTGAGCGTTTCCCTATTTTAACTAAATTATTGGATGCGAAACAACACTTATCTATTCAAGTACATCCAGATGATGAATTAGGCTGGGAATTAGAAAAAGAATATGGTAAAACAGAAGCTTGGTATGTATTAGAAGCTGATGAAGGTGCGTTCTTATATTATGGATTAAACCAAGATATGACTGAAGATGAATTTAGAGCTTCTATTGAAAATAACACATTATGTGATTATTTAAATAAAGTATATGTGAAAAAAGGTGATACTTTGTTTGTAGGTGCGGGTACAATTCATGCTTTATGTGCTGGTGCAGTTATTATCGAAGTTCAACAAAACTCAAATACAACATATCGCATTTATGACCATGGTCGTGTAGGTGCGGATGGTAAACCACGTGAATTGCATATTGATAAGAGTGTAAAAGCTAGTAACTTAAATAAAGTGGTTCCTAATACAAAACCTGCTGGTGAACCTGTTGAAAAAGATGGTGCAGTAGTAACATTAATTGCTGAATGTAAATATTTTGTTCAAGAATTATATGAAGTTAAAGAAAAAGCAATTATTCCTTTAGGTGAAGATAGTTTCCGTAACTTAATTGCTGTTTGTGGTAATGGTACATTAGTTGCAGATGGTGTTGAGTATGAAATTAAACAAGGTGAAAGTTACTTTGTGCCTGCTCAAAAGGGTGAAATTACTGTTTTAGGTAATGTAGAAGTAATGGTAAGTAGAGTATAGAATGAAACAAGTTCCAATGAATAAGTGGTATGATGCGAATTTTGATGAGGAATTGGTAAAGCTTCGTGAAAGTGCTGATGATTTGTGTTTTGCATATAATCATACCCAACCATCTGATCATAAAAGAAAAGATGAGATTTTAAAGGAGTTATTTCCTAATTTAGGAAAACGCATTACATTGTTAGCTCCGATATATGTTGATTATGGTATGTATACTTCGATTGGTGATGATACCTTTGTGAATCATAATGCATATTTTATGGATGGTGGAACGATTACGATTGGTAATCATTGTTTTATTGGTCCTAATTGTGGATTTTATACCGGTAATCATCCATTGCTAGCTAGTGATCGTAATCTAGGATATGAGATTGCGAAACCAATTGTTATTGAAGATAATGTTTGGATTGGTGCGGATGTTACCATACTACCTGGAGTTACCATTGGTAAAGGTAGTGTGATTGGGGCTAAAAGTTTAGTAACAAAAGATATTCCTGCTAATGTAGTTGCGTATGGGAATCCGTGTAGGGTTGTTAGAGAGATTACTGAAAAGGATAAAATTGAAGTAGGTGATTGTAATGAATAAAGAGTTTTTATTTGATATGTTGAGTACTGCTTCTCCAAGTGGTGATGAATTTACTTTACAAAAGAAAGTAATGGAATATACACAAACATTTGCGGATATTGTGGATACAGATGTGACTGGAAATGTCTATGCTAAATATGTTTCTGCTGGTGATAAAAAAGTTATGTTATGTGGACATATTGATGAAATTTCATTGATGGTTGTGAATTTTACTAGTGAAGGTTGTTTAAAAGTGATTCGTTCAGGTGGGGTTCGTGTTCCAACATATTTTGGTCAAAAGGTACGTATTCTTACGAAGAATGGTATTGTCTATGGTGCTGTTGGTGTATCTGATGATTTACTTAAAAATAAAGATGTTTCTTGTGACGATTTGTGGATTGATATTGGGGCTACTTCTAAAGAAGAGGCGATGTCAATCGTTTCTCATGGTGATTACGTCATCTTAGATACAGATGCTCGTCCACTATTAAATAATTGTATTACTGCGCGTGCTATGGATGATCGTATTGGTGCGTATATTGTTATTGAAGCTATGAAAAAAGCTAAAGAGATGAGTGCTAAAGTGGATGTAGTAGCAGTAACAACAGTAGGTGAAGAAACGAGTGGTCGCGGTGCTTTTTATGCTGGTGCTAATGAAAAACCAGATTGTGCTATTATTGTGGATGTTACGTATGCTAGTGATGGTATTGGTGCAGGACAAGTTTATGGTGATATTAAGTTGAATGGTGGTCCTGTATTATGTCATGGTTCTACAATTAATAGAGAATTAAATGATTTATTAGCAGAAACAGCTAAGAAGCATAATATCAATATTCAATGGGAAGGTACTGGTGGAAATACATATACTGATGGTGATTCTTTATATAGAACAGGTGCTGGTGTTCCTTTTGCATTAGTATCGATTCCTTTACGTTATATGCATTCTCCTAGTGAAGTAGGAAGTTTGAAGGATATTGAGGATTGCGTTGATTTGATTGCGAATTTCTTAGTTGATTTAGATGAAGAGTTTGATTTAAATCCCTATAAATAAGAAAAGTTGTTGGAGATAGTTCCAACAACTTTTTTAGTATCTAACTTTCATTGCTTTTTCGATTTCTCTTTGAGCGTCTCTTTCTTTTAAAGTATTACGTTTGTCGTGTAATTCTTTACCTTTTGCTAGAGCGATTTCCAATTTTGCACGACCATCTTTTAAATATAAACGAGTCGGTACAATTGTGTAACCTTTAATTTTTACTTTTTGAGAAAGTCTACGAATTTCTAAACGATGTAATAATAATTTACGAAGTCTAGTTTCTTCATGGTTAAAGATGTTTCCATGATCATATGCCGCAATGTGCATATCACGAATATAGGCTTCATTATCAATGAAATCAATATAGGCATCTTTGAATTGTACTTTACCTTTACGAATGGATTTAATTTCTGTTCCTGTTAAAACCATTCCAGCTTCAATAAATTCTTCTAAGAAATAATCATGCCTTGCCTTTCGGTTTACGGCGATAACCTTTTCCATGTCCTCTCTCCTTTTCTACAAAAGCGAAGTCAACACTTTGAGTGAAACGACTTGCTTTGATACATTTAACTTTTACTTTTTGTCCAATGCGATACATTTTATGTGTTCTTTGACCAATCATAGCATAGGCTTCTTGTGAGAAGTTGTAGTGGTCATCATGCATTTCACTAACATGTACCAATCCTTCAATGGTATTTGGTAGTTCTACGAATACACCAAAGTTTGTAATTCCACTAATGATACCATTAAAGATTTTACCAACTTGTGTTTCCATGTATTCTGCTTTTTTCATATCTTCTACTTCACGTTCTGCATCAACGGCATTACGTTCTTGATAGGAAGTTTGTTCAGCCATGTCTTCAAGTAGTAGTATATCATGTTCTAATTGTTCTGTGTCAATGCATTGTTCAAATCCATATTTTCTTAGCATTCTATGTACAATTAAGTCAGGATATCTACGAATTGGTGAAGTAAAGTGTAAATATTCGTTTAATGCAAGACCAAAGTGACCGACACATGTTTTATCATATTTTGCTTTTGACATACTACGTAACATGGTTGTAGATAAAATAGGATAAGCATCGGTATTACGACTTTCGTTTAATAATTCTTGGAATTGTTTTGGATATACACTTTGAATGCCACCATTCCATGTATAGCCCATGATTTTCGCAATGCGAACAAATTCTCTCATTTTCTTTAGAGATGGTTGTTCATGGATACGATATAAGCATGGGTATTCTAACCATTTCATATGTTTAGCTACGCATTCATTAGCGGTTACCATGAAGTCTTCAATCATTTTTTCAGCATAATGGCGTTCGCGTACACGAATATCCGAAATCTTTCCTTGTTCATTTAATTCAATAATTGCTTCTGGTTTTTCAAAATCAATACTTCCATTGCCTTCGCGTTTATTGCGAATGATTTCTGATAATTGTGCCATAGCAATGATGGAATCATAAATATGTTTATATTTAGTAATTAAACGATAATCACCTGCTAAGATGCGATTTACATTGTTATAGGTCATACGTTCTGTAGAACGAATGATAGATGGGAATAGTTGATAATTAAAAACATTTCCATCTTTATCAATGTCCATCTCACAAGTAATGGTTAAACGTTCTTCTTTTGGTTGTAATGAACAAATATCATTAGATAAGATATGTGGTAACATTGGTACAACTCTATCAACAACATAGACAGATGTTGAACGATTATAGGCTTCTTTGTCTAATGGAGTATTGGCTTGTACATAATGAGATACATCTGCAATGTGTACACCTAATCTAAAGGCACCATCTTTTAAGCGTTTGATACTAATGGCATCATCTAAGTCTTTCGCATCATCACCATCAATAGTAATAATAATTCTTCTTGTTAAGTCTTTGCGTTTGGCTCTTTCATCATCACTAATTTGTTTCGTTAATGATTTTGCTTGGCGAATCACTTCACTTGGGAATTCTGCTTGAATATCATGAGCTAATAAGATACCTTGAATATCTACACCTGGATCATTAATATGTCCAATGATTTGTTCAATTTCACAAGTTAAAACAGAACCGTAACTTAGGATTTTACAAATGACTTTATGACCATCGACTAATGGTAAGTCATTCATATTGGTAATCTTAATTGGATGTGTAATTGTTTCGCTATCTGGAATGAAGGTTAAACGATTGTTACGTTTGCGAATATTACCTACAATATTCTTTAGTTTATTTTTAACAATCTTATATACGCTACCTTCTACAGAACCGTCTTTATTGGTCCATACTTTAGCTAATACTTCATCTTCATCTAAGGCACCGTGTAAGTTGCGTTCATGAATATAGACGCTTTGTTCTTCTCCATCTACAAAGCCAAAGCCTTTACGGTTGATGCGTAGAATACCTTTTAGTAAGTTAGAGTATTCTAAAAGTACCAATTCGTGTTGGTCTGTTTCTACTATTTCTAAATCATCAATACATTGGTTGATGGTTTTCATAAATAGAGTAAAGTCTTCTTTTGTTTCAATATGTAGTTCTTCTTTTAAATAACTGTAAGATACAGCTTTCTTTTGAATCGCTAATATGTCTAGAATTTTTTGTTTCATAAAAATTCCTCCTTTGCACAAAAATAAAAAGGTCAATCATGACCTTTTATCTTTTTCTACGAATTACTAGTGTACTAAGTTAATAGCAATAACTAAAGCAAAGAATACGAAACCTAAAACTAAAGTAGCATTTGCAATAATTTTTTCTGGTCCACGTTCTTTAACGTTAGTAAATAGGTTAAGTCCACTTCCACCTGTGAAAGCACCACTCATACCTTCAGATTTACCACTTTGTAATAATGTTAGTAAAATGATAAGAATAGCCACGATCAATAAGATAATGTCTAACATGGGATACACTCCTCTCTGATTCTATACGCCCTAACATTATAGCAAATACCTTTTGTAAATACAACAAGAAATATTATTGTATATGTTCGACAAATAGCGACAGGATTATGGTTAGTGTTCCCATATAATAGAAGTATCCATAAGTAGTGTGGTATAAAGGAAGCGAAAGTATGATGAAAGAAACCATTCGTTTCTTGTATTTATCAAATAGGTGTTCAGATAATGATTTGAATGTGTTTGAAAAATATGGGTATTTAAACGAAACAGAAAAATTGGACTTAATGAGTCAAAAGAAAAAAGTCACTGAATAGTGACTTTTTGTATGTTTTACCAGCCGCCTCCGCCAGAGCCACCAAATCCGCCTCCAGAGAATCCTCCGCCAGAACCACCACTAAATCCCCCACTGGATTTTTCGGTTTCTGGTATATAGGTAGCAGCGCTTTGGAATTGGTTCATAGACGTGCTCATTCTTCTTGTTAGACGGTAGAAATTATAGTCTGTACCATAGTAGGTATACCAGGTACATGGTTCTAATTCTATGTCTTTGAAGTGTTCACTCCATACATCGGTAATACCAAATGCATAAGCATAAGGTAAGATATCATAGAAAATGGTTGGATTTTCTTTTACTAACATGTCTAAACGATCTTTTTCAGCTGTAAGAATAAAATCACGTAATCCTACAACTCGACCTAGTAATTCATTACCATATTTACTTCTTTGTCTCATGTTCGCACTCATTAACATAATAGCTACGCATAACAGTACTTGTACAATTAATAATGGAACTGGAATCATAGATTTAAAGATAAAGTAACTAATCAATACAATAAGAATGGTAACAATACTTACAATCGCAATTGAAGCAATTTTGCTTCCTGTACTTGAAGAATACCAACGATTGAAACAGTAAATTAAGATAGCTGTTAGTGTCGCAATTACTGTAACGTATATTCCAAAAACAATCATCGCCAAATCAATAGCAAGTATTTGAGCATATAATTGTATAGCAGTTGCGAGAGCTAGTGGGAAGCCAGCAACTAAACAAGTAAATACTTGTAAGGCTTTGGATTGATAAATGCGTTTATCTTTAGTGCTAAATTTTTGTCCTACTTTTTCAATGGTTGCCTGAATAGTTTGATAGAATGTTCCTTTTAAAGAATCAGTTGTGACAGAATCACTAGTCGCAAATAATTTTGTAAACATGTGTTTTTCATACACGTTTTCTGTATCTGGTATATTGGTTAATTTATGGAAAATAAGTTCATTGGTTTGTTCATTATCTTCAATCGTTAAATAACCTTTTTGTGCCCAATAAAGAATTAAAGACACAACATCACGATTATCACAAACTCCATCAATTACATATCCAACTTCTGCACTATTTAAATCTTCTGGGGCAGTAAATTCGATAACTGGAATTAGTGGTTCATCTTTTCCTTTTTTAATAAAGATTAGAGCAATAATAGCTGTAAATAGGATAGAAATACCTAAAGCAATATAGTTATATATATCCACATTTGGGAAGTTAAAATAACCATTCGGTAATTCAATCCATAAAGTAATGGCATTATTTTCAGCTAATTGTTTATTATAAGAACCAGCAATAGTATTGCCTCTATAGGTATATGTGAAAATATCATTGCTTTCTTTAACAATGCCTTCTGGTGTATCAAATACAATAGTATTCTCATCAATTTCTTTTGGTAAATGAATTCTGAAATTGATTTTATTGAAATACGTATCCCAATTCTTTGAAATTAAATTATAGAAGAGCATTTGTCTGCCATCTAAATCTAAATCTTTTGTGTGAAGAACATATTCAATACTATACACTTCATTAGTAGAAGCATAATAATATTCACTACCTAAACGAATTTGCACACCATCTGTATAGTTCTCAATTAAATAATCATGATTAGAATTGACTTTAACATCAGTGATAGGAAAGTAATAGTCTTTAATACTACCATCTTCCCACATCATTTCATATGCGGCAGGAATATCAATATAGATACCATGTAAAGCACCAGTGAAATTGGTATCAAAGGTTTCTTTTACATGGATTTCTCCATTTTCTTTTACATCGAGTTCAATAGAGTATTCGTCAAAGTAGAATTCTTCATAGGCTCTTAATGGTTGAAAAAGGGATAGTAATAAAAGAATACTAATACATATTAGAATTAATATTTTCTTAATTTTCATAGTACCTCCTTGTAAAAAGGACTATTGCGTAAGCAATAGTCTAGAATTGAACTTTAACGTTTTCTCTTTGTTTGTCTTCATTAACCACAAATAATGGTTGTTTTTCAAATCCTGCAATATTCGCAACAATATTACTTGGAATCGTTTCACATTTTGTATTAAATTGTTTAACAACTCCATTGTAGTATTTTCTAGAATTTGCAATTTCGTCTTCCATTCTTTGTAATTGATTTTGTAAATCAATGAAGTTTGTGTTTGCTTTCAACTCTGGATAGCTTTCCGCAAGTGCCATGAAACGACTTAATACACCAGATAATTGGTTGTCTGATTCCATTTTTTCTGCTGGTGTAGTAGCTGACATTGCAGCATTTCTAGCTTTAATAACATTTTCAAGAGTTTCTGATTCATGTTTAGCATAACCTTTTACAGTTTCTACTAAATTTGGAATCAAATCATAACGTTTTACTAAGTAAACGTCCATTGTAGAGAATGCTTCCTCTACTTTATTTCGTAATTGAATAAATCCGTTGTAAGTTCCGATGAACCAAATTGCAACGACAGCGATGATAACTAATAGAATAATCAACATAAGTTTCATCTCCTTTCCTTATAATTATATTTTATTATGGATAACTTATGTGTGCAAGAAAAATAACTGTTGTATAATAAAGGTGGTGATGATTATGGCAGTAAAAACAAATGCGATGCGATTATTAGATAAGTTAAAGGTAGAGTATGGTGTAGTTGAATATCCATGTAAAGAAGCAATGGATGGTATTGAAGTGGCGAAGAAATTAAATGCGGATGTAAATTGTGTATTTAAAACATTGGTTACAATTGCGCCTAGTAAGAATCATTATGTGTTTATTCTACCAGCAAATAAGGAATTGGATTTAAAGTTGTGTGCAAAAGCAGTGAATGAGAAATCAATTGAAATGATACCTATGAAAACATTATTACCTACAACAGGTTATGTTCGTGGTGGGTGTTCTCCTTTTGCGATGAAAAAGGTATTTCCAACGATTATTGATCAATCAATTGAAGAAGTAGATAAGGTATATGTATCCGGTGGGAAACTTGGTTTACAGTTGCATATTGCATCAAATGATTTAATTCATTCCACAAATGCGTTGGTCACTAAAATTACCAGGGATTAATTAGTATTTGACTATTAGTTTTGTTTAGTATATACTTTGTTCGCATAGAAATCTGGGGGTGTCATGGTTTCGACAGGGTGACGTTGGATTTGGGCTGCAGTGGTGTGACTACCTAAAGGTCAACAAAAAATAACTGGAAACAATACATTAAGTTTCGCTGCATAGTTAGCTCGCCGTAAGAGCCAGCAGTCGTCTAGATAGGTATGCCTTGGGGCTTATCATAGGCGCAAGATACTGAGGATAAGCGTGTTATATGGCTTCGGATATACCACGACGAAAATCTCACGAAGGACCATATATTTTCTGCTGTTTGTCACAGAGTATATGTGTTATCTTGATAAACTAAACTGTAGACGCCTGAATGTGGGACTCATTTTGGACAGGAGTTCGACTCTCCTCACCTCCACCATAAGTCAAAAATATCAAAAAATGCCTATAAATAAAGGGTTTTTGATACATTGATATATATAAAATGGTATACAATTGTATACCATTTTTTGTATACCATTTTTCAGATTGGTGGACTTTTATTTTTATTGTTGTAAAATATAGGTGAAAGCGAGGTATTTTACATGAAAACAATTACAAACCCACGAATTTGCAAGCCTACAGTAAAGAATCTTAAGGATGGGAAAATAAAATATTATTGCCAATTTACATACTATGTTGATAAAGATAGAAAGACTGGCAGAAGTAATACATTTGATACTCCTAAAGAAGCAATACAAAATGCACAGTTGAAAATTGACCGCATCATGGGTGATGCAATTGCAAGTGATACTTCGAAGTATACTGTTGAAGATGTAGCCAATCATTATATTGATGATATGTTAAACAAGAAAAGAAAAATCAAAGAGACAACACGAGAAACAAGTATTAGTACAATGCGTAGTCTTGTAATGTGTAAGGGAACTTTAGAGCAATATACACCAGTGCATATTCGAAATAAGCAAGTACAAAAACTTACAGCAAGTGATATCAATGGTTGGTTAAATAGAATCTATAACTTCTATGATGAAGGGAGCATTAGTGGTAGAACCTATACCAAAATGCGAAGTGCTATGAATGAACTAATCAATTATGCAAATCGTATTTCATGTTTTGAAGATTACGATAGATATGTACAGTTGGTTAGTGTATTCACATTCTGTAATCACAAAGTGAGAAAGAACAATAATTCTATTAACAGAGCAAAACGCATTGTGAATGATGAACAGTTCTTGAGATTGCTTGATGATGGCAAATACTTCAAAAATGGACAATACCCAATGCCAGACATATATGAAGAGTTTGTGAGAAAGTATAAGAAGAATTTCATTATGGATTGTCGTTACTATATGTTGTTTAGTGTTCTATTCTACACGGGAATGAGAATGTCCGAGGCAAGACCGTTGCGTATGAGTGATGTGAAGTTTGAAGATGTTAAAGGTGAAGAGGCAGTAAAGATTTCTATTGATAAGGCGAAGTCTGGTAAATGTGCTGCAGGACGTCGTAAACAACATAGGGAGGCAGAAGCAGATGCACCAAAGACAAAGACGGCAATTCGCAAAGTGTTTGTTATGGGGCCATTTGTAAGTGCTTTTGACCAATACTACACAGATTTAGAATACTATTACGAACAAAAGGGAATTGAAGATGGATTGTTATTCCCTTCAAAAACAGATGGTGAAATGAGTGACCATGCCGTCGATGAGAAATTAAAAAGATGGCATAGACGTATTGAAAGTGAAGTTGAACATTTTACTAAACATGACTTTAGACGTTCCCGTATCACTATCATGTTAAAGAAGGGGCATAAAATCGATGAGATTACAGAGTTCATTGGTCATACAGAAGAAAAGATTATTAAAGACTATTACGATGCGCGTGATGCTGAAGATCGCTTCAAGATTACATCTACAAAGATAAATAAAGATGATTTCAGCTATGATTACCAATGGAAAGTGGCTTTAGAAGATTATGAAAACAAAAAAGAATAGTACATCAATCTGATGTGCTATCCTCTTTGGTGTTTTGAATATATGCAATTAACTCCGTATAGTCAAATAGAATGGATGGAACTTTGATTGGGAAGATATCATAGTCATAAGTCGCAAGACCTTCACCAATATCCATCTTGGTAGGAATCTTCGGCACATTGCCTATACCGAATAGTGTCTCCAGGATTGTACGGTTTGCATTACCCATACATATCTTTACTGGTAAATTCGCTCGTATAGAAGTATTTAGAGTTTGAGAGGAAGATACTTGCATACACATGCATAGTGTGATGTTCATTTGTCTTCCAGTTGTTACTAACTCCAGTAACATCTTTTCAATCTTGTCTAATGTCTTCTTATCAATGCCAGAGTTGACCAGAGCCAAGTATTCTTCTATTACGATGAACTTAACATCGTAACCACAGTCAACGGCTAAGGCGTTGGGATTGCTTCTCAAGTAGTAATCCATATACTCTTGACGTTTGTGTAGTTCGTCTATGGCTTGTTCTAATGTGTGGATGATGTCTTCCACCTTATAAGCAACGTTACACACATCCTCAAACATTTGGTATGTTCTCTTATAGTCAATGATGGATACATCCCACTTTTTGATAAGTGCTTGTAGAATGAGTTGTTGTAATAGATAGGTTTTACCAGAGCCAGAAGAACCAACGATTAATAGTCCGTTTAGTTTCTTTAGCTCGAAGTAATGATATCTATCCAGTATAAGTTCGGTTTTGAGTGTCTTGGTTGTACGTTCAACAAAGTCATTTACCGTACGATAGATGATACGAGTATCTTTAGATAAGTCTTGATACTCTATGACTAAATTGTTTTGTGATTTGTCTATCCATGCTTTTTCTACACTTAGATTGCGTGGTAGGGCAGTAGATAGTACATCAAAGTAGGCTTCAACCTTCTTTCTGATGTATAGATTTTCAAGATTGATGATGATACTTCTATTGATAGTATCAACGTGAATCGATGGTGTTTTGACAATATCGTCTGATAACGGTACATAAGCACCAACAGATTCTAAACTGTCATCAAGCCAATTGATGATATTGTTCTTTAAAAATAGATTATATGTACCACCATGTTTCTTGATGATGTAGATTACCCAAATGATGTACAGACATAACAAGATATAGGCGAATGTTCGTATCCAATTGAATACTGGTAATACATTTCGTAAATCGTTTGCGATAAAGATAAGCGCCAAAGCAAAAGGGGCAATGCCCAATAGTGCCCCTCGCTTAATCTCTGTAACAGTTGTCTTACGCATAGCCTATTGTGCTAATCTTCCTTCAATGGATAAAGAAACTTGATAACTGTCTTTTTGACTCCAAAGTTTTGCTTTGTGGACTTCGGAAATTTGTACTACATGATTCAATTTAAAATCGTTGACATACTCATCTGGTACATTTGGAATTTTAAATGTAAATTTCTCGTAGTTGTTGCAACCAGTTTCACCATCATAGTCTGTATGGTCTTCAACGATTACAAGTTCAGCTACAACACCGTCAAAGAAGTCAGTATGCTTCGGTGTCATAGACACAAGTACAAGTTTCTTTCCTTTGAAGAAAGATACGTAATCAAAATGTTCAAATAACTTTAATTTTTTCATTGTGGTACCTCCATAGTTATTCGTCTATTTACTATAGATGGAATGATGATAAATATTACTTTTCGATGTTTATTATAAAATCTGAAGCAATAACATCCTTGTCTTCTTGTGATACTACTTTAGGAGGATAAAGTTCTGGTATTGGATTTGGTATTGTACCAACTTCTATGTGAGACATTTTCTCTCCATCGAATGTTTGGATGGTTATAGTTTTGTCCGTGAATGTTAGATATTTTGATATTCTACGCTTTAATTGTTCGATTGGTTCATTGTCATTGTTCTTCATGTTATAGAACAAATCTTCGATAGTCTTAACGGAGGTGATGATAATGAGTTTGACTTCAATCGTTTTATCGAAGTAGCGACTCTTAACGGCTGAATTAGTATGATTGTCTAATAGTTTGAGTAAGTCTGAGACGGTCATATTTTCTGCTCTAAAGTCATCAAGGATGATAGCATCTTCTCCTTTGTAGTTTTGTACTGGGTCATTAGAACTACCAGAAACCATGTAGGAGTAGCCTTTGTTCTTTAGAAACTCTTTAGCGTAGGTGGTTTTACCTGTCATTGGTAAGCCTTGGAAATAGTATACTTCCATTTGTCGATTCTGTTGGTTGATTATGTTTCTTCTATACTCAAAGGCTGCAGCGATTTTACTTCTAAACTTAGCAAAGGTAGTCACATCAACATATTCATGGATGTTATATTCTCGAATGACTCCTTGAGCAATATCAGTATAGATAGCACGCATTCGAAGTTGTTCTTGAGTGTTCTTATCTTGTTTCTTTTGATTGGCTTTACTTTTATTTACTCGTTCAAGATATTCATCTACAACTGCTTGTACATCAACATTCTTGGATTTTACTTCGCTAATGTCATACTGATATTTGTCTTTTTTGTCAGCGTGTACGGCATAGGCGACCATATTTGTAAATTGATCGCTTTTCTTTGTATCACGCGGTGGTGTTACATAGTTCCATTCAACACCAAACCATTTGCCGATATCATACAATGTTCGGGATGAAGTCATATGTATATATACATGCCAATGTGGTTTCTTAAATTCTCCAACTTTACCAGTATTATTAGGATTATTATTGATTTCCTCTTCTGTGTAAACATCTTTGTCATGAAGTATATAAACATACTTATCGATTGTCTTGTATTTTTCTAATACTTCAATAATTCTCTCTTCTGTTAAGTAGTCATGAGTGGAATATACCTCACATAGAGAAGTGGTAAAATCTGGGTTCAATTGCTTGTTTTCTTGTGTCATAGTACCTCCGATGTTGCAATTATAAATAACCCAGCGAACGGTATTAGACAAGCCTATACCGTTCGCTACGGGTGGCATTCGTGGTATATTAGGCAACAATATTGATATGTATTACTTTTAGTGTGTTTATAATTATGAATTTTCAAAAGGTTTTGTATGAAGATATATTGATAAAAGTGATACTCATAAATGCTCGATTGTTTGATACCTTGTAATGAATGAATTCAAAATGGTATAATTTATATACACAACAAAGAGATAAATTGAAGTTTACGGAGGTATTGCCTATATGAAAAAAATTCTTATAAAATATAATCTTGAAATATTGACCATGTTGATGTTTACCTTTGTTACAGCCAGTGCAATTTTTAATGAAACACCATCAATCACACAAAAAATGCTTT
>JAFULQ010000029.1 GCA_017473265.1 Erysipelotrichaceae bacterium | reverse complement strand
CTACTTCAGTTTCTTCTACATCCACTACTTCTTGTTGGTCTACTGTTTCATTTGTTTCTACAGTTACCATTTCTTCTACTTCTGGTTCTACTGTTTCTACAACTTCAATAATTGGTTCTTCTACATCCAATGTTTCTTTTAGGTTATTTAACACTTCAGTAACACTTAATTCATCAACTTTTACAGTTTCTTCTTTTTCTTCTTCTACTAGAATTTCATCTTCTACTACTTCTTCTACTTCATCGAAAATATTTTCTTCTTCAACAATAAAGATTGCTGGTTCATGTTTTTCTAAACGACTATGAATTGTCTCAGTTTCAACCTTTTGCGCCATTTCATGTAAACGATGAATGCTTTCTTTATTCACAACTTGTTGTTTCTTAAATTCATCTACACCAACATGTAGTCTTTGATATCGACTTACTCGACTCTTCTTCTCACTCATTCATTCACCCCCATAATCTCAAAAGGTGCTTCCATTGTTCCTTCTCCTGTTACTACTTGGATATTTTCTTTTAAGTATATTACTGGTCTTACTGCATATTCATTTGTCGCAAAATCTCCAAACAACCAATCTCCACTTCTCATTACCCATGTTAATAACTCACTACTCTTCTTATAGTTTCCTGTCCAATAGGCAATCTCTGATGTATATTCATCACTTTCTAATGTGTTTGTTGTATATAAATCATAGATTTGTGGTAATCCCACTTTCGCTTCTATTGTCTTACCTTTTACTTTATCTATTTCATATGCAGTGTCATTACTAAATTCTCCAATATAGAATGTTCCACTAGCTAAATATTCTGGATGTTCAAATCCTGCCACGTACTCATTATTTAAGTAATGTCCTAAACTTCCTTTGCTTAATGAATATACTGCACTCTTTTTTGAATATGCCTTCTTAATTGGCATTCCTACTTCATCTTTGATTACATCCATCATGATGGCTTTTGTTTTTCCTTCTTCAAATCCTACGATTCTCCAAATCTCATTCTCATATACAAAATGACTTCCAATCTTCATCTCATTTAGTGCATAACTCTTTTCATTATCCATTAATGGTGTGATTTGATATGGATTTACTTCTAATCCATTTCCTGCTGTTATTTCTGTATTCGCTTTTAATGTAATTACCGCTCTTACTCCATAACTATATTTATCTGTTGTACTTTCGGTGTTATTTCCGATTCCACCTAAGGTATGTACATAGAAAATTGTGTTATCATCCGCTTTCGCTGTTAATGTCCATTGTTGAGTTTTCGTATTTAAATAACTATCTACTCCATTTGCGAAGAAATATTCATTTACATTCATTAACCCTACATAATCTTCTACTGCTATTTCACATCCCAAGATTTCTGTTGGCTCTGCGATTTTATCTGCACACATTTTTGTTGGTACCAAATACTTTTCTGGTTCTTCTAACAATGCATACACAATCCCTGTTTGTTCTTTTCCTTCTTGGGGATTTAAATATCCTCTAATAATTGATGTCTCATAATCATTTGTTTCATATCCCCATGGAATAACACTTAGTGTTTCATCACTTATCATCTTAATATTTCCTTCTTCATCTATGCTCATCATTCTCCATAACATTCCTGAATAATACACATAGTTATCTGATGGTTCTCCTCTATACACATACTTCTTTCCATCTACTTGTAGTCCATCTCCTTCTACTACCAAGTTTACTGGTTGTGTTAAGATTTCATTTAAGTTTGATGATGTTTGTACAATTTTCCCTTTACTTACACTGTAATAATATATAAATCTTCCACCATAGTAAAATACACATGATGTTAAGAATATTGCGCTTACAATCATATAGATCGTTGTCATCTTTAGCTTTTTCAAGATTTCACGTCCTTCCTGTTTTTTCAACCTCATTATACTATCATATTCTTTTTTGCTTTTGTACTCATTTCTTATGAAAGTTTTGTGAAATTATAATTACCGTTTTTTTATAGGAATGTTATAATTATTACAACAGAAATGGAGATAATTTTATGAACATTAAACGTATTGAAAAACCTGTTTTACAACAATTATTAGACGAATCTGCTTTATTAACTGGAGAAGGTGTAGTTGAATATGAAAAATACATCAAAGATTATGCTAACGCTTATATGCATGCCGATGTTGCGAAAGATATGAATGTATTAGCTTATAAAGTACAATCATTCTCAGGTAATGGTGATCAAGCTTTAAACTGGGGTGTTACAAATATGGAACCTGTAACTGTTAATGGTGAATATAATATTACTCGTGGTCATTTCCATTTAGATCGCAATCAACCTGAATTTTATTTATGCGCCGCTGGTGAAGGCTATTTAATTAAATGGGATGGACAAGATGAAGTTATTTTAGAAAGAATGACTCGTGGTTCTTTACATTGGATTGAAGGTAAATATGCTCACCGTATGGTAAATACCGGAAAAACCACTTTGCGTTCTCTAGCATGTTGGCCAAAGAGTGCTGGACATGATTACAAAGCTATTGAAGATCAAGGCTTCCCTGTTCGTTTATTTGATGATAATGGCGAAGTAAAAGTGGTTCCTGTACATGATTAGATTATTTGTTAGTGATTTAGATGGTACATTACTAACAAATGATAAACTGACAAATTATCGTGTCAGTGATGAAAATCGTCAAGCATTATCAACTCTTATAAATAGTGGCGTTCGTTTTGTAGCCGCAAGCGGACGTCATCATAATAATTCTATTCAAATTGCTGAGGATTTGGGTTTCCCTTTTGATGCGATTGGTAGTAATGGTGCTACAATCATGCGTAATGGAAAATGCATTCGTCATCAACATGTAGATAGAGAACAAATCACGTATGTAATTGATACACTATACGAAATGAATTCATGGGATCGCATTGGATGTTTTGTAGCCAACAATAACTATGAACACATTTTCAATGAACCTCACAACTGGTTATTTAACAAATTTGAAGATTCCTATAAAAAAGGGCAATTTGGTCCCTGCTTGGATATTCCGTTAAACGAATATATTCATAATCCACATTCACCAATACCAACAAAATTGGTAATTGAGATCAAAGAAGGTGAAGACATCAATGAATGGTTAACCATTTGTCGAGATAAATTTGCGGACGGATTTGACATCTTCGCTAGCGGTAGTATTTATATTGAATTTGTTGCTCCATCTGTAAGTAAAGGTGAAGCCATTCGCTATCTAATGAAAGAATATAACCTTAATGAAGATGAAGTTGCCGTTATTGGTGATGCTGCTAATGATATTTCTATGTTCTTAACTTGTAATCACAGTTATTGCATGCATACAGCCACACCTAGTGTTAAAAAATATGCTGATAAAATTGTTAAGACTGCCGCTGAAGCCATGTTTGATGTTTTAGCAAAAAACGAAAGAGAGAGAACACAACAATTCTAAATAAAAATGCCCGTATCATAATTGATACAGGCATTTTTTATTTCACAATAATACAATTATCTTGTGTAATATTAAATACACGTTTTACAGATGCATCATCAATCAATGATGGACCACCTAATACAACCCCTTTTGTAATACCTTTTTCTTCAACATAAACTTTCGCCACCATTTCACTACCTGTTTTTGTTAAGATTAGTGGCGCATCTAAGCTCGAAGCAAGAGCACCGCCACACAAACCATCTGGGAAATTTTGAGCATAAGCCAATACTGCGATAGTAGGTTCTTCATAGAACTGTTCTGCAATCATAATTGACGTTTCATAACGTGTAGTTCCCCCAATACGAGATACACCACCATATGCATACAATTCATCTTCAAGTTTTGTACTAACTGCATTTTCACCACCAAGAATCATCATTTTATTACCATTTAACGAACTTAAAAAATCTTTTTGATCATTAGATAACACTTTATCCACTAATAAAATTGGTTTTTTAGAAGCAGAAGCAGATAAACTATCCGCAAAGTTTTTACCCGTCGCAACAAGTATTTCTTCATTTTCAACACCTGCAGCCATTAAAATAGCCAAATTTGTTTCATAGCGATTATCGCCCCAAAGTCTTTGTACATCATATCCGTCTAGGCCTTTTACAACATCATCAGATACTACCGCAACTCCTCCAAGAAGATAAATCGTTCCTTCTTTCTTTACATTTGCAGAAATATAATTTTGTACATCATCTATATTTTTACCATCCGTAATAATAATCGGTGCAGATTTTTTAGCAGCCAAATAACTACCTGCTAAAGCATCCGCAAAATTCTTACCATTCGCGATAATTACACTATCAAATTGTTCAACAGCTACTGTTTCTTTCAACTCATTCGCAATCTTGAATGAAGTTTCATAACGTGTTGCACCATAAATACGTATAGAAACATTTGGATCATCTATAGTTTCTTTTTCATGACACACACCACACTCACGAGTCATAGTTCCATCTTCATTAGATGCATACTCACCAAAACTATGTCCCAACTCTTCCACTTCATCTGCTTGATAAGTATCATCACAGAACTTGCAATCATACACTGTATATCCCATAGATTTACACTTTGGCAAAATAACAGTTTTCTCATAAGAATGACCAGCACTAGGAATCGCTACATCATCATATGTATTATCAGAATACGTAACACGAAGGATTCCATCCTTTTCACAAGTTGGTGCTTCAACAACTTCTCTACTTACAACCGTTTTTGAAATTGCACCATGATCTTTTGGCTGACCAATTAAGAAGTTCATATCCACTCTTCCAGAAATACCATTTACACTTCCACTAGAAGTATATTGCCACATAGCATATTCTCCAGTGTAATCACAAGATGAATTATATTGCGCTACCCAACGGTACCATTGATTAAAACAAGAATCCGTTAAATAATTTGTCCACCAATTTAAATTTGCATATACTCCAACTGGATATCCTGCATCTTCAATCGCATTACAGAAAGTCTTCGCAATATTTGCTAAGTTTTTTTGTCTTTCAGCTGGTGTATTACCAATAATTGTAGATGCATCTTCCATATCAAAATATACAGGATAAGAAAGTGATCTACCTTTTAATAAACGCAATGTATGTGCAGCTTCACTTGCAGCACGTGTAGTGTTAGTTGCATAAGAATAAAGATATACACCATATGGCATACCCACACGTTCACACTCTGTCGCATTATAAATAAACCACTTATCATCTTGGCTTTCCATGTCCATACCATATCCGCAACGAATAATCGCAAAATCAATACC
>JAFULQ010000028.1 GCA_017473265.1 Erysipelotrichaceae bacterium | reverse complement strand
GGCTCGTGCAATGACTGTTTATGGAGGTTTTACAGTAATTAGTTATGCAATCCAAGCACAAGCCTATGGTTTTGTATACCAAATGTTTGGTAGTCATATGATCTTTATCATTACACTAGTATGTACTGCTATTGCTTTACTTATGACATTAAAAACAAAACGATTAGATTAAATAAAACATTAAAAGAGACCTAACGGTCTCTTTTACTCTAATTCTTCTTTTACTTGTCTTAAATTATCACGAATCTTAATAGCTTGTGGACAAAGTGTTTCACACTTACCACATTCCTTACAGAAACTAGCTTTTGCTGTATCTAATGAAGCATAACGCTTCTTCGCTTTTTCATAGTTTCCATACATACTCGCTTGATTCCATAAAGAGAAATTACGAGGAATATCTACACCAAAAGGACAAGGCATACAATACGCACAACCTGTACATCCATTCTTCACTCTTGCTTCAATTGCTTTACGAACACTTGTTACAACTTCCATTTCTTCATCATTTAATTCCACTCTATCTAATGCAAAAGTTTCTAAATTATCTTTCACATGTTCTTCACTAGACATACCACTTAAAATGATTTTTACATTTGGATGTGTAGCTACCCAGCGTAATGCCCAACGACTATTTGTAGCACTTGGATCATATGCTTTAAAAATATTCGAAATATCTTCAGGAAGATTTGCTAAAGAACCACCTTTAATAGGTTCCATAACAATCACAGGAACACCTTTACTTGTCGCAAGCTCATATCCTCTATCACCAGCTTGAATATTAGTATCCATATAGTTATATTGAATTTGACAGAAATCCCAATCACGATAATTTAAAATCTCTTCAAATACTTCATAATCATCATGGAATGAGAAACCTAAATGCTTAATCTTACCTTGACGTTGCATTTCTAAACAAAAATCCAATGCACCTAATCCTAACACTTTCTTTTCCCAAAATTCACGATTTAAACAATGCAATAAATAGAAATCAAAATACTCCACATCTAACTTTTGTAATTGTTCATTAAACAAACGTTCTGGATCCTCTTTAGTTTGCATCATAGAGAAAAATGGCATTTTTGTTGCTAAATATAAAGATTCACGTGGATATTTCTTTAATACTTTACCAATAAATACTTCGCTTTCACCATCATGATAAGGATATGCAGTGTCTAAATAATTCACACCATTGGCAATCGCTTCATCCACCATTTTCATTGCGCGTTCTTCATCAATATGACCATCTTCCGTAGTTGGAAAACGCATACAACCAAACCCTAATAATGAAACTTCCTTGTTTAACTTTTCTAATGTACGATACTTCATAAATTACCTCTTCTATCTACTTAATAATACATAAATGGCTACTACGCCTAATACAATTAGTAAAACTCCACGAATTCTTAGAAATATGATAGCCATTTCGGTAGGTTCTCCATTTTCTACACTAAACATATGATCAAACGCCCAAAACATTTCTGGATTAAAAATCATCCATATTCCTAATATAATAAAAACAATTGATAATACAATACCGATAACCAACATGTTTTCACCCCACTTTTAATCTAACAAAAACTTAGCTACATCAAAACTATACTGCTTCACAACTTGATTATCTACTATAATTTCTTCACAATCAACTTCTTGTTTATCAATTTTTTCCACCGCATCCAATAAGTCATAAATAATAGTTGATGGCAAATTAAAGGTTCCATGTGCCGCATATACATAATCAAATTGGTCGATATATTTTACAATTTTCTGTAAGCTTTGTTTATACGCAACCATATTTCTAAACACACCAAACATATAAATACGACCATTTTGAATCGAATCACCACTAATTAATACACGATACTTTTTATCCAATAAAGCAACACTTCCTGGGGTATGCCCTGGAATACTAATTACTTCAATTTCACGATTTCCTAAATCAAGAATTTGCTTATCCCATATAGCTGTTGGTTTTGGATGCTTTTGTCCACCCACAAAGTAATTCACATATTCACTTGGATGCATATACGCTGTAGAAAACGCATCATTTCCTGCAATATGATCAAAATCCGCATGCGTATTCAATAACACAACTGGTAATTTTGTAATTTGTTCAGCAATTTCCTTTGCATTCATTGTAGTACGTCCACTATCTACCAATAGCGCACGCTCATCACCCACTAATAAATAAAACCTAGATTTAACATCTTCAATACGATACGTATCTTTATTGATTTGAACTACTTCAGGCATTACTTACCACCTCTTATTATTTTTATTGTATCGTATTCAAAAAAAGAAATAAATGTTTTATAAAAATGATTTTATGAATTAAAATATAAGTAGAGGTGAACACTATGCAAGTAACAATCATTTTAAATAACGGCAAACAATTCCAAAAAGAGATTACCAAAGGCATCAGTGCAGAACAAGTATTATTAGACCTAAACGAAACCTTACCATATCGTGTATTACTATGCAAAGTAGACAATAGTTATCGAGGACTGCCACACAAAATTACACGTCCTTGTACCATTGAATATCTAGATATGCATAACAACTATGCTTGGTTAGTCTACCAAAATAGTTTAGTCTTACTATATAAAAAAGCAATTCATGATGTATTGGGTAATGTAGAAGTCGATGTACTTAATTCTTTAAACAAAGGATTATACACTATCATCAAGGCTCCACTAACACTAGAAGTTATCCAACGAATTGAACAACGCATGAAAGAAATGGTGCAACAACAAATACCAATTGTAAAAGAACATGTATCTAGACAAGATATTTTAGATATGAGTCATCAATCAAGCGAAAAAGAAAGAATCGAATTACTTGAATCTCTACCAAATCTAGAAGATGTAGAAATTTATTCTATCAATAACTTTAGAGAATTATTCTATGGCTTGTTAGTTCCAAATACATCCTATTTAGAACACTTTGAACTCGTTAAATATCGTAATGGCGTATTATTACGCTATCCACATATGAACGATCCACATGAAATCCCAGTCTATGAGAACCAAAAATTACTATACGATGCCTTCTCAGAAGCAACACGCTGGGAACGTTTGATGGGAATCAATTATGTAGTTGACTTAAATCATCGTATACAACAAAATGAATACAAAGACTTAATCATGTTACAAGAAGCTTTACACGAAAAGAAAATCAGTGATATAGCAGATCGCATCAAGCAAGAAAATAAACGTGTCATTCTTATTTGTGGTCCTTCTAGTAGTGGTAAAACATCTTTCGCTAATCGTCTATGTATCCAATTAAAAGTCATTGGTTTAAAGCCATTATATTTAGGAACTGATGATTATTTTGTAGAACGACATGAAACTGTATTAGATGAAAATGGAGAAAAAGACTTCGAAAGCATTCGCGCCGTTGATGTAAAACTCTTTAATAAACATATGAAAGAACTACTAGCTGGACAAAAAGTAGATATTCCTAAATTCAATTTTATCACTGGATCAAAAGAATATGGACATCGCATTACTTCCATTGATAAAAATCAACCGATTGTCATAGAAGGCATTCATGCACTAAATGAAATCTTAACAAGTGACATTCCAGAAGAAGAAAAATTCAAAATTTATATTAGTCCATTAACTTCTTTAAACATTGACCACTTAAATCGTATTCCAACAACCGATGCTAGAATGTTACGAAGACTCGTTAGAGACTATCAATTTAGAGGACGCCCTGCTAGTTATACCATTCAAGATTGGCCTAAAGTTCGTAAAGGAGAAGATCAAAACATCTTCCCATATATAAGCCAAGCAGACGTTTTCTTTAATACCAACTATATTTATGAATTAGCCGTATTAAAAAAATATGCAGAACCACTTTTAGCAAGTGTCAAACCAAATGAAAAGGAATATGCCGAAGCACAACGAATGTTATCATTTTTACGCTTCTTCAAAGTTGCAGATGATGATAGTTGTATTGCTAATAATTCTATTTTAAGAGAATTCATTGGTGGTAGTGTACTTATTGACTAAATGAAAAAGGTCATCCATTCGGATGACCTCTATTTTAATCTAAAGCTTTTGACTTCCAATTTCCTTTATAATAGAAAATCATTGTAATTACAGCCCCTAAACACCAAGATGTTAATAAAGAAATAAACATACTTTCTGGTGCACCATTTGGTAAAGAAGCACTTCTAGTAAACCACGCGATTGTATATGCTAAAGGAACACGAATCATAATCGTTGTGATTAAAGAAATCCACATAGGTGTCATTGTATCCCCAGCACCACGCATAATACCAGATAACGATTGCGTAACCGCTACTGCAATATAACCAACCGCCAAAATACGCATCATATGCATACTTAATTCCACTAATTCAGGAGTATCCGTAAATGCATACATTAAGATATCCCCAAACAACAAAATCGCAATCGTAATCACTGTAGAAACCCCAACCGCAATCAAAGTCCCTTGCTTACTACCTTCCATTACACGATCATAACGCTTTGCCCCAACATTTTGTCCTGAGAATGTTGTCATTGCATTCCCAAAGCTAAAGTTCGGCATCATCGCAAAACCATCAACACGCATAATGATTACATTCGCTGCGATAACCATTTCTCCAAAACTATTTGTTAAAGATTGTACAACAATCATAGCCATTGACATAATCGCTTGCGTTAAACCAGAAGGCAATCCCAAACGAATTAAATTAGAAGTTTGTTCCATACATGGAACCAATTCCTTTAAACGCAAATCAAATAAATGATGCATACGCAATAATTTAAACAAACACAAAACCGAAGACACAGCTTGTGCAATCACCGTAGCCCACGCTACTCCAGAAACGCCCATTCCTAAAATAGCCACAAAATAAATATCTAAGACAATATTAATTACAGTCGCTACTAATAAATAAATTAAAGCAGACACTGAATCACCTAAACCGCGAAGAATACCACCTAGAATATTATAATAAGCCATTCCACCAACACCCATTAGTAAAATTGTTAAATAGCTATCACACCATTCAATAATACTTACTGGAGTATTTAAAATTTCCAAAATCGGACGAATCACTACTGTTGATAATAACATAATAAAAACTGTACAAATTGCTGTTAATGTAATACTCGTACCAATCGATTTAGACAACTCTTCCCTTTTACCAGCACCATAATATTGAGATACCATAATACCCGCACCAGTAGAAATACCAACAAACAAAACAAGTAATAGATTAAAAATAGGACTTGCACTACCTACTGCAGCCAATGCATTA
>JAFULQ010000027.1 GCA_017473265.1 Erysipelotrichaceae bacterium | reverse complement strand
GTTGTAAGTGAAGAAATTGTAACTCCTGCAACATGTGAAAAAGATGGTGTTAAGAATGTTACGTATAGTACAGGTAAGGTTGTTGAAGGTGTTGTAATTCCTGCGACTGGACATAAATATCCTGAAACATGGGAATATGCTGGTGGAGAATCTGATAAACACTATAAACAATGTACAATATGTGCTAATGAAGAAAACTGCGAATGCGAACATAAGGTTATTACTGAAGATTGTGTTTATGAATCTAGTGGAGTAGTAAATGGTAAGATTACTTATACATGTAAAGTATGTAATGGAAGTAAAGAAGTAGTAATTTTAGGTACTGACAAAACTGAATATAAATATGGCGAACCAATTATGGTTACAACTAACCGTGCAAGTCATGATATTTCTTGGGTAGGTATTTATAAGAAAGGTGAAACTTATAATCCAGAAGCTGGTGGAGTTAAATCTATTTATTGGTATTATTTAAATGAAGTGGAATCAAATCCTATTGATATTCGTACAACAAGAGATGAAAATAGCCGTGGTTCTGAGTTTGTAGCTGGTGAATATACGATTGTATTATTTGATGAAGGTACATTCTATGATGCGACAACAACAGTTAATATTACTGTCGTTGCTGATATTGATGAAAGTAAAACTGTAAAAGTTGAACCTACTTGTGAAACTGATGGTAGCATCACATATACTTATACAGATGGTACAACAAAGAAAATTACAGCTGCTGAAGATGAAGCGTTAAAGGCTTTAGGTCATGCATATCCTGAAACATGGACATATAATGAAGCGAATAAGACACATAGCAAAGTATGTGCTAATGATGCAACTCATGTTCAAAATGGAACTTGTGAATTTAATGAAGGTGTAGTGACTGAAGAACCTACAGTTGAAAAAGATGGCGTTAAGACATATACATGTAAAGTATGTAATGGTACTTATACAGAAACAGTATCTATTGGAACTGTTGTAAGTGAAGAAATTGTAACTCCTGCAACATGTGAAAAAGATGGTGTTAAGAATGTTACGTATAGTACAGGTAAGGTTGTTGAAGGTGTTGTAATTCCTGCGACTGGACATAAATATCCTGAAACTTGGACATATGATGAAGCAACTAAGTCTCATAGTAGAGTATGTGCTAATGATGCTAATCATGTTGAAAAGGGTAATTGTGAATTTGATAGTGTTATTACAAATGGTGTGAGTGTTTCTACATGTAAAGTTTGTGGTGGTACTCATGAAGTAGTTATTTTAGCTACAAATAAGGCTGAATATGCAATGGGTGAAGATATTGTTGTAACAATTAATTACCCAGGAAATATTGAAAATAGAACACAATGGGTTGGTTTATATAAGAGAAATGATGTTCCTGGACAACAATATAATGAATCATTCTATTGGAATTATTTAAGTGCATTAACATTGGATGGATTTGTATTGAATACATCTGGTAATGCTGCTACTGATGCTGCATTTATTCGTTGGCCAGAATATGTAGCTGGTGACTATAAAGTCGTATTATTCAGTAGTGGTGGATATGATATTTTAGCTACTGTTGATATTGTTCTTACTCCTGCTGCTGAAGTAAGTAGAGTTAGAACGGAACCTACATGTGAAAAAGATGGTATGATTATTATCACTTATGCGGATAACACAACTAAAGTGATTGGTGTTGATGAAGATGAAACATTAAAAGCTTTAGGTCATACTTATGGTGAGTTGGTTTATAATGCAAAAGATAAATCTCATAGTAAGACATGTTCTGCATGTAATGAATCTTGTGGATGTGTAGATGCTGTGGTAACGGATGAATGTACGTTTGATGCTGGTGTAGTAACTAAAGAACCTTCTTATACAGAAACTGGTATTAAGACATATACATGTAGTGCATGTAAAGGTACATATAATGAAGAATTACCTAAATTAGGTATTGAAGTTGTTCGTACTGAAACAATTAAAGAGGCAACATGTGAAGAAGATGGTACATTACGTACACATTATTCAGATGGTTCTCATATTGATACTCCAATTACTAAGTTAGGACATAATTATCCTGAAACTTGGACATATGATGAAGCAACTAAGACACATAGTCATATCTGTGCTAATGATACTAGTCATAAGATTACTGAAAATTGTGTATTCACTTCTTCTTCAATTGCAATGACTACAATTACATTCAAGTGTGAAGTTTGTGGAGGAACATATACTTCTGAAGATAATTTAGTTGTTAATAAAACAACATTCGAATATGGTGAACCTATTTATGTAACTGGTAACTTTACTGGTGATGGTGCATGGGTTGGTTTATATAAGAAAGGTGAATCTTATAATCCTGAAGCTGGTGGAGTAAAATCTATTTTCTGGTATTACTTATCTGAAGAAGATTCAACGGTTAATATCTTAGATACACGTGATGAAAATGGACGTGGTGGAGAATATAAAGCTGGTGACTTTAAGGTTGTATTATTTGGTGATGGTGAGTATTCTCGCGTTATTGAAGAAATTGATATTAAAGTTACTTCTAAGGTATTAAATACGGTAGTTACACAACCTACTTGTGATAAAGATGGTTATAAGACTACATATTACAGTGATGGTTCTACATTGGTAGAAGGTATCGACGTATTCCCTGAATTAAAAGCTCTAGGCCATAAGTATGGTGCTTGGGTATTTGATGAAGCTACTAAGTCTCATAGTCATGTGTGTGCAAATGATGCAACACATGTTGAAGAAGCAGAATGTACATTTGGTGAAGCTGTAGTTACTAAACAACCAAATGGTGCAGAAGCTGGTATTAAGACATATACATGTTCTGTATGTAAAGGAACATATACAGAAGAGTTCTATAATGACACTGTAGTAAGTGAACAAGTAACGAAGGCTGCTACTTGTGAAGAATGGGGTACTAAAGTTGTTACTTATGCAAACGGTAAGACAGCAACGATTAATATTCCTGCTTTAGGTCATAAGTATCCAGATGCTTGGACATATTTACCTGCATCTCATCAACATACAAAAGTATGTGCTCATGATGAAAATCATAAGCAAGTTGAATACTGTGATTATGAAAAGACAGGTACAAATGACAAGGGTGAAACCGTTTATACATGTAAGGTTTGCCAAGGAGTTTATACTATTAAGTATTTAGTAGTTGAAGATACTGACATTTCTATTGGTGAAGCATTAAATGTTACAGCTAATTGTGCAAATGATGGTTCTTGGGTTGGTTTATATGCTGAAAATGATAAATATGACCCTAATAGAGGTGGTGTTGTATCATTCTATTGGTACTATGTAGTTGGTGATGGTCATAATCGTAATGGTGTTGAAGTTAACTTGTTCGATTTCAGAAATATAGAGCGTTTTGATTCTTTAACTACTGGAACATATAAAGTTGTATTGTTCGGTGATAGTGGTTATTCTAATGTATTGTCTGAAGTTGAAGTTCATATTACTTCTCAAACTGATGAAACAGAATATGGCATGAAGCTTAATGGTAAGGATGTTGCGAATAAGGCCTCAGTTGAATTCAATGAAAAAGAAATTCAAGATGTAGTAGTAAATGTTTCTGCTGATGGTGTTGTTGGTGATTCTTGGGTAGGTATTTACTACGGCAAGATTAGTGGTGATGGTGATGCAAGTAGTGTTCCAACATCTGATTACTGGTATTGGGTTGATGCTAAAGACGGCCAAGAAAATCGAAATGGTGTAGATGTTAAATTAGGTGATTACATTGATCTTGATGCTGGTGATTATACGGTTGTTGTATATGGTGATGCTGGATATTCTAATGTTCGTCATATTGCATATTTCTCAATTGTAAAAACTGCAGCGTTTGAGGAAATTTTAATGCAACCTACATGTACTGATTGGGGTCAAAAATATGTTAAATATGAAGATGGAACAGAAGAATTAGTTCCAATTGAACCATTGGGACATGATGTAACTGGTACATTAACATTTGATCCTGAGCATAAAGAACACTATTCTGTATGTTCTAGATGTGGTGAAGAAGTAAGAGAAGAATGTACATTCGATAATGGTGGTATTACTGGAGATGGTGATGTTGTTTATACATGTACTGTTTGTGGTGGTCAATATGTTGTTACATCTAAACCTGAAAAACCTGTTATTGACAAAGTGAATCGTGTATTTGGTAATACTCGTTATGAAACTTCATATGAAATTGCTAATACAATGAAAGAATTAAATAATGGTGAAACATTCGATTCTATTATTGTTGCAAGTGGTAAGAATTTTGCGGATGCTTTAGCTGGTTCTTATTTAGCAGCTAAGAAAAATGCACCTATCTTAATGACAGATGGTAAGAATTCAACTGCTATTAAGACATATATTAAAAATAATGTTACTGCTGGTGGAACTGTATATGTTTTAGGTGGAACTGCGGCGGTAAGTGATAAAGTATTAAGCGGTTTAACAGGTTATACTGTAAAACGTTTAGATGGTAAAGATCGTTATGCAACAAATTTAGCTATCTTAAAAGAAGCTGGTGTAACAAATGAAGAAATTATTATTGCTACAGGTACAGGTTTTGCGGATAGTTTAAGTGCTAGTGCAAGTGGAAAACCAATTTTATTAGTTGGTAAGAAACTAAGTAAAGAACAAAAAGCGTTCTTAGCTAGTGTACAAACAAAACAATATTATGTAATTGGTGGTACAAGTGCAGTTAGTGCTGCTTTAGCAAAAGAAGTAGAAGCATTTGGTGCTGTTAGTCGTATTGGAGGAAAAACTCGTTATGAAACTAGTGTAATGGTTGCGGAAGCATTCTTCAATAATGCGACAAGTGCAGTGGTAGCATATGGACGCAATTATCCAGATGGATTATGTGGTGGTCCATTAGCTTACACATTACGTGCACCATTAATCTTAACTGAAAATGGAAAAGAAGCTGATGCAGTAGAATATACATCTACTAGAGATATTAAAGTTGGTATGATCTTAGGTGGTTCTAGATTAGTATCTGATAAGACTACTCAAAAGATTTTCGGCTTAGCAAATGCTAATGAAATCGTTGTTAAAAAATAATGAGGGTAAACATGGGTAAGGCAATTATAAAAAAATTAGTAGTATTTGCTCTTACAGTAACTATGTGCTTAACTCAACTTCCTACAACCGTATTTGCGTCTAATGGCGCTAATACGGTTGTTCAAGTAAGTGCTAACTCTTCAAAAATCGTAGTAAATGTTGAAGGAGTTGACATTTCTAGTGGTGCACAAGTTGTATGTTTAGATGCGAATGCTTATTATGCAACCGATACAATGGTTGGTATGAGTAATAAAACTTCAAATTCTGGTGAAGTTGTAGCTGATTTAGATAGTAAAATAGTTGAATTTGCTCGTTATGATGCAAATGGTAAGGATCGCTTATTCTCTAAATTCTATATTGTTGAAAATGGTAATTTGGTGGCTGGTCCTTATTATGCAAGTCAAATTGAGTCTGTTCGTAGTTTTGCACCATTTGAAGCAGTTAGTAAAAAGGGTTTAACTCTTGAAGATGCTTCTACAATTGTTGATGCAATTGATATGGGTGTATCTAATACAGTTATTAATATGAATTTAAGTGAATTCGTTATTGCGAATGAAGATGTAAATGGTATTCCTGTTGATAATAGTGGTAATAGTAGCTATATTCCTTTTGTGAGTAATGGTGAAACTTTCTATTTCAATAGTGGATATATTAGTATGCAAGATCAATTGATTTCTGCTTATTCTAAAGCGGGAATTAATGTTAATTTAGTCCTAATTTCTTGGGCTAAGACATATACAAAAACATATCCTTCTTCATTGATGTATGTTGATGTTAAGGATAATAGTCAAACTATGGCTTTCAATACTTCTGGTGATGGCTTGAAGTATTGGGTTGCGACAATGGAATTTTTAGCAGATCGTTATTCTAAAGATGTGAATACAGGTATTGTTAATAAGTTTATTGTTGGTAATGAAGTTGACTATGCTTATGACTGGTATTTGTTGCAACCAAATAAGGATGCAAATGGTAAATACCAAAGAGTAGAATTTAATACTTTTATGGAAGAATATGCTAGAACGCTTCGTTTAGCGAATCTAGCTGTTAAGAAGTATAATTCAGATGCGAAAGTTATGGTTTCTTTAACTCATAACTGGGCAGTAAATAGTTATGATAGTTATAACAATAGTGGTAATAGTTTCCGTATTAATTCATATGCACCAAAAGCAATGTTAGATTGGTTAAATACATATGAAAAAGCTCGTGGTGACTATAACTGGGGTGCTGCTGTGCATCCATATCCTATTGGAACTGTAGCTAGTTTGCCTACGGTAACTGATCCTTCGTATACAGGTAAAGGGGAACCTGATCCTGTTACTGGTGATTGGAAGACTTCTCCATGGGTTACTGCAGCAAACTTAGAATTGTATCAATTGTATTTTGAAAGACCTGAAAATATGTACAACGGTACAGAAATGCGTTCTGTTTCTATTACTGAAGCTTGTATTTGTTCTGAAAAGAAGGAAGATGTTTCTAATAGTAAATATTTAACTTCTACTTATGAACAAGCAGCGTCTATTGCGCAGTTCTATTATCGTGCAGCGCATGTTGATTGTATTGATGAAATTGCGTATTTCCAATTGCATGACCAAGATGCGTATCGTTTAGGTTTAGTTGAAAAAGATGGAACTAAAAAGGCTGCTTATGATGTTTGGAAGTATATTGATACGAATAAGTCTTTTACGTATTCTAATTTATATTTAAATCATCTTAAAGAGTCTGATTGGTTAGATGTTATGAAAACGGTGAAGTCTGATTTCAATTGGGATGCCAAGTGGAATAAAGATAACATCATTAAGAGAAATATTGTGAGTGCTGAAGGTGTAAAACGTGTTGCTGGGGCAACTCGTTATCAAACTTCTTATCAAATTGCTAAGAATATGAAAGAGGTTACTGGAGGCAATAAGTATGATACAGTCATTATTGCTAGTGGTACTGGTTTTGCAGATGCATTGGCTGGTAGTTACTTGGCTGCTAAAAAAGGTGCACCAATTTTAATGTCAAATGGTAAAAATGGTGCAGATATTCAAGCATTTATTAGAGAAAACGTGAATGCTGGTGGTATGGTTTACTTACTAGGTGGAATTAAAGCTTTACCTGGTGCAGTTGTTTCTAATTTGGAAGGTTATCAAATTAAGCGTTTAGCTGGTGATAATCGTTATGCAACGAACTTAGAAATTTTAAAAGAAGCTGTTGTAACAAATGAGGAAATTATTGTTGCGACTGGTAATGGATTTGCGGATAGTTTGAGTGCAAGTGCAAGTGGAAAACCTATTTTACTTGTGAATAAAGGCTTAACTGCAGATCAAAAAGCATATTTAAGTACAGTTTCTTCTAGTCAATATTACATTATTGGTGGTGTGAGTGCTGTAAGTGCAGCTACAGAAGCTGAATTAAAAACGTATGGTTCAGTAGAACGTTTGGGTGGTGCAAACCGTTATCAAACAAGTGCGATGGTTGCAAGTGAATTCTTCCCTAATGCAACTTGTGCTATTGTTGCGTATGGTAGAAACTTCCCGGATGGATTATGTGGTGGCCCATTAGCATATTCTTTAAGTGCTCCATTAATTTTAACGGAAAACGGTAAGGAAGCTGATGCAATAGCATATACATCAATTAGAAGTATTAAAGACGGAGCAGTTTTAGGTGGAGCTGGTTTAGTTTCAGATAAAACTGTTAGAAATATTTTCGGTCTTGATAGTAAAACAGAAATTACTATCTATTAATGATTGTGAGGTACAATATGAAAAATAGATTATTTAGTAAAGTATTAACATTTGTATTAGCGGTCACAATGTGTATTGGCAATTTATCATTAGGTGTTTTCGCAAGTGAAAATTATTTAACGACGGATAAATCAGAATATACATATGGTGAAAGTGTAATGGTTACTGCAACATATGAAGAAGAAGCATATGTAGCTGTATTTGCTAAAGATGATGTAGTAACTGTTGAAGAACAAGCAACTCCATATTATTGGTATGCAGTAAATGGTGCAGATGGAGTTGTAAGTGGTGTTGCATTCAATATTTTCGATGGAAATACAACTGATAGAACAGATAACTTATTTTTAGCTGTTGGAGAGTATAAAGTCGTATTATTGAATGCAAATAAAGAAGTAGTTGAACAACATGAAATTACTGTTATTGAAGAAGTTGTGGAAGATGAAACTGTTGTCGAAGATGAAGTTACTGTTGAGGAAGAAACAGTAGTTGAAGATGAAACTGTGGTGGATGAAGAAACTATTGTTGATGAAACAGTTGAAGAGGAATTAGTCGAATTGATGAATGTAGAACCTGATTTGTCTTTAGCTGATGTTGATGGACCACAAGTTGTTGTTAGTGTTGATCGTAGTGAAATTAAAATTAGTGTAAATGCAGTTGGTAAGAGTGGTGTTGCTCAATTATATCGTTTTAATGCTGAAGAATATCCTAGTGATGATTCTATGAACGGTATGAGTAAGTTTGTTTCTGAAAAGGGTATTGCCGTTGCTGATTATACTTGTGGGACAAGTACAACTGTTACATTAAATCGTTATGATAAAGATGGTTTTGATAATTTGTATTCTAAATACTATATTATTCAAGATGGTAAAGTGTTAGCTGGTCCTTATTATGCATCTGAAATTAGTTCATTGCGTAATAAACAACCTTTTAAAGTACATACTAAAAAGGGTTTAACTCTTGAAGATCATACAACTATTAATGAAGCAATTGAAATGGGTGTTTCTAACACTGTAATTAATATGGACTTGTGTTCATTAATTCTTGCGAATGAAGATAAAAATGGTAATCCTATTGATAATTCAAATCGTGGGGATGTTATTGAATTTGAAAGTAATGGTGAAACTTTCTATTTCAATGCGGATTATGTGTATTCTCAAGATGGTTTGATTTCTGCTTATACAAAAGCAGGTATGAATGTAAGCTTAGTGCTTATTTCTTGGGCTAAAACATATACTGAAGATTATCCAAGTGCATTATTGTATATGGATGCGAAAGAAAATAGACAAACAATGGCTTTCAATACTTCTACTGAAAGAGGTAGAGATTATTGGATTGCGGCTATGGAATTCATGGCGAATCGTTATTCTCAATCTTCTACATTAGGTATTGTTAATAAGTTTATTGTTGGTAATGAAATTGACTATACATATGACTGGTATTTATTACAACCTAATAAAGATAAAAATGGTGATTATCAAAGAGTTGAATTTAACATATTCATGGAAGAATTTGCTCGTACATTACGTTTAGCAAACTTAGCTGTTAAAAAATATAACTCTGGTGCTAAAGTTGTTGTTTCTTTAACTCATAACTGGGCAACAGATTGTTATGATAGTTATAACAATACTGGAAATTCTATTCGTAAAAATTCATATGCGCCAAAACATATTTTGGACTGGATTAGTAAATACGAAAAAGCTCGTGGGGATTATGACTGGGGTATTGCAGTCCATCCATATCCAATTGGAACAACTTCTAGTAATCCAACAAAAACTGACCCAAGTTGGAGTGGGAAAAATGGAAATCCGGATCCTATTACAGGTGATTGGAAGACTTCTCCATGGATTACAGCTGCTAATTTAGAATTATACCAATTATATTTTGAACAACCTGAAAATAAATATAATGGTACAGAAATGCGTACAGTTTCATTAACAGAAACAAGTATTTGTAACTTAGATGAAGATTCTGTTTCTGCAGATAAATATTTAACTTCTGTTTATGAACAAGCAGCTTCTGTTGCACAATATTATTATCGTGCTGCACATATTGATTGTATTGATGAAATTGCATATTTCCAATTACATGATCAAACTGGTTATAAATTAGGTTTATTACAAGATGATGGTTCTAAGAAGCCTGCTTATGATGTATGGAAATATGTTGATACAAATAAAACATTTAACTATAGCCAAAAGTATTTGAAATATATTACTAATGGTACATGGTTAGATATTATGAAATGTACAAAATCTGGTTTTAACTGGGATTTAATGTGGGATGAATCTAAAATCATGGTTAGAACGATTGAATCTAAGGATGTTGAAAGAACGCTTAAGTCTGATAAAGATACATATGCTGGTAATGAACCAATTTTAGTTACTGCAACTGGTGATATTGGTGATTTTGTAGGATTGTATAAAGCAAATGATGATATTCTTACAACTGAAGCTATTTATTCTTATCCTGTACAAGGCTCTAATGGATCTGTTAAGTATAGATCTGGTAAGACTTATGATTTAATCGCATTTGGTGAAGTTTCATTGTTTAGAAATGATGAAGCAGCATTAAAAGCTGGTGACTATAAATTAGTATTAACTTCTGGTGTAGATGGTTCTACAGTTATTAAAAATATTAAGATTACTAGTGATTACAAATATGGTAGTACAAATTTATCTTTAGCTACTAACAAGACAGTATATAAGACTGGTGAAGAGATTATTGTTACTGCGAGTGGTAATAGTAAGACTTGGGTAGGATTGTATGGTAAAAATGATAAATATGGTTCTGGTAACACAACTTCTATCTATTGGTACTATGTAAATGAACCAGCTAATGGTCATTTAAGTGGTAAACCTACAATTTTACAAACAACAATTCATAACACAGATAGTAGTAATCCAGGTACAAGAATTGCTCCAGGTGAATACATTGTTTACTTGTTTGATGGTTCAAATGGTAATGATTACAATGTTGTAGAATCTGTTGAAATTAGTGTAGAAGGTGCAGCAGTTGATGCTTTAACTGGTATTACATATATATTAGAAAATGACACAGATGGTTTTGCGAATGGTGTAGTTACTGTTACAAAAGATATTGAAAATGATTCAGCTACTGATTGTATTATGTATTGGGCTGATGAAAATGGTAAACCATTAGAAGGTTATACTTCTTTAGGTAAGTTTAAACTTAATGATACAAAGACAACACATCAAATGGTTTCTCATACAATTATTCCTGCTGGAGCTAAGAAATTAATTGCTTATGCTTCTGATGGTGCTAGTTTATCTGAAAAATATGTTTCAGTGGATTTACCTGCTAATGCTGCTTATGCAGAATTAGGTAAACCTATTGTTGAATTCCAAATGATGAGTGATGTTCACGTTACTACTGATGCTGGTGCTACAGGTGATGTTGCAAAATCAAATGAACATTTCTTGATGATGTTAAATGATATTAAAGCAAATAGTCCTGAGTCTTTAGGTATCTTTATTAATGGGGATATTGCTAATACAGGTAGTGAAGCTGAGTTTAAGAAAGTATATAGCATGTACTATTCAGTTGCTAATACTGTAGATTATTTCCCTGAAATTCATATGTCTATTGGTAACCATGACTGGATGAAGGGTAATCCTGATAATCAGTTCCAAAAATATGTGAAGATTTTCAATCGTAATTTAGAAAAACAACCTAAGACAGTTTATTATGATGAAGAAATTGGTGGATATCATTTCATTTATTTAGGTGGAGAACAAAATCATTTACATGCATACTTATCAGCAACTCAATTGAATTGGTTTGATCAACGTATGGCTGAAATTACTAAAGAAGATCCTAATAAACCAGTATTTGTATTGTTACACCAATCTTTATATAACACTGTATCTGGTTCTTTACCTGGTCAAGGTTGGAATGGTGTTGCGAATGAATCAGCATTTAGACGTGTATTAAAGAAATATGGACAAATTATTTTATTCAATGGTCATAGTCACTGGGAAATGAACTCTGAAGCAAATATGTTTGCTGGAACAACTGAATTACCAACAACATTTAATACGGCTTCTGTAGGTTACTTATGGTCTAGTTACAATGTCATTGGCGGTGAATTTGAAAAAGGTTCTCATTGTTACTATATTAAAGTGTATGAAGATAAGATTGTTTTATTAGGTAGAGATGTTGAGAATAATTTATTCATTCCTGGGGCTGCTTATGTAGTACAAGGAAATGAAATTACAACTTCTAAAGAGGTATATAACATTTCTCAAGATCAACAAACGGTTAACTTAGAAGCTAAGACTAGTGATAATGCAGAATTAACTTATAGTTCAAGTGATGCTTCAATTGCGACAGTTACTCAAAATGGCACAATTTTACCAAAGAGTACGGGTACTGTAACAGTTACGATTATGGCTCAAGGTAATAATACTTCTGTAGCAAATAGAAAGTATGTAACTGTAAATATTAGTGAAGCGAATGTATATCGTGTGTTTGGAAATACACGTTATGAAACGTCTATGGAAATTGCGGATGCAGTAGTGGAACTAAATGGATCAAAAGTAGATTCTATTATTGTTGCAAGTGGTACAAATTTCGCAGATGCTTTAGCTGGTTCATATTTAGCTGCTAAGAAAAATGCTCCTATCTTAATGACAGATGGTAAGAATGGTGCTGCGATTCGTAATTACATTAGAAAAAATGTTACCGCAAATGGTGTTGTATATATTTTAGGTGGAACTGCTGCGGTTGATGATAGTGTATTAAGTGGATTGGCTGGATATAAAATCAAACGTTTAGCTGGTGATAATCGCTATGCAACAAATTTAGAAATCTTAAAAGAAGCTGGTGTGACAAATGAAGAAATCATTGTGGCAACAGGAACAGGATTTGCGGATAGTTTAAGTGCTAGTGCAAGTGGAAAACCAATTTTATTAGTAGGAAAGAAACTAAGTGAGCAACAAAAGGCTTATTTAGCAACTGTTCAAACAAAACAATACTATGTAGTTGGTGGAACAAGTGCAGTAAGTACGGCATTAGAAAATGAAGTTAAGACATATGGCGAAGTAAAACGTATTGGAGGAAGTACACGTTATCAAACAAGTGTAATGGTAGCTGAAACATTCTTCAATAATGCAACAAGTGCAGTAGTGGCATATGGAAGAAACTTCCCAGATGGATTATGTGGAGGTCCATTAGCATATGCAATGGAAGCACCATTAATCTTAACTGAAAATAGTAAAGCAGCGGATGCAGTAGCGTTTACAACAACAAGAAAGATTGCTAGTGGTGTTGTATTGGGTGGAGCAGGACTCGTATCTGATAATACAACTCGTAAGATTTTTGGCTTAAATAATAGTGCATCGATTGTTAAAAAATAAAGAAATGAAAGTGGCTTAAGATTTATGCTTAGGCTACTTTTTTTTCATTCTTCTCAATAGCATGTTATAATATCTATGATTGGTGGTGATGGTATGCGTACTAGACTTGAAACATTATATACTCCGAATAAAGATATTCATATTTATGAGGGATTATTGATGGTTGTTGGTAATCATGGAGCTGGAAAAACAGAATTTTTAAATTCGGTTATTAATAAAGAGTATCGTATTATTAGTGATAAAAAATATCGTATCGTACCATTATTATTAACAAATACGTTTGTTACTTTGACTACAATTTTAAATGAAGTATTGGGTGATGAAGAAAATTGGACAGAGTCTTATCCTGCATATATTCGTAAGCATTATAGTAAAAAAGAAGCTGAGAGTATTTTGAGTCGTATTCCTAATGCGGTTGATTTATTACCAAATGTTGTAAATGAATTGTTTGTTGTAAAACGTTTAATTATTATTGAGATGCTATTATGTATTTCTGATAAAATGGCAATCGTTATTGATGAACCTGAATTAGCAGGACATCCAATGATTGTTAGAGATATTTGTATTGCTTTACGTCAATTACAAGAAAAAGGAAATATTGTAATTGTTGCGACGAATTCAGAAACTGTGGTGTCTAAGTTGTTTGAAGATATTGAGCAGTTGGTTCGTTTAGAGAAGAAAACGGGGATTATTCAAGTAGATATAAAGAAGTTAGAGAATGAAATTCTTACGTTCTTTAAAAAGGATATATATTTACTAAGACAGTTTTCTAATTCTAAATATTTAGATAAAGGATTAAATAATGTATTAATGAATTATACTAGAGTATATTTATCCAGTATTTTTAGAAATACTATGTTTAACTTATTGCATGCGGATGGTGTTATTTTGGGTGAAGGAAGTAGTGAAGATGTCTTATTTGATTATCTTGATTTAGTTATTCATCCAGAGTGGATGCGCGATTATCGTATCCAATATATGGGTTGTTTAGGTAAAAATACGATGCCATTTTATTTCTTGTTCTTAAATCATTTGGGCATTAAGACTGTGTGCTTGTATGATGCGGATAAGAACACAAATCCTGTGCATGCATCATATGCGAAGGCATTTGCTGAATATGAAAAAGAAAATAGTCATTTATATGCGAAAATGGCTTTAAATCCGGATTTGGAGCATGTATTAGACATTGTTCCAAATTATAAGTTATTATCAATAGAGAAGCCGGTGAATATTTATCATAATACTTTTGCGACAGATAATATCAAAGATAAAGTTTCTAAATTATCTGATGTAATTAAAGCATTATTCGATAAGATGGAAAAGGAGGAATAAAATGAATTTAGATATGGAACAATTGTCCATAGTTGCAGTGTTATTAGAAGGGTTGTTGTCATTCTTTTCACCTTGTGTAGTGCCTCTATTGCCTTTGTATATGGGATATTTAAGTGGTAATGCAAAAACAGTGCTTTCTGATGGAAAGATTGTATATAATCGTGGAGTTGTATTATTACAAACTTTATGTTTTATGGCAGGGATTTCTTTGTCATTTGTAATTCTAGGATTGGCATTTACTTCTTTGGGACAATTATTAGAAGATTATGAAGTGATCTTTCAAATTGTTGCTGGGGTAATGATTATTGTTTTAGGATTATATCAATTAGGAATTTTGAAATTGAATTTCTTGAATCAAGAAAAACGTATCAATGTGGATTTGCCAGTAGATAAAATGAATCCATTCATCGCATTTTTGCTAGGATTTTTATTTAGTTTTACTTGGACACCATGTGTAGGTCCTGCTTTAACTAGTATTTTACTATTAACTTCTACAAGTAGTATTGGTTATTTATATGTGTTGGTTTATGCGATTGGTTTTGTAGTGCCTTTCTTACTATTAGGTTTATTTACTTCTCAAGTATTAAATTTCTTAAAAGATCGTAAAAAGGTATTACCAACGGTTGTTAAAATTGGAGCTATTATTTTATTGGTTATGGGAAGTTATTCTTTATACCAAGGAGTTCAAACTTATAGTAAACAACAAAAAGCAGAACAATATAGTGACGCAAGCTTTCCACAATTTACGTTGGAAACACTTAATGGAAAAGAGTATAGTCTATACGATTATGATGGCAAAGTAATTTTTATGAACTTCTGGACTACTTGGTGTGGCTATTGCCAAATGGAAGTTGAAGAGTTAAAAGAAATTCATAATATGAATGATAAAGATTTACAAATTTTATCTATTTTGGTTGTGACAGATGAGACAGAGGAAGAACTTAAAACATTCCTAAAAGAAAAAGATTTGCCTTATCCAGTATTAATTGACCATAATGGTGTAGTCGCTAGTCAATATGGTGTAAATTCATACCCACGTTCATTTGTGATTAAACCAAATTATGAAATGTTAGGATATATTCCAGGGTATGTTTCAAAAGATGTTCTTTTGGATGTAATTGAACAAGCGAAAATCGTAGAATAGTGGTGAATTGTATGTTATGGCGTAGATTTAGTTCATTTTTAAGCTTATTTGTATTAAGTTTAAGTATTTTAATGGGAATTCTATTTTGCTTTGAAATGAAAGCATGGGGATTTTCACAAATAGAATTAAGTGTAATATTTGGAATTTGTATAATCATTTGTTATATGTTTTCAACAATTGTTTTAACATATCAAGATACATTAAGTACATTATGGTTAAATACGATTTTGATGTTATTAGTTGTTATCTTACAATTAGTTTCAATTACATTTCTTAAAGATGTATTACAAGCATTCTTCTTATTATAATTACTTTGTAAAGGTAGTGTAAGCTACCTTTTTTGTTTGTATAAAAAAAGTACACAAATGAGTGCTAGATTTACTATAAGGCAAAGGACATGAGAGGCTAGTTAACTTGTGAAAAATGCCTACAAATAAAGGATTTTTGTCATTTTTGAAATTTACCCCCACATTTTTACCCCCAAAAGTAAATTAGATTTATGAGAGCTAAATTATACAAGAAAATATTGTTTGTGATAGAATATTTATAAGTAAATTAAACATAGGTGGTGAGGTTTATGTTTGTTAGAGTTTTTGATAAAGAAAATAATATATATTACAAATCAATTGTCTATGCAATACTTGGTAAAGGTTGGTATGAACAGTATATTGTTTTAAATCCTAATACACGAAATTTTGAATTAGTTGATTATTTAGATAAACAAACGAATCCTGCTAAACCACTTGTTGAAAAAATCCAATTGAATGAAGAAAATTTTGTGGTTTATAAAGATGATAATTTGCTTAAATACAAACTCTTTTGTAAGGATAATGGATATGAATATGTTGAAATTAAATTTGAAATGAAGGGTTATCAAGAAGTTATTGATAATAATGCATTTCTTGCAAATATACTAATTAATCGTTCTGTTCCATTTGATGAATATAGTATTCCTATTCGTAATCTTGAAGACACATCAGAGTGGAACTATATTCTTTCACAAGAAGATGCTGATGATTTTATGCATAAATTTGCACATTTCCATGATAGTATATTAGATAAACTGTCTTATTCGGACTCTTATTCTGCAACTACAGTTAATGCGATTTTTGATAATAGCGGATGGTTTGGAGTTGTTGAATTATGTTTTGAAGGTGTTCAAATCTTGAAAATTGTGCCTGCACCTGAAAATTATACAAAAGAACTATATGAAGCATCATTGATAGTAAAGGATGAGTGTGTATTTTGGGCTGATTCGTTCATGGATGCCCCAAATGAAACATATGAGGGTAGTTTGATTAAAGCTTTGAGTCTTAAATGGAGGAAAATAAAATGAAAAGAAAATATCCAACAAAAATGTTTATATTCTTTGTTTTGATGAATTTTATTTCAAGGCATTTTTATCTTTTTATTCCTGGAATTATTTTGTGTATTATAGGAAATTGGGTGAAGACATGTCTATGGATTGGTTTAGGCATTCTAGTGATTGATTTGGTTTGGTCATTTATTGAACAACTTCAAATTCGTAAAGTAGCATTGGCACCTAGTGATAATGAAGATTTTAATAAGATAATGGATGCCTTTTGTGGTCCTGAAGGACTTGAAGGTGTAAGAAAAGTTTTAGAGTCACAAGAAGAACCATTTAGACCTTTTGATTCCAATGGAGGAAATAAAGAATAATTTATATGTAATAAAAAAGCATCCCATTATGTACTGAACCCAAAAAGTTGGACAAAAAAATTAAATAGTGAAAGCTCCTACAACAAGGTGTTTTCTTTTCGAAAGAAATACTTAAGCGTTTATTTAAATGTATAATTTGTGCAGTTGATAACTGCACAAATTCTAATAATATCAATAAAAAAGCATCCTTTGGGATGCTTATTTTAGGCTATGGCGGAGGACATGAGATTCGAACTCACGGAAGCTTTCACTTCGCCACCTTTCCAAGATGGTGCCTTAAACCACTCGGCCAATCCTCCAATAAAAAATAAAATCTCTGAACCAGAGATCAATTTAAATGGTGCCCGAGGACGGACTCGAACCGTCATGGTATTGCTACCGGTGGATTTTGAGTCCACTGCGTCTACCGATTTCACCACTCGGGCATTTGCACGATATATTATATATGCCTTTTAAATAATTGTAAAGAGTTTTTTATATGTACACAGAATCATTATTGCGTAAAAGTAACAGGATTGGTATAATGATACAGGTTATTATTGGAGGTATGAATATGCAAAAATTAAGAGTTTTGCTTGTTAATATGGCAAAGAAGAGTACTTTAGTAAGATCTATCTTACGTATGGGTATGTTTTGTGTAAGAAGATGTCAATATTTAATATTTAGTTTTGGTAAAGTAAATACAAAAAGAGTATTATTTGAATCATTTGTTGGTCGCAAATATGCAGATAGTCCAAAGGCTATTTATGAATATTTATTAAATAGTGAAGATTATAAAGATTATGAGTTTGTTTGGTTTTTTGTGAATCCTGAGCAACAAACTGCTATAGCAAAGAATCCTCGTACAAAAGTTGTTAAACATGGATCTTTGGAGTATTACAAATATTATGCAACTAGTAAGTACTGGGTTACAAATTCTCGTATTTCTGATGCTATTCTTAAAAGAAAGAATCAAGTATATTTACAATGTTGGCATGGTACTCCATTAAAGAAATTGGGATTTGATATTAAGGTTGAGAGTGGTAATGCAATGAATTCTATCAAAGATATTCATTATAAGTATCAAGTGGATTCTAAAAAGTATACATATTTGTTATCTCCATCTGCTTTTTGTACAGAAAAATTTACTTCAGCATTTAATTTAAAGGCAGTGGGTAAAGAAAATATTATTATTGAAAAAGGTTATCCAAGAAATGATGACTTAGTCAATTATACAGACGAAGATGTTCAAAGAGTAAAGAAAGCATTGGGATTGCCTGAAAATAAGAAGATTATTTTATATGCACCTACTTGGAGAGATAATCAACATCAAAGTGGATTAGGCTATACATATAAAACAGAAGTTGATTTTGATAGATTAAGAAATGAATTGTCTGATGAATATGTAATTTTATTTAGAGCACATTATTTTGTTGCGAATAAGTTTGATTTTAGTAAATATGCTGGTTTTGTTTATAATGCTAGTTTATATGATGATATTAATGATTTATACATTATCAGTGATATTTTGATTACAGATTATTCGAGTGTATTCTTCGATTATTCTATTTTGAAAAGACCAATCATTTATTATATGTATGATTTAGAAGAGTATCAACATGTATTGCGTGATTTCTATATTTCATTGGATGATTTACCTGGTAAAATTGTTGAAACTGAAGATGCATTAATTGATGCTTTACATAATGTAGGTGAATTAACATATGATGAAAAATATAAGAAATTCAATGATACATATACATATTTAGATGATGGAAATGCATCTAAGCGTGTAGTTCAATGCGTATTTGAAAAGAGTAAGTAAATATTTACTCTTTTTTTGTTTAGAAAATGATATACTAATTACAAATGAGGTGTAGTTTATGGTAGTTAAAGTGAGTGCAATTGTTCCAGTATATAATTCTGAGAACTTTCTTGAGAAATGTTTAGATACATTGGTGAATCAAACACTATTGGAGAAGGAACTTGTCATTGTGAATGATGGTAGTAAAGATGCTAGTGAACAAATCATTCAATCATATATGGATAAATATCCAGGTATGATTCAATACATTAGTATTCCTAATGGTGGTGTAGCTAATGCTAGAAATATTGCTTTAGATCATGCTTGTGGAGAGTATATTACTTTTTGTGATAGTGATGACTATTTTGATTTGGACATGTTTGAAGAATTATATAATAAGGCTACATCAACTGGTGCGGATATTGTAGTATCTGGGCATTATTATGAAGAAGAAAATGGTAAATATAGTATTAAAGGGTTAGGAAATGTTGAAGCATTTTCTCATTCTTTACAAGAGAATCCGGAAATGATTTTTCATACGAATGCCTATTCTTGTACAAAATTGTTTTCTAAAAAAATGATTGATGAACATCAACTTCGTTTTAAGAAATATCGTATTTTTGAAGATTTATTATTCTTTTATAGCGCTATGTTAGTGGCGAATAAAGTTGAAAAAGTGGATAAACCATTTTATCACTATATTCGTAGAGAAAATACTTCTGTAACTGGTAAAATGAATGAAAAGTTTTATGATTTGTATCCAGTTATGCAAGATTTAAAGGAGTTATATCAGGGTAAGATTGATCAAGAGTATTTGACTTATATAGCGATTCGACATGCGTATCTTCGTTTTAAAATGAATGTAGGTAAAGAGACGTTGGGTTTAAAACATGAGTATATTGTGAATACGTATGCCTTTTTAGATGTGTATGATCCTGATTGGAAAAATAATGTGTACTTTAAGCGTAGAAAAAGAGATAAGTTTATTTATAAAACGGTTTGGTATTGGATGTTACAACCATATGTTAAAGAATTATTAAAGAGATAGGGTGAAGAACGTGAAATTTATTGTTGATATTATGTTTTTGCATTTGCGAATTGTATATTTCTTTATGAAATTTCGCAAAGTGAATGTGAATAAAATTGTTATGCTTTCTAGACAATCAGAGAAACCTAGTATGGATTTCTTAATGTTGAAGGATGAAATTTTAAAACAAAATCCACAAGCAGAAGTGGTTATGTTGAATAAGATGTTACATAAGAATGTAAAGAGTATTATTGGATTTTATTTGCATATGTATACACAACTATTTCATATGAGCAATGCTTATACAATTGTTGTGGATACGTATTGTATTCCGGTTTCGATGTTTAAGCATCAAAAAGATACGAAAGTAATTCAAATTTGGCATTCTGCAGGAGCGATTAAGAAGTTTGGCTTGCAGACAACAGGTAGTGCTGGTGGAAGAGGTGCAACCATTTCTAAAGCTATGCGTATGCATCAAAATTATGATGTGATTGTGTCTAGTAGTGATGCAATGATTCCGCATTTTGCGAAAGCATTTGGATGTAGAGAAGAACAATTTGTTAGTATTGGATTGCCTAGAATTGATTATTTAATTCATAATGAAAAATCATTACAAGAAAAGATTTATGCTAAATATCCACAATTAAAAGAAAAACCAGTGGTATTGTATGTACCTACGTTTAGAAGAAATCGTGGTTTACATGTGAATGAATTTTTTGAGAAGTTTGATTATGATAAATATCATTTAGTGTTTAAGCATCATCCATTGTTTAAGACGCCAATTACAGATTCTCGTATTTTAACAATTCCTGAGTTTTCTAGTTTGGATTTGGTTACAGTTGCGGATAAGGTAATATCAGATTATTCTGCAATTTCTATTGAGGTTTGTGCTTTAGATAAACCGTTGTATTTGTATTTATATGATTATGATGAGTATACATCTGATGTTGGTGTTAATATTGAATTAAAAGAGGAATTAAAGGATTGTGTTTGTATGGATGCGGATTCTTTGATTGCTTGTTTGGATAAAGAATATCCAATGGATGCTTTATTAGCCTTTAAACATAAGTATTTGGCATATACAGACGGTAGTGTAACTTCTCGTTTAGCAAAACTTTGTTTGAGAAAATAACAAAAAAGAATATCTTTGAAGATATTCTTTTTTAGATTTTAACTAGTTTTTTAATGACTGGAATATTAGACATTATATAAACAGTTACTAGTGATAATACCATGCTGCCAATCCAGTTGAATGGAATGCGAATAATTGCAGCTTCACTAATTGGTAGTTGCTTTAAAATGGTTAGCCAAATTGGGTGTACTAAATAGATTCCAAAGGACATCTTTGATAAAAGATTTACCCATTTAGTTGGGACGTTTTTCCATTCTCGTGTATAAAGAAATAAGAATAATGCGGCTGCATAGAATAATGTATTTGCAGATACGCCTGAATAGAATACGCTAGAAGCTGTAGGTAATAGGTAATTTCCTAGAATAGTTGTCATTAGTGCAAGGAATCCAAGCACATAGATTGTGTTTTTTTGTTTTTTAGATAAACTGCAATTGGTAAAATACCATCCTAGGAAAAAGTAAGTTAAATTTGGATCTACAAATTGTAAACTATATTGGTTTACATAGTTTGCCATGATATCTGTAGTGTTAGTTAATGTATTACTTAGTAGATTCATAATTGGTACTGAGAATCGGAAAACAATGGATAATAGAATAAACCATTCGATGTATTTTCTATTTTCTTGTTTAATGAATAATTTCAATATTGGTGTAATTAAATACAATCCGATAATCATAAATAAATACCATTGGTGGTATTGTCCAAAAATAAAGGAATATAGAAATTCTTTTATAGAGATTGGATGATTACCAACCAAAGGAATTAAAATTTCATAAAATATCGCAAACAGAAATGACCAAATATAAAGTAATATAAAAATGCGAATACAGTATTGTTTCATTTTTTGGAAATTGAATTCTTTGTTTTCATTTAATAAAAGTGCACCAGAAAGCATGATGAATAATGGAACACCAATTCTAGATAGACTTTCCATAATATCACCAAGAAAAAAATCAAGTGTATGAACTGGTGCTGAAATGTATGCACTAGAAGAATGAATCATAACAACTGCAAATATTGCGGCTATTCGTATCATATCATAAGCAAGGATACGTGTTGATTTAGAAGTGTTTGTCATAGAATACCTCCTTAGATAATTTATTTTATCAAATATAATTTTTGATGCAATAAGAAAGATTAGTTGAAATCTCACAAAAAGAGTATAAGATAGTATATATTAAGAAGGGTTGGATGCATATGTTTGAAATGATTATACAATCATCGTATTTTATGATTTGTTGTCAAATGCTGTTGGCGACGATTTTTGGTGCAGTAATAGGGTATGACCGTGAAAAGTTTGGAAAACCTGCTGGAGTTAAGACGCATGCGATGGTGTGTTTAGGTTCTTGTATTTTGATGATAATTGGAACATTAACTGCAACTGAAACGGGTTATTCTGACCCAACACGTTTAGCTGCACAAGTGGTATCTGGAATTGGTTTTTTGTGTGGTGGTGTGATTATTGTTACTAATCGTAGTGAAGTTAAAGGGTTAACGACTGCGGCGGGTCTATGGTTAGCTGCTTGTATGGGGTTGTGTATTGGTTCTGCCTATATGTGGATGTGTATTCCTGCTGGAGTGTGTTATTATTTGATTACACATATATTGTCTAAATTTGAGACGAGAATTAAAAAACCAAGTGTTGATGAAGAGAATGTAGGTTAGGTATAGATATGAAGGAAATCAAAAGTGTACAATTGTTTGCGAATCCAACTGCAAAAAGTGAAAAGATTAAAGAACAATTGTTAAAAGAATTAAATAAAAAACAAATTGAAGTTTGTGAGAATGCGGATTTATGCATTGCGATTGGTGGAGATGGTAGTTTCTTACATATGATTCATCAAACCAATTTTGACACATCTTGTATGTATGTGGGATTACATGCGGGGACTTTGGGCTTTTTGCAAGAGTTAAGTGTCGATGAAATTCCAACATTTTTAGATTGTATCAAATGTGGAGAGTATTATAGTTATCCGATGGATATTCAAAAGACAGTCATTACAGATATTCATGGGGAAACACATACTTTGTTATCCATTAATGAAGTAGTGGTTCGTAAATCGAATCTTAAGGCATTGAAAGCGAATGTATATATTGATAATCATTTGTTAGAATTCTTTGCTGGAGATGGGTTGTTGGTATCTACTTCTGTGGGTTCTACTGCTTATAACATGAGTTTTGGTGGAAGTTTGGTTGATTCTAGTTTACAAACAATGCAATTGACGCCAATTGCACCATTGATTAATTGTCATTATCACAATTTACAAAATAGTTTAGTACTTCCAGATACTAAGAAAATTATGTATACCATTGATGATGAATCTTTGGTTATTACTGTAGATGGTCAAAATACGGTGATTGATCATGTATGCAAAGTAGAAGTTGAGATTTTGAAAGAAAAGTTGAGTTGTATTTATTATCGTAAGATTGATACTGCTACAAAAATTAGAGAAAAATTAATTAAAGAGTAAACGATTCGTTTACTCTTTTGTTAGATGTTAAAAATAGGTATAATAATACATATAGTGAGGAGTTGTTCGTATGCCGATATTAGATAAAAAGAATCAAGTCGAAGTACAAAAATATATAGATTTTACAAAAAATTATCCAAATGCACACTATTACCAAGATTATCGTTGGTCAAATGTTAAAAATAATTTAGAGTGTGAATGTGTATATGTAGAAGAAAATGGGAAGATTGTAGCCGCATGTACAATTTATGTGCGTCCGATTGCGATGGGTTTAAGTATTTTGTATGCACAAAGAGGACCTATTTGTGATTTGTATAATCCAGATATGGTAATGAAACTAATTAAGGAAATGAAACCTTTAATTAAGAAGTATCATGCATTTATGATTAAGTTTGATCCAAATGTGCAAGATGATGAAAAGTTAATTACAATGTATAAGAAATTAGGTTTCAAGATTCGTGGTAAGGGATATAGTAAATTGGATTTAATTTTATCTCGTCGTTCTATGGTTTTACATTTGCATGGAAAAACAATAGAGGAATTGTTACCACAATTTAAGAAAATGACACGTTATAGTTTAAAACGTTCATTACGTAATGAGTTGGTGTTAATTGATGATTTTAGTGATGAAAGGTTAGATATTTTTATGGAGTTGTTGAAGATTACCGCTATTCGTGATGGAATTGAGCATCGTCCTAGAGAATTCTTTGAAAATATTCGTGATAACTTTAGTCATGATGAAGTTCGTTTATATTTAGTCAAACACGAAGATGATTATTTAGCTGGTGCTTTGGGGGTAAACTATGGTGGAAGAATGATGTATTATCATTCTGGTAGTTCAAATGTTAAGCGTAACTTATTACCAAACTATCGTATCCAATATGAATTAATTGATTGGGCTTGTAAGAGTGGATGTGATGTCTATGATATGGGTGGAATTATTAAAGAAAGTGAAGAAGATGGTTTGTATTTATTTAAAATTGGATTCTGTATACAAGATAAGATGGATGAATATATTGGAGAAATGGATTATCCAATAAATGGTTTATGCTATTTAGGATTTAATGTTTCGTATAAGATTTTACAACGTGTTCGTAGAGCAATTGTTCAAAGAAGAATTGCGAAAGAGCAAAAAACACAATAGGAGGCTATTATGAGAAAAATTCTCGTTTGTTTTTTAACAATTGGATTATTGCTTAGTGGTTGTTTTCATAAAGAAGTTATAGATTTAAGTAGTGAAAAAGCAGTTGTAGAACAAACAAAGTTTGATGAATTCTTAAAACAAGAATTTACGGATACTTTAGCAGGTAGTAAAATTAGTGCTCATTTCTCAGTTGAGGATTTAGGTGCGTATGGCTTAGAAGATATGGAAGTGTCTTTGGGGACAGTGGAAGCGTATGATTTTGATGCGTTGAAAACATCAATTTCAACTATGAAGAGTTTTAATCGTGATTTGTTAACGGAGAATCAAAAGAGTTATTATGATCGTTATTTATGGATGTTAGAATTAAATGCGGAATATGAGGGTTTGGAAGATTTTGCTTTTATCTTTTCTGTAAATAGTGGAATTAATGCGAATTTGATTACGATTTTTACAGAGTATGTATTACGTAGTGAAGAAGATATTCAAGATTTGATTGTGTATTTAAATGAAACGCGTTCATATTTTGGGGAATGTTTGTCTATGACACAAAAGCATGTGGATAAGGGTATTATTCAATCTGATTATGCTATTGATGCGATTATTGATCAATGCAATCGTTTTTTAGATGCGAAAGAAAATGAAATTATTAAAGTCGTATCGAATCGTATTGATGCCTTTGAACCATTGTCATATGATAAGAAACAGGTTTATAAAAAACAAGTTAGGGATGCAGTAAATACTTCTGTTATTCCTGCTTATCAAGATGTGGTAAAGTATTTTACTGCATTGAAAGGAACACAAAAAAACAATGGTGCTTTGTGTAATTGGAATGATGGTAAGAAGTATTATGAAGTCTTATTAAAAGATAATTGTAGTGCGGATATTACAGTTAAAGAAGCGAAGAAATTGTTGGAAGATGCTATTGATGATGCGATTGGTACAATGATTAAGATTATGCAAAAGAATCCAAGTGCTTATGATGAGTTGTATTATACTTTGGATATGGATGCCGATGAAGCGTTAGTGGATTTGCAAGAAAAGATTCAAGAGAATTATCCTAAAGCGGCGGATGTGAAGTATATTGTTGATTATTTAGATCCTTCAATTGCGGGAGAATATATTGTAGCGTATTATTTGATTCCTCCAGTTGATAACTATAAAGAAAATGTCATTCGTGTAAATCCTAGTTGTACAGATTTATATAGTACATTAGCTCATGAAGGGTATCCAGGGCATTTATATCAAAATACCTATGCGTTAGAGCATAATTATCATCCAATTGCGAATGTATTAAATTATATTGGCTATACTGAAGGATGGGCAGTGTATGTAGAAATGGATTCTTACAACATGATGGATGTGAAGTTAAGTAAGGATGCGATTGCCTTAGCTCAAATGAATACGTATTTATCTCATTATTTAGTATGTTTAGCAGATATTATGGTGCATTATGAAGGTGCTACTGTAGATGAAGTAGAAGATTATATGTATCAATATGGTATGGATGGTGCGTATATCTATGAAGTTGTTTTACAAGAGGCGGGAACCTATTTGCCATATGGTATGGGATATTTGCAAATGAGAGCTTTACAACAAAAGGTGGAAAAAGCGTTGGGTAAGAAGTATCAAGCAAAAGAGTTCCATGAAGTGGTATTGAATGCTGGTGATTGTTCCTTTGATTATTTAGAACAACAAGTAGATGCATATATCAAAATGAAAAAATAAAAAGAAACTCATATCGATGGATATGAGTTTTTTAGTGTAAAATTTTTTCTTCTTCAAATGGTTGTACAGTATGTTTTCTTAATACTTCTTGTACAATGTGCATATACTTAATAATTGGTTGTACTAATAACATATCTTGTTGATATAGATAGTCTTGACCTTGTTGGTTTAAAATCCAGATAGAGTGTTTGCTTGGTTTAGGATTCATTTTGATGTATCCATTGGCATATACTTCACCATCTTCATCGTAAGCATAGGTTGGAAGTTCTTCTTGTGATAGTTCTTTCCAAATGGCTAATACTTCTTCATCTTCTTCATCTTCTGGATGAAATTCATAGTGCATTAGGATTTCCATAGCATTTGGTAGTTTGCTAGTTGTTACTTTGAAGTAGTCTGGTAATACTTCCTTTTTAAAATCAATTTGTTCAAATGATGTAATGTATTGATAACTATTGTAGTCATGGTTATATACAATTGCACCATAGCTAATTTGTTCGTTAAATTCTTCTACAAATTCGGTTTGTCCTTCATTGTAGTCAATAATTTGGTTGTTATAAAGCTTGCGCATATTCTCACCTCGCTTTATTAGTTTACCATATATTTCAGGAAATCTACCATTCTTTTGTATTTCGTGTTAAAATGTACTAGCAAATTTGCCTCCTTAGTTAAATGGATATAACAAGCCCCTCCTAAGGAGCCTTCAACTTGTGACCAATTGATTAGCAAGATCTTTAACATGCCCCCGTAGCTCAGGGGATAGAGCACGGCCCTCCTAAGGCCGGTTTTGCATGCGTTCGAATCGCATCGGGGGCGCCAATCTTGCTTAATTAAAGGCTTTTTGAGCCTTTTGGCTACGTTTTATCCCTTTAACTCAATATAGATCCTTTTTAAATAAAGGGAGGGAACAATCGGCTAATTCAGCGGATTGTTTTTTTTTCTGACTCGAACATTTTTACCCCATTCTGCTAATCAAATTTGCCTTCCTGCTAATCACTCAAATTAGCAAGAAAAAACGGGTGCCTAAAAATTAGCAGGATTTTGAATGAAAAAGCCAGCCGAAAATGCTCAACTGGCTATGTAATTTAATAAATGAAATAAGACAGTAAAAGCAACCAATCGAAAGGAAAAATATTGGTTACTTTATTCATTTAACTGTAAACTATTTATAATTACAGCCAGTATTGTTATTGTTTCAGTGCGCTTAAGAGTTGATTAAGAAGCTCAGGTTCATTTTTCAATGCATCTACCAGTGAATCTATATTCAGTTCCTTTTTCCTTTTACGATCAACACCATTACCTTGCATTGTATAGAAAGTATCATCAAATTTTTGGGCATTAATTTTTCTATCTTCATCTAGAATATGTCCATACACTTCAGTTACCATGTTTGCTTGCGCATGTCCTGTATCACCTTGTGTAGCTTTGATGTCCCCATGGTTTAGTTTTAGCTTGTATGTTGTACTTGAATGTCGTAATGAATGGAAGACAACTTTAGGAAGATTATTCTTGTTTATCAAATAATTGAATCCTGTACGGATTGTGTTGTGTGTGCAAGGTCTTCCATCTTCATAGCAAATGACTAAATCAAAATCTTTGTATTCTGTTCCAAAAAATTCTTTGTATTCTTCCTGCTGCTTTTTCCATTCACGCAAAATGTAAGCAAGAGTGCGAGGGAGCCATATTTTACGAATACTTGTGTTCGTCTTTGGTTTCTTGAATACAAGAGAAGTTTTTGTGCTTTCATGACCGGCATAATTAGGGAAGATAAAGTAGATATCCTTACTCTCTAATGCATCGATTGCAACTTTAGATACTGTTTCTAAAACTTGTTCAATGACAATATGTGCATCGTCATTATCAATATCCTCATCAGTTATATGAACGTTTTTCCATTGAAGACCTAAGATCTCACCAACTCGCGTTGAACAAGCAAATGCTAGATGAATCGCAATTGCTATTTTTGGATCTTCACATACTTCAAGAGCTTTAACAATCGTTTCCGATGTCCAGATATCCCTTTTTTTATATACATGTTTTGGTGTTGTCACTTTGTTAAATGGGCTAATAGCAAGTAAATCCCATCTCACTGCAACACCAAATGCACACTTCAACAATTTATGTATTTGTTTAATGGTGCCAGTTGTAACACATTCTTTTGATTTATGGTGTTTACTGTTTTTTTGTCGTGTTTTTGAAAGCTGCTGATAGTATTTTTCTATCATTAATGGAGTAACATCTAAAAGTTTAATCTTCCCAATCATTGGATTGATATAGTTTTTGATTAATTTAGTGTTACGGTTATAACTGGACATTGACCAGTTTTTAACACCATATAGACTAACGAATAGTTCAAGAAATTCAGCAACTGTTGTGGCATGTGGAGGAATAAATACACCATTCTTTTGATCGCTTTCTATTTCTATTTTTCTGTCTTTAGCTTCACTGTATGTGGTAAATGTTTCCCATTTTTGCCTTTTCTTTCCCTCGTTATCCTGATAGGTATAAACAACGCTATACTTGTTATTTCTTTTTTGTATTGATGCCATTTCTTCACTTCCTTTCTTCGTGACTATTGTATTTAATTCTGATTGCTAAATCGAATGTACAAAATTATCAAAAGCAGAACATTATTGTTGTTCTGCTTCGAGTTTCTTTATTAGTGCTGCTTTCAATTCTGGATTGCTATTAAGTTCATGGATTAATATTGATACATCTACAGAACTTTGCTTTGGCAAGTAGTTTTTAATTCTTTCTGATTGAACAGTTAATGATTCAATTTCTTTTTTTTGAATTTCACCATTTTGTTTTCTTTCAGGTAAGTTATCTGTTTGATAACAATCGTAATAAAGATCTGCAATGGTTCCTATGCCATTTTTTCTTTTTGAAACTCCAAAGTTCTTAAGAGTAGCAATTGATAATTTAGAAGTATTCATCTGTTTAATAATTTGATCGTAGTATTTACTCATGGTTCTACTATCAATGGGCCTTCCATCAAAATATGTAAATATCAACCTGTGCTGGTTTTCATGTTCACTTATACCTTTAGATTGCTTTTCTTTCCAAAGCATCAGTAGATTATATAGTTTTGGATGAATTTTAGCCGTTTTTACGCCTTTTTCTTTTAGATAAAGTATTGTTGTAGTGTTCGTGTTATTAAAGCCGTGAGAGCCATAATTTTCGATGATTCTTTTTTTCTGAATTCTATCTGAGGAATTAATATTCATACGTTCTATCAGTGTATTGGATTGAATATAAAAATTGTCTTGTTCGTTTGAAATATTGTCCCAGTTAAGTGCCAATACTTCTTTTATATCGAATCCAGTCGCAAAAACTAAATGTATAAATAGAAAGAGTGAGACACGTTCACATTGCTTTAATATTTGATCTAAAATGCTTATGTTCCATTCTTGCTTTCTTTTATTAGAAGAAGGTTTGATAACAATACAATCATGAAATCCATTAGTTTCTATTAACTTTTGGCTAATAAGATAGTCAAAGCTTTTTTTAAAAAATAGATACGCAGCATATTGCATGGATGCAGGCATATAAAGCGTTGCTCTTTGATGTCTTTTTCCAATTGCTTTGGTTTTACTCATTTCTTTTATTATCCAACTCGCAAAATCATCATTAATATCCTTAATTTTCATACTATTCAATACTGGTTCTAGATAATTATTAATGATTCCCATTGTGGATTCATAACGTGTAATACTCCATTCTTTAATGCCAACAATTGAAGTATATTGATAGAAAAAGTCTACGATAGTAGATTCTGAATCAATATTGATCATATCTGAATCGTTTTCTATTTGCTTTTTTCTTTTTAGAGCTTGATTGTAGTCATAAAATGTTTCATGCACTTGTTTGTTATGTCCGTTTTCATCAATCACTTGGTGAACTACAGTAAAAGCCTTTCTTCTTTTTGTAATGATTGCCATATCACTAAATTTGACTGTTGAGCCAATTATCAAATGATACTTTAGAAACACGTATTGTTTTACCAATTCGTATCGTTTTAAAAGCATTGGATGCTACTAACTTATAGGCAGAATTTTTACCAATGTTTAATATTTTCATAATTTCTTGAACCGAGTAGGTTCTTTTTTCACATATAACTGGTTTCATAGTCTTTTCTCCTTTCGTGATAATCATAGATATTTGACTATAAAAATACCAATGTACAAATCTACTTGTTTTAAAAGAGGGCGATGCTGTGACTACATCGCCTTTCTAACAGTTTTTTTCAATGAGCTTATAGTTACACCTAAACTAATTAAGATTCGTTTGTTGATTGGTATCATTTGTTTTCTTGTAAGATGAGCAACTTTCTTTTGTAGGCGTGACTTATCTACAACACGAATTTGCTCAAGCATTACAAGTGATTGTTTTTTCATGCCTTTGATTGGTGGTAAATAGTAGTGAGTAGGCAGAGGAGCTTTAGAGTATGCTCTACTAGTAATGGACGCTACTATTGTTGTTGGGCTATGTTTGTTGCCTCGATTATTTTGAATAATCAAGACTGGTCTTACACCTCCTTGCTCTGATCCTTCAGTTTCATTAAGGTCAGCAATGAAGATGTCACCTCGTTGAATTTTCATTGTGTTTCACCTCACTATGTAAGCCAGACAATGGAATGCCTGGCCATATATATGAACCTATGCTTCTATTTATCTCTGATTACCCGAAGCAATTGGGAATCCTATCATACTAGGTTTAGCTACCTATCACGGGAGTTTCACCCCTACGTGGTATCTCACGTAATCGACGTGCGAGTGTATCATTATCCCTTTTACATAGTCATCGCAGATAATTGCAAAGTTATCTTAATCTGTGGTGTGATTCGCTACATTAAATGATCACGGCGCACCAGTCATCAGCTCTTATGCAAAAGAACGTATATGATAGTTAGTATTTAGTTTTCAAAGGGCTATGAGTGAAACCCCAAAAGGGGGCTTCACTATATAGCCGACGAAAACTAGTAAAATCGTGCATCTATTTGAATAAATTTTTAAGTTTTTTCATTCTTCTAAAAATGGTGCTTTCATTTATTTTTAATAGACTTGCGATTTCCTTGATGGAATAATCTTGAGTCATTAAGAAAAGAATTCGTAATGTTGTCATGTCTTGCTTTTCAAGAATTTTGTAAAGAACTTCATTTTCAATCGAACTTAACATGTCATCGACATTATCAATCGATTTTTTATCATAGTGAGGTTGCATTCTAAAGAAAGCGATATCAGTCACATTTTCTCGCTCTCTAAATCTGCGTTCCTTATTGAAGTCTTTTTTATCGTATTCTCTTAAATCAAGGATTACTTGTTCTTCAACATTTAATTCTTTTAATAAGCGTTCCTCTTCTTGCTTCCATTCTTTCCATTTTTTTGATTCGTTTTTATGATTGTAACTCATAAGCTCCTCCTTTCCTTGAATTAAGAAAAGGAGTGGAGGACCTCTACATTGAGGCAATACAACCATCATTACTGTGTTTTTTCATCAAATATCTTTTTGAATGGAATCAAATATACTTCGCATTCATGTGCAAATAATTCAAACTCCGTATATAGATGATTGAATGGTGTGATTCTGCTTTGATCATAGAAAAGAACAGCATCAATAATTTGTTCATACATTTTGTCCATAAGATTTCTCATGTGTTTGGATGAAAGATCTTCATGTGGTGAAAAATCTCGAATTACACCGATAATTTCCATGTCATTATCTTTGGCAAACTCACAGAGTACTTTTTCTTGAAAATGTAATAAGTGTTCTAGTTCTTTTGAATAAACCTTACAGTAAACAAAAACATTTAATTTTTTCTTCATGATGAATTCCTCCTTCACCCATTGACTTGAAAGTTGAAAGAGTTTTTTTAACCATTGCGAAGTATATTTTGTAAGTTTTTTTGAATTTTCTTCTTTCGTTTAAAAACAGCTGTAATAGATACACCTAAATACTCGGCAGTTTCTTGTAGTGTCATTTGTTTGATGAACAAGCAAATGGCTATTAATCTATCCTTTCCAGATAGTAAGTTAATTTCTTCTTTAGCTCTTTGTGCCAGTTCTTTTATGAATTGATCTTCTTTGTGATATGATGCAGAATTAACAAAAAAAGTAGCTGAATCAATATCTTCGTAATAGATAATTGATCTAGCTACTTCTTGTTTATATGTATATCTAATTTTATCGTAACTACTTCTGCATATTTTGAACACTTCTTCATTAACTTCAATGTAATCATTATTGACTTTAATAAAGTATCTATCCCCATCTAAACCCCTATCAATTCTAAAGCTATCGTTTCCATAGTCGAACTTATAATCTTTCATTTTAAATACCTCCATAAAGTTCTAATTTGTTAAAAGAAACTTTATTTGGAGGTGGACGCACTTTATCCATACAATTCTCCTTTGCTAATGAATATGTATTAGATAGTGCAAAAGTGTAATGATTATAATTTTTAAGTCATGCAAATCTAACACATAACTCATACAAATTTTACCATTACCATATTTTTAAGTCGAAATCAGTCGAAATTACAAAAAAGACATAATAAAATGTTTATTTATGTAATAAGTTGCATTGTAGCGGAGTTTAACTGATATGACATCAATTGTGATTATTTTGTAAGATTTAAAGTATTCAATATATCTTTGTGATAAAATGTATATATCTAACTAGTATGTATTTTGCTAGGAAAATTAGAATTTGGCTAATTGTTGTTATGTAGAAATTTTCACATTTGATTGGTACAATACAATTAGAAAAATTTGAAGTTTACGGAGGTATTGCCTATATGAAAAAAATTCTTATAAAATATAATCTTGAAATATTGACCATGTTGATGTTTACCTTTGTTACAGCCAGTGCAATTTTTAATGAAACACCATCAATCACACAAAAAATGCTTT
>JAFULQ010000006.1 GCA_017473265.1 Erysipelotrichaceae bacterium | reverse complement strand
TTCCTGCTGTTCCAACAAAATATACTTTTTCTCCAACTCTTTGCACACAGTCCTCTGAGATGTATTTATGAAGCTCATCAAGCAGGTTTTCGGAGACAACCACTTCGTAAAAATATTTTATAATGTCTTTGTTGCTCATTTCACATCTCCTTCGTCAAATTCTAATTTATTTATTTTAATATTAGAATCATTTTGTTGTTCTTCTTTTGTTAAAGATATAATTTTCACTACATTGTATATTTGATAAGGAATATAGACAAATAACCCACAATATACGCACACTCCAAATGTAATGGGCCATAAAATAGAAGCAATCACTTTAAATGCAAAACTTCTTTTTTTAAAAAAACTAACAGCAAGAATAATGGTTGAAACTAATGCACTAAACCCAATACCTCCCAAGAAACCAAAAAGTAAAAAGGACTTCAATTTGCTTTCATCTCCAAGAGGTTGTAAACTTGCAAGATAACCATACATAATAAACCCAGTAATTAAAACACTTAAAGTGCAAATTAAATATTCTATTCTATTTTTCTTTGTCATTAGTATTCTCCTTTAAATATATTATTGTTGAATTCTAATTTATCGAAATAATATATGCATATTATAACATCCATCATATTTGTAATCATTAAGAATGTATTTTTATTTCCTGAAAAAATAATGAATAATATGTAATTTAAATTCGGTTGAAGAATACTGATAGAGGCACAATAAAGGCACAAATAGACAATTTTAAATCAAATTTAAAACAGTGAAGTGTAAAAAAGCCTTTAAATAAAGGATTTTTAAATCTTGAGTTTCATACTTTGATGTAACCACAGTTCTCTAAACGTTAATCAATTTTACGAAAGAGACAACAAGAGATCATCCATATTTGGATGGTCTTTTTTGTTTATATAAAGAAAAAGCTAATCGTAATGATTAGCCATAACTGTTATATAAATTGAAATTTGTTAAATTCGAACTTATATTTCCTTTTGGAAAGTATACCCCACTCTTTCTTTACCATCTGCGGTAGTACAAGATCCAATTTCTGTTACTGTATAACCTGCTGATAAATAAAGTGCTCGTGCAATGATGTTATCTTCCGTTGTATGAATACCTATTCTTTTATATCCTTTTTCTCTTGCAATATTTTCTGCCGTAGACAAAACATATTTTCCGATACCTTTATGTTGGTACATTGGTTTTACTTGGAGCATACCTATCCATAATCCGCCGTCTTCCATATCTATTCTAAACCAAGCAACAGGTGTTTCTGCATTAACAACATAGTAAGTGCTATCTTTACACGACATCAGTTCTTTCCAAACATCGACATTCCTTTGAACACCATGTAGCCTGTCTATATTTTCATTATATGTTTCGTTGATAAAGACAATATCATCCTCAGATGCAACATAATACATAAGATTATCCATTTTAGACCCCCGTAAATTCTAATTTATCCAACTATATTACAAATTGAAACTTGTCAAACACTATAAATCAAAATATAAATTAGTTAAGCATAGTTTGTATTACAAACTGCTCTATCTCATAATTAACTTGTTTTTCATTATCTCCATTAGAAAAATGAGCAGCATTTTCAATGATATGTAATGGATAGCCCGTTTCCTCTGCCCATGCAATACAATATTGCTTTACTTTTCCAGTTTTATCTTTATCTCCAAGTAAAATCAGTACAGGACAAGCCAAATGTAAATCCCTATTTTCCTGCGCAAACTTTCCATAAGCAATATCCATCTGTTCTATAATTCGTTTCTTTGATAATGGAGCCAACATTTCTATCATTTTATTATAAGAATACTCTGTTACAGATATAGATTTTGCCATACTTTTACGAAGCATATTATCTGTAAACCAATTTGCCATTGGCTTAACTTTAGAAAGCCACCACAAATCAGATTTTGAATAATATGCTGTTCCAAATGGCGTTGTATCAACACCTATCAAACATTGCACCTTTTTAGGATATAAATGTGCAAACATTTGTGAAGGATAGCCTCCCATTGACATTCCTACCAAACAAACTTTTTCAATGTGCTCCTGTTCTAATATTCGATTTAAGTCTCTTGCAGTATTTTCATAAGAAAAATTATTATAAGGCATAGATAAACCATGCATAGGAACATCCCACGCAATTACTATATACTCATTCTTAAAATATTCAATTTGCTTTTCAAACATTGTATGATTTGCTGTTAAGCCATGGCTAAAAACAATTGTTCCCTTAGGATCGTCTTTGGTTCTTGAAATCCAATAATGTACTTCTCCTCCAACTCCTTTAATTATCTTATGCTCCATAATCGTTCCTCCAACATTATATAAATTCTCCTAACAAATTCTTATTTAACTATGTGTTGATTGTAACATAAAAAAGATAATTTAAGATAATCCTTCCAACAGGAATTTCATCTTTATAAATTTGATGATTATTTTATAGTCTTCATTACTTATATTTAATAAATCGGAACATTCCTTCATCTTTTTGACCTATATAATCATTTGGTGAATTAGGATCGGGGTTTTTATAATTATAAAATTCAACAATATGGAATTTTAATCTATTTACATAAAAATGAATATTTCTTACGTCAAAATAAGGTGTACATGTTTCCCATAATTTAGTGTTTGGATATAGTGCTTCAATTTCTTTCCAAATTTGTTGACCTATACCTTTACTCTGTACACCAACTTTAACAAACATAAAATCAAGAATATTCTCATTGGTTTCATTGTTTATGGTAACGATAGAACCTCCTACTATTTCATGATTATCAATCATCATGTATGCATAACTATTAGGATTGTTTAAACATTCATCTATATGACTTTCTGGCAGTACTTGTTCTTCTTTACATCCTGTATAGGATTCAAATCCATATTGGAATGCTTCCTGTAGTATTTTTTTGTATTCTGTTTTTCTATCATTTTCTAATAATGTAAGTTTCATTGTTTGTTTCCTCCTTGTAAATAAAAAAACTCGAAACTTCTGGTATAAACCATTCATTCCGAGCTCACTCGACACCTAATCAACATGTAGTGCTACGGCACTTGTTCTCCGGTGACATATCTTTATTTTTTATTATTCTATCATTTTATTCTTGGTGATGCAACGAATCTATAATCTATAAAAAATTATCTATCTATATCTATTAAGATAGCTCTACATGGTGCACCATCGGCTTCAGCTAAGTTTAGTGGTGCCGCATTCAATAGATACACACCTTCTGGTACATGTTGTAAACGTATACCTTCTAATAAAATTATATTGGCACCTAATAATGTTTGGTGTACAGCCATTGGAGCATTTTCTGGTCCTACGGTTTGTGATTCGTTTCCTATTAGTAATATGTTAGAAGTAGCGAATACTTTCGCTGCTTCTAAGGATACTTCCGCATTTCCTTTAATTAATAGTCTTTTACTTGCTTCAAGATTACATTGGTTTGCTTTATGTAACATAGTCATTGCATCTATTGCTGAAACGATTCCTTCATGTTCGACTACATATGCCATTCCTATAAAGGATTCCAAATTCATTTGATCTACGGTTTTACCATCTTTAATAAAGTGAAAAGGGGCATCAATATGAGTGCCGTTATGCGCACACATACTAAAGGCAGTTAAATTATATAAATCACCGTTATCCATAGAATTCAGAGTTATTTTTTCTGGTGATGGATCACCTGGGTATACTTGGCAGGTAAAAACTTCTTGGGATATATCATAGATTTTCATAAGGTATCCTCCAATATGTTTATATTTTATCATTTTAATAGGTTGATTGCATTTAAAAAAGCCTCTATAGTTAGAGGCTTGCTGTTAGAATTCCATTTCGAATAAATCACGTGGGAAGTTTGTTAAGAATTCAGCACCTGTTTCTGTGACTAAAATCATATCTTCTACGCGCATATATCCTTCGTTTTTGAAGAACATCTTAGGCTCACTACAGAAGATCATACCTGGTTGTAAGATTAAGTCTGAAGTATATTTTAAGAATGGTACTTCATGTACTTCTACACCGATATGATGTCCATTTCCACCGATTTCTTCACGTTTGAAGCGTAGGTAGTCATAGTACCCTAGTTCTTCTGCTTTATCGCAAATGTAGCCATATAAATCACCAAAGCGTGTTACACCTGGTTTGATTTGTTCTACCATATGTACTTGTGCAGCTTGTAGTGCAGCGTAGCCATTTTTTACTAGTTCAGGTGCTTTACCACAATATACAGTTCTACCCCAGTCTGAGCAATATCCTTGGTCCATATATCCAATATCGAAGGCAATCATTGTGCCATCTTCTAATACTCTTTCATCTTCAAATGGTTCAATGTTTTGAGCATTTTCAGTATTTCTTGTTTTAAAACCACAAGTAGGCGCAAAGGATAAGTCTTGTACACCATTTAATAATCCATAGTTAACAATCATTCTTTCCGCATCAAACATAGTCATACCTTTTTTAAGGTGTTTGCATACATACATAACTGCATCATCTGTGAATTTTCCTAATTTACGCATTTGGTCAATTTCTTCTTCATCTTTAATGCGACGGATATCATCAAAAATCGTTTCGATATTATGTGTTTCGATTTCAGGATCAACATTCTTTAATGTATTGATAATCCATTGGTCGCAATCTCTTCCAATACCAATTTTCTTACCTTTAACAATGTGTTTTAATTCATCTTCAAATTGGTCCATATAACTTACAACGACATCATTTTTATTGATATCAAAATGTAATTTAAGGGCAGGTGTAGTTAAGATAGTTGTTTTACCTGTTGTATCCATGAATACTAATGCTTCAGGAATGATGCGTGCTCCAGCAACTTCTACATCTAAGTTAAAACAGAATCTTTGCCACATGTAGCTTTTTGTTTCGGTTAAGTATTGGAAATTAGCGCTTGATGCAAATAATAAACCATCTAGTTGTGTCTTTTTAAATTCTTCAAGACATTTTTCTCTTCTTTTTGTCATGATCATATAAGAATCCTCCGTAAAAATTATTAAATTTATCATACACCTAAAGAAGGGATTCTTCAATTCTTACAATTAATGAAAATAATTTCGTAAAAATATAATATTTTAAAAAATCACAACGTAAATATTTTAGTTTTGTGATATGATAAATGAGTAAACAAAGGAGACGTATTATAATTATGTTAAATGAAGTTAAAGGTAAATTAATTATTTCTTGTCAGGCTTTACCTGATGAACCATTACATTCTCCATTCATTATGGGTAGAATGGCATTAGCTGCTACTATGGCTGGCGCTAGCGGAATCCGTGCTCAAGGTATGGCTGATATTCTTGAAATCAAACAAAACACAAAATTACCTATTATTGGTATCGTTAAGAGAAACTATGATGATTCTGAAATCTACATTACTCCAACTAAGAAGGAAGTAGATGAATTATTAGCTGTTGGTGTTGAAATGATCGCTTTAGATGCTACTAATCGTCCAAGACCAAATGGTGAAAAACTTGAAGATTTAGTTGCTTATATTAAATCTAAAGGTGTTGAAGCTATGGCTGATTGTTCAACAGTTGAAGAATGCTATGAAGCTGAAAGAATTGGTTTCGACTGTGTTTCTACAACATTATTCGGATATACTCCATATTCTGTTAAATTAGAAGGACCAGCTATTAAAGAAATTAAAGAATTAGTAGCTAACTTAAAAGTTCCTCTAATCGCTGAAGGTAAAATTAATACTCCTCAAGATTTAAAAGAAGTATTAGAAGCTGGTGCTTATTGTGCAGTAGTTGGTGGCGCTATTACTCGTCCATTACAAATCGCACAACGTTTCACAGCAGTTATTAAATAGTTTACATAATACGGATATTTGACTTGATACCTATGTATCAAGTCTTTTTTATTGGGTAGGAAACCTACCCATTGAGTTAAAGACGTTAAAAAAACTCCCTCTACTATATTGGGAGATTTTCTTACAATAATTGTAATTGATTATTTAGAAGTATTAATAATTTTAGCTGCAGCATGTCGGCTATGTACATTTAATTTTTTGTAAATCTTTTTTGTATAGTCATTTACTGTATGATCGGAGATGACTAATATTTTAGCGATATCACTATTTGCATAGCCTTGACCGATTAGTTCTAATACTTCTTTTTCACGTTTTGTTAGTGTTTCTAACAATGGATTTGTAGGTGCTTCTGTTGTTTCTGTAGCGATGTTTTTGCGATTGTATACATAGATAGCATATGGTTCTAATTGCATGTATACAAAGGATAAAATAACATTAATAGCAAGATATACTAGATATAGCATTTCAGGTATTTCACGGAAAGCGTCTACAAGAGAACTATGAATAATGACGGTTATTACAGCAATGATAAATACAATAGGAATAATATATTTTGATGGATAACTCTTAATTAAAATTAAACTATATAAAGGTAAGAATCCACAGGCTACATATCCAAAACCAAGGAAGATACAAGAAATATAGGTTAATTGACTAACAAAGGTTGAAAGATATAATCCTAAAAAACCAATGGCACCCAAAGTAATTAAAATAGAAAGCATCTTCAATGGATGTATATTATATTTTCTATATAAGAAATATAAGCCAAGACAAGCAACGGCATCTGATAAATAGGAAATGCATACACCGTTTTTAATCTCTTCCACAGAAGCAGGACCTGCTAACATTAAGAAACAACAAACAGTAACAAGTATTAAAATACCAATTACCATTCTCTTAGGTGGTGCTAATGTATCACCTTTTTTTACATAATTAATACAACTAGAAGCACTTGCTGGTAAAGAAAATGCAAATATTAATAACAATACTATCATGATAATTATAGCAATTCTAAATGATGAGAAGGTAAATGGAAGAATATCATTTTGAAATAGTGCTACGAAAATAAGGGATACACCATAAGCTAATGTTAAGTGTTTGATAGCTGTTTCTTCAGAGAAATAATTCGCAATAATAAAACTTTCAAAACCAATCATAAAACAACAGAAAAACACATGAGCATAAACTAAATATCGTAATAATGCATCTGATAATGGTAAAAAGAAACCAATTGCAGTAAATAACGAAAATAATAAAGTAATACGTTCTGCCCAAACTACACGCTTTGGAAATAAGAACATATAAATAATACATAATACATAGGCCAAAGCAATAATAGTGGTTACATTATCCATATTAATCGGTAATGGTGTTCTACCATTAATTGAAAGAGAAACTCCAATAAAATAAATAAACCCCATTTGCCATGCATTAAAGAATGCAAAACAAATTAATTTGAAAGATGAAAGGGTTAATCGCTTGTTTTGATTATCCTGTAGTAAAGAATGACTCATAAAAACCCTCCTTAGATATAAAACCCCTTGAATAAGGGATAGGAAAACTAGATTTATATAGATAAAATCTATTTGTAAAGATAAATATCATGTAATTAAAACTAGCAAAACAATACATATTACTAATTAAGTAACTTTATAAAATAATTGTAAATGTATCTCAAAAGTAAGTAAATAAATAATTACTAAAATGGGTAGTTTAACTATCATAATCTATAACGAGACTATCGAAATGTGGAGATATAAAGCAGTAAATTAAGAATCACAATCGTTTACAATATAAGAAAGAAGTGATACCTATGAAGAAACAATCTAAATATTTTGACTACATAAAAATGGCTCGAGAAGAATTTCAAGTTTTAGTAGAATGTTATCCAGAATTAAAGTATTTATCTGTTCGTGAAATGGAAATATTTGAACAGTTGTTATCGGATAAAACACTGACTACTATTGCGGATGAATTGTGTATTTCTCATTCTGCTGTCCATTTTCATTGTAAAAACATTTATAAAAAATTAAATATTACAAATAGAAGGCAATTTTTGATTACCTATAAAGATTTTGTGTGTAAGGAGGGATGATTTATGGTGTTTTTCGAAAAATTGAACAAGGTTGCTAAGAATATTGAAAGTAAAACAGGGGATGCAATTGAGATTGCGAAATATACTGCACAAATTGCATCGGAAGAAAATGCTCATAAAGAAGATCTTAAGAAAATTGGAAAGTATTATTATGATTTATTTGTGGCAGGAAATGAGGTTGGTGCGGATATCTTGCCAGTAATGGAAAGTGCGAAAGCACATATGGATAAGATTGAAGAAACGAAAGCATTAATTGAAAAAGTTAAAAATGGTGAAGAGGTTGTAGAAGCAATAGAAGTAGCAAAACCTGTTGAACAACCAACGCATAAGTATTGTCCTAGTTGTGGGGCAACATTAGAATTGATGACAAAATTCTGTGGTCAATGTGGACATAAAATGGAGGAATAGTGTATGAGTTTTCTTAAAAATATGGTAAAAGATAGTATTCGTAAGGGAATTGGAGATGCGATTGGGGATGCAGTTAAAGAAGTAGTTGAACCAGCCGCTACACAAATTGTTAATAAAGCAGCTTCTACGATTGAACAAGTTGCTGAAAAAGAAGCACAAAAAGAAGAAGCGAAAACATCTGTGTTTGGTGGATTAGAAGGTGCTTTCGCAAACTTAGAAAAAACAGTAATGGGATATGCGACTGAAGTTGGTAAAAATGTAAAAATGTGTCCAGGATGTGGACAACCAGTTTCTGCTGACAAGAAATTCTGTCCAACTTGTGGAACACAATTACCTGAAGAAACATTGGCACAAGGTGCTGTATGTCCAAGTTGTGGAAAACAAAATGATGTGGGTACAAGATTCTGTGCAGAATGTGGTACGAAATTACCATTAGCTGTTCAAGAAGAACAACAACAAGCACAAAGAGATGCTCAAGTGTGGGCGTTATGGGATGCACATCTAGCAAATTATCCTAAATGGGATTTAGGCGGTAAGGAACCTTGTTTAGAATGTGAAGGTGAGTATGTAAGATTCTATGTAACTTTTAATACGGATTTTGCGGCTCAAGCGGCTATTAAACAATATGGTGCAGTATTAAAAGAAAATGGTTTTACAACAGCAGGTCAATATCCTACAGAATGTCATTTATATAAAATGGTAAATGGCCAATGTTATCATGTTGATTTAGAACATTGTTTTGATGGTGATAGTGACTGTCCAACTATTTATTTCAATATTCAAGAACCAACAGGTGGATTTAATTATGTTAAACCAGAAGAAAAGAAAATGGATTTGGATGATTTGAAAGAAGGTTTTGGAGCACTTAAAGGATTATTCAAGAAGTAAAAAGCAACCAAAGCGGTTGGCTGATGTTGCCAATCGCTTTTAGGTTATTAGGGAGGATGCCAAATGAAGAGAATAATTAGTTTAATTGCAATCATTCTATGTTTAGTAGCATGTTCAAATAATAATGACAATAAAGATGCTAATATGCCTACTAGAGATAATGATACAAACAAACAATCTGAAGTTACGATAGCAAATATTTCAGATAGCAATTATGAAGCTGTATTAAAAGATGCCTTTGGATTAGAAATGAGTAAAGAACTAAAATTTACAATTACTAAAGCAACAAGCCCAAATAAAGTAAATAATGTAGATATTCAATATACATATGATGAAGAAATAAATGGTAAAGAAATTATTGAGTCGTATTTTAATGAATGTCTAAAAATTGGTGGAGTATATCAACAAAATATTGATTGGGATACCTTAGCAATCTCAAAAGGAACGTCGTACACAGATTTTGAAACGTGCTTTAATAGTGAAGCTACCTATTTTGACTCTTTCTATTCAGTTATGTGGCTATATGATTACAAAGACAAGCATGTGCAATTTAGTTTGAATATTGATGGACAAAATGCAGAATTGTCATTATGTTATGTTACTTTGGATTTGGAAATTGATATTACCGACTATCTTCCACAAGATGGAAAAGGACCTGAAGGATGGGTATGGAAAGAAGATTATGGTTTCATAGATGGTGTATGGGATAGTGAGGTATTACCTACAAGTTTCCCTAAAGAAATTCCTGGAGTAAAGGTAGAGGATACTTGGTACTATGCTGAAGGATGTGAAAACCGTTTATCAGGTGCTAGAGTTGGCGATTTATATTTTGATGACTATAATTTTGAGCAATGGCAATTAACATTTGATGCAACAAATGATCAATTGCTACAATTTGAACAAGCATTGCAAGATAATGGATATATTGGCAATAAAGAAGAAGACAATAATCATATTTACGCTACATTAACAGATGGTTCAGTATATTTATATTACGTATTATATGAAAGTGATAGAGAAGGTTATGACTGGAATGTATATTGTAATATGACAATACTAGATTATGAATACCCTCAACAATTTGAAGGCGTGTTAATGCCAACATTTGGATTATTTGAATATGAAGATGCTAATGATGGAATCATTTATGCATATGATGAAGATTTTAATGAAATTGATTTTACATATGATTTTTCAGGCAAAGGGAATCAAGAAGTTCCACCATATATTTTATTATGGGTGTCATATCAAGGCGTAAGTAGAGATCAATATGATGCATATATTGATACATTAAGAAATCAAGGTTATACAGAATGGGATGAATATCCATATGGAACCACTGAAGGGGATTATGTAACCATCTTTAAGTATGGAAATTACTATTATGGATGTTATTTCAATTATGATGGAAATGTAAATGGTGTGGATTTTGTTGTTGCTTCAGAAACGGAATCTATGTTCTATTAATGAGGCAAAAGCATGAAGAGAATAATTTGTATTCTTATAGCTTGTTGTTTTATGGTGACCGGATGTTCACAAACAAATAGTGAAACACAAAATGCAAAAGAAATATTTCATGAACAACAAGAAGTGCAAGAAGAACTAAATGAAAAATCAATTGGTGCTAATAAGGAGATAGTGCAATTATTAACTGCTAAAAAAGACGATGTTCAATATGAATTAAATGAAGAAGATTATACAGTTAGTTTTGTTTTAGAAGAAAAAGAAGATGATAGTTGGACACCATTTATTAGTGGAAAACAAACAGAATTTACTGTGAGTGATGCGTCGATTATTGAATATGAAACAGCAAAAAAGATAATTCGTTTTACAGCTAAAAAAGCGGGCGAATGTATTATTACAGCAACTAGTGAAGATAAAGTAGCAACTGCTTATATCAAAGTGAAACCTATTAATGATGAAAGAGATAAAGCAAATAGTGTCGATTATTATATTTATTATTTATCTAAAGAATTAGAACCTTTAGATGATGAAACTAGAGCGTTGTATTTATACAATTTAGCAGACTATGCAGCGTTACAACAAGCTTCGAGTACTGTAGATGGTAATTTATTAAGTGCTATGGCAGCGGCGTGTTTATTATATCCAACGAGTTATTTGTTAAATAATTATGGTTCATTATTGATGGATCAACAACAATACAAAGAAGCTTTAACTTGGTTGTCAATTGCAGATGAAGCAGACCCAAATAATCCAGTGATTCTTACTAATATGGCAGAGTGTTGCTATGAATTAGGTGACATGAATACCGCATTAGTATATACAGATGTCGCTATTGCATCTCAAAGCGATTTTGGTTTGGCGCATTTATTGCAGGCATGTATCTATGCAAATCAAGGGAATGGGGACTTATTTATTGAATCACTCTTTCGTTCTGCTAAAACATGTTGGACAGAATTAACAACAAAGTTGATGAATGAGCTATATATTTATACCAAAGAAGTCATGGAAAACTATGACAGAATGATAATTACTAAAGAACACTTGGATATCTTTATGGAAGCAGCGAGTTATGGAACTACTAGTGATGGAAGAGATACTATTGAACATCAGGTAAATTTACCGCATCCAGCTCAAGATATTACGATGGCTTTAACTGCACAACAAAGTTATGCGGATCAAGCTAGCCAAATTCGTAAGCAAATAGAAGATCTATATGGTGATTATAAATATTATGAAGGCTCTGCGTATACGGATGATCCAAGACATGTATTTTTATTAAGATTTCATATGTTATTTTATGAGTTTGAAATTGAAAATAAGTGTGGATCACGCGCATGGAGTGAAGAAGTTGAACGCATAAAAAATCAATATTGGCAAGATTACGAAGAATTATACGAACCTGTTGAAGCACAAATTGCAAAATGGGACCAAGAAGTTGCTGAAAATGGTTATTTGGCTACAGGCGCATTATTAGTTGCACCATTTGACAGTAGTACAGATTGGATGGCGATAGCTGAAGAAAAAGCACTATGGTTAGCTGAGAATGCTCCGGAATATATGGAACAAACATTGTTGTTGCAAATAGAAACAGCTAAATCAGCAAGAGATATGTGGCATGATGCTTTAATCAAAATGGAATTGGCGAAGATTCAAGGGTATGAATCCATAACAAAACCATTATTAGAAGAATACTATCAACGCATGAATGCAATTCTTGGTTATACAACAAATGATAAAGCACGAATAGGATTTGAAAAACGTGTGTTATATACCATTAATGAAGAAGGAATTGTTATTCCTCTAGGAATGGCTGGTGCCGAAATAGAGGATGTAAATATGTTTGAAATGGAAATATGGTATTACAATTATGCTTTAAATCAGCAATATTCAATTCAAAGCAATATTCAATCAAAAGAAATTGAAGCACGAGCAATCGAAGCAAAATGGGCAAAGGCACAAGCAGAAAAACAAGAGTGGGGACAATCATATACACTTGGCTTACCACCATTAAGTCCTATACAAGTATATATTGGTATGAATGGTGATAATTTGACGTATGGATATGGAGCTTTTGGACATGACATTATGTATGAGAGAAATTCAAAAACAGGAGAAACAACTGAAGCAATATTAACCAAAACACATACATTCTTATCAGGGGTAAGTCAATTGGCTAATAATATTAGCGGAGTTCTTGGCTTTGTAGGCGATGGAAAAGACGCTAGCAAACTTAGTGGATTACATCGTTTTGCGAAAGGACAGGCAATGGGGGGTCTACCATCTTATGAAGAAAGTGTAACCAGTGGTACTGTCTATACCTATAATGCGGATGGTGAATTAGTGGATGTATCAAGAGTTCGCAAAACCTCATATGGAGGAGGTTGGGGGCTTATTTCTGGGGCGGTAGAAACAGAGACTAAATCATCTAGACATAATGGTAATCTTTCAAATTCATTAAATTCAACAACAAAAATAAAGATTAATATAGCAGGTATGGAATTTACTAGACAAGTAAATGGGGTGGTAAAATGAATCGATATAAACAATTAAAAATTCTTCATTCAAATGATATGCATGGAGATTTTTACGAAGAGAATGTGGCGGATCAATTAGTTGGAGGCGTTAGCCGTTTGTCCGGTTATATTGATAAAGTTAGACAAGAACATGAAAATACATTATATTGTATAGCGGGAGATATGTTTCAAGGTAATATCATTGATACCGAATATCGTGGCTTAAGTACCATTGAAATTATGAATGCACTATCCCCAGATATCGCAACATTAGGCAATCATGAAGTGGATTATGGAGTAGCACATTTATTGTTCTTAGAGAAGTGTGCAAAGTTTCCAATCATTAATGCGAATTTATATATTAAATCTAATTATGCGCGTTTATTTAAACCGCATGCTGTCATTGAAATTGGTGGAATGAAAGTATTGTTCATTGGGATTATTACAGAAGAAGTAATTGCACAAACCAAAAAAGAGGCATTAATCGGATCATTTGTTGATATTCATGAAGCTGCTAAAGAAATAGGTAAAATATGCAATGCGTATAATGCGACTGACGTTGATTTGACAGTTTTATTAACGCATATTGGTTTTGAAGAAGATAAACAATTAGCGCAATTATTAGATCCAGCATGGGGAGTAGATATCATTATTGGTGGACATACACATACAGTTTTAGAAAAACCGGAAATTGTAAATGATATTGTAATTGTTCAAGCAGGAACAGGCACTGATTTAATTGGACGATTTGATTTAGTGATTGATACTCAAGAAAATAAGATTGAAAACTATACATGGAAATGTGTTCCGATTACTGATGAAAACTGTCCAAAGGATGAAATGATTGAAACAATTATTAATGATTATAAAAAAGAAACAGATAAGAAATATGGCAGAATTGTTACTCGTTTGCGTCAAAAACTGACCCATCCAATCAGAAATACGCAGACTGAATTAGGTAATTTGTTCTCTGATATTTTAAAGGAAAGTTTAACCTTGGATTTGATGTTATTAGGTTCTGGAGGATTGCGTGTTAAGGAAATTGGGCCAATTATTACTTATAAAGATTTAACAGAATGTATGCCATATGATGATCCAATCTATTTATTAACTGTAACTGGAGCTCAATTAAAGCATATGTTAACGTTTATGTTAAGAGATGAAGCGTTATCAGGTGAGCACACAGAGTTTTATCAATTATCAAAAGGATTTAAAATTATCTATCAAAAAGATAAGAAAGAGATTACTACATTCATATATAATGAGCAATCAATTGCGGATGAACAATTATTTAAAGTTGGTTTAGAAAAGTATCATTATTTAAATTTTGAAGATTTCTTTGATATTTCTTTAGAAGAAATTAAGAAGAATAAGGCTATTACCGTTGTTTCAACATCCACTAGAGATGTAATTGAAGAATACTTGATGAATCATCAACACTTAGATAAAACAACAAATAAACGAGTAGAAATTTTATAGTAGAAAGAGGTTAATGTTATGAAAATATGTAAACAATGTCATGTAGAAGTTGAGGACGATGTTAAATTTTGTACATCTTGTGGTGGCACAGAATTTGAAAGAAAACCATTAATACCATCTAAAAAGATTGTAGATGAGCAACCGGAAAAAAACAGTAAATATGCAATCGTATCTACTTGGGAATTTTTGGGAGCTATGCTATTGATGTGTATTCCTGTTTTAGGGTGGATTTTGTTACTTGTTTGGGCGCTTGGAGGATGTCGTAAGATTAATAAGCGTAATTTTGCAAGAGCATCAGTTATTTTGATTGTAATAGGTTTGCTTGTTTCCTTTGCGATTGGATTGGTTGCGAAAGTGGTTGTAACTAAAGTAATGGAAGAAAATGGTATTCGTATTAGTGAAACTGGTGGATTTGAGTTTGATGAAGATAGTGAAATTGGGCAAATGTTAGAAGGATTTACTGGTAATGAATTGCAAGAATTAATGGATATGATGGAAGATTTAAAAGAATTAAATGGTGGAGAGGAAATTAATTCTGAGCAATTACAACAAATGATGGAAAGCTTGCGAAATAGTCAATAGTTTTAGAAAGAGGAAAGGTTGAACTTTCCTTTTTTGTTGTTTAAAAGTATGTTAGACTAATAGTTGTGGGGGATTTGTATATGTATCGAATGATTGTAAGTGATTTGGATGAAACTTTATTAAATAGTCAGCATAAAGTAGGTAGTGAGAATCTTAAGTGGATCAAAAAGGCTAGAGAAAAAGGTGTTTATTTTGTGCCTGCTACTGGTCGTATTTATGCAATGATTTCAGATATATTACAAGATTTAGCGTTATATAATGTAGAAAAGGAATATGTAATTAGTGGTAATGGGGCTATGATTACAGAAAACTATCAAAATAAGATGTTGCATTTTGATGGTATGCCTTTTGAAGATATGGAAGGTATTATGCAATTTGCGACAACTTGTGATGTGTGTGTAGAATTGTTTACGGAGGATGCAGTGTATGTATACAATGTGAATGATTATGAACAAAATATTTTAAATCATATTACAGGGAAGTTTGTATATTTAGATAGTGCAGATGTATCGTTTTTGAAGGATACGCCGATTGTTAAAATATTGTATATGAATCGTGATACGGAGTATTTAAAATCGTTAGAACCTAAGATGAAGCATTTAACAAAGGATATTGAAGTCAGTTATTCTAGTAATCGTTATATGGAGTTCAATCGTAAGGGTGTGGATAAAGGAAAAGCGGTAATCTGGTTGGCGAATATGTTAAATATTCCAATTGAAGAAGTCATTGTTTGTGGTGATAACTACAATGATGTGGCGATGTTGAAGGTTGCTGGATTGAGTGTGGCAGCACAAAATGCGGTGAGTGATGTTAAGAACATGTGTGATGTAGTGACTAATGCCGATTGTAATGAAGGTGTTTTAGCAGAAGTGATTCAAAAGTATATTTTTAGTGAGGAATAGTGTATGAAGGGTTATATGATTGATTTGGATGGAACGATGTTTCATGGAAAGAAGATTGTGGAAGGGGCTAAAGAGTGGATTGATTCTTTAGTTGAACAGGATATTCCTTTTATCTTTTTAACGAATAATTCGTCTCGTACACCTGCTCAAGCTGTTCAACATATGTTGGATATGGGGTTTGAACATATTGAAGAAAAGCATTTTTATACATCTGCGATGGCAAGTGTTTCGTATGTTTCTAGTCATTATAGTGGTCGTAAGGCATTTTATATTGGTGAATTGGGTATGAAACAAGCATTATTAGATAATGGATTTACCATTGTGAATGGTACCGATGATTTGGCAGATGTAGTATTTGTTGGTTTAAATCGTAATGCGAATTATGAAATGTATTCTGAAGCTGTAAAACATTTGGTAAATGGTGCCGTATTGGTTGGTACCAATAATGATCGTATTTTACTAAGTGAAAAGGGTGTAAATGTAGGTAATGGTTCGATTGTGGCGATGTTTGAACATGTTTGTGATAAGGAAAGTGTGAAAATCGGGAAACCATATCAACCAATTTTAGATGAAGCATTAAAGTTTATGAATATGAAAAAAGAAGATGTCATTGTGGTTGGTGATAATTTGGAAACAGATATTGCATTAGGGGTAAAATTTGGTGTAGAAACCATTTTTGTGTTAACAGGTATTCATAAAAAAGAGGATATTGAACGATTAGGTATTCATCCAACGTATGTAGTTGAAAGGATGACTGACTGGAAAGGATAGGTACATGTTACAATTTCTGTATGCATTACAGGATATTGGTTTGATTGTTTATTCTTGTTTAAAAGCGTTTTTACCATTGCCATCTTTAGAGATTTTATTAGTTCCTTTGTGTGCGAGTAATCCAGGTCGTTATTGGATATATGCAATTGAAGGGGCGATTGGTACTTGTATGGGTGGTTTGATTGGTTATTGGATAGCGTATTATTATGGGTATCGATTGATTCAGAAGTTTGTGAGTGATGAAGAAATTCATAAGGCACAAGTGTTGATTGATCAATATGGGGTGATTGCAATTTTTATTGGTGGGATTACACCATTACCCGATTTTATATTGGCGTATATAGCAGGTATGATGAAGATGAGTATCATACCTTTTTTACTCGCTGATGGTGTGGCGAGGTTATTAAGAAGTTTAATTATCGGATATTGCATATTTACGATGGGGAAAATCATTGATTTTGAGTTATATGGCAATATCTTTTCTATTGGAGTGATGGTTTGGTTACTGGGAAAATATCTAATAAAAAAGTCGCTATATTAGCGACAAGTGTTAATCCAATAGGTGAACAAGGCATCACTTTTTTCATTGTACATCATTTCTGGATGGAATTGGAAAGCTAGAATCTTATCTCCTTCAATGGCTTCTACAATACCATCAGAACTTGTTGCAGTAACTGTTAAGCCTTTTCCAATGTCTTTTAAACTTTGGTGATGGAAACTGTTTACTGGATATTCTTTACCAACAAGTTGTTGGATGATGGAATGTTCCGTTGTATAGATGATGTGATGTGGTGGATGAATTTCTGCAAATTCTTGTGAATGAGAAATTGCATTTGGATATTGTGAAGGAATGTCTTGGTATAAAGAACCTCCTAGTGCAATATTAATCATTTGATGACCACGACAAATGCCTAATAATGGAATGTGTTTTTCTAAACAGTAATTGATAACATGTAAATCTAGTTCATCAATCATTGGATCGACGATAGTACATGAAGGATGCAATTCTTCATTAAAGTATTTTGGATCCGCATCTTCTCCACCGGGAATTAAAATACCATCTACATGTGCTAGTAGTTCATCTAAGTTTTCATTTTCTTGAGGTACAATTACAAATGGGATGGCCCCTAAGCGAGTTAATTTATCACAATAATATCGATTTACTATATACTTTTTGCGCCCGTTGTCTTCTTTAGTGTATCTTGCGGTAATTCCGATAATTGGTTTCAAAGTTGTTTTTCCTTTCTTTTTGAAATTAAATATAATTCAGGCGCAAATGGTTGTAACGTATGATAGTGTGACAATAATAGTTGTTCTTGTTTTAGTAAGTAGTCTAGTACATAGTCTTTTTCTTTTGCGCCTTCTTCGTGTCCTGGATAGAAGCATAAACATAATAGTCCTTGTGGGTGTAATATGTCTAATACATTTTGAACAGCTTGTAGGCTGGTTTCTTTCATGGTGGTAATGTTTTTATCACCTTTTGGTAAATAGCCGAAATTGAAAATTGCGAAATCCAGTGTTTCTTGAATATAATCTTTTACCTTTACATGAGAATCTAGAATGCAAGTAACATTCGTATATTCTTTTACTTTTTCTTTGGTATTTTCAATAGCTTGTGCTTGAATGTCAAAAGCATATACATGTTTGGCTTTTTTGGCTAGATATAAGGTATCGTTACCATTTCCTGCAGTTAAATCAGCACAAATGCTTTCTGCTGTTACATTAATATCAATTAAATGATGTGCCATTTGGGTAATGGTTATATGTCTCATTTTTTTACCTTCTTTCCTTGATAGGTATTTCTTCTTACCATTTCTTTATCAATTTCATTGAGTACAATGGTTTTCTTTTTGGTCCACATTGGAGCTAATAAGATGTCTTCCATACCATCTCCAGTTAAACGTTGTAGAATGATATGTTGTGGTAAGTATTCCAATTGTTCAATGACAACATCAATATATTCTTCTAGTGTTAATAATGGCCAAGGGTTTTGTTTGTAGTCTTTTGCCATAAGTGAACCATCAATAATATGTAACATATGAATTTTTAGGGCATGGATTGGTAATTTTGCTAGAGTTTTTACAGTTTCTAGCATCATGTCTTTGGTTTCGTTTGGTAATCCATTAATAATATGTACACAGATTTTGATATTGGTTTTTGCGAGTTTTTGTACAGCTTCTTCAAATTCTTGATAGGTTGAACAGCGATTGATTTGTTTAGATGTTGTATCATGAATGGTTTGTAAGCCTAGTTCTACCCATACTTCTTTTTTATTTGCGATTTCTGCTAAATAGTCGATGCATTCTTGTGATAAACAATCGCTTCTTGTACCAATACAAATACCAATGACATCCTCTTTTTCTACAAATGGTTGATACAATTGTTTTAAGGTTTCTAGTGGTGCATAGGTATTGGTATAGGCTTGGAAGTAGACCATTTTTTGGCAGTTTGGCCATTTGTGTTCCATGACTTCTTTTCTTTGTTCGAATTGTAAAAGTAAGTCTTTTACAGGGTTGATTGGGAAGTCTCCTGAACCTTGTCCACTACAAAAAGTACAACCACCTATACCTTTGGTACCATCGCGATTTGGACAAGTGAAATAGGCATTAATCGGTACTTTGGCTACTTTGGTGTGAAAGGTTGTTTGTAAGTAGTAGTTCCATGTTTGATATCGTTTATTGTCTAAAGATAATGGAAATGGATTGTTCATATATATCACCACTATAAGTATAACGTAAAAATGAAAAAAGCAGAAATGATTTCTGCTTTAGTATTCATTACAGCCACAATTACATTTACAACTACGTAAGCGACGATTGCGATCGCAGTTTAAACCTCTGGTATAGCCACAACGATTGTTTCTGCATCCACAACGATTGCATTGTTGACATCCACAAGTATTCCATTGTTGACATCCACAAGTATTCCATCTACAACGGCATGGATCTTCCCAATTACTACAATTGGTTTCTTCCACTGGGCATTCTTCACCACTGATACGTGTTCCTGTTGCGAAATTGGTTCTACGGTTTAATACTTCGTTGGTGTTATTACATCTAGTTTCGCATCTTCTTCTTTCACAACCACAGTTGTTTCGATTGGTACGTTCGCGTATTTCGATACGGTCTTTAGTTAAAATGTCTTGGCACACTTCATCGCATTCTTCTGGTGCATATTCTCTATCAATCATTCTTCTTGTCATATCATATCCTCCTTCAATCCATCGTATTATTTCAAATTGTAGGGGAATAGGCATTTATCGTTTCTTGCTTTTGATAAATAGATAAAGATAGGTGCTGATGGTAAATAAAAGAAATAGAAAGGCAAATAAAATGGCATAAGCATAGTATTGGTATTTTAAACAAGTGCCGATTAATGTTGATAATAGGATCGATGGTAAAGAGGCAATGCTTAGGGTATATAGAAATTGTGTAAATGAATAGTTGTTGATTTTGGTAATATAGGGTTTGATTAGATTGGGTATGGTAGGTATTAAATAGATCATAAAATGATGTTTTGATAAAAATTGATAGCGTTTAATGAGTTTAGAAAATAAGATATTTTCTTTTTGGGTACCATAATAAAGAAGGATATTGGTTAAAAGATAGCTTGTATAAATGATGAGTGTTCCTTTATAAAAGCCATAAATTAGGGATGCAGTAATTTGTATAGGAAATGCTGGAATAAAGAATAAAAAGATTTGTATGGCTTGTAATAAAAAGAGTACAACGATTCCATTGTTGGATTGGAAAAAGTGTTGTAGTTGAATAGGATCGGGATGTAGAAGGATTTGTTGGATGAGAGGAAAGAGTTGTTGTAGTAAGAGAATGAGTAAAATACTGATTAACCATTTTGTTTTCATCATATCACCACTAGTAGTATGAACGAAAAAAACGCATATAGCGTTTTTAATAGCGAATCTTATTATGAATGACTTTACCAAGAATTTGTACTTGGTGTTGTTGGAGTTGTTGTTCATCAAAGACTAATGGTTGATAGTTATCATTAGATGGTTGTAGTATCAACGTATTATTTTTGAAGTATACACGTTTTACAGTGGCTTCATCATCAACTAAAACAATACCAATTTCTCCATTATTTAGGGTATTTTGTTTGCGTACATAAAGAATATCACCTGGTAAAATACGGTCGTCTTTCATTGAATCACCAACCACTTCTAAATAGAAGTATTCTCCATTGTTGGTTTCTTGGGGTTCTACTGGTTCATAGCCTTGGATTTGTTGTTGGGCAAAGATAGGTTCTCCACCGCGTACGGTACCTAGGATAGGAACTGTAGGTATTTGTATCGTTAAATCTTTTTCCATGATATCATTGACAGAGACATTATAGATGCTTGCGATTTTGGCAATTACGGCATAAGAGGGCTTGCTGGTACCATCTTCCCATTTTTGGATGGTGGTAAAGCTTTTATAGTTTAATTGTTTAGCTAAGTATTCTTGTGAGTGTTGTGCTTGTTTGCGTAAGTAGCGTAGATTTTCACTAAACATAGAGAGTCCTCCTTTTTTCTATAGTATACATAGTACTTGAAAGATTTTCAACTAATATTCACATGGTGTTCACAATAAAGAATTATGATAAAATAAATAAAAAATGGGGTGATTTTGTGGCTAGATTATTAGTAGTTGATGATGAAGAAAAAATTCGTTCAATGATTAAGAAATATGCTGTATATGAAGGACATGAAATAGTGGAAGCAAGTAATGGTTTTGAGGCGATTGAGATGTGTCAAAACCGTTCGTTTGATCTAATTATTATGGATATTATGATGCCAGAGTTGGATGGTTTTTCTGCTTGTAAAGAAATTCGTAAAATGTCGCAAACGCCAATTATTGTGTTGAGTGCTCGTGGTGAAGAGTATGATAAAATACATGGCTTTGAAGTGGGTATTGATGATTATGTTGTTAAACCTTTTTCAGTGAAGGAATTGATGATGCGTATTCAAGCGATTTTAAAGCGTACAAATGCTATGAATGAACAAGGTAAGGAAATCTTGGTGTTTGAAGGATTGTCAATTGATTTTACGGGGCGTATTGTGATGGTGGATAATCAAGTAGTGGATTTATCACCGAAGGAATATGATTTATTGTTTTTTATGGTGAGAAATCGTGGAATTGCTTTAACGCGTGAACGTTTGATTTCAGAAGTGTGGGGTTATGATTATTTTGGTGATGATCGCACGTTGGATACACATATTAAATTGTTGCGTAAGCGTTTGGGAGAATATCAAAAGTTTATTGTGACATTAAGAGGGGTAGGTTATCGTTTTGAAGAATAAGTGGAAAGAGTGGTTTTCGAGTATTCATTTTAAAATATTAGCGATTATGGTCTCTTTTTGTGCTGTTTTGTTTCTTGTCATTTGGCTATTTCAAGTAGTGTTATTAGATAATTTTTATCGTGGAATTAAAATAGATGCAATTCAAAAGAGTTCGAATCATATTGTGGGTACGATTCAAAATATGCGTGTTGACTTTTCGATGAAACAAGAGTTTGATGCACAATTGGATTCGTTGAGTATGGAAAATGATGCTTGTGCTTTGATTCGTAATGTTTCCAATGGTTTTGAAGTGAAGGTGACTACGAATGCGTATTGTCCAATTCGTAATTTAAGTGGTATGAATGTACAACGTTTATATCAGTTTGCGGATGAAAATGGTGGTAAGTGGTCAAGTTTTGTGCCTGGTAGTGTTGATTTTACGATGTTTGATGAAAAAGATGCATATCGTAAGGAAGAACAACAAACATTAATTCATGTCCAAAATACGAAAGATCAGGCGGGTAATGATATTGCGGTGATTATGGCTACGATGATTCGTCCAGTACATATTGTGCGTGATGTATTGGTAAAACAATTGTGGAATATCATGGCTATTATTGTTTTGTGTTCGCTTGTTGTGTCGTATTTCTTGTCAAAATTAATTGCGAAACCTATTTATGAAATAAATGAAGATGCGAAAGTATTGGCTAGTGGTAATTATGATGTTACTTTTGATGGTAAAGGGTATAAAGAAATTGAAGAATTAAGTGGTACTTTGAATTATGCGGCTAAGGAATTGGGTAAAGTTGATAGTTTGCGTCAAGAGTTGATTGCGAATGTATCGCATGATTTGCGTACGCCTTTAACAATGATTAGTGGTTATGCGGAAGTGATGCGTGATATTCCTGGTGAAAATACGCCGGAGAATGTGCAAATTATTATTGATGAAGCAAATCGTTTATCGAGTATGGTGAATAATTTATTGGATATTTCGAAGTTACAGGCAAATGCGGATGAATTGTATTTGGAGGAAGTGAATTTTACGGAGTTGTTGGTGGATATTGTGAATCGTTATCAACAATTATTGAAACCTCAGAATTTTGAATTTGAGTTTGTGTATGATGCTTGTTATGAAGTGTATGTGGATCGTATTCGTATGCAACAGGTTGTTTATAATTTATTGAATAATGCAGTGAATTATTCGAAGGATTGTAAGAAAATTGTGGTTAAGCAAGCATTTGAGAATGGATATTTGCGTATTGATATTATTGATCAAGGTATGGGTGTGAAGAAGGAAGATTTACCGTATATCTTTAATCGTTATTATAAAGTGGATAAAAATCATCAAATGGGAGTTTCGGGTTCTGGTTTGGGACTTTCGATTGTGAAAACGATTTTGGATGCGCATAAAATGAAATATGGTGTGATTAGTGAGTATGGTAAGGGTAGTGATTTCTACTTTGTGATGCCTGGGAAAGTGGTAGAATAACATGTTAATTGAAGCAATTGCGTCAACGGTATCGGAAGCGTTGGAGTTAGAACGTTTGGGTGTGGATCGTATTGAATTGGTAACAGCGGTTACTGAAGGAGGATTAACGCCTTCTTTGGGATTGATTGAAGCAGTCACAAGTCAGTGTACGATTCCGGTGAATGTGATGTTGAAGACGCGTAAGGATTATCAAATGGATAATCAAGATTTGCAAGTCATCTTGCGTGATTTGGAGTTGATTAAAAAGACGAAAGCACATGGTATTGTGTTTGGGGCTTTGTGTGGTAAACGTTTGAATCATGAAATGATTGATGAGGTAATTGCGAATAAAGGACATTTATCCTTTACGTTAAATCGTTCGTTTGATCAATGTGATAATATGGAACAAGAGTTACAGTATATTTCTACATTACCAATTGATCGTATGTTAACCAGTGGTCATGAAAAAAGTGTGATTGATGGTGCAAAGAATTTAGCTCATATTCAAGAGGTTTGTGCAAATGTTATCGTGATGGCTGGTGCGGGTATTACGGTAGAAAATGTGAAAGATTTTGTGGAAATGTATAGACCTTGTGAAATTCATGTGGGTAGTACTACTCATGAAAATGGTAGTTGGTCTAGTGCTATTAGTGAACAAAGAGTTCGTGCATTAGTTGCTTTAAAATCATTGTAATGCAATTTGTTTTTGCATATAATAGTCCTGTGTGTTTTGGAGGGGTAATATATGTACAAAATGATTACTTTGGATATGGATGGTACTTTATTAAATGAAGATAAAGTAATTAGTATAGAGTGTAAAAAAGCGATTCATGAAGCAGCGTTACAAAATAAATATGTGGTGATTGCGACTGGGCGTGCTATTTCAGAATTGGAAGATTATCGTAAGGATTTTGATGATGTAAGTTATATCATTGGTGAAAGTGGAGCTGTGCTATATGATTGGCAAAAGCAATGTGTAGTTGTGAAGGATTGTTTTGAAGCAAGTGATGTAGAGAAGATTTATGCACTTAGTAAGAAACAAGATATTATGATTCAATGGTTTAAGAATGGTAGTGCGTATGTATATGAAGATCAATTGCGTCGTTTGAAGGATTATGAGATGGGTGAATATCAAGGTTTGTTTAATCGTACTTCGAATCCTATCTATGATTTAGATGCTTTTATGAAAGAGAATAAATATGATCTTGAGAAGATGAATTTGTATCATCGTACGGTGGATGCGAAGATGGTAACATTTGAAGCATCTAAAGCAATTGATGTAGATAAGTCTTTTGCGGAATTAACTTCAGTGGAATTTTCTCCTAAGGGAGTTTCTAAGGCAAAAGGTTTACAATTGTTGTGTGAATTATTAAAGGTAGATATTGCTCAAACGATTTCGGTTGGTGATTCTTATAATGATTTACAAATTATGGAGGCTGCTGGTTTGGCGGTGGCGGTGAAAAATGCGAAACCAGAGGTTCTTGAAATTGCGGATGTAGTGGTTTGTGATAATAATCATGATGGTTGTGCGGAAGCAATTTATGAATATTTATTGAAATAATGCATGGTCACATGCATTTTTTTATGTCTGTTTTGTTGGATTTTACAAATATATAACTAGTTTCTCTACAATATTTTCAGGAGGAGCTAGTATGAATTTATATAATGTATATATGTTTCGTTATGATAGTCAAAAGAAGTGTACAGTGTTGTATGATTTGAATCATGAAGTATTTGAAGTGGATATGTTGCCGTATGCATTTTTAGATTTGATGTGTTTACATCATGGTAGTAGTATGCAAGGTAGAATTGATGCTTTTAAAAGTATGTTGAAGGTGGAAAAGAAGGTACCTGTTTTAGTGTGTCGTTACCAAGGGTGTATCTTTTTTCCTACAACAAGTTTTATGCGTGAAGATTGTGTTTGGATTCAAGAGAAGTATGTGGAAAAGGTGACGGTATTGGATCATGGATGTCGTGTTCATTTTATAAATCATCAGAGTGTGGAATTAGAGGTAAGTAATCGTGTGGTGTATAAACAGTTGAAAAGGTGTCGAATGTTCTTAAAACAAATCACGACAAATTTTGAGGTAGTCAATCTATTGGATGAGTAATTTGTGATATACTTATTACAAGTGAGGATGTATGTATGAATGAGTATATAATGATGGCTGTAGTTGTGGCTGTTTTGGTGGTATTGATTTTAGTATTGTTGGTGCTTCTTTTGCAGGCTAGAAATCGTAAGGATGTGGCTGTTGGGGAAATGGCTTTGCGCATGCAACAACAAACTAGTGAAGAGTTATTAGAGCTTCGTGAAAAGATGACAAAAGAGTTGATGCAGTTTGAGTTTCAGATGTCACAAACGATGAAGGATCAATTGGCGATAATGGAAAATCGTATGCATGAGAGTGCATATAAAAATATGAGTTTGACGAATGAATCGTTTCAAGAAGTGATGAAACAAATGGTTTCAATTCAAAAGACGCAAGAGGGTTTGGATGATTTGGCAAATTCGTTGGTGAGTTTACAAGCAATCTTAGCGGATAAAAAGAGTCGTGGTATTTTTGGTGAAGTGCAGTTGTATGGTATTTTGGAAGCAATTTATGGTGTGAATGATGATTTGTATCAAAGACAGTATAAGTTGAGTAATGGTACGATTGCGGATGCGATTTTGTTTGCGCCGCATCCTTTGGGTAAGATTGCGATTGATTCGAAGTTTCCTTTGGAGAATTATAATCGCATGTTTGATGAAGGCTTGAGTTCACAACAGAAAGTACAAGTACAGAAGCAATTTAAACAGGATGTAGTGAAACATATTAAAGATATTCATGTGAAGTATGTCCAAACGGATGAAACGGGTGATTTTGCTTATATGTTTGTGCCGGCTGAAGCGGTGTTTGCGTATATTTATGGACAAATGGAAGATGTGGTACAAATTTCGTATCAGTATCGGGTGTTTATTGTATCTCCTACAACGTTGATGGCATATGTAACAGCGATTCAAGCGATTGGCTTGGGGCAAAAGCGTAATGAAAAGGTAGAGTGGATGCAACAGGAGTTTGGAAAGTTGTCAGTAGAGTTTGAACGGTTTGCGAATCGTTTTGATACGATTATGAAGGATTATGATAAGTTGTATAAGGATATGCAAAGTGTATCGATTACTTCGGATAAGATTTTGCATAGGTTTGAGCGTATATCGAATGTAGAAGAAGAGTTATAAATGAAAATTTATAACTTTTTTTATGTTTTGGTAGGATTTTTAGCAAAAGTTGGCGAATAAGTAAGTATGAAGGTAAATAAAAAAGTAGTGATTTTAGTAGTTGTTGTAGTGGTGATGTTAGGACTATGGAAAGGGTGTACGAGTATAGCGAATCAAGAATTGTTAGCGTCGATAACATTACATGAAGTAAAACAGGAGTCTTTTACGAAGTTGTATCAATCGCGTGGGGTTGTGGTGGCGAAAAAGGAGGTGCGTTATCCGATTGCGGGTATGATTGTTGAAAAGCTGGTGAATGTAGGGGATATGGTGAAAAAGGAAGAGGTATTGTTGAAATATACAAGTGGTAATGGTACGAAATCGTTGTTATGTGAAATGGATGGCATTATTACGGAGATTACAGAGTCATATATATCAATAGCTAAAAAAGATGAGGTTTGGTTGAAGGTGTTATTACCTTCGAGATTTATTGAATTTGTTGGTGAAAATGATGAGGTGAAGCTTTCTGATGTTAAGGGGAAAGTGGTTAAAATTTCTTCAATAGCGAATTATCAAAATGGTGAGAATTATTATGAGGTGTATGTGGAGGGTGATGCTTCTTTTGTTTTACATGAAGAGGTGGAATGTACATTTTCAATTCAGGAATATGAAGAGGTATATAAAGTACCAGTGTCTAGTGTAGTTGCTTGTGGGGATAAGGAGTATATCGTATTGGATTCTTGGTTGGATCATGTGATGGATTTTACGATGGATGATGTAGTTGAAGTAGAGGTTGTGGGGATTGAGGATGGTAATGCTGTGATTTTGTGTGAAAGTCATTTGCATGGTGCTATTTGTGTATTAGAAGGGTTGTCGTTGTCATTTGTTCAAGAAATGTTGGAGCTAAATGTATGATTGTATTAGAAGGTGTATCCAAAGATTTTGTGATGAAGGGTAGAGTTGTACAGGCTTTGAAGAATGTGAATATGTGTATTGATGATGGTGATTTTGTGGTGATTGTTGGTAAAAGTGGTAGTGGTAAGAGTACACTTTTACATATTTTAGGTGGTTTGTTGAGTGCGGATAGTGGAAAGTATTTGGTAGATGGAGTGGATGTTTTTTCATATAGTGCCAAGCAATTGGCTATGTTTCGTGCCAATACCATTGGTTTTGTGTTTCAACAGTTTTATTTAGTTCCTTATTTATCGGTATATGAAAATATTAAGTTGCCATTAGTGTATGGAAAGCATTTAGAGCATGAAGCACAAATTATGTCGTATTTACAGGTATTGCAGTTGGATTTGTGGAAACAACATTTACCGCATCAATTGAGTGGTGGTCAAAAACAGAGGGTATGTATTATTCGGGCGTTGATGAATCGACCGAAGTTGCTTTTGTGTGATGAACCTACGGGTGCTTTGGATCATCAGAGTGCTCAACAGATTATGCAGTTATTAAAGGTATTGAATCGTAGTGGAATGACGATTGTATTGGTTACCCATGATTTGCGGTATAAATCGTTGGGGAATCGTTTGTTTAGGGTAGATAATGGGATGGTTTGTGAGTGCAAAATATAAAGTGGTTGTATTTGTATTGTAAGAAGTATGGTTTACGGTGGTTATTGTGTTGTTTAAGTATGGCAATTGCGGTTGTGTGTATGTGTTTGATTTCGTATATTTCCTATGTTGTACAAAATGCTTTGTTAGAACAAGTATCTTTGATGGGAACGGATTTGTTGATGGGGTATTTGGATCGTACGGATGGTTTATTAGATACTTTTGTTGAAGATATTGAACAGTATGGAGAGGTAGATAGATATAGCTTTGTTGGTAGTGATATCTTCTATTTTGAACAAAATGTCTATGATTTAAAGTTTGTGGAAAATTCATATTTTGATTTGTATCAAATGGAAATTGGTAGTGGTCGTTTGTTTTATGATTTTGAAGATGAGCATGTTGTAGTTGTAGGAAAGGATTTGGCAAATACCTTTCGACTACATGATCGTATTTTATATCACAATCAATGGTATACCGTGATTGGAATATTGGATAGTGTGAGTGAAAGTTTCTATGGAAATGATAATACGTGTGTGTTTGTTCCCTATCGTTTTTATGATAGTAGTCATACACAACTGCTTATGAAAAGCACAGATGAAGTATTTACGAAACAATATCTCTCGTATTATTTGGATATGTATGCTATAGAGTATGAAATCTTTTGTCAATCACAGATTAAAGAGGCAATGAAATTGTTATTAGAGCTAATGGAAAAGGTGTTATATATCATTGGTTGTGTGTCGTTTGTTGTGAGTATGTTGGGGATTGGAAATGTGATGCTTTTTAGTGTTGAACAAAGGAAGAGTGAAATTGGGATTCGTAAGGCAATGGGGGCTAGTGATTTTTCAATCTTTATACAGTTTTTATTGGAAGTGTGTGTGATGAGTGTGGTTGGTTATGTGATGGGAATGGTCTTGTCTGTTTTGTGTATTTTGCTATTTAGCTGGTATTTGGATAGTCATTTTCACCTAACAATTTCAATGAGTTTGTATTTATTATTAATGTGCTTGGGTATTGGAAGTATTGCTGGTGTTGCGCCTGCGTATTTGGCATGTAAAAAAGATGTGGTAGATGTGTTAAGTGTGTAAGATTCGACATAATTCTACGTTACATGTGTGTCATTGTATAATTGATTTTGGGTGGTGATGTTAAAAATTAGTATACTATTTTTATAGAATATTTTTGTTTTATTTTTGTTTTTATTGTATTTTTGGGAAGAATACACAAATTTTTCACAAAAAGCGAAAAAAGGTTGAAAATAGGTATATCAAGTTGTAAACTATTATTAAAGAAAGCGGTTACAATGGTAATCGAGGAGGAAAACATGAAAGTTCTTAAATTATTATTAGTAGCTTTATTATCGCTAACAATGTTTGTTGGTTGTGGTGATGAAGAAGAAGCAGTTTTGGTTATCTATACTCCAAACTCAGAATCATTAATCGAAGCTGTTATTCCTGCATTCGAAGCAAAATATGAAATCGATGTGCAAGTTATGACATTGGGTACAGGTGACTGTTTAACTCGTATTGCATCAGAAAAAGAAAATCCACAAGCGGATGTTCAATGGGGTGGAATGACTCCTGCAAACTACGAAAATGATACAACTTTATGGGAAGAATATGTATCACCAAATGATAAAAACTTACCAGAAGCTTATCAAAACTATGCAGGTGTTGTTTCTCGTTACGCATTAGATGGATCAGCTGCATTATTATTAAATTTAGACGTTTTCAAAAAATTAGGATTAAACCCAGATGAATTCAAAGGTTATAATGATTTATTAAATCCTGCATTAAAAGGCCAAATCGCTATGGGTAACCCAGCTAAATCAAGTTCTGCTTGGGCTGAATTAACAAATATGTTATTAGTTATGGGTGAAGAACCATATGATGATAAAGCTTGGGAATGGGTTGAACAATTTATCGCTAACTTAGATGGTAAGATCGTTGACTCTTCAAGTGCTATCTACAAAGGTACAAGTTCTGGTGAATATGCTGTTGGTGTTTCTTATGAAGACCCATGTGTATCTTTATTAGTTGATGGTGCTACAAATGTTAAATTAGTATATCCTGAAGAAGGTGCTGTATGGTTACCAGCTGGTATGGCAATCGTTAAGAATGCTCCACATTTAGAAAATGCTAAAAAATTCATCGACTTCGTTCAATCTGAAGAAGGTCAAAAAGCTGTTGCTCAAACAACTGCTCGTCCAGTAATCCCAACAATTACTAACACAGCTGAACAAATCCTTCCATTTGCTGATATCAATGTTGTTTATGAAGATATTCCTTTCTGTACAGAAAAGAAACCTGAATGGCAACAAAAATGGTTAGATTTAGTACAACAATAATTTTATAATTGAAAGAGGCAAGGAAATATGAGTGTTAATATTAAAATTAGAGATGCCGTTAAAAGATACGGTGACAATACCATTATTTCCGACTTATCATTAGATATTAAGGAGGGTGAGTTTTTCACCCTTCTTGGTCCTTCTGGATGTGGTAAAACTACGCTATTAAGAATGATTGCTGGTTTTAACTCTATCGAAGGAGGAGATTTCTATTTTAATGATAAGCGAATTAATGACATGGATCCTGCAAAGCGTAATATTGGTATGGTATTCCAAAACTATGCAATTTTCCCTAACTTAACTGTTGAAAAAAACGTAGCGTTTGGTTTGAAAAACCGTAAATTACCTGCAGATGTAATTCAATCACAAACAGATAAATTCTTGAAGTTGATGCAAATTGATGAGTATCGTGATAGAATGCCTGATCGCTTATCTGGTGGTCAACAACAACGTGTTGCGTTAGCTCGTGCTCTTGCAATTACTCCTGATGTATTGTTGATGGATGAACCTTTATCAAATCTTGATGCGAAGTTACGTGTAGAAATGCGTACAGTTATTAAGAATATTCAACATAACGTTGGTATTACAACAGTTTATGTAACACATGACCAAGAAGAAGCGATGGCTGTAAGTGATCGTATTGCGGTTATGGAAGGTGGAGATATTCAACATATTGGTACTCCAAAAGATATTTATCAACGTCCAAGTAATTTATTTGTATCTACATTCATTGGTAGAACAAATATCTTAAACTCTAAATTAACAGTTAAAGACGGTAATGCATATGTTGTATTGCCTGATGGCTATGAATTTAAAGTGGATACAATTAAACCAGAAGAAATGAAGGATAGAGATGTTATTGTTTCTATTCGTCCTGAAGAATTCGTAGTGCAAGAAGCTTCTTGTGAAGGTGTAGAAGCGATTATTGATGATAGTGTATTCTTAGGTTTAAATACTCACTATTTTGTTCATTTAACAACTGGTGAAGAAGTTGAAATTATTCAAGAGTCAAAGATTGATAGTATTATTCCTAGAGGCACTAAGGTTTCATTAAAGATTAAAGATGAAAAGATTAATATCTTTACGGAAGATGGAAAACGTAATTTAGTTATTGGTGTAAAGAATGATTTAGATCAATATAAGAAAGATTAAATATTATGGTGAATACAAATAAAAAAGACGTTTGGAAGCTGATTTCCATTGTTGTCATTATATTATATGCAGTTTTTCTTATTTATCCATTATTCCAATTACTAAAAGAATCTGTCGTTATTGATGGCGTTTTCACATTAAAAAACTTTGTTGAATTTTTCTCAAAAAATTATTATTTAGAAACTATATTTAATTCATTTGAAGTAAGTATATGTGCAACGATTATTACTTTGATTATTGGTGTGCCACTAGCATATTTCTATCAAATGTATGAAATTAAGGGTAAGACATTTTTACAAGTTATCATTATTTTGTGTAGTATGTCTGCTCCATTTATTGGTGCGTATTCTTGGATTTTGTTATTAGGTAGAAGTGGTATTATTACTGTTTTAATTGAAAAATTAACTGGATTCCAAATGCCTACAATTTATGGATTTGGCGGTATCTTATTAGTATTATCTTTACAATTATTCCCACTTGTATTCTTGTATGTTTCAGGTGCGTTGAAAAATATTGATAATTCATTACTAGAAGCTAGTGAAAATATGGGTTGTAGTGGAGTGAAGCGTTTCTTTAAAGTGATTATTCCTTTATGTATGCCTACAATTTTAGCGGCTACATTGTTGGTTTTCATGAGAGCGTTTGCGGATTTCGGTACTCCATTATTATTAGGTGAAGGATATCGTACGTTCCCAGTTGTTATCTATGATGCTTACTTTGGTGAAGTTGGTAATAACCATAGTTTTGGTGCTGCAATTTCTGTTATTGCGATTTTAGTTACTGCAGTTATCTTCTTCTTACAAAGATGGGTTAACAGCAAATTCCAATTTACAATGAATGCTTTACATCCAATTGAACGTAAACAAATCAAAGGTTGGAAGAGCTGGTTAATGAATATCTATTGTTGGGGTGTTGTAATGTTAGCGTTTGCGCCTCAAATTTATGTAATGTATACTTCATTCCAAAATACAAGTGGTAAGATCTTTGTTGAAGGTTATTCTTTAATGAGTTATAAGAAAGCGTTTGATACTATGGGTAAAGCTATTGAAAATACATTTATTATTGGTGGTATTGCTTTGGCTTTAGTTATTGTATTAGCGATTTTAATTTCTTACTTAGTTGTTAGAAGAAATAACTTCTTAAATAGAGTTATTGATACTTTATCTATGGTTCCATATATTATTCCTGGATCTGTAGTAGGTATTGCTTTAGTATTAGGATTCAATAAAAAACCTATTGTATTAGCGGGTACTGCTATAATCATGGTTATTGCGCTAATTATCCGAAGAATACCGTATACCATTCGTTCTTCTGTTGCGGTTTTACAACAAATTCCGATGTCAATTGAAGAGGCAGCGATTTCTTTGGGTTCTACGAAGCTTGAAGCATTCTTTAAAATTACAGTTCCTATGATGGCTAATGGTATTTTATCAGGTGCAATATTATCATGGATTACAATTATTACTGAATTGTCTACGGCAATTATCCTTTATAACTTGAAGACAATTACATTAACTCTTGCGATTTATGTAAACGTATCAAGAGGAAACTATGGTGTGGCTGCTGCTTTAGCAACTATCTTAACAGCAACAACTATTATTTCTTTGGTAGTCTTCATGAAGGTATCAAAAACAAAAGAAATTACATTCTAACGGTAGTGAAAACTACCGTTTTTTCTTATATAATGAAATAGGTGATAATATGCAAGATAAATTATTGGTTTCTGCGTGTTTAGCAGGTAAGAATTGTCGTTATGATGGCAAAAGTCAAAAAGTTGATTATGTATGTGATCTAGTAAAACGTGGTATTGGGGTTTGTATTTGTCCTGAACAAATGGGTGGATTGGATACACCTAGAGTACCTAGTGAACGTGTTGGAGATTTGGTTTTGAGTAAAGAAGGAAAAGATGTTACCGAAGAATTTGAATTTGGAGCATATGAAGCATTAAATATTGCGCAAGAATTTGAAATTGAGTATGCAATTCTTAAATCAGATAGTCCAAGTTGTGGTAAGGGTAGAATCTATGATGGTACCTTTACTGGTAATTTCTGTGAGGGAAATGGTTTTACTACAGATGTTTTATTGGAACATGGAATTGTAGTTATGGATGAAAATGAAGGAAAATTGTGGTACGATAAGTACTATAAAAAGTAGGAGATGTAAATATGAAGAAGTTTATTGAAGATTTTAAGAAGTTTGCTTTAAAGGGTAATGTAGTAGATATGGCTGTTGGGGTTATCATTGGTGGTGCTTTTAATAAGATTGTGACATCACTTGTGAATGATGTAGTTATGCCTGCATTAAGTATGTTAATTGGTAATAAGAATTTGGCTGATTTACAATATGTAGTGGATGCTAGTAACCCTGATGCTATTATTTCTATTAAATATGGTTTGTTTTTACAAAATATTGTGGATTTCTTAATTATTGCACTTACTATATTTATTATTATTCGTGTGATGGGGAATTTACAACGTAAAAAAGAGGAAGAGCCTAAACCTGCTCCTAAACCTAGTAATGAAGAAGTTTTATTAACAGAAATTCGTGATTTATTGAAAGAGAAAAATAACTAGTACTAGTTATTTTTTTATTGAATTCATAACAAATGAGAGTACAATTTTCTTTAAGGGGTGATGTTATGGCAAAGACGTATCGTATGGATATGACAGAAGGTAGCTTGTTACCGAAGATTTTATTGTTTTCTTTTCCATTGATGTTAAGTAGTTTATTACAATTATTATTTAATGCGGCAGATATTATTGTTGTTGGACGTTTTGCTGGGCATCAAGCATTGGCAGCTGTTAGTTCAACTGGTGCATTAGTTAACTTAATTGTAAACTTGTTTATGGGTTTGTCTGTGGGTACGAATGTATTGGTTGCTAGACAAATTGGGGCTAAGCAATTTGATGAAATGCGTAAGACGGTGCATACGGCTATTTGTATGAGTTTAGTTGGTGGTGTGATTCTTACGGTATTTGGTATTGTGATGGCTAGACCTTTATTACAATTGATGTCTGTTCCTAGTGATGTTATTGATTTGTCTACTTTGTATTTACAAATCTATTTTGCGGGTATTACGGCAATGTTGTTATATAACTATGGTGCTAGTATTTTAAGAGCTAAAGGGGATACAAAAAGACCTTTGTATTTTTTGGCGATTGCTGGTGTAGTGAATGTTGCATTAAATTTAGTATTGGTTATTTTCTTTCATATGGGTGTAGCTGGTGTTGGTATTGCGACTACGGTTTCTCAAGTGATTTCTGCATATATGGTATTTACTTGTTTGAAAAATGAACCGGGTCCTACACAATTGATTATGGATGAAATGAAGATTGATTGGCCTAGTTTAAAAGAAATTATGAAGATTGGTTTGCCTGCGGGTATTCAAGGTAGTGTGTTCTCTTTGAGTAATGTAGTTATTCAATCTACAGTAAATAGTTTTGGTTCTGCGGTTATGGCTGGTAATGGTGCAGCTAGTAACATTGAAGGTTTTGTATATGTAGCGATGAATGCTTTCTATCAATCTTGTTTAACTTTTACATCACAAAACTATGGTGCGAAGAAGATGGATCGTGTATTGAAGACGGCATTTTCTTGTCAGTTCTTAGTTATTGTTGTGGGATTGATTACAGGTATGGGTGCTTGGTATTTTGGGGAGCCTTTGTTGGGTATTTATACGACGGAGTTACCTTCTATTGAAGCGGGTATGATTCGTTTGAGTTATGTATGTAAGGTATATTTCTTATGTGGCATTATGGATGTAATGGTTGGTACATTGCGTGGTCTAGGATATTCTATTTTCCCGATGTTTGTGTCTTTAATGGGTGCGTGTGTATTTAGACTTGTATGGATTGCTTTTATTTTCCCAATGAATCCGATTATTGATACCGTATATATTTCTTATCCAATTAGTTGGATAATTACGGCTGGGTTACATATTCTAACGTTTGTATTTGTTTTGGGTAAGGTTAAGAAAAAGTTAGCAGTTGAAGCTTAAGTGATAAATGTAATGTTTATCACTTTTTTTAGTGGTATCATAGTGTTGAGGTGGTTTTATGTCTTATGCCTTAATTACAGGAGCGAGTCAGGGTATTGGGAAAGAGTTAGCTAAAGTATTTGCGTCTAATGGTTATAATCTTGTATTAGTAGCTCGTAATGAAGAGAATTTACATAAAGTAAAAGTAGAAATTGAAGATGCATATGCTGTTTCTGTTTGTTGTGTTTGTAAAGATTTAACAATGAAAGATGCGGCTATGGATGTATATAACGATTGTAAACAAATGAATTTAACTATTGATTGTTTAGTGAATAATGTAGGTATTGGTGATTTTGGTGAATATGCTTGTTCTAGTTGGGATCGTCAATATGATATGGTGCAGTTGAATATTGTGTCTTTAATGCAATTAACACATCTATTTTTACCGGATATGATACAAAATAACAGTGGTAAAATATTAAATGTTTCAAGTACGGCATGGTTGTGTAGTGGTCCAAAGATGTCGGTGTATTATGCGTCTAAAGCGTTTGTGACGAGGTTTTCTAGTGCATTAAGGGAAGAAGTTAAACCACATAATATTCATGTGACAACGCTTTGTCCGCCTTCTGTGAAGACACAGTTTCAACAAAGTGCAAATATGAAACGCAAAAAAGAAAACTATGCAATTACCGCAAAAGAAGTAGCATTAAAGGGATATCAAGGATTACTGAAAAATAAAGCAATTGTTTATTGTAATATGCAAAGTAAAGTATTAAGTATTTTGGTAAAGGTTTTACCTGATAGTGTTTGTAGTAAAGTAATCATGTATATAAATAAAGAATGATGATAGGTTATCATCATTCATTAATTTCATATTTTGTCTTTAAATAATTATAAGATGAGTATGGAATGATTTCATCTGCTTGTAATCTACCGACAACAATTCCTTGATCAATAGATTGTGAATTTGCGAAATCTATTATAGATTTTTCTGTAATCGCATTTTTTAGGATAAAATTTTGATAATCAGTTTCGTTAATTAGTAGATTGCGTGCAAATGTATCTGCATTTCTTTCGATATCTTCATAATATTCATCATGTAAATAATCTTCATTAATAATATGTCCTAGCTCATGAAAAAGACTAAACCAAAAACGATCAGCATCTTTTCCTCTAACAGTTAAACCAACAACAATTTTGTGATTGTCATAAAATGTAGCACCATGAAGAAAACTACCTTTTAAGTGTGGTAAAAACACTAATGCAATACCACATTCTGCTAGTATTGATACCAAAGTATCACAAAATTCACTAGGAGTTAGATTACATAAATAACGAATGTCTGGTAGTTTTCTCTTTAATAGAGATATATTAATTTTATTTGTATAAATATTTCTTGCGTCTAGTTTGGCTTTTTGACACCATGCAAGTAACTTATAATCAGATGAATTTGTTAATGATAGTTTTCTATAAATTACATTAGGAATTAATTGCTCATTTAAAAATGATAATTGAGCTACTTCAAAGAATTTTCTTAAATTATAGATTCTTTGTGTTTTATTATTTGTTTTCTCTACCCAACCTAAATTTGCTATTTCATTATATGAAAACATATTTAATATATTCTTATCAGCATCTAGTGCATTTTCCTCGCTTGCTAAAGCGAGGTTCTCCCGATACAAAGATTCTAAATTGCACCAAAACTGTGTAGATGGTCCCAATACGGTTTCTAACTTCCTAGCCATATCCATTGTAAGATGAACTTCCCCATTAATTAATTTACTAACATGTTTTTCACTAGCACCAATACGAACAGCAAATTCTTTTTGTGAGATTCCTCTATCTTGTAATAATTCTTTTATTGTCATACCAGGAGGTATTGCGACATAATTACGACTACTTTCAAGCATCTTATTTCCTTCTTTCTATTAGTGATAATCAACAATTTCAATGACTTTAACAATTTGTAATTCGTTTTCAACTTCTATAAATATAAGTCGATAGGGATGTTCTAAATCCATTGCATATTGACTTTTTCTGTTACCCTTAAGAAGATGACAACGACCAATTTTATTTTTTGTTAGTTCTTCAATGGATGTAGCGGCAGTAAGTTCTGTAATGCGTTGGTGAATTTTTATTGCCATTTTTTCACCATATTATTTTTTAGTAATGGCATACACGGTGCATGTTTTTTCGAGATTTTTATTTTTGTATGTTACTTTCAAATAATCACCTCTTGAATTTACCTGTTAGGTAAATCTATTATAGAGTTTAGTGTATTGCTAGTCAATAAAAATTAACCTAAAAGGTAAATAATATTTATGCTTGTACATTTTTATGTACATCTTTTTTATGAGAAGTAAGCAAAGTTTGGAAATATTTGGTATTATGTACATAGAAAAGTACAGGAGATTTGTATATGAATTATAATAAAAAGTTAAGTGTAATTGCTGTATATTTGATTCTTAAAAAGTATAGTGATGAGAATCATCCAATGCGTACAAGTGAAATTATAGCGAAGTTAGATAGTGAATATGGAGTTCAAATTGAACGAAGAACGTTGTATTCAGATTTGAAGTTGCTTAGAGAATTGGGTATTGAAGTTAGTGAATATACTGAAGCTAATAAAGGATATTATTTAGAAGATCGTGTATTGGAATTACCGGAAGTGCTTTTGTTGTGTAATGTGATTCATGCGTCTCATTTTGTACCTAGTAAACATTCAAATGATTTAATTGAGAAGTTGTTATTAACGCAAAGTGAATATATTCAAGAACGATATCATCATGCAGTGTATTTAAAGAATTTGCGTAAGAAGGAGAATCAGGAGTTCTTTTTAAATTTTCAAACGTTGTTTGAAGCGATTGATCAAAAGGTGTGTATTTCGTTTGATTATATGAAATACAATCATAATAAAGAATTGGTAAATAAGCGTGATAAAAAATATGAGTTGCATCCATATTATTTGGTATATATGCATGATAAAGCTTATTTAATTGGTATGAATGAAAAGTATAATGAGTTATCGCATTATCGTATTGATAAGATGCAGAATATTGAAAAGTTAGAGAAGCCAGTAATTAAAGTAGAAACACAGGATCCATATGAGTATGCGAAGAATAAATTGTATATGTATGGTGGAGATGAGTTGGAAGTGACTTTGAAGTGTCATAATCGTATTTTGGATGATATGATTGATACTTTTGGTAAAGAGATTCCTATTGAAAAAGTTGGAGAAGATTATTTCTTAACAACGATTCAAAGTAGTGAACAGGGTGTTATCTATTTGGCTATGCAGTATTCTGAATATATGGAGATTGTAAAGCCAAGGGAACTTAGAAGTAAGATGGTAGATGTTTTAACAAAGGCATTGAAGAAGTATGAATAAATTGTATATGCTATATTTATAAAAAGAGGTGATCATATATGGCTTGGTCTTGGAATGAACTATTTGGTGAAAATCATTTTTTAAATATTAATGATTTGCATAGAAAATATTTTGGTATAAATGCAATGGATACTACTTGGGATACTACTCATTTTTTGAGTAAAACGAATTATAATTATAAACGTGTTACATTGTATTGGAGTGAAAATATCATCAAAAAAGTTGTTGTTGATGAGTATAAAATGTTAAATGATGGTCGTATAGTATCTGTATTTTTAACGGAGCATGATACGCAATTGGTGACAGAAAATAGAGAGTATTTATTACCACTAACTTCTCGTGGAAAAAAGAAAAAGGTCAATGCAACTAATGTATTAGCCGTTTATCCAATGGGTTGTGAGTTTCAATACACATTAAGGTATTATGAAGAAGGACCACAAGCTTATATTTTTGTTAGAAATATTAGGAGTAATCAGGAATTAGCTATTGGTGAAGAAGATAGAATTCATAAAATAACCTCTAATGATGAATTTCAGAGTTTTATGGAGTATTATATAAAAACTTGTCCTGAAAATTATTTTGAAAGAATTGAACGTATGCGTAATTCAAAGCATGTGACTGTGAAATATAAACCAGGCGATATTTTTAGAATTGAATTAGATCGTTTTCGTTATGGATATGGAATTATTACTGGTGAGATATCGAAGATTCGAAAATGGGAGGAACTACCAAAGCGGCATAGTTTGCGCTCATTAATGACAGTTCCAATTATGGTTCGAAATTATGACTTAGTGACAACAAATGGTAATTTGTCAGTGGAAGATTTGTTAAATGTACCATTGGATAGATTAAGTATTTGTAGTGATTGTGATATTATTTGGGGAACGCATCCTATTATTGGACATAAAGAATTAGATGAGGAAGATTTAGAATTTAATATAGTGTGTACCAAACATACTATTACAAATGATCATTTTACCTTGTTTACAGAGGAGTCTTTTAGGAATGATGGCTTATTTCCAAAGTTTGAGGAATATACACTTTATGTAGAGTGGGGGACTGCATCTGTAGAACTTCCATATTCAAGTTTGAGCCCTAATTTGATACAGTTGTTATCAAATTATACTTCTCCTCATGCAGGTGTAAGTATAAGTATTCGTGCAGATAATTGGTTACTTTCTAAAGAAGAAAGAAAGACAAAATATTATTGGAAAAACAATTTGCTTGAAGAGTATAATAAACATATTAAAGAAGAATTATTTGTATGTTTAGGACTTGATAAAAATGCTAGTTTTGATGATTTCGCAAGAAAATATGGTGGATTGTCGAAAGAACAGATTTTAAAGAAAATAATAACGTATAAAAAATAGTTAGATTAAAAAACCACAATAGTGGTTTTTTTTTATTATGGAAATTTAGTTAATAGTTTGTTTTTCTTTTTATATGATATGATGTATTTAGGTGAAAGCTTATGAAGTATATATTTTTAGATATTGATGGAGTATTGAATAATTATACAAGTGGCACTATTTTAGATGATCAAAATGTACAGGTGTTTAAAGAGCTTTGTGATGCTTTGGGTGATGTACATATTATCATTAGTAGTAGTTGGCGTTTTTTTGATGATGCACTTATGGATTTAAAAGATTGTTTTGAAAGTTATGGTATTCCATTGTGGGAAGGTATTACATCAAAGGATCGTAAATTACAAAGGGAAGAACAAGTGTTGTTATATATGAGTGAACATAATATTGCGGAAGAAGAAATGGTTATTTTAGATGATATTTATTTCTTTAAGAAATTAAAGCATCGTTTTGTGAATACGTCTATGAAGGATGGATTGATAGCTAAGGATATGGAAAGAGTATTGGAGTTGTTTGAAGTATGTTAGTGTTGTTGATGTGTCATTTTATTGGTGATTATTATTTGTAATGGAATCAGTTGATTCAGTTGAAGAAGACTTCATTTGCGTATCTATTATTACACGTACTTATTTATGTATTACCTTTTATGGGTAGTGTACTTTTGTTTGGATATGATCTTATCGAATGGGTAGCATTTTTACTGGTTATATTTGTTTCGCATATGCTGATTGATATGGGTAAGAAATATCTTGATAAATGGTTAAGTGATAAGAAATATATTTTTATGAATTTTTGTATTGATCAACTATTATATATTGTTGTTTTATGGATGTATCATTCGTATTTTGTGGTTGAAGGTATTTGGATATGGTTATTATTTATTGTTATTGTAGTTATACAACCAATATCTTTAGCGATTAAATTATATAAACTGTCTTATGTCCCAAAAATGGAACTGTAGATAATGTAAAACTAGATATACTATCACTAGAGGTGGTTGTATGTATATTTCTAGAATGATTGATAACAAAGAAGTCACAATTGAATTAACGGAGGATGAAATCTATAGTGCCTATCAGTATCAGCAGTATTTGTTGGATGTGCAGTATGTGATGAGTCGGGTGAAGTTTGATGAGTTGCATTTGGTGTTGTCGATTGCTAGGCAAATGCGGGTGTTGTTGAATACATATGATTATAGGGATATTGAACAAGCATTTTTGGATGTAGTAAACTCTATGAAGGAAGAAATTATTGTTAAATGAAAGAGGAGATTATTTCTCCTCTTTGTATGTATAATAGGCATGAACAAGTGGTATATAGTTACATTTCTTTAAGAAACTATAGGGAACTTTTTTGTAATTGGTTTTGTTGTGTTTTCCTGTAATGATGTATCTTTGCCATTGTTGCATATAGGTATCAATGATTTTTAGACTTTTGGAAGTGGTAATTGTTGGGAAGAACCAATATTGCCAACTTAAATCGGTGGTTTCTTTACCATAGAATTTTTTGTTAAATTTGCGGTTCATGGCTTTAAGTGTAATTTCATTGCTTGCTTGTTTTTTTAGTTTCCATCTACGTAGTCCTCTAGCGGTTCTACGTATTTTGCCTTTCATTTTTTTGATGGTATTATCGCTTAAATCGATGGTTCCATTTTCATAGCTAAAACCGAGAAATTCAATCTTTTCTTTTGGTTGATAGATATATTCTTTTTCAGTATTAATAGTTAAGTGTTTGTTTTTTAAATATTGTATAAGATATTGTTTATATTCCAATAACTGTTCTAAGGTATTGGCAAAGAATAGGATATCATCAGCATAACGAGCATAAATAATACCTTGTTGATGAAAGTATGCGTCTAAATCTTTTAAATAGTAATTGGCTAGAAAGGTGGATAAAGGAACGCCTGCCATAGCACCTGTTTGTTCTTTGATGATTTCATCATGATATAGTGTTTGTTGTTTGGTTAGTATTTGATGAAATAATTGGTAGAGTGGTTCATCTTGTAAGTCTTTTTGTAGTTGTGGTAATAAAAGTTGGATATCGATGCTATTGAAATAGTTTTGAATATCTACTTTATAGCCATACATAGTATCTATTTTATGATGTGTAATATAGTGAATGGCATTTTTTACACCACTGTTTTGTCTAAATGAGAATAGATTGGGACTAAATAAATGATCGTATTCATATAATAAATACGTTAGCATTTTTAAGATGTAGTTTTCATCATGTTGAAAAAGGTAGACGGTGCGTTTTTTGGTTTTTCCCATTTTGCCAATTAGGATTTTTCTTGGCGTAGAAAAGGTATAGGAACCATTGATGATTTTGTCTACGAGTGGTTGGTATTGTTTGTTGTTTATGAAGGTTTTGTATTGTTCTAAAATGGTGTTTGGTAAATGGCTTTCTAGTTTTTTGTTTAGAAATGCTTGCCATTTTGTGTCGTCTTTTAATTGTTGTAATATGCTCATATTATCACCTACAAAAAAAGTAAAGGAGAGATCGATTAAGAATCGACGTAGTCGAATGCGACAAGATCATATATAGTACGGCCACTTGCACAACCCTCTATCTAGTACTATACTTTTTCCCATTACAAGTATTATGAATGCATAATATCTCCTTTACATCTTTAGTTTAGCAAATCCTTTCTTGTTTTTACACTAACCATATGGGTAGTTTTTTGGGTAATTATTCTTTGATTTTTAGGATTTTGGTAAATAGTTCTGGATTATCAATAATGACAATACATAGTTGTTCTCTTACGCGTGTGATTAATTGAAAGAGCATTTTACTTGGTTCATAGGGTATGTTTTCCCATTGTTTAGATTCTAATTTGTTTTTGTTGTAATAGAAGGTTTTATCAATGGCGATAATCACTTTATTAAATTCTTGACCAATGACTTCATGGGTATTATAGAGTTGAAGGGTTTGTAGTTGGTCAATGATATCTGGATTGTCATTAAAATTAGTGCCCGTATAATTGATAAAGGTATAATGATTGTTTTTTTGATAGTTAATATAGGATTTCGCATCTGTAATATTGGTAAAGTGGGATAGCGATATTTGTTCATATTGATAATTTGGATTACGTTTTGTTAGATCGAATACATTGGTAATAAAGGCGAATATTTGACGGTTGGTGCGAATATTACCAGATAGTTTGTGTGTTTGTGTGCAGAGTTGTTCAATGGTTTTGGCATGGTTCCATTGTTGTTCTTGTTTGGTTAATATTTGTTTTGGGTCATAGGAAAAAATACAAGTAAGATTTTGTTGTTGTACTTGTTGGATAAGGGTATGTAAAATGTCAGGTTCCATGCGTTGTGCTTCATCAATAATGATGATGTCTGCTTGAATTTGTGTTGTTGGTGGTACAATATTGTATCCTTGTTGTATTAAGTATTGTTGTCCTTGGTTTAGTGGACCACAATGAATAATGGTTACTTTATATTTGTTTTGGTATTCTTTGGCTAAATCATAGGTTAATAGGGTTTTTCCTGTACCTGCATCTCCAGTAATGGCAATAAAGTTTTGTTTATGTAGTTGTTTAGTAATGTTCTTTTTGATATCTGCTTGTTGGTTGGTTAAAAAGTATTCGTTGTTTAAGAACTTTTGTGGTTCGTTAAATGGTGAGATTAAATACTTTATTGGTGCAAACATAGCATTAAGGTTGATTGGTGGAAATGTTTGCTGGTTTTGAAGGGTTTCAATGACATCCAAAAAACTAGTTTCTATGATAGAGTTATTGACAAGTTTGTATAGTTTGTTGGTATTGGCAATATAACTATAACAATAACAAGCTTTATGACTAGCTTTTAGATAGTAACGATTTTGTAGTAGTTGTTTTTTGATTTTGGCTTTGGTGCATTTGTGTTTTAATTCAATATTAACGATGTATTCATCACTAATGCGTAATAAGTCAAATTCTTTAGAGATTTGTGGGATGGTAAAACCAATATAGTAGTAATCAAAGAGTTTCATGTTTGTAGTTTCTAGTTGATTGATAAATTGGATAGTATCTAAGATTTCTAGTTTATTTTGATTGGTTTGGTATTCATGTTGTAAATAGTTCATAAATGTTTGCATATCTAAACTATTGTGTGTGGATTTATAAGTATATAGGTTGATTGGTTTCATATAGTACCTCCCATGTTTACTTTTATTTTAATATATATTCTTTATTTGTAAAATTAATTAGGGCAAATAAATAGGTGTAGAGACTGTTTTAAGGTATACTATAGATACAGATAAAGGAGGTCGCGTTATGAGATTGAAGAATAAAGTGGCAATTATTACAGGTGGAAGTCGTGGTATTGGATATGCCACTGCAGATAGATTTTTAGAAGAGGGTGCGCGTGTTATTATTACAGCTAGTACACAAGAAAGTGCAGATAGAGCGGTGAAACAATTGAAAGAAAAGTATCCGGATGCTATTGTGGGTGGTATTAGTCCCAATCTAGCAAGTTTAGATTCGGTGCGTGAAGAGTTTAAAAAGGCAATCAAAGAGTTTGGTTGTATTGATATTTTGGTGAATAATGCTGGGGTATCGGAAAGAACACCGTTTATGGAGTATACGGAAGATACTTATGATAAAGTGATGGATTTAAATGTGAAGGGTGTATTTAATGCGACTCGAGTAGCTAGTGAATGTATGGTTGCTAAAGGTAGTGGGGTTATTCTTTCTACTAGTAGTATGGTAAGTATTTCTGGTCAACCAAGTGGGTTTGCATATCCTGCAAGTAAGTTTGCGGTAAATGGTTTAACAGTATCATTGGCTAGAGAACTTGGTCCTAAGGGGATTCGTGTGAATGCGGTGGCTCCTGGTATTACGGAAACAGATATGATGAAAGCAGTACCTAAGGAAGTGATTGAACCACTTATTAATACAATTCCATTAAGACGTTTAGGTCAACCAGAAGATATTGCGAATGCATTTGTTTTCCTTGCTTCGGATGAAGCTAGTTATATTACAGGAGTTGTCTTAAGTGTAGATGGTATGGCTAGAACCTAGAGTAACAATTGTTACTCTTTTTTTATGTAACAAATGTTATAATACATATATAGTACGGAGGTAGTGTGTATGTGGTTTGTCTTTGGTATATTAGCAATTCTATTTGCAATATTAAATGTCGTATTAACATTTAAGGGTAAGAAAGTACTAATTGTAGGATTTATTAGTATGGCATTCACTTGTTGTACACTATGTGCTTGTTATAGTGCTGAAGCTAAATGGGTAGTTGAACAAAACTGGGGAGCATTAGAAGATGTTATGCCTACTATGAGTAAGATGTTATGGGGTTGTACAATGGCTTCTATTGTTATTAATGGATTGTGTTTGATTAGTCAAACGGTAGTAGGAGCATTTAAAAATAGGAAGAGTAATAAGGATCACGTGTAGTGATCTTTTTTTGTGTTTTATTAAAGGATTACAGAAGGAAATATTTGAGGTTAAAATTTTGACCTCAAAAAATAGTATATGAAATGGTAGGAATTTCTGAAAAAGTTGACGTATATATAAGTAGAGGTGGATTTATATGGAAAACATCGACTTAAAAGATGAAATTATTAATAATAAGGAAGGTATAGTGAAAAAGATTTATACAATTCGTGGTGTTCAAGTAATGCTGGATAGTGATTTGGCACTATTGTATGGCTATGAGACTAAGAAGTTTAATCAGCAAGTAAAAAGAAATATGGAAAGATTTCCTGAAGATTTTATGTTTCAATTGAATATGGAGGAACTTATTACTGTGAGGTCACAATTTGTGACCTCACAAGATAATTCGTTATTTAGCGGTCAGGATGGAGGAAGAAGATACTTGCCTTATGTCTTTACGGAACAAGGTGTTTATATGCTAGCGACAGTTTTAAAAAGTGATATAGCTGTTAAACAAAGCATTTTAATTATTCGAACTTTTAAAGAGATGCGTCATTATTTAGTTGAAAATCGTAATATGATTACGAATCAAGATTATTTGCGATTGTCTATGCAGGTGAATGATATTGCTAATGTTGTTCAAAAACATGAGAAAGAAATGGTTACCAAAAGCTATTTAGATGAAGTTATGGAAGAGTTTATTAGTTCAACTAAAACGAATGAATATTTATTGCTTAATGGTGAAAGGTTTTCTGCAGATTTAGTATATGAGAAAATCTATGGTTTGGCTAAAAAGTCTATATATATCATTGATAATTATATTGGTGTAAGAACACTGGTGCATTTAAAGAATATAGTGTCTTCTATAATGATAATTATTTTTTCTGATAATGTAGGTAAAGGTTTAACTATGGTTGAATTTAATGATTTTAAAAGCCAATATCCTAATGTGAATATTGGCTTTCAAACTACGAATAATAAGTATCATGACCGATATATTATTTTAGATTATGGTACAACAGATGAAGTGATTTATCATTGTGGAGCTTCTAGTAAAGATGTTGGAAATAAGATTACATCTATTGCGAAAGTACAAGATATTTCTAATTTTCAAAATATGATTCAAGAATTGTTGTTGAATCCTTTGTTGCTGTTGAAATAATGTTAAGAGTTTTTACATAGTTGAAGAATAATTATGATTGGAAAAAAGATAATATATAATGCAAGTAATATAAATATTTTACCATAGCCATTCATAGGTAGTCCTCGTTTCTTTACGATTACAGTATAGAACCAATTAATAGTATTGTTAATTCAAGTGAAGTAGTGGTGTACATATTTTTGTACAATAATATTTACAATTCTACGGTTCGTTTGGTGTATCTTTGGAAAGTATCGTGTAATATGTAAGTGGGTGAGATGTATGAATCAAGAAAAGATTGGTAAGTTTATTGCGTTATTACGAAAAGAAAAGGGGTTAACGCAAAAGGAGTTAGCACAAATCTTACAAATTACAGATCGTGCGATTAGTAAATGGGAAAATGGTAGAGGCTTACCTGAGTTAGGGATGTTGTTGCCGCTTAGTGAGGCTTTGGGTGTTTCAGTGAATGAGTTGTTAAGTGGTGAAAGATTATCTGAAGAGTTGTATCAACAAAAATTAGAAGAGAATGTGGTTGAAACCATTAAGTATTCGAATTTACATATTCAAAAGAATAAGAAGGTATTTCGTAGAGTTATAGTCGCAATCGGTATGATTTTACTAATAGGTTTCTGTTTGTTTGTAGTTGATGTGAATCGTATGAATCATAATCAGCCGGTGGTATTTAGTACTTGGGGAATTGATTATTTTCCTCCTGTAAATTTGAATGATGAGTATCTTACTTTGGCTATTAAGGATTATGTGCTTAATGAAGAATCATTGAGTAAGAAATATGAGAATGAGCATAGTTTTGTGAGTATGCATACCTATTTAATTGAAGAGAAAGAGGATCGATATTATGTGTATGCTTGGGTAGTATTGGAGAATTATTATTTAGATAATAATGAAATTAAATTGAATAGTGCATATAGTATTCCGCATCGTTTTATTGTGAATGAGAATTATCTTGTATTGGCTAGTGATTATCCTCGAGATGGAATCTATTATCCAATTGATATGGAAGAATTGTTTCCAAAGCAGGTTAGAAATGACATGGAGCATTTTCATTATGATGGTACTTATGAAAGGATGAAATTAGAAATAGAAGAACAAGTAAAGTTATATTTTCATTAGTAAATTTAGGATCATGTATATGGTCCTTTTTTAGTGTTTGGGCAGGAGTTTTTATAAAAGTTGGCGTATATATAAGTGTAGGAGTTATTGAATAAAGGAGGAGTGTTATGTATAATGAAATTGTATTACAAGTAATACATAAAGGAGCGAAGAATATGCCTACTATTTCTTTTAGAATGTCTGAAGAGGAAGCAAAGCAGTTGCATGAGTATGTGAAGATGAATCATTTGAATTTGTCTCAGTTTGTTCGTGAGTCTATTTTGGATAGGATTGAAGATGATTTGAAAATGGATGAGGATAGAATTCTTCATGCATTGAAAAAATCAAAAGAAGAACATGCATATGATCATACGGATGTGTGGAATATGTTAGAGGTTTGATGTTGTGTATCAAGTTAAATTTACAGATTTTGCAATCAAACAATTAAAGAAATTAGATAAACAAACGGTGCGTTTACTTAAGAATTGGATTGTTAAGAATTTGGTTGATTGTGATGATCCTAGAGTTCATGGTAAAGCATTAACGGGTAATCTTAAAGGAATTTGGAGATATCGTGTTGGCGATTATCGATTGTTTGCGGAAATTAATGATTTTGTATTAACTATTTTAATTATTGATGTTGGTCATAGAAAAGATGTGTATAAATAGAGCTACTTGTCTTAGGATAAGTAGTTTTTTGTTGTTAAAAAAAGTAGGTGTGTTACCTACTAGTCTTTTAAATCGTTAATCACTTCTTTGACTTCTTCTTTTACATCTTTGAAGTCGTCTAACATTTCTTGTAATAATTCTTTTCCTTCTTGTTTGATTTTGTCTAGAAGTGGTTGTTCTTTTAGTTCTTGGATAGTTTCTTGTACTTCTTGTTTTAGTTCGTTCATTTCTTCTTTGATTTCATTAATGATTGTTTCTTTGTTTGGTTGATTGTTCATAGTGTATGTCCTTTCTATGTTTATATATGTATTTTAGCATAGTTTTGTGGGAATAAGAATAGTGGAGAATAATAGAGTAAAGAGATCTGGAATAATCCAAAGTATTATAAAGTAGTATGGGCATGTGAAAAAATAAAACTATTATAAATAACTGTTATGTTTTATAATTATAATATATGCAATGTAAATGAAGGTGAAAAAATGAGTGACTATAAAAACAAGATAGAAGTTTTGGAATCTATTTTTGACTTAGCTAAAGATAATAAAAGCAATAGTGATGTTGTTATCGTTTGCAGACAAGTATTAGAAAAAGCTATTGATTTAGTTTTTGATTTTTATAGTGTTCGTAAACCTCTAAGTGCATCTTTGTTAGAGTTAATCAATAATGATACAATTAAACAATTTTTTAATAATGATGTTTTACTAGATTCTTTGCATTTTGTTCGTATTGTAGGAAATAATGCATTGCATGAAAGAAAGATTAAAAGAAAACAAGCCGAAGTTGCATGTGATAATATTAAGTATTTACTTAAGTTTTTAGAGGATAAATTATGCAATGTTGATGGAGACAATGCTACTATTAGTGCTATTACTCCAGCTCATATGAGTGAGGCTGAAACTAGAAAGGTTTATATTGATACATACTTACAAGAGGCAGGATGGGAAGTGGTTCCAGTTGATTCTGAATATGTTCTTTCTAATGGTCATAAGGTAAAGTGTGGTTCAGTTATACCAGCAAAAGCTTGTTGTGAGATTCCTGTCAAAGGTATTCAAAATGTTTCAGGTGTTGGATTCTGTGATTATGTTTTATATGGACGTGATGGGAAACCTTTAGCAGTAGTAGAAGCAAAGAAAACAAGTATTGATCCAAGTATGGGACAATTCCAAGTGAAAGAATATGGAGAGTGTTTGGAGAAGGTATATGGGTATATACCGATTTTGTATTATACAAATGGATACACTACGTATATTGTTGATGGAAAATATCCTGCTAGAGTAGTAAATGGATTTCATACAATTTCTGAATTAGAATTATTAATTAATAATAGAGATGTAAAACGAATTTCAGATATTTCAATAAAAGATAATATTACAAATAGACCATATCAAAAGATAGCGATTACTAAGATTTGTGAACGTTTTAATAGTATGCAAAGAAAAGGTTTATTGGTAATGGCAACTGGTACTGGTAAGACTAGAGTTGCAATTTCTTTAGTTGATGTATTAGCAAGAAATAATTGGATTAAAAATGTGCTATTTTTAGCAGATAGAACAAGTTTGGTTAGACAAGCATTTAAGAATTTCAAAAATCTTTTACCGGATATGACATATTGCGTATTATCTGATAAATCATTGGCAAATGAACCTAATGCTAGAATAACATTCTCAACTCATCAAACGATGATTAATGTAATTGATGCAGAAGATAAATTAGAATATACAATTGGTAGATTTGATTTAATTATTATAGATGAAGCGCACAGATCAATTTTTAATAAATATGGGGTTATCTTTAGTTATTTTGATTCTTTATTAGTAGGATTAACGGCCACTCCAAAAGAAGATGTGGATGCGAATACGTATGAACTTTTTAATTGTGATAGTGGAGAACCTAACTTTGTTTATTCATTAGAAGAAGCTGTTAGAGATAAATATTTAGTGCCGTATAAAGTTGTTAACAAAACAACGAAATTGATTCAATCTGGTATTAAATACAAAGATTTATCAATTGCGGATAAACAAAAAGTAGATTTGATTACTGAAGAATCATATGATGATGAATCAGTTATTAATGGTTCAAAATTATTTAAAATTATTTATAACAAAGATACATGTAAACAAGTATTAGAAGATTTGATGACAAAGGGTTTGAAAATTGAAGGTGGTCAAAAATTAGGTAAATCAATTATTTTTGCGTACAATCATTTGCATGCGAAATTGATTGTAGACACATTTAATGAAATGTATCCACAGTATCCTGATTATTGTCAATTAATTGATAATCAAGTAAAAAATAGTGAAAGATTAATTGAGAGATTTGAAACAGAAGATGGCTTTAGAATTGCGGTGTCTGTAGATATGTTGGATACTGGAATTGATGTTCCAAGTGTACTTAATTTAGTATTCTTTAAACAAGTAAGATCTAAAATTAAGTTTGTTCAAATGATTGGTAGAGGAACAAGACTATGTTCTGGATTGATTGATGGAAATGACAAACGTTATTTCTTAATATTTGATTATTGTGGAAATTTCGAATATTTTGATACCCATCCAGATGGTTCTGATGGTGCAAATGGTAAATCTATCACTCAAAAACTATTTGAAATGCGATTAGATATGTTATTGGAATTGCAAAAGATAGATCACCAAGTGGTTGATTATGAAAAACAATATTATAAAGAATTAAAACAATTATTACATTCACAAATAGAGAGTATTAAAAATTCATCAGGAAAAACATCAGTTAGAGATAAAATGAGTTATGTTGATAAATACTGTTCGATAAACAGTTGGGATGCACTATCTGTTCTAAATGTGAAAGAAATTAAGTATTATTTAACATCATTATTAGATAGCGATATTCATGATAATTATTTATCATATTCATTTGATTTGAAGATGTTAAAAATAGAATATGCAATCTTAACAACAGGTTCTATTGAAACTGTAGTAAATGTAGTTCAAGTTGTTAGAGATCTTTGTAAATATCTTCTACAAATTGCAAATATTTCAGAAATCTATGATAAACGAGATGATTTAAATGAATTGTGTTATGGAAATGTATGGAATAATCCTACTGTTGAGGATATGGAATATTATCGTAAATCAATCAGAGGATTAATGAAATATATTTCTGGTGGAGATCATCCAAAAGCCTTTATTAATACAGACGATGAAACCATTACTAAGGATTCTAACTTTTCCGGTTTGATTGATATTAGAACCTACTATGAAAAAGTGGTAGATTACTTGATGGAAAATTCTCACAATAAAACAATTCAAAAGATTAAAAATCTTGAGACCTTAACTTATGAAGATTTTGAAGAATTGGAAAATATTTTATGGGTACAAACAGGAAGTAAGGAAGACTATTATAAATTTACTAAATTAGATAATTTAGCTGTTTTTATTCGTTCTATTGTTGGTATAGAACAGGAAGCGGTTAATAAGAAATTTGGTGAATATTTGAATGAAAATTATTTGACTGCACAACAACAAGAATTTATTTATTCAATTATTAATTATGCTAGAGAAAATGGTGATATTATTCCTAATACTGTGATTTATGAGGCTCCATTTAATAATTATCAAGTTTTGGATTTGTTTGGAAATAAAGCAACTTTGGTAGTTAATATTGTAAATACTGTGCATAATTGTGTAACACTACAAGGAGAATAAAACTATGATAACAGGTGAATTAAAGTCTAAGATTGATAAGATTTGGGATACGATTTGGACTGGTGGTATTTCTAGCCCAATTACAGTTTTAGAGCAAATTACATATTTAATGTTTATGAAATTATTAGATGATATTGAAACGAAGAAAGAAGCTAACGCTTCTCTTTTCGGTTTGCAATATCAAAGTACAGTTTTTAAACAAGGTGATTTCTCAGTAGATGATGAAGGGAAAATGACAATTCCATATACAGAATTGAGATGGCAAAACTTTAAGCATAAAGAATCTACTCAAATGTTTGAAGTTGTTAGAAATTATGTATTTCCATTTATTAAAACAGTAAATGGAGAAGAAAAAGAGACTGCTTTTTCTAGTTTTATGCAAGATGCAGTATTCTTGATTCCATCCGCAAAAGTATTAACGGTTTGTGTAGACGTATTAAGCGAAATTGATATGAGTAATAAAGATATCATGGGTGATACTTATGAATATTGTTTAGGAAAAATGTCTTCAGCTGGTGCATTGGGGCAATTTAGAACTCCTAGACATATTATTAATATGATGGTGCAATTAGTTAAACCAACATTGAATGATATTGTAATGGATCCAGCAATGGGTAGCGCAGGATTCTTATTGGGTGTGTCTGAATACATTACAGAAAACTATAAAACAGAATTATTGAAGAAAGAAAATGTTGAACACTTTAGTAATAATATGTTTTACGGATTTGATACAGACCCATCTATGTTGCGTATTGGGGCTATGAATATGTTGTTACATGGTGTAGATAATCCTACTATTAAACGTCAAGATTCATTATCTGATGAAAATAAGAAACGTGAAGCATATTCACTTATTCTAGCCAATCCACCTTTTACTGGTAGTGTATTTGAAGAAGATATTTCAAAAGATATTTCTGCTTTATGCAAAACTAAGAAAACGGAATTATTATTCTTAGCATTGTTTATTAAGTCTTTAAAAATGGGTGGAAGATGCGCTGCTATTGTTCCTGATGGGGTGTTATTTGGTTCATCTAAAGCACATAAATCGATTAGAAAAGAACTTGTAGAAAATAATAAGTTACAAGCAGTTATTTCTATGCCTTCAGGTGTATTTAAACCTTATGCTGGAGTGTCTACTGCGGTATTAGTATTTACTAAAGATCCAAGTGGTACAAAAGATGTTTGGTTCTATAATATGGAATCAGATGGTTATTCATTAGATGATAAACGAAGTGAAGTGAAAGAAAATGACATTCCAGACATTATCGAAAGATATAATCATTTAGAAAATGAAAAAGAAAGAGCAAGAACTGATAAGAGTTTCTTTGTAACTAAAGATGAAATTGTTAAGAATGAATATGATTTATCTATTAATAAATATAAAGAAACTAAATATGTACCTGTGGAGTATCCTCCTACAGAAGAAATCTTGGCTAAGATTTTTGAATTAGATAAAGAAATTGAAAAAGAATTATTAGAATTAAAGAATCTATTAAATAAATAATAGAAAGGAGGCAGAGCCCGAATGAGTGGACATACAAATTTGGGTTTGTAAAGGAGAATGAAGTTAGGTAATATAACTTTAGAAATGCATCAAGGAATAAATACAGTTGCTGATAAAGTTGAATATCAAAATGTAGGAACACCTATAATTCAGTCAAAAAATATTACTTCAGGTTATCTAGATTTAGATGATGTTAAATATTTAGGGATTTCTGATAAAAATAAATATTTTAACAAATACAATCCTCAAAAAGGTGATATTTTATTAGCTAACATAGGTACTATTGGTAAATCAATAGTGGTTGAAGACGATATAGAGTTTTTAATTGCTTGGAATTTGTTTTTAATAAGAGTTGATATTGAGCAGTATAAGCCACAATATATAAAATACTATTTTGATTATTTATTGAAAAACAATAAATTTAATTCTCTATTGAGTGGAGGAACGGTAAAATTCATAAACAAAAAGAAAATGAAAGACTTGGATATACCAGAATCAAGTATTGAACATCAAAGTGATATTATTAATAAACTGAATAAAATAAGTAAAATACTAGATGATAAAAAGAAACAATTATCTTTATTAGATAACCTAATCAAATCCCGATTTATCGAACTGTTTGGTGACCCAGAAACCAATCCCAAAGGGTTCAAAAAGGTATTGCTTTCCGAGATTGCAGAATACTTTAATGGTTTGACTTATTCTCCTGATAATGTTACCAATGATGGCACAGTTGTTCTTCGTTCGAGTAATATACAGAATAGTCAGTTAGATTTTGTTGATACAGTACGAGTTGATTGCCCTATTAAGGAAAAACTCTATGTTAAGAACAATGATATTTTAATGTGTTCGAGAAATGGTAGTGCCAGATTAGTTGGCAAAGTTGCTCTTATAAAGAATCCTTCCGAACCAATGACCTTTGGTGCCTTTATGATGATTATTAGGAGCAGATATTATCCGTATTTGATGACTTATTTTCAAATGGATGCATTTAGGCGGCAAATTGCTACTGGTGCGACAACGACAATCAATCAAATAACGGGAAATATGCTTAACAAAATTAGTTTGCCATTGCCTAATATGGCAGATATAAACGAGTTTGCAACTTTCGTCGAACAGACCGACAAATCAAAAGTTGCAATTCAGAAGTCTATTGATGAATTACAACAATTATTTGATAGTTTAATGCAAGAATACTTTGGATAATATTTATGATATATTTTGTGTTAATAAAGAAAGAGAGATTATTAACATGAAAGAAATCTTAATTAAAGAAATTGAACAATCTATGTTGCGTTTTTTAGATAATGCACAAATGGAATTATTGCATCAAACAATAGTTAGAGTATTAGATAAAGTGGAACTGTCTAATGAGAAAGAAAATATAGTTGAATATAAATATACAAATGATGAATTAATAAGTTGTTTCATTGCGGCTAAGAAAATAGAAGGCTGTAGTGAAAAGACAATGAGATATTATAAATCTACATTGGACAGACTTGTTGATTCATCTTTTATTCATTTTACACATATGACAACAGATGATTTAAGATGTTATTTATCTAGATATCAAGATAAAAATTCTTGTACTAGAGTTAATATTGATAATATAAGAAGAATTATATCTAGTTTCTTCTCATGGTTAGAAGAAGAGAATTATATTATTAAAAGTCCTATGAGACGTATACATAAAATTAGAACAGATAAAACGGTTAAGGAAACATATTCTGATGAAGCGTTGGAAATGTTAAGGGATAATGCTACTAATATTCGTGATTTAGCAATTATTGATTTGTTAGCATCAACAGGTATGCGAGTTGGTGAATTAGTTAGATTAAATATTAATGATATTGATTTTGAGAATAGAGAATGTGTTGTCTTTGGTAAAGGTAATAAAGAGAGACCTGTGTATTTTGATGCTAGAACAAAGATTCATTTAAGAAATTATTTGAATAATAGAGATGATGATAATCCTGCTTTGTTTGTATCATTAAATAAACCATATAATAGATTAGATATAAGTGGTGTAGAAATTAGATTAAGATCTTTGGGTAGAAATTTAGGAATAAAGAAAGTGCATCCTCATAAATTTAGAAGAACGTTAGCAACCAGAGCTATTGATAAAGGCATGCCAATTGAACAGGTGCAACAATTGCTAGGACATTCTAAAATTGATACAACTATGCATTATGCTATGGTGGATCAAAATAATGTTAAACAGTCTCATAGAAGGTATATTGCTTAAGTTCAAATTTGGGTTTGTAGGGAAGATGCGAGTAACACTTGAAGAAGTATGTAATAGAGAATCTTCATCATATGCGCAAAAGGACTTAGAATTTCTTTGTGGTGATTATCCAATTTTCGGTGCAAGTGGATTAATTAAATACATAGATCAATATCATCAAGAAAAGGCGTATGTAGCAGTAGTTAAAGATGGAGCGGGAGTCGGAAGAACAATGTTTTTGCCAGAAAAATCATCAATTATTGGTACACTACAATATTTAATTCCGAAAGAAGAGATAGAACCAAAATATCTATATTATGCAGTTAAATCGATGCATCTAGAAAAATACAATACAGGAGCAACTATTCCACATATTTATTTTAAAGATTATAAAAAAGAAGAATTCAACTTACCAACTAAGAAAAAGCAAATTGAGATAATAAGTATATTAGAAAAAATTGAAAAAGCTATAAGTAATAAGAAAAAGCAAGCAGAATTACTAGATTGTTTAATCAAATCCCGATTTATCGAACTGTTTGGTGATTGCAAAAACGAGGTGCGTATTGGTGATGTAATATCTATCTCAAGAGGAGCCTCGCCAAGACCAATTTCTGCGTTCATTACAGACAACGAAGATGGCGTAAATTGGATTAAAATCGGAGATGTTTCTGAAAATTCGCTGTATATTACAAAGACAGAAGAGAAAATTACACGAGAAGGTGCAAAAAAATCTCGTATGGTATATGCAGGCGATTTTATCCTTTCAAACTCGATGAGCTTTGGTAGACCCTATATTCTCGGAATCAATGGTTGTGTACATGACGGTTGGTTAATAATGTCTAATTTTAATGATACATTTAATGAATTTTATCTTTATCATGCAATCCGTAGTGATGATATACAGTATCAGTTTAGTGGTAAAGTAAATGGTGCAACGGTGAAAAACTTAAATAGTGATTTGGTTAAGAATACCTACATTAAGGTTCCAATCATGGAGCTACAAAATCAATTCGCAGCCTTCGTTGAACAGACCGACAAATCAAAATTTATTAGTGTAGATATAATTACACGGCTAATTACCAAATTCTGAAATTGAAGTTTAAAAGTTTTATTAAAAATATTTGCGAATTTTAAGTGTAAAATTGTACATTTTTATGTATATTTCTTATTGTTTGTATATTGTATAATATAAAAAAGGCGGTACTGTATTATGAATATTAAATACACATGGATAGAATTCTATAAAGAATTTGCTGATAAGCTATTAAAGTATAAGGATAATAGAGAAGAACTAATTAATATCATTAAAAGGGTTTATGAGGAGACTAAGATTAATTTAGCTACTCTTGATAAAGACGGAGTTATTGTTGATATTGATCCTTTTACTGTGTTTGGTTTATTTAATAAACAAATAACTGAAGATAAACGTAAGTTGCTTGCTAGTGAATTAGGTAAACGAATTGGTGTAATCACACCGGCTCCTACGAATTTAGATGGCTTACCTGTTTTGAATAATCAAAATGCTACTTTTTTCCCATTTATTCATGAACGTAAAGAACAAGATATTGATAATTTGTGGAACCTGTTTGAGAGTGCTTTGGTGTATGCTAAAGATGATAGTGAGGTTAATAAAGCAGAAATATCTAAATGGTTTGACTATTGTGTAAATCTAAAATACAACGGCAATAGTAAGATTACTATGGGGTTGTTCTGGATTGCACCAGATGTATTTATCAATTTAGATAGCCGTAATGAGTGGTTTATCTATAAAGCAAATACCTTCCCGCAAGAGTTTGTTAAATCATTACCGGTTATAGAATCTAAAATTGCAGCAAGCAAATATTTTGCATTATTAGATGCAATTAAAGAGTATATTAAAACTGATGATCGATTTGAAAATTTTGTTGATGTTTCTAGTGAAGCGTGGAAAAAATCAAATGAAGTAAATAAATTAGAAAAAGCGAAAATTAAAACTGCCGATATGGAAAACGCAATGGGTGATGATTCTGATGTTGGTACTCGTTATTGGATTTATTCTCCTGGAGATGGTTCTGCTATGTGGAAAGAATTCTATAACAAAGGAATTATGGCACTTAAGTATGGAGAAATAGAAGATGCTACTCAATATACGAGTAAACAAGAAATAATTGATAAGTTAAAAGCAACTGTGAATCCTGAATGGTCTTTTAAGTGGCCAAGTTATGCTATTTGGCAATTTGTTCATGAAATGAAAGTTGGCGATGTTGTTTTTGTTAAAAAAGGATTACATAAAGTAATTGGTAGAGGTGTAGTAACATCTGATTATCAATATGATCCGGAACAGGAAGATGGATTTAAACATATTCGTGCGGTTGATTGGACTCATAATGGTGAATGGCCTCATCCAGGTAATGCTATAGTAAAAACATTAACAGACATTACACCATATCCAGATTATGTAAATAAACTAAATGCATTCTTTGTTGAGGAAGAATCTAAAATTGAGGAAATCGAAGAAAAAGAAACAAAGTATGCAAAATATAATGAAGAAGATTTCTTGAATGAAGTGTATATGGATAAAGATGAATATAATAGTTTAGTTTCATTGTTAAAGAATAAAAAGAATATTATTCTTCAAGGTGCACCGGGTGTTGGCAAAACTTATATGGCTAGAAGATTAGCTTGGTCTATTATGGGTGAAAAGAATACAGGTAGAGTCATGTTAGTTCAATTTCATCAAAGTTATTCTTATGAAGATTTTATTGAAGGATATAGACCAAATGATACAGGATTTGAATTATCTAAGGGAGTATTCTATAACTTCTGTAAAGAAGCAAAAATTGATGAAGAAAATCCATATTTCTTTATTATAGATGAAATTAATAGAGGTAATTTAAGTAAGATTTTTGGTGAATTATTCATGTTAATTGAAGCTGATAAACGTGGGCATGAGTTACAGTTGTTGTATTCCAAAGAAAGATTCTCAGTGCCAAAGAATGTACATATCATTGGTATGATGAACACTGCAGATAGAAGCTTAGCAATGCTTGATTATGCATTGAGAAGAAGATTTGCTTTCTATGATATGAAACCTGCGTTTAGATCTGAAGGATTCTTAAAACATAAAGAAGAAGTGAATAATCCAAAATTTAATAAGTTAATTGAATATGTAGAATCATTAAATGAAGTTATTACTAAGGATGAATCTTTAGGTGAAGGATTCTGCATTGGTCATAGTTACTTCACATCTAAAGATATAGATGATGAAAGACTAAAACAAATCGTAGAGTATGAATTAATCCCAATGATCAAAGAATACTGGTTTGATGAGCTTTCTAACGTTAGAGAATGGTCAGAAAAACTAAGAGGAAGTATTAAGTGATTTTAGTTAAAAATGTTTACTATATGCTTTCATATGTATTTGATGCATTAAAGCAAGATAAGTATAAGAAAATAGAATTAGAATCATTTGATAATGTTAGTGATTTGTGCGCAGAAATATTAATTACTGCAATATCTAGTCAAATCAAACAGGGATTAAATAAATCCTATATTAGAGAAGAGAATACATTGTCTTCTGTTAGAGGTAAAATTAATATAACAGAGTCAATTAAATCCAATAGTATTTTAAAGAAACAATTGGTGTGCTCTTATGATGAATTCTCAGTTAATTCGTATATGAATCAAATAATTAAAACTACTGTATATGAATTAATAAAAACAGATATAGGAAAAGATAAAAAGAAAGCATTAAAGAAGTTGATGGTATTCTTTAATGAAGTAGATATATTAGATAAAAATCGAATCAACTGGAGAATAAACTATAATCGAAATAATCAAACATATAGATTATTAATATCTATTTGCTGGCTGATTATGAAAGGATTATTGCATACAGAACAAGATGGTTCGGTTAAAATGATGAATTTCTTAAGTGATAAAAGTATGGCTGCTTTATATGAGAAGTTTATCCTAAAATACTATAGAAAGCATCATGGAAATTTAAGCAGCAATAAAGAACAAATAGAGTGGCAATTAGATGATGGATTTGATGATCTATTACCTAAGATGGAAACAGATATTACATTGTCAAAAGGAAATAAAGTGTTAATTATTGATGCTAAGTTTTATAAATATGCTTTACAATATCATTTTGATTCAGAAAAACTAGTATCCAATAACTTGTACCAAATATTTGCTTATGTAAAGAATAAAGAGTATGAGTTAAGAAATGTACCTCATGAAGTGTCTGGTATGTTGTTGTATGCTAAAACGGATGAGGATATACATTTAAATCATACGTATATGATGAGTGGTAATAAAATTAGCGTTAAAATGCTTGATTTGAACCAAGAGTTTTCTGAAATATCTAAACAATTAGATAATATTGCTAATAATTGTTTTAGTGATTAGATTAAGATGTTGCTTGTTTGTAACATCTTTTTTTCTTGCATGAAATACAATATTTTACGATTGAAATGCACTGAGTATAAAATTAATTATTCCTTGCTTTATATGCAGTACAAAAATTTAGTGAATAATCCAGCTTTTTTTATATTGGTACAAAGAGTATAATTGAGATAATAACAAAGAGGTAATATATGACTAATCTATTCCTAACAAACTATACAGAAATAACATTTTTAGATAAAGTGAAAGATAACTTACGTAGATGTAAGTCTTTTTGCTTTTCTGTTAGTTTTATTAAGAAAGCTGGATTAGTGTTATTAATAAAAGATATTGATGCTGCTGTAGAAAGAGGTGCTAAAGGGCGTATTATTACTTCTACATATCAGAATTTTACAGATATAGAATCTCTTAAGACTTTTATTGAATTACAGAATAAATATAAAAACTTTGAATGTCATTTAGATTATGAAAGTTTTCGTGGTGCACAGTATTCTGTGATTGGATATCATTCAAAAGGGTATTTATTTGAGTTTGATAGTCATTATGAAGTAATTGTAGGTTCTAGTAATATAACTAGATATGCATTATTAAAGAATATTGAATGGGATGTAGTTGTTTCTGAAGATATCCCTAGTGTATATAGACATGCAATGAATGAGTTTGAAGATAAATGGATGAAGACATATTCATTAAATCAAGAACTTATTAATACGTATGCTAATAAATTGAACTTTGCGATTGATCGTTGGGATATGGACTATGATTTATCTAGTGGTAAAGTAAAGCCTAATTATATGCAGAAAAAGGCTTTAAAAGAGTTGAATCGTTATCGTGCAGTAGGAACGAATAGAGCATTAGTAGTAGCGGCAGCTGGTAGTGGTAAAACATATTTAGCAGCTTTTGATGCTTTAAACTTTAATCCTAAACGCTTATTATTTGTCGTTCATGAAGGTTCTATCTTGAAGAAAGCTATGGAAACATTTAGGGATGTTTTTGGTAATGGTTCAAGTTATGGATTGTTTACTGGTGAACATAAAGACATGGATGCGGACTTTGTATTTGCGACGAATATTACCATGTGTAAGTCTTTAGAATTGTTTGCTAGAGATGCATTTGACTATATTATTATTGATGAATGTCATCATGCGACTGCAGAAACATATAAACAAATTATTAGTTATTTTGAACCTGAGTTTTTATTGGGGTTAACAGCGACTCCAGAACGTATGGATAATGAAGATGTGTTTGAATTATTTGATAAGAATGTACCATATGAATTAAGACTAAGAGATGCTATTATGAATGATTTGGTCGTTCCATTTAAGTATTATGGTATACGAGACCAATTGGTAGATTATGGATTAACAAAGAGTGAAGAGAGAAAATTGGTAGCCCAATTAGCTGGTGAAGAACATGTAGAATTTATCTCTAGTAAAATTGAAGAACATAGAGTAGAAGGTAAATTAAAAGCGTTAGCATTTTGTCGTAATGTAACTCATGCTCGTATGATGTGTGAAGCAATGTCTAGTATGTATAAGACTGCATATCTAACTGGTAAGAATACAATAGGCGAACGTGTACGTGCTTATAATGATTTACAAAGTGATTCTGCAGAATTAGAAATTCTATTTACAGTAGATATCTTAAATGAAGGTGTAGATATTCCTGGAGTGAATATGGTTCTTTTCCTGCGTCCTACAGAATCTAGTACAATCTTTATTAAACAATTAGGACGTTTCTTGCGTAAGTATTAAAATAAATCTTATGTAACTGTATTAGATTTTATTGGTAATAGTTATAAGCGTAGCGTACAGATTGCATTTGCTTTAGGTAGCTTGTCTAAGAATCTAATTATGGAAAAGAAATTGATGCAATCATTAGTGCGTGATGATTTCTCTGCACTAGGTTTAGCAGAATATGGTGTAGAAATTCATATTGATGATTTAAGTAAAGAAGAAATTATAGAATATATTGAAAATGAAAACTTTAATAGTTTGTCATATATGAAACAAGATTACTTTAATTTTAAGAAGTATATTAATTGTGAATTTGCGCCTAAGCATATGGATTATTTAAATAATGATTGTGCTCCTGATTTGTTAAGGTTTATGAATATTAAAACTAAGAACAAAAAGAATATATCATATTATAATTTCTTAAGAGGTATTGAAGAAGAAAACTTACCAGTATTTACAGATGAACAAGTTGCTTTTATTAATTACCTTTCTAGCCTATTACCTCTTGTAAGAAAACATGAATATTTAATATTTGAATGTTTATTTAAAGGTATAGTTGAACTTAAGAAAATAGAAGAATATTTATATGAAAATATAGTAGATTGCAGAAAAGAAGAAATTGATCATGCATTGCGTTTTATTTATGAAAAGGGTTTTGTAAGTAGTGAAGAAGATTCTTTAGTATTAAATGTAAAAGTAGATGATGATTTAAGAGAATATGTGTTTGATTTATTATCTTATGGACTAACTCGTTATTTTGTTGAGTTTGGTAATGAGTCTGGATTTAAGTTGTGGCATAGTTATCGTATGGATCAAGTGCAAACGATGTTCTTAAAGAATCCTGGATACAATCAGGTAGGTACTTATTATTATGATAATAAGGTTATTATCTTCTCTTCTTTAAAGAAAGATGCATCTATTGAAGAACGTTTAAATTATAAAGATAAGTTCTTAGAAAAGAATGTTTTCCAATGGGAAAGTATGGCTGATGTACCTGAATCACATGTGCGAATGCAAATAAATAGTGAATGTGCATATGTATTTGTACGTAAAATGGCTGATGAAAATGGTATTGTTCTTCCATTTACTTATGTAGGTAAAGGTAAGATGACCAATCCACGTAAACAAGTTAAATATGATGTAAAACGTAAAAGAGATGTTATTACATATTTGTATGATATAGTCATGGAAAATGAACTTCCTGATTATTTACAATATGATTTTGGAGTAATGAAATAGAGGAATTATGATGGTAAAAGTTGTAGCAGCTATCATTATAGATGATAATAAAGTATTTGCGACACAAAGAGGATATGGTGACTTTAAAGGTGGATGGGAGTTTCCTGGTGGAAAGGTTGAAGCTAATGAAACAACTGAAGATGCTTTAAAAAGAGAGATTATGGAAGAATTAAATGTATCTATTGATATTAAAGAGTTCTTACATACTGTTGAGTATGATTATCCTAAGTTTCATTTAAGTATGGAATGTTTTATTTGTAGTATTGTATCTGGTGAATTGATTCTTAAGGAGCATGAGGGTGCTAAGTGGTTAACTAAGGATTCTTTGTATAGTGTTGATTGGTTACCAGCGGATATTGAGTTGATTCCTTTGATTGAGGGAATGTTATAGTGTGAAGGTGTATAGCGATGTCTATAATGATAGTAGTGTATACTGTTTTTTGAGCTTTTAATTGTCTAAAGAGTGGACAGGTCGCATGATATAATATATTAGAAGATAGCAGGTGGAGGATAGATTTGAATGATAAAACTATTTCATTCTTCCAAAATGTGTGAAGAAAATGTTAAAAAAAGTAGAGATTGTCTTTATAGGATTTATAGTGCTATTTGTCAAAAGTGTGGTAGTTATAATTTTATTATGGATGATTTATCAGTTGCTTTTTCTGGATCTAAAGATTATCCCAAATTAAAACTTGAAATATGCATGCAAAAGTATGAAGGTAAGGATTATTTATATGCAAGTGTAGATGATGAAGTTTCATGGCAACAATGGGATTTTGATAATCTAAGTGATTTTGAGGATAGTATTGTTAAATATATTGCTAATAGAGTGAATCGAACGGTTAAAGTAGTTACGGATGCAAATAAGAATGGTATAAGGTTAATGGCGTTTTATTTAGATGCATCTGGAGATTGGATTTGTTTTGAAGATGAATATTTAAATAATAAATGGCTTTATCGATTGATAGATTCTTCTGAGGTTATTACAACGTATAGATTGGAAGAAGAGTAAGATGATAATTTAAATTTTAGTTATCATTTAATTATAATTAATTCCGCTCTAGTTATAGACGTCCTGTTATCAGGGAATTGTTGAAACTAGAGTTTTACTTTTTAAGAAGAATTAAATGTTACTGTAGAAGTGTATGAATTATTGCATACAATTGAGTATGATTATCCTAAGTTTTATTTAAGTATGGATTGTTTTATTTGTAGTATTGTATCTGGTGAATTGGCTCTTAAGGAACATGAGGGTGCTAAGTGGTTAACTAAGGATACTTTGTATAGTGTTGATTGGTTGCCAGCTGATATTGAGCTGATTCCTTTGATTGAGGTAATGTTTGGAGAGTGACATATATGAAACATATTTTTTATCTTCAAAAAGGTATTGCAGTAGAAGAGTTTCCGGTAGAGTATAATGATTTTTATATTGTTGATAATTTGGATTCATCATCTTTAGTAAATAAATATTTTTTTCCTGGAGATGAAATGGAATATACGTTGGATGCATTGTGCGTAAATTTATATGATGTATTTCAGGAAAAAGTTTTTTCTTCTCAAGATGAATATAATAAGAATATTGATATACAGCCTCAATGGATTAGTAGAGCAGGTTTGGATTCTGATTTTCCAATGTCTAAAGAATGTTTAATTAATAATTTTGAAACACTTTTACATAATAAAATGAATTCTTTAGGAATTAAAGATGGAAAATTATTAAATCAATACGAAGAAATAAATAATAAAAAATATATGTATGCATATGTTGCGGATTGTCAGAGTTTAATTAACACATTACAACAATTGTTAATTGGAACATATTTTAGTTTTATTAATTTTTATAAGTTCTTATGTAATGTAGATAGTTTAATAATCGAAGATGGAGTATTTTGTGTTACGGGGGCTGATGTACAATCAACATATAGTTTTTTATATAGTTTTATTGTCCAAATCTATTCAATTTTTGATATCACAACTAAAATAGCATACGAATTAGAAAACTTAAGAGAATGTGAAGATAAATACACTAAAATGGCATCTAAAGATATATTATTTGGTGATAAAAAGAAATTGAATATAGAAAAGAAAGGTACAATTTTTGAAAAAAGTAGAACAATATCTATTTTTGAAAATCTTCGCAATGAACTTATTCATAATGGTACATGGGAGATGTTTGTTAAAGTGTTTGTAGAAATTGAGGACGGAAAAGTTAAACAACGGTATATTTTGATACCAGATTTTACAGATGAAGGAACAATAGTAACTTTTAAAAATAGAAAAAGATTTTTTTCACAAGACAAGAAAGTTAATGATGAATTGCCATTGCTGTTTTCTAATGTGTTGAAAAGGTTAGAGATAACCTTAGAGCGACTTGTTTATGGTAGTAAGAATTAAAAAAATAATAATAATATAACATCAATGAGAATCGTAATTATTTGAGTTACTGATGTTAAAATTGCCATGAAAAGTATTATGGGTGGGTTGCTAGTATAGAATAAAAAGTTAGTAGTTATGGTGCTTTTAATAAGAGGTTGTTTTTTGAATATGTAGAGAAGAAGGATGTACAGCGATGTGCATCCATTTTTATTTTGAAAATACAGATTTATTCAATTTATTTTATTAATAATATATTCATGTCATACCCTATTATATAGTTGCATGTTACAATTTATATAAAGTATTACTTGTGTGGATGAATATTTTATGAGAATTTAAGTTTCATAATCTAATAAATACTATAAAGGAGGAATTGTTATGGCTAGAATATCTCCAGAAAAAGAAATATCTTATATATCTAGAGTGATTGAAAAAAATATATATTATTATGATTTATGTCTTAAAGATAAAGGTTTTTTGTCTGAAAACATTTTATCACAATTAAGAAATTTAGTTGAAGATGTTGTGATTCTTCTAAATAATAAACTAAATAATTTAACTTTAGATTCACATTATGAAAATGTTAAGGATTCATTTGATGAAATAAAAGGAATTAAAAAATACAAATTTCTGTGTGACTTTCATAGTTATTTACAAGGAACGGCATCTCATTACACACCCAATGAAGATAGTGCAGAACGACTAGTAAAACATTATTTCAGGTATATATGCTTAATAAAAAAACTTCTAAAAGAAGAATTTAATTTGGATATTATTAACAATATAGATTTATTTCCTATGTATGATGATAAATCTATGAAAGAGAATTATGATATTATTTGTGATAAAATTGAGCATGTTGATATCACTAAAGGAAAAGCATTAAAAGGGAAATTTTATGTTGAAAAGATTAATACAATATACTCTAGGGGAAATGTATATTATGAAATAACGTTGTCAAAAGCAACAGACTATAACAATAAATTTGAAAGATTAACCTTTTATTCTAAGCAATACATACCCGATAATTATTCAATTAATATATCAACGTTAGACGATTTTGTAGATTTGAATGTTGGTAAAGTCAAAATTAAAGTGCTTACTTCTTATAAGGTTGCGATACGTATTTGTGAATTGAAAAATCTTTTTAAGATATTAGGAGAAATTCGCGATATTCGTGAAGAATTCAAAGAATATCGTAATTTGATGGAATATTTAACAAATAATCAATGTTCAATTAATCAAATTCTTTGTTTAGAAAATGATGAATTTAGTTTAGTTCTAGATAATGTAAAATACGGTGCAGATAATCATTATATAAGTTCCATGTTAGTGAAATTGAGAGAAATAATCAAAAATAAAGTTAGTGGTAGTAATGTTATAAGATATTTGACTTCAAAAATGGTAAACACAGTAATTAGAGATCAAATAGGGAACAAACCGCATATATACTTGAGTAATTTATATATTCATACAAAGAGTGGAATGTTTGATGCTATGCCTTTTGCGATGTCGCTTCATAATCATAATCCAGAATTCTATGATTTAATTAAAGCGATAGATGTTGAAGATAGAGAAGATGAATTATTATATTCTTATATAAGGAATAATACTGAATATAATGATGAATTATATACACCTGTAGGCGACATCGGTTTTTTTAATAATATTCCAAGTCTTGTAAAGAAGTTTAATGACAAGATTCGTTCTAGAATATCTGATACAGACAGCACATTGGTTTTAGAGAATAACTACCTTTATATTAAAGAATATGAAAAAAAATCCATTGCGATTATTAAACGATTGGATAAATATGCACAAAGGACAAACTATGATTTGAACGAATCGATTGATTTTTACATAAATTTTTTGTTTGATGGTACTGTATCAACTGATAAAGAAAATATATTAAAAGATATTTTTAGAAATGGCTCCATAGCATTTATTTATGGTCCAGCAGGAACAGGAAAAACAAAAATGATAGAATTACTATCTAATGCATTTTATAATTACGAAAAATGCATAATTGCTAATACAAATACCGCTGTTTCCAACCTGAATGATAGAATGGAAGAAGATGATAATTTAAATATTATGACGGTAAAAAAATACATAGATAATTATTATAGAGGATGTGAAATTCTAATTATTGATGAATGTAGCACTGTTAGTAATAAGGATATGTTAAGTATTTTAGATAAAGCACAATATAAAGCAATTATAATGGTGGGAGATATATATCAAATAGAATCAATTAAATATGGAAATTGGTTTCAAATATGCAGTAGATATTTTAAAAAAGGAATTTCTTATGAATTGAAAATGACGCATAGAACTTCTGATGAAGATTTATTGGCTTTGTGGAATTTTGTTAGAAAAAATGATAAACGAGCTATTTCTATTTTAGGTAGCAAGGAATATTCTGAAGAAGTATCTAATAATATTTTTACTAGAACTGAATCTGAAGAGATTATTTTATGTTTAAATTATGATGGAATGTACGGTATTAATAACATTAATAAAGTTATGCAACATTCTAACAAAAATAGAGAATTTAATTTTGGGGTAGATACCTACAAAATTGATGATCCAGTTTTATTTAATGATTGCCCAAGATTTAATAATTTTCTTTATAATAATTTGAAAGGGATAATAACTAATATAGAAGAAGATGAAAATTCGATGTGGTTTTCAATAGAAATTGATGATAATTCAATTAGAAGAGAATATATTCCTGGTGACATACAACTACTCGAGAGTGCGAATGATGGTAAAATAATAATTAAGTTTAAAGTAAACGAATTTAAGGATGCAGATGATGATGAGAATGTATATGACCACATTGTTCCTTTTAACTTATCATACGCAATCTCAATTCACAAAGCACAGGGTCTAGAATATAAAAGTGTTAAAATAATAATTACATCCAATATAGAAGACAGGATAACAAAAAATATATTTTATACTGCAATTACAAGGGCAAAGGAGAAATTAAAGATATATTGGAGTTCAGATAGTCAAAATAGAATCTTTGATAAATTTGATGAAAATAAATCTTCAAAAGATTTAGGGATATTGAACCAAAAAATAAAAAATTAAAACTCAACTAATACTGTGTAAGTGAAAAATGAAGTTATTAAAGAGATAGCTAATGTATTAGAAGTATTGGATGCTATTAAGGGTTGTTATGGTATTACTGTTGAAGAAGTAATTACTGTTAAGAATAATAAGACTAGTAGCAATTGTGCTTTTAATATGAGGCTGTTTTTGAAGTGTGTGGAGAAGAAGGATGTACAGTGATGTGCATTCTTTTTAGTTTTATGGAGTATATTAAAAAGTAGATATTCTCACTGTATTTTTGTATATTAATAGCTCATTTTATACCTTATTGTAGAATCACATGTTACAATTTATATGTAAATAATGTGTGTGTCAGTGAGGTATATTATGAAAATATATGGTGATTATTTAATAAGAAACCAAGAGGTTAAAGACATAGTTGAAATTATTAAAACATGTATTGCAATGGACAAGAACTCTTCATTTTCAATCGAAGGTGAATGGGGCTGCGGCAAAACTTGGATTTTAGATAAAGTTGAAAAAAGTATTAAAGGTATGAATCTATCTGTAGAAAAAACTCCTAAAAAATATGATTCGAATTATTTAGTAATTAAATATAATGCATGGGAAAAAGATTATTATGAAGAACCTTTATTGGCAATTATGATTACTTTAATTAATCAAATAAATGATGAAATAATGCTTAATGATATTATTACTGCTGAAATCAAAACGTTGTATAACCAGACTAAAGATATTTTAGAAGACGCTTTAAAAAGTATGTCTAAAAAACTAATTGGAATCGATGTTATTGAAATTGCTAAACGTAGTAAGGAAATATATGAAGATTTTAAAGGAAATTTAAAAAAAGAGCTTACTGCAAATTATTTGGAAAATGTTGAAAAGGATATTAAAACCGTGATTACTGCTCTAAATAATGTGTCTAAAAGCATGCCTATAGTGTTTATTGTGGATGAAATTGATAGATGCTTGCCAAATTATTCTATTAAAACGTTGGAAAGATTACACCATATTTTTGGTAAAGTGCAACATTCGGTAACTGTAATTGCGGTTAATGATAAACAATTAAGAAACAATGTTGAAAAAATGTTTGGAAAAGAAGTTTCATATGAGTCATATGTTAGAAAATTTTTTGATTTTCGCCTTAAATTAAGTGTCGGTGAAGGAGAAATTGAAGCAATAAATATAACACTAAAACCTTATTTTGATTTATTCTCTAATGAGGGAGATGCAAGTTTATGTGATGATATCCTTTCAAATCTTTGCAAGAATATGTCAGCAAGAGATTTTGAGAGAGTATATACTAATGCAATGATATGTCATGGATTGGTGAATCAAGATACTTCTATTTTTTCAAAAGAGTGTCTTGTTGGTGAAATTTTATTGTTTGCATGTAAAATTGCATGTGAAAAAGAAAAAAATAGGCATAATATTTATCCTAATACTGGTAATAATCCTATTTCTAATCTAGGTGTTTATGTTAAAAAACTTTTGAAGAAATCATTACTAAAAACGAAATTAAATCTTAATAGTTCAATTGATGTAATACTCTATATTGTTTTGGAAGGACTTGAGTTAATAGGTAAACCTAATATGCCATATATAGTTGATGAAAATAAAGACAAACAAGAAATATTTTATTTTTATAAGGAATTTGCAAGGTATACTAGATTGATGAGTATTTAGTAATAATAATGAGTATAAATAATTAAAGTAATGATGAAATGAAAAGGGAGTGTAGTATGATAAATATAAAATGTAAAAAGTGTGGAAAAGAATATGTGTTTGAAGTGGTAGGAAGTGTATATCCTGGTGCAAAGGAATTAGAAACAGCTAATTGTCCATATTGTGGTGAAGTTGGATATTCTAAAATGACTAGTCAAAGTATTTATTCATATGAATTAGATGAGAACGGGAATGTAAATAAAAATAAGGTACATTTATAGAGGAATTATGATGGTTAAAGTTGTAGCAGCTATCATTATAGATGCTAATAAAGTATTTGCGACTCAAAGAGGATATGGTGATTTTAAAGGTGATTGGGAGTTTTTGGGTGGTAAAGTAGAAGATAATGAAACTCCACAGGATGCTTTAAAAAGAGAAATCGTGGAAGAGTTAAATGTTATTGTAGAAGTACATGAACTATTACATACAGTAGAGTATGATTATCCTAAGTTTCATTTAGGTATAGATTGTTTTGTATGTAAATTAGTTTCAGGTGATTTGGTATTAAAAGAACATGAGAGCGCTAAGTGTTTAACTAAAGATACATTGTATAGTGTGTTGATTGGTTATCAGCTGATGTTGAACTGATACCGCTGGTTAGAAAAACATTAAAATTTGTGCAATATTTTTGATGCTTCATTATAAATGAATTGGTTATTTATGAAGAATAATGATAATAAACGACAATATGATAATATATGATATTTTTCAGCAACATTATTTTAAAAGGAAATGGTAAAAGGCATGGTTAATGAATTGTTAGTATATGATGGATTTTTAAATAATTTCAGACGTTTAAATAAAGAAAACTATGACGATGACTTAGTATGTGGATGTGTATTATTGGAACGTAATGCTATTATAGAAATAAGTAAATATTATTGCGTGTGCGGCTATGTGTTAATAGAGAAAATTACTAAATGTTTTTTTCCTATTGATATACAAGAAGACAAAGTTGTAATATTTGAAGGGACATATAATCAAATGCCAACATCTCTAAAAGACGCATTAGTAAATTATAATATTAAAGTTCTTACGGGTAAGTTGTGGTCGTCTTTTTTTATTAAATGGCAATTTCTTCTTGATGATGATGTTTTCGAAAAAAGTAATCCATTTATAGAATTGTGCAACAATATAATCGATTCGCCGATGCGTAGAAATAGACTGCTTGATATGAACGAGATTGTATTATATGAACCTATAAACTATGAAGAGCTTTGTAAATTTACTAAAAACATTTTAAAACTATCAGATTTGAATATAAATGAATATGATTATACATTGTCAGTAAAATATTTGATTGATTCATTGATAAAAGGGTATCGTATTAATTTCTCAAAGAATGATATAAAAGAATATTTCTTTAATATCTGTATGCTTGTAGATGAAAGGTGGAATATGTAATGAATATCGCTGGAAGCGGAACGCCATATTGGTATGAATGGGAAATAGGATTATTAGAATGTTTAAAAATGATGAGAGATTCAAATATACAATCAGTTATTTTGCAATCAGAGGATTTTGTTTCATTAGATGATGTTGTTGTTAATTATATAGATGGAACAATAACTAATATCCAAGTAAAGCATACAGATGTAGAAGACAATTTCACTTATTCAACATTAACAAATGGTGATAAGCCTATGTTAGAGAAATGGATTAAAGAATGGAGTGAAATTAGAAAAACACATAATATTAGAGAAATTCGAATTGTTACTAATCGAAAGTGGGGGAATAGGATAAGTGGAACAAAATGTTCGTTCAAACAATTTATAGAAGATGTATGGCCAAAATTTCAACTTGATTATAGATATCAAAGTAAGGTAAAAAGTGAAAACGAAGCATTAGATTGGTTTAAAAAACAAATTAAGTGTTTAAATCAAGATTCTTTTGAATTTGTTAAGATATTAAACTTTTATCAGGAAATGGATTTATCAGATGTTGAACTCGAAATACGAAAATGTGTTTCGAAATTATTAGGAACAGACAAAAAAGAAGCCATAGATAGAGCGACAAATAGTCTTTTGGCTAAATTAAGCTTGTGGTCTACATCACAAAGAAAACAACAAGAAATATTTAGAGAAGACATATACAATGCTCTTTGTGTTGCTTCTAAAATAATTCCTAACTATGAATTATATCCAGAAAAACCGATTTTTCCATCTAGAGAAACATTTGCTAGGGAATTTATAGAAAAAATAAAGAACAGTCATGAAAAAATAATTTTCTTACAAGGATTGCCTGGATCTGGAAAAACAAATTTTGTAAGTTATTTAGCACAACTAACTGATTCTATAGTTGATTTTAGGTTTTACACATATTTACCTGTTTCTAAGGAATATCCAACTTTTAGTGATGATGAAGGATATTACACAGGTGATTTGCTTTGGAGAAGTTTATTACATCAATTAAAAGAAGGTTTTGAAAAACATAACCTTTTATATAAATTTGATTTTCCTTTGATTTTTGATTATTTATCAATAACAGAAATGAGAGAAAAAGTTTTAAGCTTTTTACCTAAATATGCAGAAGTTTTGGGTAGGACATGCTATTTATTCATTGACGGATTAGATCATGCTGCAAGATCATATAACTCGCGAAACTCATTTTTATATCAACTACCATTTCCAAATGAAATAAATGGAAATGTTAAATTTATTTTAGTAGGTCAGCCTGTTAACGATAAATATCCTAGTGGTCTAATTAACAATAACCAAATTGAATACATTGTTTTGCCTGTGCTTAATGAATTAGATGTAAATATGCTTTTATTTAATGAATCTATTGATATTCCAAATGTTGATAGGGTCTCTTTGACCAAAAGTATAATTGAAGTTGTTGGTAATAATGCATTAAATATATTATTTTCTATTCGTGAAATTAAAAGATTTAAAGAATCCTATACTTTTGATTCAATAATTTCTTTTCTTCAAGAAAGAAATCTAAATAATCAAATTGATAGATACTATGATTGGATAGTGTCTTCGGTAACTAATGGAGGTATTCTATTATTAAAGATAAAAATTATTTTTGCGTTCACTTCACAGAAAACGAAAGTAAGTGATATTGCGAGAATGTGTGGGGAAAAATCGGAAGAAGTTGTTTATATTTTAAATCAATTATATCCTATTATTACATGTGATTCAGATGAATATTATGTATTCCATAATGATGTCAGATTATTTTTTAAAGAATTGATGGTTTCGCACAGTAATTATGAACAACTTGCTTTATCAATTTACAATAATATTATGGTATATGAAGAGTTAGATAGATACAAATATGATATTGCTTTTGATATGCTATACATAATGCATGATAAGCAACATGTGTTTGAACTATTTTCTACAAAATATATTATTAAATCTATTCAGTATAATGTGTCAGTCAATAAACTTATTCGACAGTTTAATTCATTGGCTAAGCTAATGATTGAAAATGATTCTTTAGAATATGTAGATAAAATTAGCTTTGCTGCTTTAACCATTTCACAATATATAAATAATATTCAATATAATGAAAAAGATGATTTGATTTATGATGCGGAATTTATTTTGAGAAAAACAGAATCTGAAAAATATATATTATCTATTAAAGATAAAATGAATACGATTGTTAAAGATATATATGTATTATTAAAAAAGGGACAGAGATTGCGTGCAAAGAAAGTATACGATGAATATCTGAGTTTGATTAAACTTGATGATTATTTAATTCTTAATTGGGATTCTATCAAGAATGAATGCATTGAACAAGTAGGATATATATGTAGATTTTTTTCGCGAAATATTATGGAACTAAAAGATGAAGTGGGTCATAATAAATATATTCATTATGTTAAAGGGTGGCTTGATGCCAGTTCTCATTTTGTTGACGAAAAGGAAATATACAAGACGTTCACTTTTAAATATTATCAATATGATTTTTTGAATAACTATACAAAAAGAGTTTGTGGTGAGAAAAGATTAAATAAGAAATCTTTTGATGTGTTAAGTGAAATATATGTAAATGGAAGTCATAATATAACAATCTCATCAATTATTGATTTGTGTGTGTATGGATTGTTTAATGGTTATAATGTTGAAAAACTTCAACAAATGATTTCATTAAGAGAATTTGAAATACTAGAATCAGATGAATTTGAAATTAAGGTTGATAAAATAATCTATTGGGTAAAATGCTGTTTTTGTTTATATGAAAAATACAAACATTATGATAATATACCTCAACTTTATTTAGATATTTTAGAGCAAAACCATATAAAAGATAAAGATAGAGGATATACTCCAGCAATTGAACAATTTAAGCTTTTTAAGATAATATGTAAAGATTATTTCGAAGGGAATTTAGATAATGATATTCAGATAGAAATGATATACCGCACTGTTTATTTTGATCGCCAATATGGAGTAGGAGCATGTATCGACTGTAATGCTATAAGTATTATGAAGTTTTTGAAAAGTATTTTATATTATACATATGCAAGAAAAACTGAGAAAGATTTGTTAAATTTATGCCGAAAAATAAAAGATTTGTTTTTATTCGCAAATGCATGCTATATATGTGAATTAAGTGAGTTGTTTTATTTATCTAAAGATGAAAAAGACTTTTTAGATATTGCAGAATACTGGTGTGGATCAGAAGGAATCCTTTGGTATAACTCATATGATAATGTTGAATATATAGGCAGAAATATTGTTAATATTTTATTGAAATTTAACAAAAAAGAACGTGCTAATGTAATAGAAAAATGTATTTTATTTAAACTTCTTGGCTATGTCAATCATAAAGATTATTCTTTAAATGGATTGTTGAAATGTTATGAGTGTCTGCCTCAATCTGAAACTAAATTACACAAATATGGAATGTCTTTGCTAGCAATTTCAGATAAGGCTTGTTCAATAGGAGATAATCGTATGTCTAGTAGGATTGAAAGTGCTCTTTTTGATACGGCTATTGATTTGGGAGTTAAACATATAAATGCTTTATATGAATTTAAGAATAATCCTAAGGAATTCTACCATTGGAGACAATGCTTTTTGGATGCTTATTATAAAAAGTTGATTAATGAGGAACTTATGGATTGTGAACTCTTAGCATTATATGAAATTGTAAATGCATGGATTAATGAAAATATTGAATGTAGCAACCGTTATGGAGATAATCGAACGGATTATTTGCGAAAGTATAATTACAAAATAATTGAAAATATTAAAGATATAAAACTTTATGAAAAACTAAAATCTTATCATAAACATTTTTCAAAAATAAACAAAGAAAGTGATGGTGAAGTTAAAAAATATAGTGAAAATGATAAATTGTTTCTTGATGAAATATGTAAAAATGGTTATGATGATCAAATAGAGAAAAAGATAGTTTCTACTTTTTCTAATGTGTATTGTAGTCAAGTACAATTATTATTGACTATTGGAAATATAATTAATTTGGATAATAATAAATTTGTTTCGAATTGTGTTGTTGAATATATAATTAGAAAAAGGAAATATGGATACCACTTTGAAGGATTAGACGAATTAATAGAAAGGTATTACATGTTTTTTACACAAGATGATTGGATGAAATTGTTTATAAATATAATAGATTCTCCTTCATTATCAAATGTTGAAGAGTTTTATTATGTTAGTAACGATATTGAAATTTTATGTTTATATTATTTTCGAGGAACAAATTCCCATAAGTTGACCAATCTTTATAATGCTAAATTAGAAACACATTGGGATTGGTTAACATCATGTGGTATTACAAATATGACATCTTATGAATTGTTTGTTAATGATAGTATAAATTCATTAATGGATTTTTCAAATTATCATCTTGGCAAAAATACTGTATTAGAAATTGATTAGAAAATATTCAGATCACTTTGTTTAAGTTTTATACAACTATTTTTAATGATGTCACAATAAAGATGACCAAAATGGCGCAATTAGAATTACCAAAAATGGTAACACTTATTGAATCATGGTTCATCTTTTTTCTATTTGTGATACTCTTTCTTGTTAAAAGATACATAATGACGCTTGATAGACATATTAGTACAAAATGTTAATGTATTATAAGTATTAAATGGTAATAACTCTACTTATGAAATTAGTGATGATAAGATTATTTTGTAAATGGTAAATAACTAGTACCTTGTATATAATTTAATGAGAGTATCATAACCATTTGTTTTACAAGCGGTTATAATATACAAAAGATGTGGAAAACGAGTATGTACTTGGGACAAATTAATCGTTCCTTTTTGTTAGAATATAGATGTTATTGAAAATGATATTATTAAATGGATTGTATTGCTTGCTCTAGTGTTGTATAATTAAGAAAAAAATTACCAAAATGGTAAGAAAAAATGAGGTGATTATTATCGAGATTGAGTATAGAAATAAAAAGGTTGAAGATTTGTGCACAAATTACAAGAAGGCTAGAAAAGAGTTAAATTCTATTGTAGCAGAAAAGTTACATGCTTTAATTAACTTAATAGAAAGTGCTGATACTCTTCAAGATATAGCCCAAATGAAACAGTATCATTTACATCCGTTATTAGGTAATAGGGAAGGACAATATGCATTGGATATTGCTGGTAGAACATCCTCATATCGTTTAATTATTATTCCATTGGATGAAAATGGTCATGAATGGAAAGAAAAGAATTTGAGTAGTATATATAAAATGACAAAAGTAATAATAGCATGGGAGGTAACGAAGCATTATGAGTAAAATTGAATATAAAGAATTGCTGGCTTTTCATCCTGGATATTATGTTAAGGATTATATTGATGATCAACAAATTTCTCAAGATGAGTTGGCGAAACGTCTTCAAGTATCTAGTAAATATGTGAGTGATTTGGTGAATGGTAGAATATCATTAACGGATGATATGGTTTTAAGACTTAGTACGGTTTTTGGTACTTCTACAAAATTGTGGTTAAATTTAAATCAAAAGTATATTGAGAAGAAACTTGAAATTGAGAAAAAGATGAAAATTGATGATGAATGTGAGATTGCGAAACAGATTGACTATAGATTTTGGAAGAATTTAGGTTTGGTCAAAGATACTAAAGTATTAACTGAAAAAGTAGAAGAACTTCAAAAGTTTTTTCAAGTTGCTTCTCTTAGTGTTTTGAATCAAAGAGACTTTTTAGTACAGTATCGTACGAGTATTTCTAATATAAGTGATGTGAATGTAATAAATGCTAATGCGTGGGTACAAACAGCTATAAATATTGGTAAAAGTCGAATTGTTAATTCGTATAATAGGAAAAAATTGCTTAAGGCGATTCCTGTTATTCGTGAAATGACTATTCAAAATACCGATGTTTTTATGCCTAAACTTGTTCAATTATTAGCTGATTGTGGAGTTGTTTTGGTTTTATTGCCTAATTTAAAGAATTGTGGTATCAATGGGGCGGTAAAGTGGATAAATAAAGAAAAAGTTGTTTTAGCGCTAAATGATAGAAGAAAGTTTGCTGATGTCTTTTGGTTTGCTTTATTTCATGAATTAGGGCATGTGTTACAACAACGTATAAAAGTATTGTTAGTAAGTGAGAATAATAAAGAAGCACTAGATATGAATGATGTAATGTATAAACTTGAATGTGATGCGGATGAATTCTCTAGAAATACGCTAATTCCTAAGAAGGATTATGATGAGTTTATTGCAAGTGGTGAGGGCTTTACTATAGATACAATACTTTCATTTGCAAGTAAAATTCGTGTTCTACCAGGTATTATTGTAGGTAGATTACAAAAAGATAATTATGTAAATTATAATAGTTCTTTAAATAGTTTAAGAAATAAGTATGTGATTGAATGATTCAAAAAACAAATTGAATCAATCATTTTTAGTAAATAGTTTTGAACTCTTATCTTATTGGTAGGAGTTTTTTTGTGAGAATAATAAAAAAATCTCTGGGATAGGACGTACTTAAGTGTCGGGTGAGTTATCTAATGATAACTCAATCTCCAGAGATTCTGATAGTATTTTATCAGGATTGAATATAAATGCAAGTATTATTTTCTTTTCCATTTTGGTGTATCTGCAGCTTTATAGTTGTAGATGGGTTTTAAGGTATCTATGATATCTACAGTATCTTGTATTTGATTAACTATATCATCTATCTTTTTATATGCCATAGGTGATTCATCAAGTGTTAATGTATTGATACATGTTGAATAGATACCTTGCATTTCTTTTTGATATTCTTCTAGTGATAAAGTTTCAAAGGCTTTTTTTCTTGATAGTAAACGACCAGCACCATGTGGTGCAGAATAGTTCCATTCAGGGTTTCCTTTACCTATACATAATAAAGAACCATCTCTCATGTTCATAGGAATCAATAGTTTTTCATTCTTTTGGGCAGATACTGCACCTTTACGTAGAATCATATTTTCTAAATCAATGTAATTATGAATGGTAGTAAATTGATCAATCACTTGAACTTGTAAGAAGTTTATGATTTCTTCCATCATGATCTTACGATTTAAATTAGCGAATTCTTGTACGATTTTCATATCATGTAAGTATTGTTCCATGAGTTCATTAGATACGTATGCTAAGTCTTTTGCTTGAGAAAGTGATAATAGTTTTCTATTTTTAATTTCGGTTTGAATTTCTTTTTCTTTTCCTTGTTCTTTATATTGTTGAATAAGTTCTTTTAAATCGATAGCTGAGATTTTAGATAAGTGTTTAAACGCTTCATTTTGATAATATTCAGCTACTTGTTTACCTAAATGACGAGAACCAGAGTGAATGACAATGTATAGATTGTTGTTGCTGTCTTTGTTTACTTCGATGAAATGATTACCACCACCCAATGTTCCTAATGATTGGTATGCATGATTTAATTTTACATATTTAGCACAGTATAATGTTTCAAGTGTTATTTCATTTGCTCTTTGATGCGGCTTATGACGCACATCAAATCCAGATGGAATATATTTATGAATGAAATTATCTAATTGTTCTAGTGAAATAGTTTCAGCATCTATTTTACATACTTCCATACCACATCCAATATCAACACCAACAAAGTTTGGTACAATGGCATTATGAATCGTCATGGTTGTACCAATAGTACAACCAGCACCAGCATGAACATCACTCATAATACGAATCTTAGAATCTTTTAAGAATTCTAATGAACACATTGTTTGAATTTGTTCTAATGCAGTTTCATCTATTGTGTCTGTATAGATGATAGCAAAATTGTGTGTACCTTTAACTGTAATCATAGTTTTTCCTTTCTAATTGATTCCATTGATCAATAAGTGTTTTAGCAAACAACGCTTCTTTGCCAGTCCATCCAGTTAATAATGCTCCTCGATATAAATAGTTAGGCAAAACATTGTTATCATAACCAGCTGTTTGAATGCTGAAGACGTTTAGATTTGGATGGATATGGCTACGATAGTAATCCAGTAATTCTAATACATTAATGTAATTTTCTCTTGCCATACCTTTAAGATTAGTTGCTTTTAAAAATTGTTGATAACGTATTGTATCTTGTTCTAAGCAATATAATTCTCCACGACCAGCTTGCATATCAGAATATATAAAAAGATTATCCCAATGAATAGTATTGGTAATTGCATTTTCTAAAAATATCCATAAGCCATTTTCAGTACCAAATCCAACTTGTTGACCTAAAATATTAACTTTTTCTAAGTTGTTTAAAATAGTGTCATTTTTATCAATTTGAATTGTATATAATTTGTCACCAAATACCCCAACATATCCATCATTAGAACGCATAGCAGTTAATACTGCAGAAAGATTACCAATTTCAGCTATTTTAACTGAACCGTATTCAGTATTTAATGTACCCCAAGCACTACCACTATTATCAGACAAAACCATTGTTTTACCTTCTAAATATGGCATATTATTTAAAGAAATTTGTAAGCATTCTTCAATAGCATCCAATATCATTTCCTTAAATGGAATACCATTTGGCATATGTTTGTATACATTATAATAGCGATAAGGGAATTGCTTTCCGTTTTCCACACCATTAACCAATTGTTTTAATACTTTTTTAGCAAAATCAGTATCATTAGTCTCCATTTCAGTAAAAATACCACTTAGATTCTTTAACAATGCCATATGAGGAACATATGTAGTAGAAAGAATATCTTTCCAAGTCATATTTTCAGAACGTAAGTTTTGCCAAGTTTTTTCATAATCAGAAATACATACTTTTCCAGTTTGCATAAGTTCATCAATTATATCAGAGTGTGCATGACAAATACGAATAGTATTGATCATACCACATTCATGATTTTTATACTTAGCTACTTGATATGCATTTAAAGAAGACAGTTTTTGTGCCCAACTGCGTTTTAGAATGGATGGAAGATTATTTTTCTTGTTATTAGAAGAAGATAAATAATAACTTAATTGATAAGAAGGTTCATCTGCTCGTAACATTACTTCTTGCTGAATTTTCATAAATACAGTTGGATATTCTTTATTAAACTGTACGCGTTTAGGGTGTATAGCAGCTCTAACCATAATAACTTGTGGATTGATACGAATATTGTAGTCTTGACGTAAACTTTTAGCATATTCTATAGTTTGTAGAAAATCATAGTCCAAGGCTGCATCGATAATTCGTTCCATATATTCTTCAGTTGTTTCTTTTTCATTATTAGAAAATAAAAAATATGAACTGAAATTAGAAAGATAACTATTTGTTGATTTGGAACTTCTATAATATTGTGGTTCACCAAAAATGCTTGATGCACAAACCATTTTTAAAGTTGTAAGAGGATCAAGAGTAAATGATTCCCCATTCATATAGTTTGTGACAGTTTTCAAATGTAATTGTTTAGATAATTTACTCATGTTGCTTTCCTCCTTAATATAAGTGTTAACGAGAATGAAAATAAGATGAATGCCTGATTCTAAATCAGGTGATTATTAAACTAAGACTTGCAAATATTCTGTTTGATGTCGATGTATATCTTATTGCTGCTTCGTTAACAATACCTGAATAGTTAGTGAGAATATTAATAAGACTTTTAGTGGTTATTAAATAACATTTTTCAGTTTTTAATAACTAATAATTCTTTAAATTCTCTTTTATCTTTTCATAGCGAAGTATGTCTTATTACTGCTTCACTAACTACTTGGTACGATTCTATATTATATGAAATTAACATAATAAAAAATTCTCAGATTACAAATTACTTTCGACCCCTAATAATAGTGAAATATCCTTTAAAAATCGTATATTTATACTATAATTACGACCACTAATGGTGGTATAATCTACTTAGAAGGTGAGAATATGGAAGAAAAAATTAAGATTTATATTACAAAAGAAACGATGAATATTCTATTAAAGGATATGGAATTGTTTGAGTTTTATAAAAAAGATGGGACTTTGAACAAGAATGATTTTATAAATACATTAATTGTGAATTACTATGAACGTTATCATCAAAGCAATCAACAATTATATGATCAAATTAAAAGTACATTATGTGCAAAGAGTCATTGTGAGGATTATGAAATTAATGATGTAGCTTATGATATTTTACAATTAGTAGAAGTAAAAGCGAATCGTTTAGAATCTGCGAAATATGATACATTGCTTTCTTTAAAGCCGACTAAGAAATCAAGTAGTGTAATTAATTATATTCAACAGTGTTTATTACAGGGCTCTACAATGTCTAATTATTTCCGTAATATGTTTACCTCATATAGTTTATTGCCACAGGATAAGCGTGAACAAATCATTTTTAAAGAAGTCTATGAACAATTAAAGGAAGCAATCGCTTTAAAACGTAAGACATATTTTACAACCACTAATAATGCGACTAAGCATATTACTTCTCCATATGCTCTATCAAATTCTAAAGAAGAATTGTTTAATTATTTATTAGCTGAATATGATGATAAAGCCTATAGTTTCCGTATTTCTCGTATTACAAAAGTGGTTATTTTAAATGAGGAAAGTAAGATTTCCAATGATATAAAAAGAGTATTGGATAAAATGATGGTATATGGACCACAGTTTGCGATTACCCAAGAACAAGAAATCTGTGTAGAGTTAACAAAAAGGGGTATGCAAATGTTTAAGCGTGTCTATTTGCATCGTCCTAAACCAGTTCGTATTGAACAAAATCGTTATTATTTCGAGTGCTCTACCAACCAAATTTTCCAATATTTCTTCCGTTATGGTAAGCATGCATATGTTGTTTCTCCTAGAGGTATGCAAGATGAGATGGAGAGAAATTATCATATGGCTTTGCGTATGTATCAAAGAAGAAAACATAGTAAGGATGTACAGTGATGTACATCTTTTTATGTGAATTCAACGTAATGGCAGTTATGCTTTACTCATTTTTTGGGATGTTATAATTTTAGTAACAAATTAATAGGAGGAAATGGGTATGAGTAATGAAGTGGCAATTATTGATGAAATAAGATTAGAAGATAAGATTTATTTTGTTCGTAATCAAAAAGTGATGTTGGATTTTGAATTGGCAGAGATTTATGGGTATGAAACAAAGAACTTTAATCGACAAGTTAAGAATAATATTGAGAAGTTTGATGAAGATTTCATGTTTCAGTTAACGGAAGAAGAGTTTAAAAACTTGAGGTGCAAAAATTTCACCTCAAGTTGGGGCGGTTCGAGATATCTTCCTTACGCTTTTACTGAACAAGGTATTTATATGTTGATGACGGTTTTGAAAGGAGATTTGGCTACAAAACAAAGTAAAGCGTTAATTCGTATGTTTAAAAGAATGAAGGATTATATCATTGAGAATCAAAATTTGATTGGTAGTAGAGAATTTTTGCAGTTATCTATGCAAGTATCTAGTAGTTTTCGAAATACGATTGCACTTAAGGATGAGTTAATGGATGTCGAAGAGAAGATAGCAGATGTCATGGATAAGTTAAGTGATGTGGTTACGTATTCGGATCTTGCTAGTGTGGCTAATAGTTTTGGTGAGCCAAGTGCTAAACGCAGTTACTTGTTGTTTAATAATTTTCCGTTTATGGGAGATATAGTGTTTGATGAGATTTATAGAAGTGCAAAGAAGACTATCTATATAATTGATAATTATATTAGTGTTCGAACATTGGAGAAGTTAATTAATGTTCAATCTGGAATTGAAGTGTTGATTTTTAGTGATAATTTAAATAAAGGATTAACTAAGAATATGTTTGATGATTTTTGTAAGGAGTACCCTTCATTGAATGTTCGTTTGTATGTTTCAGGAGGTGTGGTTCATGATAGATATATTATTTTAGATTATGGATTAGATAGTGAAAAGATTTATTTATGTGGTGGTTCATCTAAGGATGCTGGTAATCGTATTTCTACAATTATTGAGGATTCTGATAGAGATAAATATGGTGAAATGATTAAAAAGTTATTAATGAATCAACATTTGGTTTTAAAATAAAGATGTATTACTTATTGAAGTAGGAATAGCTACATCTTTAATTATGCAGTGAAACTTGTTATTATAATATAAACCGAGGTTATATTATGAATAGCAAGTGTATTGAATTATTGAATTTACAAAAAGAAATGAGAGAATTATTAGATGGTAATCACTATATTTCCAAGAAGGAATATAGACCTTTGTTGTCTAAATATGAGAATCTTGTTTCTTTTTTTCATGTGTTAAAAGAAGGGGATATGCTTGGTGAGTTTTGTGATAAAAACAAGATGGATGAATTGATGTTATTGCATATATTAAATCAATATGAAAAGTTAGATAGTGATGTTGATTATTATAATGAGAAGTACATTCAAGAACAATTGGTAAGTGAAAAGGTTTATTTGGATAATATCTTAAAAGATGTTGATTCAAAAATCGTGTTGGATAATGATCAAAGAAAAGTTGTATTAACGGATGAAGATTATAGTTTGGTTATTGCTGGTGCAGGTGCTGGTAAGACGACTACTGTAGCTGCTAAAGTGAAGTATTTGGTTGAGAAAAAAGGCATAGATCCAAAGAAAATTTTAATTATTTCTTTTACAAATAAGGCTGTTGATGAATTGAAAGAGAGAATTAACCAATCATTGCATATTGATTGCCCGATTGCGACATTCCATTCTACTGGAGTAGCAATTATTAAAAAACAAAATGAGGATAAACTAAGAATTGTTGATTCAGCTAAATTGTATTTTGTTTTACAGGATTATTTAAAAACTAAAGTGTTAACGGATGAAAAAATGGTTAATAATTTAATTCTTTTCTTTGCGTCTTATTTTGATACTCCTTATGAGGGTGATGATGTTAATGAGTTTTTTAATAAAGTTGCGAAAGCAAATTATTCTACGTTAAAAAGTGAATTAGATGAGTATAAACAAGATATTATTGATCGTAGAAGTAAAAAGTCGATTACTATTCAAAGCGAAGTACTTCGATCTATGCAAGAAGTTGAAATTGCGAACTATTTGTATCTAAATGGTATAGATTATGTATATGAGGATATTTATCCATATTATATGCCACAATCTAGAAAACCATATACTCCTGATTTCATGATTAAACAGGATGATAAGGTTGCGTATATTGAGCATTTTGGTATTACAGAGGATGGTAAAAATAATCAATATAGTGCGGATGAATTAGCTAGTTATAAGAAAGCTATTCATGACAAAATTGCATTGCACAAAAAGCATGATACTAAATTATTCTATACATTCTCTAAATATAATGATGGCCGTAGTATATCTATGCATTTAGAAGAACAATTATTAAAAGATGGTTTTGAATTACGTCCTAGAGAAAAGAGTGAAGTAATTAAGAAACTTGTTACTACGGAAGAGAATCGATATATTAGAAAATTAGTAGATTTATTATGTCGTTTTATTGGTAATTTTAAAACGAATGGCTATTCTATTGATGATTTTGATAGAATGCGTGCATCTACTACAAATGTACGTTCTAGGTTGTTTTTGGATATTTGTAGAGGTTGTTATTTAGAGTATCAACGATATTTAAAAGATAATCATATGATTGACTTTCAAGATATGATTAATGAATCAGCTAGATTATTACGTGAAGTTAAAGAAATGAAACAAAAACTTGATTTTCAATATGTAATTGTAGATGAGTATCAAGATATTTCTAGACAACGCTTTGATTTAGTTAAAATGTTATCTGAAATAACAGATGCGAAAATTGTTGCGGTTGGAGATGATTGGCAATCAATTTATGCATTTAGTGGTTCTGATGTATCTTTATTTACTAAGTTTGAAGAAAAGATGGGTTATGCTCGATTATTGAAAATTGTTAATACATATCGTAATGCGCAAGAAGTAATTGATATTGCTGGTAATTTTATTCAAAAAAATCCATCTCAAATACAAAAATCTTTAAAGTCGCCTAAAACGATTAAAGATCCAGTAATTATTTATACATATGATAGTAAACGTAAACTGCCTAATTCTGATCGTAGTAGTGGTGTAAATTATGCGACTGCTTATGCGACAGAAAAAGCAATTGAACAAATACTGGAATACAATAAACAAGAAGGTAAAAAGAATACGAGTATCTTGTTATTAGGAAGATATGGTTTTGATGGCGACCATTTGCAAAATACAGGTTTGTTTGAGTATGATTCAAAGAATCAAACTCTAAGAAGTGTTAAATACCCTAAATTAAATATTACGTTTATGACTGCGCATTCTTCTAAGGGATTAGGATATGATGATGTTATTGTTATAAATGCTAAAAATGAAACATTTGGTTTCCCTAGTAAGATAGAAGATGATCCAGTTTTATCGTTTGTAGTAAAACAAGACGCATCTATTGAATATGCAGAAGAAAGACGGTTGTTCTATGTAGCGATGACACGAACTAAAAATAGAGTGTATTTTATTGCGCCAGAACAAAACCCATCAGAGTTTTTATTGGAAATTAAGAGAGATTACAAGAATGTAATTCTTCGTGGCGAATGGAATGAAGAAGAACGAAAGAAAAAATATAAAACTTGTCCAATTTGTGGATATCCTATGCAATTCCGTTATAAAAATGCCTATGGTTTACGCTTGTATATTTGTACAAATGAACCAGAAATTTGTGGTTTTATGACAAATGATTATTCTGCAGGCAAATTATCTATTATGAAATGTGATGAGTGCGTAGATGGCTATTTAATTTCAAAAAGTACAAAGAATAGTGGATATTTTTTAGGATGTACCAATTGGAATAGAAAAGGTACAGGATGTAATAAAACAATTTCTAAAGAAAAATATTATAAATTAATGAATTATAAAGAAGATGTTCCATTAAATACGTATAAGAAAGTTGAAGTAAAAGAGTATCGTTACCATAAAAAAGCTGAAGATGTTGTTGAAAAAGCTAAAATATTTATTGTTGAAAGTGATATTGATACAAATGGAATGATATATACTATTTTACAAGGCTTATTAAATGTCAGTGAAAAGAAATACTATGGAATGAATGTTTTATTGGATGTTTTACGTGGATCTAATAGTAAGAAGATTACTGAAGGAAAACTAAATTTGGTTCCAGAATATGGAAAATTAAATCATATTTCTAGAGAGAAACTAGTTATCATTGTTGAATGGCTAATTGAAAAACATTTTATTTTACAAACAAAAGGTTTATATCCAGTATTACATCCAACACCTGAAGGTATTCATTATAATGAACATTTGACGATGAATATGTTGAAGGATTTGGAAAAACGATTTGGTAGTATATAAGATGTTGTTTTAGATCATGTAGAGAAGAAGGATGTACAGTGATGTACATCTTTTTATGTGTAATGAAGTAGGTATTAATGAGTATTTTATTCTTATATCAAATAATTCAGGAAACTTGTTATGTTCTTGTATGATGAAAATTTATTAATAATTCATATAAATTATTCAAAAATCATAATATTTATACCAAATTATAATAAAAAATATACATTATGTATATTTTATTAAAATTGTGATATAATATCTGCGGGAGGAAATGATGTTATGAAACAGATATTTTTATTGAGCTTGAGGTTGTGTGGGATTAAAAATATTGATAAGGAAATTGAATTAGAGTTTTATAAGAAGGTTGTTTCTAAAAATAATTTTGATCCAACGAATTACAAAGTAAAAGCCATCTATGGTGAGAATGGTGTTGGTAAGACGGCTATAATTACTGCAGTAAGTGTTTTGACAAATTTGTTGAATAACCCTAATTATTTATCGAATTCAGAGTCATTGGTTTTGTTGAATGAATTGATTAATAAGAAAACGAATGAGTTATCTATTTCTTGTGAATTTGTGTATCAAACAAATGTTTTTGGTATTTATAAGTATAGTGTAGTTTTAAAGCGTGTTAGTGATCGTAAGATTATTATTAGTGAAGAAAAACTTGAGATGCAGCGTTCTTCAAGTGCTAAGTGGAGTAATATTATTTGTTCTCAAAATGGAGTTTTATCTTTGAGTGTAAGTTCTAAGAAATTGAGTGACTTTATTACAGAGAGCACAAAGAATTTATTGTTAACGCAATCTTTGATTGTACTTTTAAAAGATAGCTTTATTTCGAATGCAGTAATGATGGATATGAATAAAGATTCAAGTTTTACTGAGGCTATTTTTGCGATGATTATATTCTCTTTAAAGGTTTATTCATTTTTAGATAAAGAAGATTCTCATGATGACTATGTATTTAATGTTTTATTGGAGTATTTAGAAGAAAATCAAAGGATTGATTCTTCTGATTTGTTTAGTGTTAATCATTTGCGTGTTTCTAATATGATTATTCCGAAACAAACGTTTATTTCATATGAGAATATTGTTAGTAATTTGAAGGATTTTATTAAGGTGTTTAAGCCTGATTTAAAAGATATTTATATTGATAGAAAAGAGCTTAAGGATAGCTATCTTTGTGATTTGGTATTTGCTTATGATGATTATCAATTGCATGGTGAGTTTGAAAGTACAGGTATTAAAAAGTTAGTGAGATTGTATAAAGCTTTGTGTCATGTTGAAAATGGCGATATTGTGTTTATTGATGAGTTGGATGCAAATATTCATGATGTTTACTTGTGTAAATTGTTGGAATATTTTATAAAATTTGGTAAAGGACAATTGTGTTTTACTACGCATAATTTAGGCCCTATGGAAGTGTTAGAGTCTTCTAAAAAATCGATTGATTTTTTGTCTAGAGATTGTACAATTGTTCCTTGGATTAAGAACGGTAACTATAGTGTGAAGGCTTTATATAGTAAAGGTATGATTGAAAAGTCTCCTTTCAATCTTGAGAGTTTTTCCTTTTTGGGAATGTTTCAAGGAAAGGAGTGAGTGAATGAGTATTCAATTAATCTTTTGCGTTGAAACAAATAAGAAAACAAATTCGGATTGGTATTATTTGAGTTCTGTAATTCATCAATTTTATAGAATTGATTCGAGTGTTAAATTGTCAGTCGTATATATGGATGGTAAAAATAAATATAAACAAAAAAGTGTAATTAACGGAATTAAAGAATTTCGTAATATGTTTACAGGAGATAATACATATGTTATATACTGTTTTGATACAGATGATATTGTTAATTCTCCAAAAGCATTGAGTTTTATGAAAGAAGTAGAAGAGTATTGCTTGAGAAATGTGTTTGATTTGGTGTGGTTTAATAGAGATATTGAAAATGTTTTATTGGGAAAGGGTGTTTCCAATTCGGAAAAAGCCACATATGCAATTGATTATGTAAGAAAGAAATCATATGTCCATTTGAATGTTAAAATGGTAGAAAAAGAAAATAGATATATTGAAGGAAGTAACTTATTTAAGGTGCTAGATAAGTATTTGACTAGAAAGGATGTACAGTGATGTACATCTTTTTATGTGAAGTTGATGATGAGTGATAAAATTAGCGCATAAGGTGTCTTATGCGCTAATGTTTTGATACTAAATAAAGAATGCATTACATGTGCCAATAACAAGGGCAACAGTGGTCATAATTTGTGCATATTGCATTTTCTTTTTAAATACGATGATTGCTGCTATAGATAGTAACATCATTGCTATAGCTAAAGCACATTGTCCTACAAATCCAGGCCATAGGATGCGTAATCCAACGGTTCCCATATAAATTCCTAGAATTGATGTAATATAGAAACAAATTTTTTTCGTTTTTTCGTTTTTAGATAAAAACATTAGAGCAATTGCTAATAGACCACTTGCGATTAATGCCATCGCTATAATAATAATTAAATCAAAGAATGTTAACATATATAATATCCTCTCTTTCTTCTTTGTGAGGATAGAATATCATGTAAAAATAAAGAATTTTGGTAGTGAATTCTAAAGAATTCTAAAGATGTAAAGAAATAATAATAGTAAAGTTTGTGTCATTGTTATCAATTTGGATGGTTCCATTATACATTTGTGCAAGTCTTTGGATGCTAAGTAATCCAATTTGATAACCATCGTTTGTTTGTATCTGTTTTTTAGCATTGCTTTGTTTAATGCATAAAATATGTTCATTCACAGTGATATCTAAAGTTACAGGTTGTGTAGTATCTGCATATTTTAGGATATTGGATGCTAGATTATCAAAGATACGGCGTATTTCTTGTACATCAAAATGTCCTGAAAATAAAGGACATGTATGAATATTTGTTTGAATTTGTAGTGTATTTTCTATTTCTTCTACAAATTCTTCTATTATTTGCATGAATAATAGTTTTCCATCTTCAAAGTATTGTACATTGCGTTTGTGTCCATCTAATAAAAGATTTGTTAAATCTTGTATTTGTTGGGCTTTCTTTTGAATAAGTTCTAAGTAGTTTTTTTGTTCTTCTATAGGTAATGTAGGTTGTGTTGTTAAATAGTTGGAATACGCCAAAATAGAAGTCAAAGGTGTACGAATATCATGTCCTAAAGAACGAATAAAGTTTTCTTTTTCTAGTGTTAATTCTTTTTCTTTTTGTCTAAGTTGTTGTTGAGCAGTCACAACATCATTGAGTGTAGTCGCTAGTAGCGTTAATTCATTGTTTCCTTCTAAAGGAACCATACTATGTTCTTGATTGTTTTGTAAGTTTTTAATACCTGTTGTTAGGGTATGAATATAGGCAATATGCTCTTTGAATTGTAGTATGAATAAAATAACAAATGCGATTAGTGCTAAAACAAGGGAAATGATAACTATCAAGTTTTCTAAGTGTATCCATTGTAAGTCATCGATGGCAATATGGTTATCATAACTATAGGTACCGATAATGGTAGTTGTACCAATGGATAAAATAAGAAATAGAATGGTGGATACTATAGCACTAATGATAACTTGTTTTAGTATTTCTTGAGAAAGTGTTTTATATGGTTTCTTAGTCAATGTAATACCCCTTTCCCCAGGCGGTTTTAATATATAAAGGATTTTTAGAAGAATCACCTAGTTTTTTACGTAGATTTTTAATGTGTACCATAATGGCATCATTACCAATGGCTTGTTCATTCCAAATGTTCTGATAAATATGTTCTAAAGAAAAGATTTTCTTTTTATTTGTAGCGAGTAATTCTAGTATTTTATACTCTGTATAGGTAAGATTGATGATTTGTTCATTACGCAATACTAGCTGTTTATCTGTATCTAGAATAAGGTCACAAATCATGATTTGATTGTGTTTAGATACATCAATTACTTGACTTCTACGTAAAATGGCACGTATGCGCATAATAAGCTCTACATTGGAAAATGGCTTTACAATATAGTCATCTGCACCAACAGAAAAGCCTATCACTTTATCAGATTCACTAGAGTATGCCGTTAAAAAGATGATTGGAGTTTGCGATTGTTTACGAATGTGTTCTGCGACCTCAATTCCAGTCATATGTGGCATGTTGACATCCAATAGATATAAATCAACGGTTTCATCCATTGTATCTAATACTTGTTTTCCATCTTCACAAGTAGTGACAAAATAGCCTTCTGCTGTAAGTAATAAACGAGTAATTTCACGAATTTGATGATCATCATCAGCGACTAGAATGTAGTTTTTACCATCTTTCATAGCGTATCCTCCATTTTCTTGATTTTAGTATACCAAAAAAATGAATAGATATTGGTAAAGATACTCAAAGAAAAATGAAAGATTTATAGAAGTTTTCTTTAGTTCCATAAAAAGTAGTGGATATGAATTGGCGGTAAATGTTTCAAAAGAATGTTTTACGGGTTCTAGTGAGTGGATAAGTGTAGATGGTGTTAAGCTAGAGGATTGTGTTGGATATCGCTTAGAAGCGAAAATAAAGGGTATTAAAGAGTAGTGTATGGGTAACCATACACTATTTTTTGTAAAACGTATTTCATAAAAAATGTGGACATGTGGAAAAAGTTGAGACGTATTCGAGATGAACCTAAAGATATATTTTTGTAGAATATTTATATAAATATAATGATTGTTTAATATATCATATATGATATAATATGAATGAAAAGTGCATATTATTAGTAAAGGAGTATGCACTTGAATTGGGAAATTGAATTTTATGTGGATGAGAATGGAATAAGCAAAGTAAAGAATTTTTTAGATGGTATTTTAGATAAAAAATTGAAAGCAAAAGTATTGCGAGATATTGGATTGTTAGAATTAATGGGAACTGAATTGAGTTTACCTCATACTAGGTATTTAGAAGATGGTATTTGGGAATTGCGAACAAAACAATCTACTAATATTTGCAGAATTTTATATTTTTCGTTCTTAAATGGAAAACTTGTATTATTAAGTGGATTTATTAAAAAGACAATGAAAACACCTAGAAGTGAAATTGTTAATGCTAAAAAATGTCGTGATGATTACATAAGGAGGTACAAACATGAAATTTAATGAATATTTAAAAAATGAGTTAGAGAAAGATGTGGAATTAAAAAAAGAATATGATGCACTTCAGCCTGAATATGAAGTAATTAAAGAGCTAATTAAAGCAAGAAATGAATTGAAACTAACACAAAGCGAATTAGCACAAATGTGTGGTATTAAACAAAGTAATATAAGTCGTTTGGAAAAAGGAAAGGTTAGTCCTACGATTAAGGTTCTTAAGAAAATTGCAGATGCATTGAATTGTGATCTTGTTATTGAATTTAGAAAACGAGATTCTATGGTTTCTTCAAGCGTAGATGTTATAGGAAATGAAAATATAAATACAAGTATTCTCAATAGGGATTTGTTATCTTTGAATAAATGATATATATCATAATATTGTCACCGAGAAGGGTGACTCTTTTTATGTAATAATCTTTACTATTTCTATAATTATTTATAAAATATAAAAAAGGGGAGATGTATATGAAAATTGTATTTAATATATTACGTGGTATTTTAGCATTGATTCTATGTTTTCTGTTGTTTGGTACTTTGATTGGGGGATCTATTGGAAGTTCTGTAACAGCATTTGTTAAGGAAGATGTTGTGGCGACTGTGTTTACTTCTATGGATTTTAATGAAATGTTTGAACCGGGTTCTGAAGCATATGTTGAACTTGAAAATCAAGGAGTGGATCCTGTAGCCTTAACTGCTTTATTAAATGATGATGCAATGGATGAATTGTATGAATTATGGGTTCATGATTTGTTTAGTGTATTAGATGAAACAGCCATTGAAAGTTCTTTTACGAAGGAAAATATTGAGAAGATTGTAGATGAAAATTTGGATGCGTATGTGCCTTATGTATGTGGTATTTTGCAAGTACCAGAAGGTACGGATATGTCTTTAATTAAAGAATATACTCGTGAATTTATGGTGTCTACAGCGGAATCTTTACCAAATGCAGAGGCTTTAGGTCTTCGTGGTCCAAATATGACAGAAGAGGATTTAGATACTTTGACGGCTATTCGTATGATGCTTTCTGGTATTTGGGTAGTACCATTTATTGTTGTGGCAGTTATTCTTTCTGGTTTAATTGCTTTGTGTCGCTATGAAAAGTTTGAAGGTTTTATTTGGTTAGCGGTGGTGTATTTTATTACTGGTGGTATGGTATTTGGACTTGGTAATTCTTTGAATTCTCTTCCAGTAAGTAGTACGCTAGATGAACTTGAAATGGTATTAATGCCAGCTATGGAAGTGTTTGGTAGTAAGTTAATGGTTGCGGCATTAGCTATGATTGGTGTAGCTGTTGTTTGCTTAATTGTCTTTATTTTTGGTAGAAAGCTTGCGAATAAAAAAGTTAGTAGTGAATTAGTGGTGGAGTAATCCATCACTTTTTTGATATAATACATATGTTTAATTTGAGGTGAACATATGATTATGACAAAGATGATGAAGAACTATTTGGTTAAATTGTTTCTTCGTATTAGTGTGTTTGTAATAGTATTTGGAATGTATATTTATGATAAGGAATTGTTGATTTCTTTGGCGATGCAACCATTGTATATGGGTTTTACGTTTATGCATGTATTGTGGTTGGTATTTATGTTAATGATGTTGAAGCATTTGTTTCCTAAGGGAAGGATTACAATGGCATTATTAAAACGTGAAGAGAAGAAGTATGTTGAGGTTGAAGGATATTCTAAACTAGAATTATTGGAGTTTGTACAAGATCAAAATCAAAAAGCATGGAAAGTGATGTTGGTATGGTTAATTGGTAATGGTTTAGTTGGATTGGTTTATTCGATGAACTGGATTGGAAAAGCAGAATTATTTTTATTAACCGTTTTTTATTTCTTGTGTGATTATATTTGTATTTTGTTTTATTGTCCATTTCAAAGTCATATTATGAAGAATCGTTGTTGTATTAATTGTCGCATTTATGATTGGGGTCATTTTATGATGTTTACACCGATGATTATGATTAAAAGTTTTTATACATGGAGCTTGTTTTTTATGGCGTGTATTGTGTTGATTCAATGGGAATTGGTATATGCTAAGCATCCAGAACGTTTCTATTATGGATCGAATAAACGTTTACAGTGTGCAAATTGTAAAGATAAGACATGTCAAATTAAGCGTAAAGTAACAGGTAAGGCAGGATAGTTTTCTATCCTGCCTTTTCACATAGTTGTTCAATATATTCTCTTTTCTTAATTGTATCTAACCATGTTTGAGGTATGTTTTCATACGTATAATAAAGACCTGCTAAACCACCCGCAATCGCTGCAGTTGTATCGGTATCAAAACCAAGATTGACAGCATGCAATACTGTATCTTTATAGGTATTGTTGTTTAATAAACAATAGATACTTGCTTCTAATGATTCGACTACATAGCCACCACTTTTAATAGCAGATTCAGGTAATTTTGCGAATGTATCTATGCATTGTAGTCGTTGATAGTGTGCTAATTCTGGATGGTTTTTATAGTAGGTAAAAGCGTTTCTAAGGGCAGTTTGTATGCGAATGTATAAAGTTTCATTAGTATCTATAATCTCTTTCACAAGGAAATAATAGATGCCACAAGCCATTTTAGAACGCATATGTGCATGAGTTAAACTAGATGCTTCATGTACCATTTGTATAGCTTCTTCTTGTGGTAATTGATGCAATACCGCATAGATGCAAATTGGTAAAATACGCATCAAAGAACCATTACCATTACTATATTCACTCGTTAAACCACAAGTCGTAATATCTTTTGTATTTAGGTAATTGTCCATTGCATCCCCAGTAGCTATACCCATATCAAACACTTCTCCAAATGGTGTATAGGCATCTTTCTTATACCAATCAATAAACTTATTCATGATATCTATAGGGTTATAACCATTTTGTAAAGAATCTAGAGTAGCAAGTGTCATACTTGAATCATCAGACCAACATCCTGCTTCTACATTAAAAGTTCCATGTCCTATCATATCTACACAAGGATTTTGTTTAATTTTCTCTCTACTTTTAAATTCATAGGGTACTCCTAGTGCATCCGCAACAACAAGTCCCATAATTCCATTTTTATAATGATTCATACATGTACCTCCTATTTATTGCATGTTAAGTATATTAAATATATGTTATATAAGGTCGAATAACAGGCGACATTTGTAAAAATATGTCTGATATGGTAGGGAAAATTAAAATTGTTGACGTATATATAAGTAGGAGGGATGAAATATGTCAACTTTTTTAGGTGTAGCGGATGAAAATAGAGAATTATCAATGAAAGAACGTAAAAGATTAAATCAAAAGGTTGGCTTTACCAATGACTATGTTTTTAAATATGTTTTTGGTTCCGAAGACAAGGTATCAAAAACAATATTAAAAACATTTTTGTCTTGTTTATTAGATGTGGATGTAATAAATGTTACTCATAAAAATATCGAAAAAGTAAGTAATGTTGAACAAAAAGGAATTCGAATGGATGTATTAGTAGAAATAATAGACCATAATCAAAATACGAAAGTGATTAATTTAGAAATGCAAAATTATGGAGCTGCTATAGAAAATGAAATTCGTTCGCAATACTATTTATCAAGAATGATTAGCGAACAATGCAAAGATCATTATCAAAATATGAATAAGTCATATCAAATTATGATTTGTAACAAAATAAAAAGTTTAAAAAAGGAATCTCATTTTTGTAATACGTTTGTTTTGAAACATCAAATAAATAATTATGAAATGGCACATAATAAAATGGTAATCATTTACATAGAATTAGGTAAATTAGTAAAATTGGACAGTATACCAATTGCAAATTGGAGCTTACTAGAAAAACTTAGTTACATACTAAAGTACTCTCAAGACGAAAATCGATATGATATAATTAAATTGTTAAAAGAGGAAGAAGAGGTTGTGGCTATGATGTACGATAAAAAAGAAGAATATTTTAGAACAGTATCATTAGATATAGCCAAAGCAAGAGCGGCTTTTGATAAAGAGATAGAAGATCATTTAGAAGAGTTAGCCTATGAAGATGGGTTTGAAGATGGTGAAGAAAGTGGGATTCAGAAAGAGAGATATCAAATTATTTCAGCTATGTTTAAAAATGGAGTGAATATAAATGATATTTCAGCTACAACAAACTTATCAATCGAAGAAGTAACGAAAGTGTTAGGTGAATAATATGTTAGATGATAAAGATGAAGTTTATAGAGAGATTGCATTTGATATAGCCAAAGCTAGAGCTGCTTTTGATAAAGAGATAGAAGATCATTTAGAAGAGTTGGCCTATGAAGATGGGTTTGAAGATGGTGAAGAAAGTGGGATTCAGAAAGTTATATCATCAATGAGAAGTAATGGATTAAGTATAGAGGAAATTTCTAGGGTTACGAATATATCGATTGATGAGATTATGGAAATAGTTAAGGACTGTTAGAAACAGTCCTTTTGTAGTTTTTTAAATAGGATACCTGTAGCATAGGCATCAGCGTAGGCTCTATGTTGGTTGTTGTTTTGAATGTTGTAATAATTGCATAGAGTACCTAGTTTGTGGTTTTGAATTGGATAAGGCTTAGGTATCCGTTTAGATGCTATGCGGTAGGTACAATAGAATGTATGATTTTGTAAGATGGTACTTCCGCTATAATGGATAAATTTTAAGTCAAATAAGAGATTATGACCAATAATTGGTAAATCTTCTAGGAATTGGTCAAAGTCTTCGATGACTTGTGCAATTGTAGGCGCATCCTTTACCATTTCATTGGTAATGCCATGTACTCTGATTGTATTGTAGGGTATATTGCATTTTGGATTGATTAATGTTTCAAAAATGGCAATTGGTTGATTGTTTTTGAATTTCACGGCTGAAAGTTCAACTATGCGATCATATTCTCCATTTAATCCTGTTGTTTCAGTATCGACAACAACAAAGTCAGTAATATCAGGAATGGAGCTGGATATATGAGTATAGGGCATGGCTGTAGCTCTAGTGATTGTGGAAAAGGGATTTATATTGATTGTGTGCATGGGAATATGTTCTAGCATAAATAGTACCTCGATTTTTTATTATTATAGCATAAGAAAAGTGGATGTAAGTTTTACATCCACGTGATTTTGTTTTCGGTACCGTTTTTGATACGTTCTAGATTTGCACGATGACGATAGATCATCAATATGGTTAATAGTATCGTTGCTTTATCTACTAAATAATGAAAGGCTCCAGCTAATGTTTGAGTATCGATAATATGAATATGCTCATTGTTTTCTAAACTTTGTTTGGCACCAACAGCATTACTATAGGTACCGCTTAATCCATCTCCTACTGTTAATACTAAAATATCTTCATTTGTTGAAGTATAGGCTTCTAATATTTCCCCAATTGCCGGTTGCGATGATTTTGGAATAGCTCCTTGCATCATAAAAGATAATAAAGCATCAGGTAAGATTTCATCATAGTCTTTATAGCTTTTTCCATTCATCGTTATAGAAACAGGAAGAATGGTAAATTCTTTTTCTTTGGCTTCTTTTGATGAATATAAGCTAGAAGAATCTGCAATAATTTTCATAATTTACCTCCAATTCTACATAATAAAGTTAAATAATAACGTTCTAAATAGAATCCGTTACTACATTAGTACATTTTAAAAACATTGTAAATTATGGAATTTGTAAGAAAAATGAATTTTTTTGAAAAATAGGTAGGAATTATTTGATAATTTGACGTATATAATAGTGTAAGGATAAAGAACAGCAAGTTGACTTTCGATTAAGGAATTGATAAAGTATATGTGTAAGTTTACCGCTGACCAATATGCGGGTTATAAATGGTTGGGTTGAAAGTTTACCGCTGACCAATATGCGGGTTATAAATGGTTGGGTTGAAAGTCTAGTCCTTCATGATTCATGAAGGACTTTTTTGTTGTGATGGAGGAATCATGAGAGAAAGAGGCTTTTATATTATTAAAGATGAATTTTTTGTAAGAATGAATGAGCCATTTTTGAAAGGAAATAAGAATGAATGTAGACCTCATTATTACTGTTTTGAAGATGATGGTGTAATTTGGATGATACCTCTTTCTAGTCAAATAGAAAAGTATGAACGAATAATAAATAAAAGAAAGCAAAGAGATATGTCCTGTGATATATTGCATATTCTTACTTTGGATGATAATCGAAAAAGTGTATTTCTCATTCAAGATATTTTTCCTATAACTGAAAAATATATTGAGCGAGAGTATCTATTGCATGGAAATCATTTAATGCTAACAAGTGAAAAAAGTGCAAGATTAATTGAGAAAAAGGCAAGGAAAGTAATTCGGTTATTAAAACATGGAGTCAAATTTACTGAAACACAACCTGATATTCTTAAAATTCTAGAGAAATTGCATACATAATTTTCAAATATGATAAAATACATACTGGTGATACATATGAACAATAAGACATTAGCTTTCTATAATGAACATACCCAAGATTTTGTAGATGGTACAGTAACGGTTGATTTTCATGAAGTGCAAGATCGTTTTTTACAATATGTAAAAGAGGGTAGTTATTTATTGGATTTTGGATGTGGAAGTGGTCGAGATACAAAGTATTTCTTGGATAAAGGGTATCGAGTGGATGCGATTGATGGAAGTATTGAACTTTGTAAATATGCAAGTGCGTTAACAGGGATTGAAGTTAAGCAAATGTTTTTTGAGGATTTCGATGTAGTCGATAGTTATGATGCGATTTGGGCCAGCGCATCGTTATTACATTGTGCCTATGATGAATTGGATGATGTGTTTGCGAGAGTGTATAGAGCATTAAAAGAGGATGGTATTTTCTATTGTTCATTTAAATATGGTGATTATCAAGGATATCGTAATGAACGGTATTTTACGGATTTGGATGAACAAGAATTTATGAAGTTTATAGCTGGTAAGTTTGAACTTGTGGAGCAATGGATTAGTGAAGATGCGCGTAAAGATGTGAAACAATTGTGGTTAAATAGTATTGTTAGAAAGAAATAGGGTGTTATCGAATAGATAACACCCATTTTTGTTAGATATCTAAAAGTTTTAATAATGCATGTACATAAATTTCTGTTTGCATTAATAATTCATCAATTTTTGCAAATTCATCATTGTCATGCATATGTGCATTTTCAGCATCTGGGAACATACCACCAAAGGCAATGGTATTCTTAATGCCTTTTGCATAAGTTCCACCACCCATAGTAATAGGTTTATTTACAGTATCACCAGTTACTTTAACATAAGCATCTACTAATGTTTTGATTAATGTAGAATCTGGTGCGAAGAATAGTGGTTCTACGCCTCTAGCTAAGTTTAATGTAGCACCTTTGCAATTTTCTAACATTGGTTTTGTGATGTCTTCAGAATGCATTGTTACTGGGAAACGAATATCGATTGAACCAGTAATTTGGTTGCCTTCTTGACGAATCACACCAATATTTAATGTTAAAGCACCATATGCATCTGTAAAGTTAATGCCTAAACCGGCACCATCTGTACTTTGAGCAAATGTGTTGTAGTAGAATTCTACAAATGGATCTTTGCATTCCGCATGGTATAATCCTAAGATTGCTTTGTTTACAGCATTTACACCTTCTTCAGGAGTAGAAGCATGTGCACTTTGTCCATATACTGTTAAATGATTGTTTTCTAATTCATATTGAATGTTGTTATCTTTGTAGTAGTTTTCTAATAATTCTTTGTTATAAGAATCAGCTAGTAAATCTAAAGTTACTTTATTAGGAACGATATTACCAGCAATACCAGAATACATATTGGTAATAACGTTAGATACACAAGTAAATGTACCTCCAACCATTCCTTTTTCACCATGTACACCAGGGAAGCTTCCATCAGGTGTAAAGCCCCAATCTACATGTCCTTCTTTTTTAACATAGTAGTCTAAGCATTTAGAACCTGTTTCTTCATTACATCCCATGATTAAACGAATACGTTTGTTTAAATTTGGACGCAATTGTTTAACGATTTGTAAAGCGGCCATAGAACAACAAACAGGCCCTTTATCATCGCTACTACCACGACCATATAATTTGTTTCCATCACGTGTTAATGTGAATGGATCTGTTTTCCAACCATCAGATACTGGTACAACATCTAAGTGTCCAATAACTCCAATTAATTCTTCACCTTCACCAATTTCGGCATAACCACAATAATTATCTAAGTTTTTTGTTTTGAAGCCATATTGTTCACAAAGATTTAATGCAGCTTCTAAACAATCCGCATTGGCTTTACCAAATGGATACTTAGCATCACTTGTATCTAAAACACTAGGATAAGATACTAATGTTGTTAAGTTTTCAATGATTTGATTTTCATATGTTTTTACAAGATTTTTGATTTCCATAAGAAATACCCCCAACTTAATATATCTATTATAAGAAATCTTTCTTAAGATAACAATTATAAAATGTGGTAAAATGATACACGAGTTAGGAGGAATACGTTATGGCCACGATATTTTATAGTAAAACCATGAGTAGAGATGCGTTAGTAGATGCAGTATTACGCATGGAATTTGGTAATCCTCCTGTGTTGTGTAAAGATGTAAAGGGAAAACCATACTTAAAAGATTGTAATAAATTTATTAGTATTTCGCATAGTGATGAATATGTGGTGGTTGCTCTTGCGGATAGTCATATTGGCGTTGATATTCAAAGAATTTGTTATAGGGAAAAGATTTTGCGTTTGTTTGTGGCTAATGAACTCGTAGAGTCTATGACATTGTTTACGCGTTTATGGACCATGAAAGAGAGTTATGGGAAGTGTTTGGGGTGTGGTTTAACCAAAGAAATTCTTAAGACCGATTTTTCAAAATATATGCATGATGAGTTGTTTATATATGATAAGAAATTCTTTTGTGTAAAGGAAATTGATGATTTTATTTGTACCAGTTGTACAAATGATGATACAATACAGTATGTTTGTATAGGGGGATAGAATATGAAGGGTTTTATTATTCCAGAAGGATATCATTCATATTTAAATTTAAAGAAAACAGAGCTTGCGATTAAGCATGTGAAGGATTTCTTTGAAAGAGAATTAACAGTACAATTAAATTTAGTACGTGTTTCTGCACCGTTGTTTGTTACACCTGAATCAGGGTTAAATGATAATTTAAGTGGTGTAGAAAAAGCGGTTAATTTTAAATTAACGGGTCAAAATAATCAAGAAGCGGAAATTGTACATTCTTTAGCAAAATGGAAACGTTCGGCTTTAGGGCGTTATGGCTTCAAAAATGGTGAAGGTTTATATACGGATATGAATGCCATTCGTAAAGATGAAGAAGTGGATAACATCCATTCTGTCTATGTCGATCAATGGGACTGGGAAAAGATTATTGCGAAAGAAGATCGCACGGAAGAAACGTTAAAGAAAACAGTGAGTGCTGTATATGAAGCGTTAAAAGTAACGGAAAAGTATGTAGATAATAAATATGATATTGAACCAATCTTACCAAATGATATTTATTTTGTTACGACACAACAATTAGAAAATATGTATCCATTTGATACGCCTAAGATGCGTGAATATAAGATTGCGAAAGAAATGAAAGCTGTCTTTATTATGCAAATAGGGGATACCTTGGGTTCTGGTCAAAAACATGATAGTCGTTCTCCTGACTATGATGATTGGAAATTAAATGGAGATATTATTGTATATTATCCAGTCTTGGATATTGCTTTAGAATTATCTAGTATGGGAATCCGTGTGGATGAACATTCTTTGGTTGAACAATTAGAAAAAGCAGGATGTATGGAACGCTTGGACATGCCATATCATCAAGCAGTGTTGAATAAAGAGTTACCATATACGATTGGTGGCGGTATTGGACAATCTCGTATTTGTATGTTCTATTTACGTAAAGTCCATATTGGAGAAGTACAATGTTCTTTATGGCCGAAAGAGGTTATGAAAGAAGCGGAAGACAATCATATTATCTTATTATAAAAAGAGGCTAATCAAATGATTAACCTCTTATTTTTGTGTATAAAGTACTCACAAAGAATGCACAAGCAATTTGATCACCAATGAATGGTAATAATGGTAATAGATCCTGTTCCTCTTTATTGGTAATTTTGTGTAGTAAGATGCCAAATAAGTAATGCATATCAATATTGGATAATTCATCCTTGATGGTTGTTAGTTTAGATAATAAAGTTGGTAAATATTCTTTAATATCATAGGTATCTAATGTTTGATATGGTTCTAATAGAATTTGTATCATTTCTTCAATGGTGTATTCTTGTAAAGAATCAATATTGAAATATTTCGCACATTTTTCTAGTAATGCTAGGATATAGTCTTCATCATTTGTATATTTCACTAGATTATTCATTGCGTCCGTAAATGGTGATTTTGACTTAATAGATAATACTTTTTTTGATGGATTGATAATATCCGCATGTTGTAATTTAAGTGCTAGTGTTGTGCTTATTTCTTTTACCAATTCTTTATTGGTATTTGGCATAAAGGTATAGTAGGTTCCTTTACGTAATTGCAAAGCTCTTAAAGTATCTAAATAACCAATTTGACGAATACGTTGTAAATGGTCATTGTTGAAGTTGAACATGATACCAATGTCTTGTGATGGACGAATGGTTAAAATATTTGGTTGATATTCATATTCTGGATGATCAATTTTTGGATAGTTCAAATCTACAACGACAAGTTCTTCGGCACCTAAACGCAATGCAAATTGAATAGGGGTATTATCATAATAGCCGCCATCAATGTATTCTTTTCCTAAAATCGTTTGTACAGGAAATGCTGGAAAACAAGCAGAGGTTGCTAGTAAGTATTCAGGAAAAGTTCCTTCTTCCATTTCATCTAAAGTGATTTCTACACCATGTAATGAAGGATAAGAAGTACATACACAACCATAGGTGATGTTATTTTCTCTTATTTTATTAGCATCTGCTTTTGTTCTTACTAAGTTTTGTAAAGGTGTGGTATCTGCACCAAAATCTTTTACATAGCTTTTTAAAAATGATGCGATTTTGGTTTTATTAGTCATAATATTATCTAAAGAAAAACTCATGTCTGGTAAATAATTAACTACCTGTGTTATGTCCATGTTTTTCCATAAGTCTTTTAAAAATTCAAATTCTCCTTGAGCGATTAAAGCACCATTCAGTGCACCAATAGAAGTTCCAACAATAATATCAAACGTATATCCAGCTTCTAGTAACGCTTGATAAGCACCAACTTCATAAGCTCCACGGCTTCCGCCACCACATAAAACTAAAGCACGTTTCATGTATATCCCTTCTTTCTAGAAGTATTGTATCATGAATTTAGGTTTTCATACATTTATAAATTTGATATAATGTAAATATTGAAAAGGAGTTGTTATTTATGATTAAAGGTAAAATTACTATGGCAAATGGTGAAGTAATTCCATTTGAATTATATCCAGAACATGCCCCAAAAACAGTTGAAAACTTTGTTAAATTAGTTAATGATAAGTTCTATGATGGTTTGACATTCCATCGTGTGATTCCTCATTTCGTATCTCAAGGAGGTTGTCCTAGAGGAAATGGTACAGGTGAATTGAGTTATACAATTAAGTGTGAAACAGCTGGTAATCCTTTAAAACACGTTGTAGGTGCTATGAGTATGGCGCATCGTGGTAAGGATACTGGTAGTTGTCAATTCTTCATCGTTCATGATCCTCAACCACATTTAGATGGTGTACATACAGTATTCGGTCAAGTAACTGATAATATGAAGGCTGTACGTGCTATGCGTAATGGCGATGTTATGACGAAAGTTGAGATTTGTGAATAATGAAAAAGTATGGTTTACCTTTATTGATTATTATTATTGGTTCATTTTTAGTGAATCTAGCAAATCGTTTTCTTAATTTCCAAGGTGCTTATGAAATTTGCACAGTGTTAAGAGTAATGGTGGTATTTGCCTTTGGTATGAGTTTATGCCAAAGAAAAAGACGTAATCAAAATACTTGGGTGAAGAAGTTAATCATTGCTTTCTTTGTGTTTTTCTTAATGTGTTGGGAAATGGGATATTTTGTATTCCCAGGAATTAAGGGAATCGTAAACTTCTTAGGATTGGCATCTTTTGGCTTTGATTTATTGTATATTTATTGTGGATGGGCGTTTTTTGACTAATGAAACGGTTTACATTGGGTTTATCTTTTGAATTAGATATGGTATTATAAGGGACGTATAAATTTAGGAGGTATATACAATGGCTAAATTAACAACAAACGACTACAGCCAAAAACTTCTAGAAATGAAGTGGGAAGCTCACAATAAACAATGGTTATATATCGAAGTTAATGCGAAAGAATTAATGAACGAAATGGAACCAGGTGCTAAAAATATTAACGCTGTATGTAAAGCAATCTATGATGCTTTATTAGAAGGTGACAGCATTTTAGTAAAACCTGAAACAAAAACAGGTATGGGTGTTGCTTTAACAGTTCGTTACTATGTAGACAACCTACATGAATCTAGACAAAAATATAACGGCGAAGTATTATAGTCAATTGAAAAGGTAACTGCAATCAGTTACCTTTTTTGTTATTCTTCAATTTGCTTTGCGACTACAATTAAACGTTTAGTATCTTGATTACGAACACAAGTTTGGAAAGTGATGAAGGAATCACCAAGTTCAATATCTACATTCGTATCATAATATTGATGCTTTTTTGGATAAGCGAAGAAATCATCTAAAGCTTCTTGGCTAGCAAAATTACGAATCGTGTAATCATATTGGGTTTTTGTGTAATCAAACTCATAGACATAAGCGACTACATAGGTTCTTGTTTCATCTCTAAAATGTAAACGTACGATTTTGTTTGTTTCGTAGTTTTCTTGTTTCTTAAGTTTTGTAAGAGGCGTAAACATTTTAGAGGCATCCGCATATACATAGTGTCCATACATCGTGATATTATCATCATTTAGTAAATTGCGATAATCGACAAAAGGTGTTCCTTGTAGGCTGCTTTTTCTTTTGAAAGAACGACGTAAATAGTAGTCATTATCATAAGATTGTACAATTGGTAAAGAAATAATACCGCTATCAAATTCTAAATAGAAAACATAGTCTTTATTAACTTCTTTTAATTTATCAAAAGATTCTGGTGTGAATCTTGGTTCTTCAACTTCTTCATTTGTACTAGGAGTTGTTTCTAATAGTTGTTCAATTTCTTTTTGTTCTTGTTCAATTTTACGCATTTCCATTTGGAATTCGAATATTTTAAAGGTACTAAACATAAAAGTACCAATACATAGTAAAATACATATATCTAATAATATTTTTTTAATTTTCATTTTATCACCAAAGGTATTATAACAAATAATTAAGTGATGTATATGGAAATTTTCTTTTTTAGAAATCTACTTGAAAATAATTCAAGTAATAGTATAATGACTATACAGGAGGTATAGCTATGGATAGAGTGATATTACATTGTGATTTGAATAGTTTTTATGCCTCTGTGGAAGAATTGTATCATCCGGAATATAAGAATGTACCATTAGCTGTTGGTGGTAGTGAACAAGCACGTCATGGCATTATTTTAGCTAAAAATCAATTGGCTAAAAAATATAAGATTCAAACAGCAGAACCAATTTGGCAAGCAAAACAAAAGTGTCCAAATTTGGTAGTTGTGCCACCATCTTTTGATAAGTATGTCTATTTTTCCAATCGTGTACGTGAGATTTTTCAAGAGTATACAGATTTAATTGAACCATTTGGTATTGATGAAGCATGGTTGGATGTAACGGGTAGTCAAATGTTATTTGGTGATGGGAAATGCATTGCGGATACTTTGCGTATGCGTATTAAAGAGGAATTGGGTATAACAGCTTCGGTGGGTGTTAGTTTTAATAAAATCTTTGCGAAATTGGGTTCGGATTATAAAAAGCCGGATGCGACTACAGTGATTACGCGTGAGAATAAGCATTTGATTGTAGATCCTTTACCAGTAGAGGATTTGTTGTTTGTGGGTAAAAGTGCGACGAAAGCGTTACATGCATGTGGTATTTATACCATTGGACAATTAGCGAATACGGATTGTGCGTATTTGGAAAAAGTATTAGGTAAAATGGGCAAAATGTTATGGTGTTATGCCAATGGTTTGGATACTTCTGAAGTGAAGCCTTGGGGTTATAAAGAGGATGCGAAAAGTATTAGTCATGGTATGACAACGAAACGTGATATTCGTAATGTAATGGATGCGAAGATGGTGTTATCTTTGATGGCGGAAGAAGTAACAAGTGATATGCGTATACAAAAGGTAGTATGTAAGAAAGTGTGTTTGTTTATGCGTGATGTGAATTTACGGGTATTTCAAAGACAGTGTGTATTACCAAAGAAGACGCAGTGTGCCAGTGATATTTTAGATGCAGTTATGAAGTTATTGTCGAAGCATTATGATTTTGAGATTCCATTACGGAGTATTGGCATTCGAGTGATGGATTTTGAAAGTGAAGAAAGTGGTCGCCAATTGTCTTTGTTTGAGGATGCAATACATGATGAAAAGGGTGAACAATTGGAGAAAACGGTGGATTTAATACGAAAACGTTATGGTTTTACTAGTATTAAACGTGGAAGTATGATGGAGAAGACGGATTTGTTTGATTAAGGAGGGTGTGTATGAAAACTAGAGTGGATGTCGTGTGTGTGCATTTTAAAGATGGTCATATTAAGCCTTTGGAGATTGTATGGGATGATGGTCGTCGTTTTTCTATTGATCAAATTTTAAATATTATGCCTGCGGCATCGATGAAAAGTGGTGGAGTGGGTATGCGTTATACGTGTATTATTCATTCGCATAAACGGTATTTATTTTTAGAAGAAAATCATCGTTGGTTTGTAGAATAAGTTGCGTGATATAAATGTATTGTGTACAATGGTTTTGGTGATTAAGATGAAGAAGAAATTAGGAATTATAGCTATAGTAATTGCGATAGTGATTATGGCTATTTTAGGGTATGTACATTATGAAAATGTGAAGGAACAAGAACGTTTGGCCTTGTTACAACAACAGGAACAACAACTTGAAGAAGTAAAGTCACATTTTTCAGAAAAGGTACAAACACAACGTGTTACGTTGTTGTTTAATAAAATCGAAGATAAGTATGTAGTAGCTGGTAGTATTGGTAAGGATGAAGTAATATCGCTTGTAGAACAAGAGATTACTTATGATACTGCATATTTCTTGTGTGAGGAATATGATTTATATGTAAAATATCAAGATGTATTACCAATTACAGAAGAGATTACGTATAGTTTACGTCATAAGAATTATATTCCATTTAATGAAAGTGTTGTCTTGGATAAGAATACGATTTTCTATGATGAAAATGAGGAATTGGTTCTTTCTTTATATACAGGTATGACTTTACCAATTTTGGTTAAGGAAGATGCGTATTATGGAGTGGATTATCAAGATCGTTTATTGTGGATTCGTAAAGAAGATGTAAAAGAAGTAATTAAGCAAGAAAATAGTACGGCTAAAATTTCGACAGGTATTCGTGTGTATTGTTATCATCAGTTGTATGATGAAAGTAAAACAAGTTGTAATAAGATTATTTGTCATCCATTATCGCAAATGCATAGTCATTTTAAATACATTCGTGATGCGGGGTATTATACGATGACCATGCAAGATATGCAATGGTATGTGGCTGGTAAAGTAAATATGCCATATAAGAGTGTTTGTTTGACATTTGATGATGGTGGGGTGAATACAAAACTAGTTATTAAAATGTTGGAAGAATATGATTTACATGCGACGCTATTTTTAATTGCTTATAAATTGAAGGATTATATGATTTCTGATCATTTGGAATTGCATTCGCATACGTATAATATGCATACTTATGGTCATTGTAGTTTGAGTCCTAGAGGTAGTGCGATTCTTTGTAAGGATAAGGAAGAAGTATTGGCGGATTTAATTAAGAGTCGTGAAGTACTAAATGGTGCATATGCCTTCTGTTATCCATATTATGAATATAATAAGAGTATCATTAAGACGCTTAAGGAAGCTGGCTTTACGATGGCGTTTATGGGGGATGAAGGTTTAGTGCATGTTGGTGATGATCCATTTAAGATTTCTCGATATACATTTAGTAATAATTCGAGTGTAAATGAACTGAAATATTGGATGCATAGAGAGTAAAGGACGAAAGTCCTTTTTCTTTTGGATAATAAAAAAACGAATCTTTCGATTCGCTAGTTATAAAAATGGCGGTCCAGACGAGGATCGAACTCGCGATCTCCTCCGTGACAGGGAGGCATGTTAACCACTACACCACTGGACCGTGCTAAAAAATATTAACATATGAAGCATATAAATGCAACATTTTTTTAAAAAAGAATCATCTTTCGATGATTCCATAGCTATGTCAGTAATTTGAATGGAGCAGGTGAGGAGAATCGAACTCCCGCATTGACCTTGGCAAGGTCATGTTCTACCATTAAACTACACCTGCATGAATGGCGGTCCAGACGAGGATCGAACTCGCGATCTCCTCCGTGACAGGGAGGCATGTTAACCACTACACCACTGGACCGTGCTGTAATATATTAGCATAGGTAATATATAATTGCAAGTATATTTTTAAAATTTTTTAAAAAATAAAAAAGTCATCAATTTGATGACTTTAACTATCTCATGGAGCAGGTGAGGAGAATCGAACTCCCGCATTGACCTTGGCAAGGTCATGTTCTACCATTAAACTACACCTGCAAAAAATGGCGGTCCAGACGAGGATCGAACTCGCGATCTCCTCCGTGACAGGGAGGCATGTTAACCACTACACCACTGGACCAAAAGAATGGCGGAGTAGGAGAGATTTGAACTCTCGCACCAGTTTCCCGGCCTATACCCTTAGCAGGGGCACCTCTTCAGCCTCTTGAGTACTACTCCATAGCTAATCATTAGCGTTAAATATAATAGCATAAAGATTATTTTTGTGCAATACCTAAATTTGTAATTCGTATTTCTTTGCTTAAATTGATGAATTGTGAATGAAGATTGTACAATTGCTATTCTATAATAAGGAAAAAGTAGATTTTTGCAAAAGGATTCGTTATAATAATACCCGAGGAGATTTTTACTATGGAATTCATGCAAACGGAACATTTGAATATTCGTAGAATGCGTCCTGAAGATTGGTCGGATTTGTTTAAATATCTATCAGATCCTGAATCACAAAAATATCAAAATAAAGGTGCGTATACGAAAAAAGAATGTATTGATGAGATTTATCAAATGTCTCAATTTAATATTAACTGGACAGTTTGTTTAAAGTCTAATAATATGGCGATTGGATTTATTACTTTACAGCAAGTAGAGCCAATGAACAGTCGTACATTTAAATTACATTTTAACTTTGATGAAAACTATTTACTTAATGGTTTTGTAAAAGAAGCTAATGAGCGTATGTTACAATATGCTTTTGAAGAGATGTCTGCACATCGCGTAGTTGGGGTATCTTGTTTACAGGATACGATGACAAATAAAGAATATGGTAAATTACAAATGCGTAAGGAAGCAGTTTTTCAAAAGGCATTTACCTATCGTATGAATAAGTACAATAAACCAGTTTGGTGGGATATTGCTTTATTTGCAATTTTAAAAGATGAATGGGTTCAAATCATTCGTTAAAGGAGAATATTATGGAAAAGAAAAAATTAACGTATACCATGCGTGCTTTAAGTGCATGGAACTTATTACAATTAGTTACAAATATTGCATTAATTGCGGTGTGTATTTTTAGTGCCATTACTTATATTTTAAATGGTGGTTCATTATGGCAAATGGTTCCAATTTTATTCATTTGGCCTTTAGTGAGAATGGCCTATTTAATTGGGAATCGTTATATTCGTGTTGAAGATGAACGTTTAATCTTTAATGTAGAACAAGCACATTCTTCTATGTTGAGTTTACCTAAGTTCTATACAGAAAAGATTTTATTAAAAGACTTAGAATTCTATGGTGTTTATACAGATTTATATGTTAAGAATGTTAAATTAGCGAATCGTAAAAAAGGACAAAGAGAACCTTTTGATATTATTACGGTTAAAGAAGGAGATATCGAAGTTCCAGTGGGTATGTTGAAGCTTGGTAATCCTTTAGCATTCGTTACTAAGTATAAAGATAGTTATGTTTATGAAGATTCAATCTTTACAACAGAACAAATTGAATATTTATTCTATGTTATTGAATATAACTCTAATAAAAAAGCTAGTGGATTTGTTGAAGCAAAACAAACAAAGAATATTGCGTCTAAATCAATTGCGTCATTTATCTTTACAGTACTTGTTGTGGCAGTATTCATGGGATTATCATTATTAGTTCCTGCTTTACCTACATTATGGGATGCATCAAAAACATTTACTTTATTTGAATATTCTCAATTAGAAACGATTTATATTATTTTCTTGGTTTGTGGTCATATTGCTTTAGCAGTTATTGCATATGCTAAAAGAGTATTGATGAAGAGTAATGCAATTGCGGCCGATATTATCGTGTTGGTAGCTGCTGTAAGTATGGCATTGTTCTATGGTGTAGCGATCATCTTATTTATTATCACAATTATCTAATTACGGCAGAAATGCCGTTTTTTTTGTTATAATAGATAAGAGGTGTTTGCGTATGATGGATATTATTAATAAAGTTGTAAATGATAAATTAGTGAAAGCGATTATGAGTAATGGAACGTATAAAGAATTTCATAAAGTTGTTATGCGTCCGATTATGATTAAGAATAAACACATGTATCAATTTGAGATGTTTACGAAAACGCAGGCATTTCATCAAAATGTAGATGATAAACAAGCAAAAGAGTTAGTTTTAGAGATTATGGAATCCATGAAACAAATGGATGCCTTTATGGTAGATGAAGTAAAAACGATTAAACGTACGAAAAAAGGCAAAATCATGGAACATTCGCATAAGCAAATAAATAAAAAAGCGGATGTTATGCATAATCGTCAAAAACAATATATTTTACAAGAAGGTATTGTGATTCCAGCTTTTGTGGATTTAGGTATTATGAATCAAGATGGAACCATTATTAAAGCGAAATATGATAAGTTTAAACAAATCAATCGTTTTATTGAGATGGTAGATGATGTATTACAAGGTGAAAATCGTAAGCATTTGAATATTATTGATTTTGGTTGTGGTAAGAGTTATTTAACATTTATTCTTTATTACTATTTAGTAGAGATTCGTAAGATGTCAGTGAATATTGTGGGCTTAGATTTGAAAAAAGAAGTGATTAAGCATTGTAATGCGATTAAAGATCGTTATGGTTATGAAAACCTATCCTTTGAATTAGGGGATATCCATGGATATCAACCAAATTTTGAGGTAGATATGGTCATTTCATTGCATGCATGTGATGTGGCTACCGATTTTGCTTTAGCAAATGCGATTCAATGGAAGTCTAAATATATTTTATCGGTTCCATGTTGTCAAAAAGAAGTGAATCGTACCATTAAAGAAGAATACAATCCAATTTTAAATTATGGATTATTGAAAGAACGTTATAGTGCACTAGTTACGGATACGATTCGCTCACAAGTACTAGAAGCTTGTGGATATCAAGTACAAGTATTGGAATTTGTGGATATGATGCATTCTCCTAAAAATATTTTATTACGTTGCCGTTTACAAGAGGCAAAACAAGTACAGTTGTCAAATGAATTTAAGGGTTGGTTAGCTTCTATGCATTTACAACCAACATTATTAAAAGAATTGGCGCGTATGGGTTTGTATGAAGAGTTACAGTAATGATGTTATAGAAATTCGTTTGGCTTCGCGTTTTAAAAGTGGTTGGATCAATCGCTATGAAACGTATTACTTTGATATTTTGTTGAAGGGTACGCGTACTAGGGTTGGTTATATTGATTTGCGTATGGGGTATTCTGAGTTTTTATATTATTTAGGAAATGTTGGTTATCGGATTTATGAAGAGTATCGAGGCAATCATTATGCATACCAAGCATGTCAATTGTTGTTTGCGTGTGCTAAGGATTTACAAATACCGTATTTGATTATTACTTGTAGTCCAGATAATGTTGCGTCTAAAAAAACACTAGAAAAATTGGGCGGTAAGTATATTGGTGAAAAGAAAGTGCCTTTATCGCATCCAATGCATTTACAAGGTGAAAAAATCAAATGTATTTATCGATATGATATTTTATAGTATTATGTTATAATGTAAGCACTATCAAGGAGGAAAACTTATGAAGTTTGGTATTGTAGGAACAAATTTTGTGTCTGACTTTTTTATGGAAGCACAGCAATTAGTAGAAGAGTGTGAAGTCGTTTCTGTTTGTGATTTAACATTAGAAAAAGCAAGAGCTTTTGCGGATAAATATAATATTCCTAATGCATATGGTAGTTATCAAGAAATGTATGAATCAAATACAATTGATGCTGTATATTTAGCAGTTCCAAATGGTTTACATAAAGAATTGAGTTGTTATTTCTTGGATCGTAAAATTCCAGTAATTTGTGAAAAGCCTTTTGGTTCTAATGCGGACGAAGTTAAAGAAATGGTAGAATGTGCAAGAAAAAATAATACGTATCTAGAAGATGCAATCGTACCATTGTATACAGAGAATTTCTGGCGTACAAAAGAAGCGTTACCTAAGATTGGTCGTTTACGTCGTGCAATTATTTGTTATGGTAAATATTCTAGTCGTTATGATGCGTATTTACGTGGAGAAAATCCAACAACATTCCGTAGAGAATTATCAAATGGTTCTACAATGGATTTAGGTGTATATGCTATTAGTGATGCGATTGCTTTATTTGGTAAGCCTAATAAAGTGTATGCTTCTGGTATTTTATTGGAAAGCGGTGTAGATGCTTTAGGTACTGCTATTTTTACTTATGATGATTTTGAAGTAGTAATTATGCATTCTAAAGTTACTGATACAATTATGATTCCTGAAATTCAAGGTGAAGAAGGTAATATTTATATTGATTTATTAAGTCGTTTCAATGAAGTTTGGTTTGTAGATCGTAAGACTCATGAAAAAGAAATGATTTCTAAGCCTTGGCCTCATGGTATGAGTTGGGAAATCCAAGATTTAATTGATAATGTTAAAGAAGGACGTATTGAGTCTAAGAAGGTTCCTCATCAATTGTCAATTGATATTCATGAAATTATTACTGAATGTCGTAGACAAATGGGTGTTGTATATCCAGCAGATGAGAAGTAGTTTTTAAGGAGAGTTTATAATGGAAGACAAGATTATGGCTTATGGCGTTTTTATGGGAAAACGATTTAAGCCAAAACAAAAAGAAAGATTTATTAATGGATTAGGTAATGAATTTGCACAAATGGGCTATACAGTTCGTTTGATGAAGGATGATGAAAAGCGTAAAAATGCAGTAACAAACTTAATTGTTGGTGATATTGCCAATGCGACAACTGTATATACTGCATATTATGATACTCCTGCAAGATATTTATGGGGAAATGTTAAGTATTACCCTTTAAATGGTACATTGAGTATGAAAACTTCATTATGGCCTACATATTTACCAATTTTCGTGGTATTGGGATTGGTTGGTGCTGGTTTTGCGGCATTATTTATGAATAAAGAACTTGGTGGAGATTTCCGTACAGTCTTATTATTCGTAGCTGCTATTATAGCATTCATTATTACAAGTGCAGTTTCTCGTGGTTTTGCGAATCCATGTAATATTAACCGTAATACATCTGGTATTATGACATTATTGGATGTGGCTAGTAAATTAAATGAAGAACAAAGAAAGAAAGTTGCATTCTTGTTATTCGATAGAGGAACTACTGATGGTTCTGGTATGAATATGGTAGCGCAAGCAATGCCTAAAACATTGGATAAGCATCAATTCATTTTTGTGGATTGTGTGGCTAAGGGAAGTTGTGTTGCGGTTGGTTATCGTGATAACAATGAACGTGAAGCTAGAAAATTAATGAGTGCTTATAAAGGCAATAAAGAAACCAAAGTTATGCTTATGGATGAAAAACGTGCAGTATACACTGGTGCGTATTTTGTGCCTAGAGCGGTAGTTGTGACTGCTGGTGAATTTGATGGTAACGATGTGTATGTATCTCATACAGGTAGTAAGAAGGATATGACTTGGGATGAGGAAGTTATGAATGATATCAGCAGTATGTTACTAGGATATTTGAAATAATCATCTTCGGATGATTATTTTCTTTTTTAAGGAGGGAATTATGAAATTTGTTTCGTGGAATGTGAATGGCTTAAGAGCTTGTGTAAATAAAGGATTTAAAGAGTTCTTTGAAGAAGTGAATGCAGATATTTTTGCGATTCAAGAAACGAAGATGCAACCAGATCAATTGGATTTACAATTTGAAGGGTATACATCGTACTTTAATAGTGCTGTTAAAAAAGGGTATTCTGGTGTAGCTATTTATACTAAACAAGTACCAATGAATGTCTATTATGGTATTGGTATAGAAGAACATGATCAAGAAGGAAGAGTAATTACATTAGAGTATGAAGATTTCTATTTCGTGACTTGTTATACACCGAATTCACAAAAGGAATTGGCGAGACTTGCGTATCGTATGCAATGGGAAGATGCTTTCCAAGATTATATTGATACCTTAAAAGCAAAGAAGAAAGTCTACGTTTGTGGGGATTTGAACGTCGCTCATAATGAAATTGATTTAAAGAATCCAAAAAGCAATCGTATGAATGCTGGATTTAGTGATGAAGAGCGTGCAAAAATGACTCAATTCTTAAATCGTGGGTATATTGATACCTATCGTTATTTCTATCCAGATGTAAAAGATGTATATTCTTGGTGGAGTTATATGTTTAAATCTAGAGAAAAGAATATTGGATGGAGAATTGATTATTTCTTAGCTAGTGATAGTGCTAAGGATACTTTAGTAGATGCGAAAATCTTAATGGATGTTATGGGTTCTGATCATTGTCCAGTAGTATTAGAGATTCAATAGGAGGTTATTCTATGAAAAAATGGATTGCAATAGTTGTTGCATTATTGATTATTCCATTATTACCTATGAAAGTACATGCATCTGATGCTGGTTATTATTATGAAAGTATTGATGTGCAAGTAGAAGTAAATAGTGCGCGTGAATATATGATTACCGAAACTTTGAATGTGTACTATGAAGAGGAAATGCATGGTATTATTCGCAGCATTCCTACTAGTAGTGATGTTGAAGGGTATATGGTAAGTGATATTCATGTGGATGGCGCACCATATGTGGTAGAAGATACACATAGTAGTTATGATGTGAGAATTGGTGATGCGGATGTATATGTTAAAGGTTTAAAACAATATACGTTACGTTATACGTTATCTCATTATCAAGACTATGACCAATTGTATGATTATATTTATTTAAACTTGATTGGTAATGATTTTGATACCTATACCAATCAATTGACAGCGAAAATTGTTTGGCCTGAAAACTTTGAAGTGCAAAAAGTAACGTTGACGGATGGGTATTATGGAAATCGTGAAAGTCGCAAATTAAAGTACGAAATGTTGGATAATGGGCTTTCCATTCGTTCAACAAGTCGTATTGATGAATATGAAGCGGCGACAGTACAAATAGCATTTCCGCAAAATACGTTTGTAGATGCACCTGAATATCATTTTCCTTATACAATTACCAATAAGGAAATTGATATTGTAGTAGATGAGAGTCAAGATTGGCATGTAAAACAAAGCATTGATTTTGATGTGCATGATCCATATTGCTTTTATTCAATTTATCCAGAATTTGATGCTTTTTGGTCAACTCGAGCAGAAGTTGAAAATTTTAATGCATCAATGACGAGTGATTCTGGACGTATTACTAGCATTGATGGTGAGTATTTAGAAATGGAGAATCCAGGCGTTTATCATGTGGATTTAGAATATACCATTCATACACCAATTCTAATAGATGAAACATTATATTTTATTTTTGTAAATGGTTATGATGATGTTATTACAGAAAATATGTCAATCATGATTACGATGCCAAAACTAAGAGATTATAAGATTCGTTTTGGGCGTTATGGGGATGTACAAGAAGTTGAACGTTATACGACAACGATTGATGAACAGTCTTTACAAATTGTTTCAACCATGCCTATTCAACCTGCAGAGGAGTTAGAGGTTTCTTTGGAGGTTTGTAAAGAGGATTATTATCGTCCAACGCCATTATGGGTATATCTATTACCATTATTAGGTGGAGTAGTTGCGATTGGTGCATTCTTTGTACGTTTAAAGAATAAACAAGTTATGGTTACACCTATTCATTTTTATCCTCCTACGGGGGTAAATAGTGCCGAAGCAGGGTATTTAATAGATGAAAAACTATCGGATGTAGATATGACATCGATGATTTTCTATTGGGCGCATTTAGGATGTTTGAAGATTCATGGTATTGATAAAAAGGACTTTCTTTTAGAAAAGGTAAAAGAGTTACCAAATGATTGTCCAAGCTATGAACGATATTTATTTGATGCGATGTTTAGCTATGGTACAAACAATTTTGTAAGTGAAGGGGAATTGAAAGAAAAGTTCTATCGAGATATTAGTAGTGCAAAAGCAAGCATTCAAGCTAAATATAAGAAAACAGTACCGTTGCGTGAACACAAAGTACAATGGATAAAAGTAGTAGTAAATATTGTATCTCTATGTGTTCTTATGGCTTGTTGTGCTTTAGCATTTACAGCTGAGATGGGAATACCAGTATTACCAATTGCTTTACTTCCAGTGTTTATATTGGTCATCGTATTTTCAGTATTATCCTTTATGTCTAGTGTTTTTATGGCTACTAGTTTGATTATGATGGGTGTTGCATACTTTATTTTATTTGTATTTATTATGATGTTGGAAATGTATCAACTACCATTATTGATTGTATGGGGCTGTAGTCTATTAGCAATTTTATTAGTTAGCAATATGAAACGTTATACGGAAACCGGTTTAGAATTAATTGGTGATATTAAAGGCTTTAAAGAATTCTTGGTACATGCAGAAAAAGAACAATTGGAAATGTTAATTGAGGAAAACCCGGAGTATTATTATCATATTTTACCGTATGCACAAGCGTTGCATGTAACGAAAGTATGGCAAGATAAATTTAAGGATATTGCGATGATACCACCTAGTTATTATGAAGGCGAGTATTACAATCATCGTACCTTTACAACCTTTACAAATGATGTACAAAAATCAATGCGTCGTAGCATGTCGGCACCAGTAAGTAGTTCAGATTCTAGTGGCGGTTCTAGTTCTGGTGGTTATAGCGGTGGAGACGGCGGATTCTCTGGCGGTGGAAGCAGTGGTGGCGGAAGCGGCGGAGGCGGAAGTCGCGGTTGGTAAAAAAAAGATCTTTAACGAAAGTTAAGGATCTTATTTTTTTTGTCCACCTTTTAAGTTTTCAGGTTTGATTGTTAGAATACATAAGATGAAAGGGATAGCGATTACTGCAGTAACTAATGTTTCCATATCTTTTGAAAGAGTAGGTAAATATGAATCTTTCATAAAATAAGCAAGTATGCAGATACCCATAACAATCCATCTACCAACTTTCATAAAAAAGTTATTAAATTGTTCCATAAAGAATCCTTTCTAAATACAATGCGTATTCATTTTAGCATAAAACTTTTTACTTGTCTTTACATAATTCGTGATATTCCTCCAATGTCCATTGGTTTTTGTAGATGACAGTGGCTATTTCTTTGCCTACATAACGAAAATGCCAGGGTTCATATTGGATGCCAGTGATCATATCCTTATTTTCAGGATAACGTAGAATAAAACCAAAGGAATGTGCGTTTTCAGCTAACCATGCATAACCTTCATAATCTACAATTGCATTGATTTCCTTTCCTTGAGGTGCAATATCAACCACTAATCCTGTTTGATGTTCGCTAAATCCTGGTTTGCAACTAATACGATCAGCATCGTCAGATATTTGTTGATAATAGCTGTATAACCATTTTTGATAATCATAACTACGATATTTACTTTTGACATCAAAGAAATAGTTATTTGTTTTAGCTACCAGTAATAATTCTTGTATCGCATTATAACAGCCTTGTTGTAAATCGTTATGGAGAGTTGGTTGATATTCAGAAGGTAAATAGTGTTGCTTGTTGACTAAGACATCGATAGTATTGATATTTGTGGCTGGTTTTGCGCCTTGATAGAAATCGGCATACGTTTTAGTCAATAGTAAATCTTTGTCTTGATTGACTTCGATTATGATTTGATAAAGGTCATAGTAAGGGTATTGATTTTGCCACCAAATGTAGCGTGCCAATTTCTTTAATTGGAAGTTTGAATCTTGTAAATATAAGGATAAATAGGGGATATAACGCATTTTAGAGAGTAATTCGATATCTTGCTTATCTAGTTTTATAATTTCTTGGATTGTATTTGTATCATAAAGTTCAAGTATAAGAGGTAATGCTGGTGTATTTGGCTTATAAAAAGAAGAAATGATGGTAAGTACTACCATCATTACTGCATGTTTATATTTCATATTGATTCCAAGGAAATTGACTTGGAGGATTGCATACAAAAGTCAATTGTTCTTTTGTGGTAGGATGTTCGAAGGATAATTGATATGCCCATAACGCAATTTGTTGTCCAACTTTTGCATTGGCATTATATCTTTGATCACCCCATAAAGGTAAATTGCGACTTGAGAACTGTACTCGAATTTGATGTGAACGACCAGTTTCTAATTGAATTTGAACCAGTGTTAAATCATTTTTCGTAGCCAATTGTTCAAACGATAATTTCGCAAACTTTCCTTCTGGATGTGATTTATTTACTACTTGTACTCGATTGGTTTTCTTATTCTTATATAAATAATCAATAAAGGTATCTTGTGGTTGTTTTGGTTTGTGTAATACAACTGCACGATAAATCTTATCTAATGTACGATCTTGCACTTGTTTTGATAATCTAGAAGCAGCTTTTGAAGTTTTGGCAAATACCATAACTCCACCAACTGGGCGATCTAAACGATGGACTAAACCTAAATAGACATTGCCAGGCTTTTGGTATTTGTCTTTTAGATATTGTTTTAAAATCGTTAATAAATCTTCATCTTTGGATTCATCTTCTTGTACAGGTACATTGACAGGTTTTTCAACGACCAATACATGATTATCTTCATAGATAACATTAATCTTCATAGTGGAATTTACCATAGATACCACAAGGTAAAATTAATTGGTTATTACGAACAGGTAATCCGATTTCACCAGCTTCAACTTTACCATTTGGATATTTCTTTAATAATGTTGTTTTTAAAATGTTTTCTAACACAATATTAGAGAATCCTGTTGTATAGGCATTGATTAAGAAGAATAGTGGTTCATCATCTAAAATTTGCATACAAGCATCAATTAATTGAGGTAATTGTTCTTCCAATTTCCACATTTCGCCATTAGGACCTCTTCCATAACTTGGTGGATCCATAACGATTCCATGATACTTATGACCACGACGTTGTTCTCTTTGTACAAACTTTAAGACATCATCAACCATAAAACGAATCGTATTGCCTTGTAAGTTGCTTAATTCCATATTTTCTTTAGCCCAAGCAACCATACCTTTAGAAGCATCTACGTGTACAACTTCTTTAGCACCTGCGGCAGAACAAGCCATTGTTGCGCCACCTGTATAAGCAAATAGATTTAAAATCTTAACTTCACGTTTATCATTACGGATTTTATTCATCATCCAATCCCAGTTAACAGCTTGTTCTGGGAATAATCCTGTATGTTTAAATCCAGTAGGTGATACTTTAAAAGTTAATTCTTTATAATTGATTGTCCAATATTCTGGAACTTGTTGTTTATATTCCCAACTTCCTCCACCTTTTTTACTACGATGATAGAAAGCATCTGGTTTATTCCATAATTTTTGTGTATTGTCTTTACTCCAAGCAGCTTGAGGATCTGGGCGACGTAATACTACATTTCCCCAGCGCTCTAATTTCTCAGAATCACCAGCATCAATTAATTCATAATCTTGCCAGTCTTTTGCGATTTGTCTCATACTATCAACTCCTAGTTCTTATTATAGCATATAAAAATTATAAGGTGGATATATCTATGATAGATTCACTTAAGTCTGTGTGATATAATTTTTTTAAACTTTCTATGTACGTATATTGATAGGAAAAGGAATCTAATATGAGTAATTATGAGAAAATTAAGGATATAAATAGAGAAAGAGTACAAAAATTTCGACGTTATAGAAATCGATATTTTTTAGGTATAAGTTTTATTATTCTATCGTTTGTGATTCTATGTCTTTATTCAGTTATTGAACCATTTTTGACTAAAGTATTATTTGAAGGTATGGTAGCTTATTCAGAGATTGCTTGGCTTGTACTATTTTTTGGTGTATTTAGTATAGGTATGGACATAATGTATAAAACTGGTATAGAAGAAAGTGAATTGCCTGCGCCGATTCAACTTGTATCTGGTATTGATGATTATAATGATTTGTTATGTAAAGTGAATCAATATGCGAGTAATCATCGTTATCATAAACAGGAGTTGTATTTGAATGATACGAGAAATGATGAATATTTTACGATGTACACAAATGATTCAAATCCTATAGAAGTGATTGGTGTTTATTATTCGAATATGTATTATGCTGAAAATATTGGGTATACACGTTATGGAATCAAAAAAGAAATTCGTTTGTCGAATGTAAAAAATGTGAATGCACAATGCGCACCTGTTATTAATTTATTTTGTGGTAAAAAAGAAGATAAGTATTTGAAAAGAGATCTTTCTTTGCCACCTAAACCAATTAATAAGATTTTTGTTGTTATGATTGATCCTAAAGAGAAAAATCAGTCAAATTGGGAACAATGGTTATTAGAAGAGGGACATGAACAGCATGTTTTGTTTGTTTTAATATATGAAGATAAACCAGAATTTATCTATATTGGACCGGATAAAAGAAGATATGCAGATGAAAGTTATATGGGTGCGATTCAAGTATTAAATGAAATGTTACAACTAAATATAGATGTTTCGAAATTATAAGATGACTATTGTCATCTTTTTTTGATAACTTAAAGGTTTATATTAAGTTGATAATCTTTAAAAGGTGAAGTTGACTTTATAGTTGTTTACAATCGTACATAATTAACATGTTGTATATGTACGAATGGTAAAAGTTAGCTTTTTAATTATGTGCTGGAACACAGGAAATATAAATTTCATTTATGTGAATTTGTGGAAAATTTAGATACAAACTTGAGACAAATAACATCAGGAAATTTGTTAGAATATATTTGTCAGTTGATGATATATATCTACCTTATTGAAGTTGAACTTATTTTGGAAAAATGATATAAAATAAGTATATAAGTACATTTGAGGATAGAAAGATGGCTATCGCGCATGAAAGTGTCAAGTGTAGGGTAACCGATGAGATGTGGGAACTATCGCCCCACCAAATGTACTTTGTTTAGTATTCATGCCCCAATAATAATTGGGGCTATTTTTATCAATTGGCATTGAAGATAATGTTTGTTTTTGCAAAAGTTGTATGAGGTGCTGATGATGAAAACTAAAAGGAAAATAATGACTATGGATGAGAATTATATTAGAAAACACAATTTACCAAATGAATATTTAGGTAAAATGATTGTGGTTTATAAAGAAAGATATGCACATTTTGCTAAGCATCAATCTGAGTTTTTAAATTATAGTTCCTATGATTATTCAGTAAAAAGTTTGGATGATATTATTCAAAATCCAGAGTTTATTGTCTATGATAGTAAAAATAATTCATTAGAATTTGTTAAGAAACTGTTAGATAATACATTGGTAGCAGTTCGAGTGGCTGATTGTTTGGAATTAAAGGTGAAAACGCTCTATCCGATAAATGACATTAAAAAGGATAAATTGAAAAAGAAGAGTTTTACATATAAATTGTAATGAGACATAAGATGACTATTGTCATCTTTTTTTGACAACGTAAAGAATTATGGTAAGTTGATATGCGGATGTTTAAGAAGTTTGGTATAATGTTATGCGAGGTGATTTTCGATGTTGACTAATTTAAATGAAAATCAAAAAAGAGCGGTTACTTCTAGTAGTCCCTATGTACGTATTATTGCTGGGGCTGGAAGTGGTAAGACGCGTGTTTTAACGACGCGTATTGCTTTTTTAGTGGAAGAAATTGGCGCAGATCCTAAGAAAATTTGTGCAATTACTTTTACTAATAAGGCTGCTAGAGAAATGAAACAACGTGTGGAAACAATGTTAGGTGTTAAAGGCTTTGGTGTTCATATTTCTACGATTCATGCTTTGTGTGTACGTATTTTGCGTGAAGATATTATGTGTATGAATATGCCCAAGAATTTTACAGTTTTGGATGCGGATGATCAAAAGAGTGTCTTAAAAGAGGCATATAAGGAATTAGAAATTGATGTTAAGAATTTAAGTTATAGTGCTGCTTTAGATTATATTTCTAATAATAAATCAGCTGAAATTAGCTATGAACAAGCAATGAAAATGGCTAATGGCTTACGTAAGGAAATGGATAAAGCGGAAGTCTATAAGTATTATGTAGAACGTTTACAATCGATGTATGCATTGGATTTTGATGATTTGTTATTGTGGACAGTGCGCATGTTTAAGTTACATGAAAATGTATTAGCTAAATGGCAATATCGTTTTCAATACATCTTAGTGGACGAGTTCCAAGATATTGATAATGTACAATATGAATTGATTCAACAATTAGCTGGTGCTCATAATCAAGTGTATGTAGTAGGTGATCCTGACCAAACGATTTATACTTGGCGTGGTGCGAATGTAGAAATTATCATGCATTTTGAGCGTGATTTTTCACCATGTGAAACGATTGTATTGGATGAAAACTATCGTAGTACACCAATGATTCTAAATGGTGCTAATAGTTTAATTAAAAACAATAGAGAACGTGTAAAGAAGGATTTGTTCTCTCGTAAAGATCCAGGAGAAAAGATTACGCATTATACAGCCGTTAGTGAAGATGCGGAAGCTTTATGGATTGCCCAACAAATTGTGGATTTACATAAGCGTGGGGTAAACTATAGTAAGATTGCGGTATTGTATCGTGCAAACTATATTTCACGTTCTGTTGAAAAAGGATTATTGGATTTCCATGTACCATATGTTATTTATGGTGGTATTCGATTCTATGATCGTGCAGAAGTTAAGGATATTTTAAGTTATTTACGTGTATTAGTTGGTGGCGATGATTTAGCACTTAAACGTATTATCAATGTTCCAAAACGTGGTTTAGGTAACAAAACAACGGATACCTTATTAGAAATTGCACGTAAAGAACGCGTCTTTATGTATGATGTCATGAAACGTCCTGGATTATTTAAAGGAAAAACGGAAAATGAATTACGTAAGTTATGTGATTTGATTGAAGATTGGAAAAAGCGTATGGTTGCGATGCCATTAGACAAAATATTAGAGATGGTATTTGAAGAGAGTGGCTATCGTAAGATGTTGGAAGATGGTAAAGATGAAGACCGTATTTCTAATATTAAGGAATTGATGAATGATTTACATGATTTTATGTTGAATTATCCAGATAGTGATTTAAGTGAATATTTACAAATGATTAATTTGTATATGGATAAAAATGATATGGATAAAGATGCGGATTTTGTACAATTAATGACGGTGCATGCATCAAAAGGATTAGAGTTTGATTATGTCTTTGTTTGTGGTTTAAGTGATGGAGTATTCCCAAGTGAACGTACACTAATGGAAGGTACTAAAGGTTTGGAAGAAGAAAGACGTCTAGCTTATGTAGCCTATACTCGTGCGAAGAATAAGTTATATTTAACAGAACCACAAGGGTATTCCTATGTACTAAGTCGTGCTCGTACGGCGTCTCGTTTTATTAATGAAATTGATGAGCAATATATTGAACATGCAGGATTTAATTTTAGTAATAAAGATTTCCAAAGAAGTACCTTTAGTATTAAAGAGCCTGTTGCTCAACCAGTGCAAAAACGTAAACCTGGAGCATTCAAAACTGGAGATAAGGTTGTGCATACAGTCTTTGGAGATGGACAAGTGATACAAGTGAAAGGGAATATGATGGATGTTGTCTTTAGTTTTCCTCATGGCATTAAAACCATTATGGTGAATCATCCATCCATTACGAAGAAATAGGAGGTTTTTATGTTAGAAAGAGTAAAAGAACTACGCAGATTATTAGATCAATATAGTTTAGAATACTATACTTATGATAAACCTTCAGTTCCTGATAGTGAGTATGATCGTTTATATAATGAATTAAAAGAATTGGAAGAAAAGCATCCGGAGTGGTATGATCCAAATTCTATTACTCAACGTGTTGGTGGTAAAGTATTGGATGCCTTTAATAAGATTACGCATAAGCGTCAAATGTTGTCTTTGGGTAATGCGTATAATTATGAAGATTTAAAAGCATTTGAACAACGAGTTGTGGATGCGGTTGGACCTGTTGATTTTGAAGTAGAACTAAAAATTGATGGTTTAGCGATGTCTTTAACATATATGAATGGTACTTTTGTACAAGCGGTTACGCGTGGTGATGGTATTGTTGGTGAAGATGTATCCAATAATGTACGTACCATTCGTAATATTCCTATGCATATTGATTTACAAGATGAAATTGAAATTCGTGGTGAAATCTATATGCCGAAGAGTAGTTTTGAAAGAGTGAATGAAGAAAGACGATTAAATGGAGAAGAAGAGTTTGCGAATCCTCGTAATGCGGCTGCTGGTTCCATTCGTCAATTGGATTCAAGTGTTGCGGCAAGTCGTGGTTTAGATGGTTTCTGGTACCATGTATGTGAAGCGAATAAGTGGGTAAATACGCATAGTGCTTCATTAGAAATGTTAGATCGATTTGGCTTTAAAACCAATCCATTACGTAAAGTATTTAACAATATGGATGATGTATGGCAATACATTTTAGAAATGACAGAAAAACGTAATAGTTTGCCATATGAAATTGATGGAATGGTTATTAAAGTGGATTCATTAAGTGCCCAAGAAGAATTAGGTACAACCATTAAAGTGCCTAAATGGGCAATTGCGTATAAATTCCCTGCAGAAGAAGTATTAACGACTTTAGAAGATATTTTTGTGACGGTAGGTAGAACGGGTAAAATTACCCCAAATGCGAAATTAACTCCAGTGCGTATTGCAGGTACAAGTGTTTCTTATGCACAATTACATAATGAAGATATGATTGCGAATAAGGATATTCGTATAGGAGATACGGTAGTTGTTCGCAAAGCAGGGGATATTATTCCTGAAGTGGTTCGTAGTTTACCTGAAAGACGTGATGGTTCACAAGTGCCATTTACTTTCCCTAAGGTTTGTCCAATTTGTGGTTCAAGTTTATATCGTTTTGATGGTGAAAGCGATCATTATTGTATGAATACGGAGTGTGGTGCTCGTATTGTTGAAAGTATTGCGCATTTTGCCTCTCGTGATGCGATGAATATTGATGGCTTAGGAGTTAAGAAAGTAGAAGCATTGAATAAAGCTGGTATCTTATCTAAGGTTGAAGATATTTATGATTTAAAATATGAAGAAGACAAAGTATTAGCAATTGATAAGATGGGTAAATTGTCTTTTGAAAATCTTGTTGATGCGATTGAAAATAGTAAGAGCAATCCATTAGAGAAATTATTGTATGGATTGGGTATTCGTCATGTTGGGGAAAAAGCAGCGAAAGTGTTATCTCAACAATTTGGTAGTATGGATCAATTGATGCATGCTAGCAAAGAAGATTTTATGGCGATTAAGGATATTGGTGAAGCAACTGCGGATGCTTTATTGGTTTTCTTTATGGATGAACACAATCAAAAAATGATTGAACGTTTAAAATTACATGGTGTTCGTATGGATACGGATGTTGTAGAAATTCAAGAGAGCTTGTTTACAGGGAAAACGGTAGTTTTAACTGGGTCTTTACAATTGTATACTCGTAGTGAAGCGACGAGTTTATTAGAAAGCTTAGGTGCTAAAGTCTCTGGTTCTGTTAGTAAGAAAACGGATTTAGTAATCTATGGTGAAAGTGCTGGTTCTAAGTTAGAGAAAGCTAGAAGTTTAAATGTGGCTGTAATGAGTGAAGAAGAGTTTAATGAGCGCTTACAAGAGATTGAAAGTGAAAATAAATAAGTGCTATAATAAAGCGAATATAAGTGAGGTTATGTTATGAATAAATATGACAAAGAATTTCTTCGTAAGTTAGCAAACCAATTAATGTTTGATATGACTGACGAAGAATTAGAAAATGTACAAGCTGAATTTGTTGTTTTAGAAAAACAATTAGAATTATTAGAAGCAATTAATACAGATGGTGTGGAAGAAATGATTTATCCATTTGAAGCGCCTACAAGTTTTATGCGTGAAGATGAAGTGGACAATGTGTTGAGTGTAGAAGATGCATTAAAGAATGCGAAAACTGCTCGTCAAGATTTCATTGTTTTACCAAGGGTGGTGAAGTAGTATGGATATGCATATGATGAAAATGAGTCGTGTGGCTACTGAAATGCATGCACGTGAAGCTTTAGAAAAAGCAAAAGCGGTTCAACCAAAGTTAAATGCTATGGTAACATTCTGTGAAGTGGATGAACAACTAGAGAATTTAAAGAATATCGATACGAATGCGAAATTGTATGGTATGCCAATTGTATTAAAAGATAACATTAATACAAAAGGTATTCTTACAACAGCATCTAGTAACATTTTAGGGAATTATATTCCTGTGTATAATGCACATATTGTTGATAAATTACAAGCTGCTGGTGCGATTGTAATCGGTAAAACAAGTATGGATGAATTAGGTATGGGTGGTACAAACTTATCTGCGGCTACTGGTCCTGTTTATAATCCATATGATTTAAACCGTATTTCTGGTGGATCAAGTGGTGGAAGTGCTGTTATGGTTTCTAGTGGTGTTGTACCTTTTGCGTTGGGTACAGATACTGGAGATTCTGTTCGTAAGCCTGCTAGTTATAACAATATTATTGGGGTAAAACCAACATATGGTCGTATTTCTCGTTATGGTGTGATTCCTTATGCATCAAGTTTAGACCATGTAGGTTATTTTACTCGTAGTGTTCGTGATGCGGCTTTAGCTTTAGAAGTTTTAGCAGGTCGTGATGATCGTGATATGACAAGTAGTTATTTACCAGTTGAAGAATATACTGCAAAAGCGACTGGTGAAGTAAGTGGTGTGAAAGTTGCGGTTATTAAAAATATTATGGATATGGCTAGTGATGAGTTAAAAACGCAAACAAATACATTAATGGAACAATTACGTGCTAAAGGTGCTGTTGTTGAAGAAGTGACTATGAACGAAGACTTATTGAAAGCTTGTTTAGCTGTATATTTTGTTATTTCTAACTGTGAAGCAACAGCGAACCATTCTAATTTAGATGGTATTCGTTTTGGTGTGCAATATGGAGAAAATAGTTATGAAGATATCATGACAAAATCTCGTACAGCCGGTTTCTCTACTTTAATTCGTAAGCGTTTTGTGATTGGTAGCTTTGGTTTAGCTGATGAAAACCAAGAACGTTTATTGCGTAAAGCGCAAAAGGTAAGAAGATTGATTGTTGAAGAAATGCATAGAGTATTAGGTGAATTTGATGCGATTGTGGCTCCAGCTAGTTTACATGGTGCTCCATTATTAGATGCGACAAGTGATCAATTATCATTAGAATATTTAATTGCGGAAAACTATATGTGTATGGCTAACTTCTCTGGTGATCCTTCTATGACTATTCCTTATGCGACAGTTGAAGGTTTACCTGTAGGATTGAATATTACTTGTAGTGCATTTAATGAAGCTGGTATGTTTAATTTAGCGAAAGCAATTGAAGATGTTACTGGTTTATGTGATGTAGTTAAGGAGGTGTTATAATGAATTTCGAAACAGTTATTGGGATTGAGTTACACTGTGAATTGAAAACAAAAACAAAAATGTTCTCTAGTGCTCCTGTTAGTTTTGGTGCTAGAAGTAATAGCTGTGTTAATGAAATTGATTTAGGACACCCAGGTACATTACCTTGTTTAAATAAAAAGGCAGTAGAATTAGCGATTCGTGCTTGTACTGCAACAAATTGTACAATTGATTCTTTAGTTAAATTTGACCGTAAGAATTATTACTATACAGATTTACCTAAAGGTTTCCAAATTACACAACAATTCCATCCTATTGGATCAAATGGTTATGTAATCATTGATGTAGAAGGTGAACAAAAGAAAGTTCGCTTAAATCGTATTCATATGGAAGAAGATACAGCAAAACAATTCCACTATTCAGATGGGACTTATGTAGATTATAACCGTTCTGGTATTCCTTTGATTGAAATCGTTACTGAAGCAGATATGCGTAGTGGTAAAGAAGCAGCTGCTTATGTAGAAAAAATGCGTAACATTCTTTATTACTTAGGTGTAAGTGATGGAAAAATGGAAGAAGGTTCTATGCGTTGTGATGTTAACGTATCTATCCGTCCAGTGGGTTCTGAAAAGTTTGGTACAAAAACAGAAATTAAGAACTTAAACTCTATTAGCAATGTGCAAAAAGCGATTGAAGTTGAAGTAGAACGTCAAAAAGAAGAAATTGAAGCTGGTAGAGAAATTATTCAAGCAACATACCGTTTTGATGAAGCAACTCGTAAAACAGTGATGATGCGTAAAAAAGAAGGGGCAGTGGATTATAAGTATTTCCCTGAACCAAATATTTTCCCTATTCAATTAGATTTAAATTGGATTAAGAAAATTCAAGAAGAAATGCCTGAAGTTCCTGAGCAACGTAAAGCTCGTTATGAAAAGGAATATGGTTTAAGTGAATATGATATTTCCGTATTAATTGCTAATAAAGATGTATCTGATTTCTATGATGCTGTTATGAAACATACAACAAATGCGAAATTGGCTGCTAACTGGGTGATTACAGAATTGTTATCAATCTTAAATAAAAACAATGTAGATATCACGAATGCAAAAATTCAACCGGTTCATTTAGCAAGTATGGTAGATATGATTGCGAAAGATGAAATTAGTGGTAAACAAGCAAAAGAAGTATTTGTGGATGTAGTTGAAGGTAAAGATCCTAAAGCGGTTATTGAAGCGAAGGGTATGAAACAAGTATCTGATTCTAGTGCTTTATTAGCAATCATCAATAGTGTATTAGATGAACAACCACAATCTATTCAAGACTATAAGAATGGTAAAGACCGTGCGATTGGATTCTTAGTTGGTCAAGTTATGAAAAAATCTAAGGGACAAGCAAATCCTAAGATGACGAACCAATTATTATTACAAGAGATTGCGAAACGCTAGTTTGCATTCTTATAAAGAATCTAGTAAAATAGGTGCGTAAGGAGTGATTGACAATGAAATTAGGCAAAAAGAAAAATGAAGTTGTTAAAGCGAAAGAAACTAACGTAGTTCCTGTTGAAACACGTAATATGAATATACAAGAAATTAAACAAGTAGATAAATCAAAGAAGAAAGCAAAGAAACAAGAAAAGTTAGGTTTTAACTGGGTATTGTTTGTTTGTATGGTTATTATTGCTATCCCTTGTGGTTTGTTCTTATGGATTATTTTATCTGCTTTAGAAGATACAGGTACTCCTATTTTGGGTAACCGTTTCTTAAGTGATTTAAATCCAGCAATTCAAACAGCGCAAGTAGAACAAATTGATCAAAAGATTGAAGGCTTAGATGGAGTTGAAGGTTGTGAAGTAAATTTAATTGTAGCAACTTTACGTATTCATGTTGACGCGAATGATGCATTAACATATGATGAAATGCAAGCTCTTTCTATGAATGTGTATAGTGCTGTAACTGAAGTGTTACCAGTTGAAACATATTTCTCTCAATTTGATGGTCAACAACAATATGACTTGGAAATCAATGTATATAACAATTTAGATTTGGATGAAGATTTCGTTATGTTTAATGTGGTGAAAAATTCTCCAATGGAAACATATCTTATTCATGATGTATCAACTCCTATTGATGCGGAGTTAGCACAAGCATTACGTGATTACGTAATTGAACGTGATAAACCTAAACAAGAAACTGATGATACATCAGGTGATGAAACTACAACAGAATAGGAGGCAAAGGGTGGTTTTCACCCTTTTTTGTTCGTATGAAAAAGAATGATAAAGTAATTGCTAAGTGTATAGACTATACCTATGATGGTATGGGTATTGTAAAAGTAGATGGTTTTTGTTTGTTTGTTAAGAATTTATTGTTAGATGAAGAAGCAGAAATTGTTGTGACAAAATTACAAAAAGATTATGGATATGGTAAAGTATTAAAATTATTAAAAACAAGTGATGAACGTGTTACTCCTAAATGTTCTTTGTTTCCACAATGTGGTGGTTGTCAACTGCAACATTTTAGTGCAAAACATCAAGCAGAGTTTAAACGTAAGATGGTACAACAAGCAATTTCTCATATTGGTAAATTAGATATTGAAGTGAATGATGTTTTATCTATGGATGATCCATGGAAATATCGTAATAAGATGCAAGTACCTGTACAAGTTGATAATGATGGTAAGAGTGTGATTGGCTTTTATCGTACACATTCTCATGTGATTTTACCTTTGACCTATTGTGAAATTCAAAGTGATATAGCGAATCGTATTGTAAAAAGCATTCAAATGTTAATGGATAGCTATGGTAATGCGTCTTATTTTCGTCATTTGTTATTAAAAACACAAGAAAAAACTAATGAGATTATGGTTGTTTTTGTGACTAATCAAAAGAATGTTCCAAATTTGGATAAAATGGCTAGAGCATTACATGAAGAATATGATAGTATTTGTTCTATTTTACAAAATGTAAATGGTAAAGATACCAATGTTATCTTATCGGATGAAGAATATGTATTATATGGTAAAAATTATGTAGTAGGTAAATTACAAGAATTTAAATTCCAAATTGCATCTCGTTCATTTTTCCAAATCAATCCAGTACAAACAGAATTGTTATATGAAACAGCAATTCGTTTAGCTGAAATTGATAATACTTGCAAAGTGGCAGATGTGTATTGTGGAGTAGGTACTATTTCAATGTTCTTAGCGAAATATGCTAAAGAAGTAGTAGGAATTGAAATTGTTCCACAAGCCATTGAAAATGCAAAGGAAAATGCTAGAAATAATGGCATTACCAATGTGTCTTTTATGTGTGGGGATGCAAAACATTGTACAGTACAATTAGCGAAACAAAATTATAAAATTGATGTTGCGGTAGTAGATCCACCTCGTAAGGGTTGTGATACAACTACACTGGATTCTTTAATTGAAATGAATCCTAAGCGTATTGTTTATGTATCTTGTAATCCAAGTACATTAGCACGTGATTTGCGTTATTTAGAAGATAGAAATTACAAAACACAAGTAGTGCAACCAGTGGATATGTTTCCACAAACGTATCATGTGGAGAGTATTGTTTGTTTGAGTAGGGAAAAGGCCGACGATTATGTCCGTATTTCCGTTCATACGAAGGATTTGCAAACAAACTCGAACTGACCGACAAGCTTGAATTTGACGGAGGAACGAAAAATGAAGAAGTTAACAAAAGAAGTAGAAGCGATACTGATTGAACGTTTTGGAAAAGACAGCATTATTGCATTAGCAACAACAGCTGATGGAACGCCCTATGTGCGCAACGTAAATGCCTTTTATTTTGATGGCGCATTTTATGTGCTTACTTATGGCTTGTCAAACAAGATGAAACAGATTGCAGAAAATCCCGTGGTGGCAATCGCAGGTGATTGGTTCACTGCCCATGGACAAGGTGTGAATCTGGGATATTTCGGCAAAGAAGAGAACAGAGAAATTGCCAATTTGATGCGTACCATGTTTGCTGAATGGATTGATAACGGACATAATAATTTTGACGATGTGAATACATGCATTTTGCGAATTGAACTAACACACGGATTACTGTTATCTCACGGAACTCGTTATAATAT
>JAFULQ010000026.1 GCA_017473265.1 Erysipelotrichaceae bacterium | reverse complement strand
GTAGAAGAATTAGAGCGTATTGCGAATTTAAGTGTTAGTGATGCAAAAACTGAACTTTTTGCGATTGTTGAAAAACGTATGGCAAATGAAGTTACTGCATATATTCGTGATTGTGAAGAAGAAGCTAAAACAAAAGCCTCTGAAAATGCGCGTAATATTATTGCGTTAGCTATTCAAAGATATTCACAAGAAGAAGCTATGGAACGCACAGTAAGTGTTGTAGGGCTTCCTAGCGAAGAAATGAAAGGTCGTATTATTGGTCGTGAAGGTCGTAATATTCGTGCGATTGAACAAGCGACTGGTGTTGATTTGATTATTGATGATACACCTGAGACAATTACGATTTCTTGTTTTGATCCAATTCGTAGAGAAATTGCTCGTTTAACTTTAGAGCATTTAATTCGTGATGGTCGTATTCAACCAGGCAGAATCGAAGAAGTTGTTAATAAGATGACAAAAGAATTGAATGAAACAATTCAAAAAGCAGGTGAAGATGCTGTTTTCCAATTAGGATTAGGTAAAATGGATCGTGAAATCATTAATATGGTAGGTCGTTTACGTTTCCGTTATAGTTATGGGCAAAATGCATTACAACATAGTATGGAAGTAGCAAATTTTGCTGGTATGATGGCTGCTGAATTAGGACTAAATCAAAATTTAGCTAAACGTGCTGGTTTATTACATGATATCGGTAAAGCGATGGATTTCGAAGTTGAAGGTAGTCATGTTGAATTAGGTGTTAAGTTTGCTAAAAAGCATGGAGAACATCCAGTTGTAATTAATGCGATTGCTTCTCACCATGGTGATACAGAAGCTACAGGTTTAATTTCAAACTTAATTGCGGCTGCAGATACATTAAGTGCTGCTCGTCCAGGTGCGCGTTATGAATCAATGCAAAATTATATTAATCGTTTAGAAAATCTTGAAAAGATTGCGAATAGTTTTGAAGGTGTTGAGAAATCTTTCGCAATTCAAGCAGGTCGCGAAATTCGTGTAATGGCAATTCCTGAACGATTAGATGATTTAGCTTGCTTACGTGTAGCAAGAGAAATTAAAGATAAGATTGAAAGTGATATGACTTATCCAGGTCAAATCAAAGTTACAGTAGTTCGTGAAACTAGAGCGACAGAAATTGCAAAATAATGAAAGTATTATTTGTTGGTGATATTGTTGGTGCTAGTGGAAGAGAAGTTTTCTTCCAACATGTAGATGCATTACGTAAACAATACCAAGTAGATGTTGTCATTGTTAATGGTGAAAATAGTGCTCATGGAAAAGGAATTACTCGTAAGATATATCAATCATTTGTGAATGCAAAAGTAGATGTTGTAACTTTAGGGAATCATACATTTTCTAAGAATGATATTTTCTTGTTTATTGATGATGCAGATCGCATGATTCGTCCAGTTAATATGGAACCACTAAATGTTGGACAAGCAGTTAAGACATTTTATTGGAATGGTGTTAAGATTGGTGTCTTTAATTTATTAGGTAAAGTATTTATGGATCAGGCAACAGAAAGTCCATTTGTGGCAATGGAACGTTTGTTAAAACAGTATCCATGTGATATTCATATTGTTGACTTACATGGTGAAGCAACAAGTGAAAAGATTGCGTTTATGCATTACTTTAAAGATCGTGTTGAAATGATTGTTGGTACTCATACACATGTACAAACAGCAGATGATATGGTTATGGATGGATGTGCATTTATTAGCGATGTTGGAATGTGTGGTAGTTATCGTAGTGTAATAGGTCGAGATATTGATGAAACACTTAGAAAATTATTAACTAATGAAAAAACTCGTTTTACAGTAGCTACAGGACCTGCGGTGTTTAGTGGGGTTGTAGTTGAAATTGATACGGATTCTAAAAGAGCAGTATCTATTGAAAAAATTCAGATTAGACCAGAGTAGTAGTTGAAAAACTACTACTTTTTTTGTGCATTATTTGACATTTTTTAAATAAAAAAGTCGTTATTTATTTCACTAAAAACATTTACATTTATTCCTAAAGTGGTATAATTGTGGTGAAAAGTAGTGAAAGGTGGATAATTGTGGGGAATAAATTGAGTTTTATCGGTGAATATAGACACAATTTAGATACTAAAGGTCGTTTAGCTGTTCCTGCACATTTCCGTAATTTGCTTGGTAACTACTTTACGATTACAGTTGGTTTAGATGGCTGTATTACTGTTTATACAGAAGAACAATGGGAAGTATTCTATGATAAATTGATGACTTTACCAACAAATAAAAAGAATTCACGTGATTATGTTCGTGCATTTACTGCAAATGCTCGTACATGTGAATTGGATGCTCAAGGACGTATCTTATTACCTCAATCCTTAATTCGTTATGGAGGATTGCTAAAAGAGTGTGCCATTATCGGTGTTGGTAATCATATTGAAATTTGGAATGCTGAAAAATGGGATGAGATTTGTAATAGTACTTTAGACAGTTTGAATGGAATTGCTGAAGATTTACCGGAGATGCTTGGATGAAACATTACAGTGTGTTGTTAAATGAAACAATTGAACAATTGAATATTAAACCAGATGGCATTTATGTTGATGGTACTTTAGGAAGAGGAGGGCATAGTTCTTTAATTCTTTCTAAATTAACAACTGGTCATTTGTATTGTTTTGATTTAGATGAACAGGCAATTGAAGAGTCTAGAGGAAGATTAGAAAGTATTTCATCAAATTTTACTATTATTCATTCTAATTTTGAAAATATGTCAGATGAATTATTAAAATTCGGTGTTGAAAAGGTTGATGGAATTGTGCTTGATTTAGGGGTTTCTAGTCCACAGTTTGATCAAGCGGATCGTGGATTTTCATATCGTATGGATGGACTATTAGATATGAGAATGGATCAATCACAAGAATTGACCGCTGAAATTATTGTTAATGAATATTCATACGAAGAGTTGGTTCGTATTTTATATCGTTATGGGGAAGAGTCATTTGCTAAGCAAATTGCTCGTAGTATTGAGAAAAATCGTGCAATTAAGCGTATTACTACAACTTTTGAGTTAGTTGAAGTAATCAAGCAAGCATTGCCGGCTAAAGTGTTAAAACAGAAAGGACATCCTGCAAAGCAATCGTTCCAAGCGTTCCGCATTGCAGTGAACCATGAGTTGGATGCTTTAGAAAGAGTTGTTGAAAAGAGTTTGGATTTATTAAATAAAAATGGTCGTTGTGCAATTATTACTTTCCATTCATTGGAAGATCGAATGGTAAAGACAATGTTTAAAGAGGCATCTACCGTAGACATGCCAAGTCGTAGAATGCCGTTAACACAAGCAGAACTACCACAAGCTGATTTTGAAGTTGTTACTAGAAAGCCAATTCTTCCATCTCAAGAAGAGTTGGATGAAAATAGGCGTTCACATTCAGCAAAATTGCGTGTAATAGAGCGAAAGGGAGAATAGAAGTATGAGACGTGTAAAGAGAAGAAGAAAAATTAATTGGGTAAGTGTATCTTTTGCTATATGGGCTGTGACTGGTATTATGTATTTAGGAACATCTGTTGGTTTGCGTACATATAATTCTTACTTAAATGTTCAAAAGCAAGATTATGAACGTCAAATTGCAGCTTTACAAAAGGATAATGAAGTAGCACAAATGGCTGTAAATCAATTAAGTACATATGATCGTATTATGGAAATTGCTGCTAAAGATGGCATGAAATCATATAATGGTAATGTGATTACGGTAATGGCAAATGAATAAAAGTAAGTATTCGTCTACTGTATTATTATCTTTTACATTAATTGTTATGATAGTTGGGGCATTGGTGATTGCTAATGTCTTTTTCGTAACGGTTTTTGGATATCATGTACGATCTAGAACGAATATTAATAACTATACTGAAATCGTTGTTAATGAAGAAACAATTTATGCTCGTAGAGGGTATATATTTGATAGAAATGGAAATATTATTGCACAAGATAGTGTGAGTTATAACATGATTATCGTGTTGGATAATTCTCGTCCATCATATAAAAATCGTCCAGCATATATGCCTTATGATCGAATTGAAGAATATGCAACAAAGTTGTCTACGGTATTAGGCGCAGAATATGATTATGTTTATAATAAACTAAATCAGAGAATTTACCAAACAGAGTTAGGTTATTATAGTCGTAATATTTCTGAAGAAAAGAAAAAAGAAATTGAAGCATTGGATTTATATGGTATTGAATTTATCGAACAAAAATCTAGAAATTACCCTCTAGGTGTTTTTGCGTCTCATTTAATTGGATATACTCGTTATAATGAAGAAGATGATATTGTAGTTGGGGAAATGGGATTTGAATCTGTATTGAATGATTATTTATTAGGTAAAAATGGTTATTCTAAATATAGTCAAGATTCTAAAGGATATGTATTATTAGGTACACAAATGGAGTATCAACCTGCTACTAATGGTAATAATGTACATTTAACATTAGATCGTTCTTGTCAAGAAGCTTTAGAAATTGTTATGACACAAACTATGGATCAACATAATGCTACCAAAATGTGGGGTTCTGTTATGGAAGTTGAAACAGGTAAAATTCTTGCATGGGGATGTCATCCAGCGTTTAATCCAAATGAAATGGATATTACAAATTATTTAGATTTAGGCTCTCAATATGCATATGAACCAGGATCAACAATGAAAACATTTACGTATGCTGCTGCAATTGATACTGGTAATTATAATGGAGAGGAAACATATGATTCTGGTACCTATTATATTGGTTTAGATGAAAATGGAAAATTAAAGCGTTCTAGTAAGAAGACGCGTTATGGAACAATTGTTAACTTTAGATCAAAGGATTTTGGTTACATTACGTATAATCAAGCATACTATAATTCCTTGAATACTGGGATTGCAACTTTATTAGAAGAAGAGATTTCTCCAGCTATTTTAGAAGACTATTTGGATAAATTTGGTTTCTTTAAGAAGGTAAATACAGATGGTATATATGAAGTATCTGGAACAAAGAATATGTCGGCTATGGTCGATAAAATCGCTACAGGATATGGTCAAGCTTCTTCTGTAACTGCATTACAATTAATGCAGGCATATAGTGCTGTGTTTAATGATGGAAAGATGGTAAAACCGTATTTTATTGATTATATTCAAAATCCATATACTAATGAGATTATTTATCAAGGAAAAACTGAAATTGTTGGACAACCAATAAAAGAGTCTACATCAAAAGAATTATGCACTATGATGCGTAAAGTAATTACAGATGAAAAGTATGGTACTGCTGGTCGATATAATATTAATGAAGTTAAGATTATTGCGAAAACAGGTACTGGTGAAGTTTTAACTGAAAAAGATAAGAATACGGTTATTTCTTCAATCATGTTAGCAATGCCTGCTGAAGATCCTAAAGTTATGATTTATTTAGCATATCAAGGTAGATATACAAATCAAATGCACTGGGCAACAGAACCAATTAAACGTTTTATGCGTAAGATTGTGAAGAATTTAAATTTGATTGAAACACAAAATGCAGTTGAAGAAGAAATTGATGAAGAAAATAGCGAAGAGGATGTAATTGTTGAAGAAAGTGTACCATATGAAAATAGTATGCCTTCAGTTATTAATCATTCGTTATCTTATGCAAAAGATAAATTAGCAGATTATAAACTAAATACAATTATATTGGGTACTGGTGATTCTGTTATTAAACAATATCCAAGTGCCAATGATATGGTGAAACAAAAACAAAAGGTATTCTTATTGACGTCTACCTCGAAAATAAAGATGCCGAATATGACTGGTTGGAGTCGTAAAGATATATATGCATTCTGGGAATTAGTAAATATGGAAATTACAATCGAAGGGAATGGATATGTGAAAACACAAAGTATTCCAAGTGGTCGTGTAATCGAAGATACAGATCATCTTGTATTGACTCTAGAATAAGCACTCATTTATTGAGTGCTTTTTTCATAGACTAGAGCGAGGTGGTGTAATGATACCTTATGTGATTGTAAGACGAATACGATATACTTTTTTTATTTGTATAATTGTATTGGCCTTAATTATATGTAAATTGAGTTATTTACAATTTTTTCAATATGATTTTTTAATGGGAAGAGCTTTAGATTTGTGGCATCGTGAGTTTACGGTGTCTGCTTTAAGGGGAAGTATTATTGATACAAATTATGAAGCATTAGCATATGATGTACCTTCTTTGTCAGTAGTGTGTGTTCCTAATGAAATCGTGGATAAAGCGTATGTATCTAATATATTGAGCACAATATTAAATTGTGATGCAAATATAATACTAAATAAAATAAGTAAAAATGTATCTACACAGAAATTGCAACCAGAAGGAAGGTTGATATCAGATGAACAAGCAAATGCTATAAATGAATTAAATCTGACTGGGGTTTATTTGGTACAAGATTCAAAAAGGTATTATCCAAATAAAGCATTTTTATCGCATGTGTTGGGTTTTACGGGTATTGATAATCAAGGATTGGCTGGATTAGAATTGCAGTATGATGAATTACTGAAAGCTAATTCAGGAAGTATTCAGATTATTTTTGATGCGAAAGGGAAACCTTTAAAAAAGTATCATCAATCCATGATTTCTCCTGGCTCTGGTATGATAGTTCAACTTACAATTGATAAACGAATACAAGATGTGGTGGAAAGAGAATTACATCAAGTTATGTTGCGTTATGAACCTAAAAATGCTTGGGCATTGGTGATGGATCCTAATAGTGGTGCAATCTTGGCAATGGCTTCAAAGCCTGATTTTGATCCCAATTCGTATCAAGAATATGATGCTAGTGTGTATAATCAAAATTTACCTGTTTGGAAGAATTATGAACCTGGTTCTACGTTTAAATCTATCGTTTTTGCGATGGCTTTAAATGAAAATTTATTTGATATGAATAAGGATAAATATAATGATCGGGGTTATGAGATTGTTGAAGGAGCTAGATTGAAATCTTGGAAAGCGGGTGGACATGGCTTACAAACTTTTTTGGAAGTGTTACAAAATTCATCGAATCCTGGATTTGTTGAAATATCTAGGCGATTAGGTAAAGAGAAATTGGTTCAATATTTAAAACAGTTTCATTTTGGTGAAAAATTGAATGTAGATTTACCTGGAGAGGCTGGTGGTATTTTATTTAGTGATGAACAAATGGGTGATTTGGAGACTGCAACTACTTGTTTTGGACAAGGAATTTCGGTTACTTCTTTACAGTTAGTTTCTGCTTTTTGTGCAGTTGTGAATGGCGGATATATGTATCAACCGTATATTACGAAAGCTTTTTTGGATCCGTATACGAAAGATGAAATTGTTAAAGTAGAACCACAATTACTGAATCAAGTGATAGAAGAGGAAACGTCTTTTAAGATGCGTTATGCATTGGAACATGTAGTTGCGTTGGGTGGAGGTAGAAATGCGTATTTGGATGGGTATCGTATTGGTGGTAAAACGGGTACAGCACAAAAGGCTGTAAATGGTGCATATTTATCTAATGAGTACATTTTATCATTTATTAGTGCTGCACCAATTGATGATCCCAAAGTTGTTATTTTTATGGCTGTTGATGCGCCTAAAAATGATGTGCAATATGGAGGAACTGTTGTTGCGCCGGTGGTTAAAGAGATGTATGCGGATATTCTTCCATTATTAAATGTAGAACCAGTAAAGACGCAGGTGTCTAGGGTATATCAATGGCTAGATCCTGTTTATATTACTATTGATAATTATGTTGGAAAAAGTAAAAAGGATTTACCGAAAAATATGCATTTTGTTTTTAGTGGTGAAGGTGATTATGTAATAGATCAATTACCTGTTAAAGGTACGAAAATAGAAGAAAATGGGGAGGTTTGGCTCTACTTTGGTGAAAAAACTGAATGAATTATTGAAAGTTCTTGGTATTTATAGTGATGATTGTAAAGAGATTGATAATATAACTTATAGAATAGAATGTGTGAATAAGAATAGTTTGTTTGTAGGTTTGAAAAGGGAAGGTTATGTAGTATCTGAGGATATACAAAAGGCTAAATCTTTTGGAGTAAGTACTTTAGCTAATGTAGATGCTGATTATGTATATCATGATTGTGTATTTGCATATGGAATGTTATTGGAAGCGTTCCATGAATTTCCTAGTGATTCTTTGTGTGTAATTGGGGTTACTGGTACAAATGGGAAGACAACGGTTTCTTCTTATATATATCAAATGTTGAGACAGTTGGATAAAAAAGTTCTTTTAATTGGGACGAATGGTATTTACTATGAAGATATTTGGGAAGAAACAGTGAATACAACACCTTCGCAAGAAGTATTAGCTAAATGGTTATTGTTTGCGAAAGAGCAGGAAATTGAATATGTTGTGATGGAGGTTTCTTCAATTGGTTTGCATCAAAAACGTGTTGTAGGTATTCAATTTGATTATGTGATTGTTACTAATGTTACAAGTGATCATTTAGATTATCATGGTAGTTTATTGGAATATCAGTTGAGTAAATATCAAATATTTAAATATTTAAAGAAGTATGGCATTGCGATAGTGAATACGGATGATGAAGTTATTCGATTATGGAAAAGTCAATTAGCAGTTGAGTGTATTGAATATAATGAGCATGTTATTGAAATATTACAGATGCATGCCAGGGGATCTTTGTTTGTATATCGTGAATTTTTAATCCAAACCAATCAAGTGGCTAAGTGTAATATTTATAATCTATGTGCGTGTATCAGTGTGCTTAAGCATTTACAGTTTTCTCATAAACAAATTACTACTGTATGTAAGCAGTTAGATGTGGTTGTTGGAAGGTTTCAAGTTGTGCATGAGAATCCTTTGGTAGTCATTGATTATGCACATACGGAGGATGCTTTGTATCAAATACTCATGTTTTATAGAAAGATTAAAAAGGGAAGTTTGTTTGTTGTATTTGGTTGTGGGGGGAATCGTGATGTTTCTAAAAGAGCAAAAATGGGTAAAGTTGCTTGTGAATTAGCGGATGTTGTAATTCTTACTGAGGATAATTCTAGAACAGAGAGTGTAGAAAATATTATTTTAGATATCGTTATGGGGTGTAATGGAAAGGAAATTGTGATTCATTCTAGGGAAGAAGCAATAAAATATGCACTTTCAATTATGCATAATAATGATATAATTATAATCGCTGGTAAAGGTAATGAACGATTCTTGTTTAAAGATGGTCTGTATCAACCGGTAAATGATTTAGATATTGTGAATGGATTCTATATTGGGAGGTAGAGGTATGTATAAATTTTTATTAGCGTTTGGAGTTGGATTGGCGTTTTCTTTAGTATTAATGCCAATACTAATTCCTTATTTACATAAACTAAAATTCGGTCAAGCAATTCGTCAAGATGGACCTCAAAGCCATTTGGCGAAGAAGGGGACTCCTACAATGGGTGGCATTGGTTTTGTTGTTAGTAGTGTATTGGCGATGCTTGTATTAAATATTAAAGCATTTACGAATATTAATTTTGTGATTGTTTTATTGGCTTTTTTAGGGTATGGATTAATTGGGTTTATTGATGACTTTATTATTGTTGTTAAAAAGGATAATGAAGGATTGAAACCTAAGTATAAGTTATTATTACAATCTATTTTAGCGATTGTATTCTATTTGTTGTATCGTAATTTTGCGGAAAGTACAGTATTAATTCCTTTCTTTAATATTACAATTGATTTGGGATGGTTATATTTTGGTTTAGTATTTATTATGTTTACTGCGGAAACAAATGCGGTTAACTTCGCGGATGGTTTAGATGGTTTATGTGCTGGATTAGTGGTTATGGCATTAGCACCATTTATCTTATTTGCGATTATCCAACAACAAAGTGATATTGCGATGTTCTTATTGGCGTTGACTGGTGCGTTATTAGGGTATTTGAAGTACAATATGCATCCTGCTAAGGTTATGATGGGTGATACTGGTTCTTTGGCTCTAGGTGGTGTTTTGGCGGCTAGTGCTATGGTTTTAAAACAAGAATTAGCTTTAGTAATTATTGGTGGTGTGTTTGTTGCGGAAATGTTATCAGTAGTTATTCAAGTTGGTTATTTTAAATTAACTAAAGGTAAACGTTTCTTTAAAATGGCTCCAATTCATCATCATTTTGAGTTAAGTGGTTATAAAGAAACACAAGTAGTTATGATGTTCTGGTTTGCAGGATTTGTATTATCAGTTATTGGTATTTTAATGGGAGTGTTGATGTAAAATGAATTCTACAGTATTAGTAATTGGTGCTGGTATTAGTGGTTTGGGCATTAGTAAGTTTTTGTGTAAACGTGGTAAGCATGTTGTATTAACTGATGGAAAAAAAGTAGCACAAAAAGAAGAATTACAGGCTATGGGAATTGAAGTGTATGATGAAGGTCATCCAGATCATTTGCGTCATACGAATTATGAATATGTAGTAAAAAATCCAGGTATTCCTTATTATGTTGATTTTGTAAATTATTTTGTCCAACAAGGAATGCCAATCTACAATGAAATTGAAGTTGCTTTATGGTATGCGCCTAATTTTAATGTAGGTGCAATTACTGGAACAAATGGTAAAACAACGACAACAACTTTATTGGCGGAACTATTAAAAAGAAAGAATCCTTTAAGTGTAGCGGCTGGTAATATTGGTAAAGCGATGAGTGATATTGTTGAAGAACATATGGGTGATGCATTGGATGTTTCTTTAGAAATTGCGGCATTTCAGTTATTAGGGACAAAGAAATTTTCGCCTAGTGTTTCTGTAATTATGAATTTAACACCTGACCATGTGGATTATTTTGGTGATGTAGATAAGTATTATGACGCAAAAACGATTGTATATCGTAATCAAAGTGAAAATGGCTATTTCTTACGTAATGTAGATGATGCGTTAGTTATGGAATATTGTAAAAATATTCCTTGCCAAGTGCTTGATTTTTCATTAGTACGTACAGATGTTGATATTTGTGTTAAAGATGGCTATGTATATTTGAAAGATGTGGCTTTATTTGCTGTAAATAAATTACATCTAGTGGGTAAACATAATCTTCAAAATGCGATGGTTGCGGCTAGTATGGCGTATTTAATGGGTGTTTCTCAACAAGATATTGAAGCTGGAATTGATGCTTTTAAAGGTGTAGAACATCGTATTGAGTATGTGGATGAAATTAATGGTGTTCGCTATTATAATGATTCTAAAGGAACAAATGTAGATGCGACAATTGTAGCGTTAAAAGCGTTTGATCAACCAGTTCATTTGTTAGCTGGAGGATATGATAAAAAAACAGGGTTTGATGATTTGAAACCATATTTAGCAAAAGTTAAACAAATGTATGTGTTTGGTGAAGTGAAGGATCAATTAGTTACACTTTGTCCTACTGCGATTGTAGTTAATACAATGGAAGAGGCTATTGTGTTAGCACATCAAAATGCGAAAGAAGGAGAAGTTGTATTATTGTCTCCTGCTTGTGCTAGTTGGGATCAGTTTCCAAACTTTGAAGTTCGTGGTAACTTGTTTAAAGAAAGAGTAAAACAACTAAAGGGCTAAAGTAAGCCCTTTTTCTTTTGTATACAAATTGTGCCTATTGAAAATGCTAGAATTTTACATAGTATTCTTACAAATGTAAAGCCATTATAATGGGTTAATACAAAATAAAGAAGTAAGAAGATTGTTGAGAATACTAGAAGATGAATTAAAATTTTGCTGGATGTGTAATGTCCAAAGATGATGCCTGCGATTGCGTATAGTAAAATTCCCAGAATCCATACTGAAATGGTGATAATGTTTGTATCAGTAATATGAAAAAAGAATAGTGTTCCTATTATAAGAGATACTAATAATGACAAGATGATGATAGTAAATATAGAGACTAAATATGCTTGAAGCATTTGTTTCATAGAAAAATCACCTCTTTATTATATATGCGTAATTTTATCTTTTAGAACAAAAGGAGAGAGTTATATGGAAGTTTACGTAATATTAGTATTTCGCTGTACGTTTTTTTATTTTGTAATTACGGCATTGCTTCGTATTATGGGAAAAAGGGAAGTAGGAGAATTATCGGTATTTGATATCGTTGTTTATTTTGTTATGAGTGAATTGTTAGCGATTTCGATTAGTGATCCTAATGAAGATATGTTAAAAACACTTATACCAATTGTGACTTTAACTATATTGCAGGTTAGTTTATCTTGGTTAATGATGAAAATGCAAAAAGTACGAAATATAGTGGATGGGCGTCCAGTTTTTATTATTACGCATGGTAAATTGAATATTGAAGAAATGCGTAAACAGCGATATACAATTGATGATTTATGTAGTCAATTGCGTATTAATGGTATTTTGGATATTGAAGAAGTTGAATTTGCGTTATTAGAGAATTCTGGTGACTTATCGGTTATTGAAAAGAGTAAATGTCAATTATTGTGGCCTGAGCCATTAATTAGTGATGGAGTCGTTCAGAAAAAAGCATTGGATGCTATTGGGAAATCTGAAGTGTGGTTAAATGACCAATTATTAAAAAATAAAGTGGATAATAGTAATAAAGTGTTTCTGTGTTTATGGAAAAAGGATGGATTATGGCTGATTATGAAGTAATCCATAAACATGATAGGCGTGTAGTAAGGTGGTAAATAACATAGATATAATCATGGCTAATATAAGAGAGGTTACTCCACAATAAGCGGGAAGGATAATGATTAATAGCAGTTTGATTGTATTCCCGATGGCTGTATCGATTACGGTGAATTTGCTTTTATCAAAGGCGTGTAAGGCTGTTGATAGTGGTGATTGTAAAGAAAATATAGCAAAAGGAAGTGCTAGTTGTTTTAATAAATAAGCACTTTGGGTATTGTTATAGAATAATTGTGTTAATTGTGTAGGGAATAGATAGCATATAGTACTTCCAAAAATCCCAATACTAAAACTAATTCCTAAAACATAATAGAGAATCTTTTTTGCTTGTTTAATTTGATGATGTGCTACATGATAGCTTAATGAAGATAGTAGCCAACTAGATAAAGCAAATGTGAAAAATGATGGTAGTGTAATAATAGGTAGAACATACGCATGTATGTAGGAGAAGGTTGTTATTAAATGGGCTTGTAGGTAAAGATGGCTTGGTAAATTAAAGAGGAACGGTTCTAAAAAATGAGTAAAAGAACCAATAAAACGTGATGATGTCATATAGATAGCATATGAAAGTATTTCTTTTATTTGCGTTTGTGATACATATTTTTTTGCGAATAATTGTGAAATGTGTTTTGTATTATTCATAAATAATAACATGTGTAAAATGGCGCCTATTTCTCCGATAGCAATGCTTAAAATGGCAAATGAAGCGTATAGTGTTGGGGATTGATATACATATGGATAGCAAATTACTAAAAAGAGCATACGTAAAACTTCTTCTGTAATTGCACTTGAATTTGCGAGTATTATTTTTTGTTTACCTAAGCAGTATCCTTTACATAAACCAGATATGGTTACTAATGGTAATAAAGGTATGATGGAAAATAATACAGGGGTTTGATTGAATTCAAGGGTATTATTGGTTAAATAAGGTATTGTGAATACATAGATTCCAATTGCTATTGTATTGGTGAAGAAAGAAATAAATAATGAATTTTGTAAAATGGAAATTGTATTTTTGCTTTTGGCTATTAATGTATTTAAGGTAGATGGCAATCCTGCTTGTACAAAGGTTATTAAAAAAATCATAGTACTTGATGATAATGTATACAGTACCATGGTTTGTTGATTCATGGTTTTAGCTAATTGTATCTTGATGATAAATGATAGCAATTTTGCGATAAAGGATACAATAAATAATAAAATAGTTGATTGAATCAGTTTTGTTTTCATAAAATCACCTAATCAATTGTATGTTTTTTAGATAAAAAGTATGCGATTTATCCTTGTATTTGTTGTTGAATTTTAAAACGTATTATTTTATACTATTGTGGTATAGCGAGGTGAGTTTAGTAGCATGGAAATTAGAAATAGAGAAGATATTACTTATGCATTAATGATGCGTTTGAATATGCTACGTCGTAAAGAATTGCCTCATCTTTCTTTTCAAGAGTTGATGTACGTGATGGTGAAGGGTAAATGGAAGAGCCAAGTACCAGTTCATTCTAGTGTTGCCATTTCTGATATCATGGAAACAACTGCGGAGGAAATAGTTACAATACTTACTAGGTTTGCGTTAGTAGAAGGCGGACGCATGGATATTAGTGAGTTTAATGATTTGTTAGGAGGAAGTAAAAATGAAGCAAAACAGTAAGTCTCGTTTTTATGTATTTTGCGCAACAGCTTTAGCGTTATTAATTTTAGTTGGCGCTTTTGCATCTGATGTTGTAAATAACATGAATTTGGGATTGGATCTAAGAGGTGGATTTGAAATTGCTTATGAAGTTTCACCATTAGATGAAGAACATGAATTGCCAGAAATGTCTGTAGTCGTTGCGAGTATTCGTAAACGTATCGACGTTTTAGGTGTAAATGAACCTGAAATCATTATTGAAGGCGATAATCGTATTCGTGTACAATTAGCTGGTATTTCATCTCAAGATGAAGCTCGTAATGTGATTTCAAGTACTGCCAATTTAACTTTTAGAGATACAGCAGATAACTTATTAATGGATGCCTCTGTATTGGAAGAAGGCGGAGCTACTTTACAATATCAAGATGGTAGACCTGTAGTATCTTTAAAAATTAAAGATCAAGCAAAATTCTATGAAGTAACAAGTAAATTAGCAACTCAATCTGATAAAGTAATGATTACTTGGTTAGATTTTGAAGAAGGTGTTACTTCTTATAAAGAAGAATATGCAAAAGAAATTCAAGGAATTGAACCTGCATATATTTCTGCGGCTAGTGTAAATGAAGGAATTAATGGTGATGCGGTTATTCAAGGTGGTTTCACTGATGATGAAGCTAGAACTTTGGCTAGCTTAATTAATTCTGGTTCTTTACCTGTTAAATTAACTGAAATTTATTCTAACGTTGTAAGTGCTGAATTAGGTGTTAGTGCTTATAATCAAACAATGATGGCTGGTGCTATTGGTATTTTATTAGTAATGGTATTTATGGTATTGTCATATCGTTTACCTGGTGTAGTTTCTGCTGTAACATTGCCTATTTATGTATTTGCTGTATTAGGCTTATATTCATTAATGGGTGGGGTATTTACATTACCTGGTATTGCGGCTTTAGTTCTTGGGGTTGGTATGACAGTTGACTCTAACATTATTACTTTTGAACGTATTAAAGAAGAATTACGTTTAGGTAGAACTGTTGAAACAGCTTGTTTAAATGGTCAACAAACTTCTTTACGTACAATTGTGGATGCGCAATTAACTACATTTATTGCGGCATTTGTAATGTATATTTTTGGTACTGGTGCAGTTAAAGGGTTTGCGACAATGTTAATGTTAACATTGGTTTGTACAGCTGTTATTAGTATTGGATTGGTTCGTATTTTCTTAACATTAATTGCGAAGTCTCATGTATTTGAAGACAAGAAGACTTTGTTCTGTGTTAAGGAAAATGAATTGCCAAATATCAAAAAAGGTGAATCTAAGGTTTACCAAAATCCATTTGCGAAAATTGATTTCATTAAGAATTCTAAGTATTTCATTGGTTTATCATGTGCTGTTGCATTGATTGCTGTATTGGTAATTGGTGGACATGTAGTTGGTGGTAAAGAACCATTGAACTTAGGTATTGATTTTGCTAGTGGTACTAAGATTACTGTTGTAGCTGATGAAACATTGGATGCGAAAGAAGTTGAAGCTAAATTCTTAGAATTAGGTTATCAAGCAAGTCGTGTTCAATTAGCTGGTGAAAACAATTCTAGTGCACATGTAACAATTAAAGAGGCAATTCCTCAAGAAGAAATTGAAACATTAAAAGCTAGTTTACATGATTTCTATGGTCATGAAGCTAGTGATTCTATGGTTACTCCTGTAGTAGGACAAGATTTAGTTAAAAATGCTATTTATTTAACATTATTAGCTTGGTTGTGTATGCTTGTATATGTTTCTGTTCGTTTTGAATGGGATTATGCTGTAGGATGTATCGTTGCCTTGATTCACGATGTTGCGATGGTATTTGCAATGTTCGTTATTTTCAATTTTGAAATTAACACAAACTTAATTTCTGTATTCTTAGCTATTATTGGTTATTCTATCAATAACTCAATTGTAGTATTTGATTCTATTCGTGAAGCATTAAATGAAAAAGAAGGTGCTAAATTAGCAACTGGTGAATTAGCTAAAATTGTTAATACATCATTAGCGAAAACATTAACACGTTGTATTTATTCAACAGTAACAACTTTATTGCCTATTATTATCTTATTAGTATTAGGTAGTGATTCTATCTTTACATTTAACTTTGCGATGTTTGTTGGTTTAGTATTTGGTGCTTATTCTTCTATGTTTATTGCGGCACAAGTATTCTATCGTTTACGTTTAAATGCAAAACCTAAACAAGAAAAGAAAAAGAAAACTCGTAAAAAAGAAGATTTAGAAGAGTTTATTGTTCCAGGTATCAATGACATTCGTTAATTAGAGCTCTATATGAGCTCTTTTTTGTAATTATTCTTGATAATAATTTGACAATAAATGTATAATAAATAAAAGTGGAGGGATTAGTATGAATTTTGTGTTTATTTCACCACATTTTCCATTATCTTATTGGAATTTTTGTGATCGTTTAAAAAGTAGAGGGGTTAATGTTTTAGGTATTGGTGATCAACCATATGATACATTACCTAATGAAGTAAAGAATTCTTTAACTGAATATTATTATGTTAATAATATGATGAACTATGACGAAATGGTTCGTGCGTGTGGTTTCTTTACTCATAAATATGGAAAGATTGATTGGTTAGAATCTAATAATGAATTCTGGTTGAATTTAGATGCTAGATTGCGTTCTGATTTTAATATTACTAGTGGCGTTAAGGCAGATTTTATTGAAAATTATCAAAATAAAGAATTGATGAAAAAATTCTATGCAGCTGCTGGTGTGGCAACTGCTCGTTGCCATAATGTAGATACTTATGAAAATGGTAAGGCGTTTATTGATGAATGTGGATATCCTGTAGTAGTTAAACCAGTTGTTGGTGTTGGTGCTGCTGAAACTTATAAATTATCGAATGATGATGATTTGAAGCATTTCTATGCAACAAAACCGGATGTTCCTTATTTGATGGAAGAATTTGTGTATGGAGATTTAATTTCTTTTGATGGTATTGTAAATCAAGATGGAGAAGTTATTTTCTGTACAAATCATGAATTCCCAATTCAAATTATGGATGTTGTAAATGAAGGTAAGAGTGTTTGTTATTGGGGTATGAAAGATATTCCTGAAGATTTATTTACAAAGGGTAGTGCGGTTCTTAAATCATTTGGTGTTAAGGGTCGTTTCTTCCATTGTGAATATTTCCGATTAACACAAGCTAAAAAAGGCTTGGGTGAAGTTGGAGATATCGTAGGATTAGAAGTGAATATGCGTCCACCTGGAGGATATACTCCTGATATGATGAATTTTGGGGATGATGTGGATGTTTATAGTATTTGGGCTGATATGATTTGCTATAATATTAAACCTGAACCAAATTTACATAAAAAATATGTTTGTGTAAATGTTGGTCGTCGTGATCATTTCCAATATAAGCATTCTCATGAGGATGTAATGCGTACTTATGCTAATCATATGGTTATGCAATTGCGTATGCCTGATGTATTAAGTGGAGCTATGGGTAATGAAGTGTACTTTGCTAGATTTAAATCGATGGAAGAAGTACATGAATTCTGTAATTATGTAATGGGGTAGAATTTTATATGAAAATTGAGTATTTTAATGAATATAGCCATGCTTTGAATCGTAATATGGAATTTAAGGTATATGGTCATGCTGGCAAACCTTGTTTAGTGTTTCCTGCACAAGATGGGCGTTTCTATGACTATGAAAATTTCCGTATGGTGGATGCAATTGCACCATTTATTGAAGCTGGTAAAATTCAATTGTTTTGTGTAGATAGTATTGATACTGAGAGTTGGTCTGCGACTCATTTAGATGGACGCTATCGTATTGAACAACATGAGAAGTATTATCACTATATCTGTGACGAATTTATTCCTAGAGCGAAGGAAATGAATCGTATTGCCAATGGTGATCAATATGGACAAGGGTTTATGGTTACTGGATGTAGTATGGGGGCTACTCATGCAGGTAATTTCTTCTTTAGAAGACCGGATTTGTTTGATACAGTAATTGCATTAAGTGGTGTGTATCATGCGAAGTTCTTCTTTAATGATTATATGGATGATTTAGTATATGCGAATTCACCAGAAAATTTCTTGCGTGATATGCCAAGTGATCATCCTTGGATGAATTACTATCGTAATAACAAAGCGATTTTTTGTGTAGGTCATGGTCGTTGGGAAGAACCGATGCTTGAAAGTATTGCGAATTTAGAAAATATTATGCACTCAAAAGGTGTTCATAATATTTGGTTTGATCACTGGGGTAATGATGTAGATCATGATTGGCCTTGGTGGAGAGTACAAATTCCTTATTTCTTAGGTAAATTGTTATAGGAAATCAACTACGTAGTTTATACGTAGTTTTTTTATTTTTTCTTACAAATGTGGCAAAATAAGTGTAAGTGGGGTAAAATATTAAAAGAAAGAATTTGGTGAAGTATATGGCAATTAAGGTTAATGGCGTAGATGTTCAAACTGCAAAAGAAAAGATTGTAGATTTTATATTTGTTTTAGTGGGGAGTTTTGCATTAGCGGTAGCTTCTGCATATTTTATTGTACCTCATGATGTGCTAACTGGTGGTGTTGCTGGTTTATCGATTATTATTACGCAAGTTACAGGTATTAGTACAGAGTTATTAATTAACGGTTTAACAATTTCTTTATTCGTAATAGGTTGTGTGTTTTTGGGAAAAGATTTTGCGTTTAAAACAGTAACAAGTTCTATTGCTTATCCAATATTTAATACGTTATTGTTGAAACAGGATGTATTTATTGATGTGGATCCTTTGGTTGCTAGTATTTATACAGGAGTGTTATTAGGATTTGGTGTAGGAATTGTATTTAGAACAGGTGCATCTACTGGAGGAATGGATATTCCACCATTGATTTTAAATAAATATACGCATATTCCATTGCATACATTAGTATTATTGGTGGATGCGATAACTGTTGGTGCTGGATTTGTAGTATTTGGTATTGAAAAAGTTTTAGTTGGTTTGATTTCGGTATATATTTCAGCAGTTGTTATTGATAAAACAATGTTAATTGGAGGACAACAGTCTAAAGCGATTTATATTATTTCTGAACATTATGAAAAGATTATGGAAGAAATTCATAATAAATTGGAACGTGGTTCTACTATCTTAACAGCGACAGGTGGTTATACAAAACAAGAAAGACCTGTTATTTATGTAGTTATTTCTCAAAAACAATATCCTGAATTGAATCGTTTGCTTGCGCATTTAGATCCACAAGCATTTGTTGTGGTATCTGATGCGACAGAGGTTCATGGTTTAGGATTTACATATGATGATTAATATAAAATCAATGGAGGAGAAAAGGTATGATAGGAATTAATGATTCAAATATGTATCGTGAGATTCATGACCAACATCGTCATGTAGCGGATTGTTTGCGTTTAAATGCAGATATGATGAAGAAGATTGCGAAAGAAGTAAAGGAAAGAAATATCAAGAGTGTAGTACTAGTTGGAAGAGGATCAAGTGATCATGCGAACTTAGTAGGACGTTATGCTTTTGAAATGTATACCGATATGGTAGCTACGATTGCGGCACCTTCTGTTGTGACAATGTATAATGGGAAAGTAGATTATAGTCATAGTTTAGTTATTGGTATTTCTCAATGTGGACAAGCACAAGATGTGTATGAAGTATTAAAACGTTGTGATGATCAAGGTGGTATTGCAGTAAGTATTACCAATGTAAGAGATTGCTTGATGGCTACATTAAAAGAGTATTATATGAATTGTGAATGTGGAGAAGAGAAGAGTTTTACAGCATGTAAATCATATTTAACACAAATGACAATTTTATTAGGATTGGTAGCGGAAATTAGTGGTGATGCATCATTGAAAGAAGCATTAGAAAAAGCACCAAGTGTAATTGAAAAGTGCTATGAAATTGAAGAACAAGTACGTGCAATTTTACCAATGTATCGTAATGCCAATCAAGTGTATTTGTATGGAAGAGGCTTATTAAATGCATTAGCAAATGAAGCGGAGTTAAAGATTATTGAGTCTGCGTATTTAGATGCAAGATGTTATGGGTCAAGTGATTTCTATCATGGACCAATTAGTATGACACCAAGATTTATGCCAAATATCTTCTATGTAGCAGATACATTAACGAATCAGTCTACAATGGATTTACATAATAAATTAAGAAGTGAAAAACAATTATATACAACAGTAGTAACAAATGTAAAAGAATATGCTGAAATGGCAGATCATTCTGTGGTATTACCAGAAGAATGTGATGGAATTTTAGGAGTATATGGATGTGCAATCTTCTCACAATTGTTTGCTTGTTTATTAGCAATTGAAAGAGGATATAATCCAGATTTCCCTGTAGGATTAAGTAAAGTTACTGTTACTCGATAGAGCACGAAATTGTGCTCTTTTCTTTTGATTTATCATATTTTATTGGTTGTATTCATAAGTATAACTGAAGGAGGATATTTATGAGTACGCATGATGTCTATAAAAATGTCGCAGAGAGAACAGGTGGAGATATATACTTAGGAGTTGTTGGACCTGTTAGGGTTGGTAAGAGTACATTTATTAAGAAGATGATGGAACAAGCAGTTATTCCATATGTGAGAGATGAAGATGAAAAAGCAAGAATGATAGATGAGTTGCCACAATCAGCACAAGGGAAAACGATAATGACAACGGAACCAAAATTTGTGCCCAATCAAGCGGTAACGATTGAATTAGAAGATGGATTACATGTGAATGTACGGTTAGTGGATTGTGTTGGTTATGTAATTAATGAAGCGAAAGGTTATCGAGATGAAGATGGTGAACGAATGGTTCGTACACCATGGTTTGATGATGCGATTCCTTTTCATGAAGCTGCTAGAATTGGTACCCAAAAGGTGATACAAGATCATTCGACGATTGGTATAGTGATTACAACGGATGGTAGTGTTGTAGATTTGCCTCGTGAAGCGTATGTAGATGCTGAAAATGAAGTAATTGAGCAATTAAAATCGATAGGAAAACCATTTATTATCATAGTGAATAGTAAAGAACCTAATAGTGCAATAGCTACTAATTTGGTTAGCAAATTACAAGATAAGCATCAGGTTCCTGTATTAGGTTTAGCGTGTAATCAATTAAAAGAATCAGACATATTAACGATTTTAAAGGAAGCGTTATATGAGTTTCCAGTATCTGAAATTATTATGAATATGCCAAAATGGGTTATGGTATTAGATGATGCACATTGGTTAAAACAAAGTCTTCATACATCTATTCAACAAAGTATGTTGGCGATAAATAAATTAAGAGAAGTTGAAATGATTGTGACAATGTTGAAAGAGAATGAATATATTACGAAATCCTTTATGAAGAGTTTAGATGCGGGTAAAGGTAATGTTGAAATTGAAATCGAAGTATTACCTGAATTGTATCATCAAGTATTAAAGGAAATTATCGGTGTAGATGTTATGGAAAGAGCGGATATGATTTCCTTTATGCAAAGTGTTGTTTTGGCAAAGAGGGAATATGATTCGATTAGTGGTGCTTTACAAATGGTTAAACAAACAGGATATGGGTTTGCGAGTTGTCCGTTAGATGAAATTAAATTATCGAAACCAGAGTTGGTTCGCTTACAAAATCGTTATGGTATGCGTATTAAAGCAACTGCTGGTACAATTCATATGATTAAAGTGGATGTAGATACGGTTTTTGAACCAATTATCGGCTCAAAAGAACAAAGTGAATCTCTGATAAGTTATTTATTAAAGGATGCGGATGTGGATGAAATGGCGATTTGGAATGCAGATATTTTTGGTAGAAAGTTATCTGAAGTCATTCAGGATGGGTTACAAATGAAGTTAACGATGATTCCAGATGGAGCTAGAGTACGCTTGCAAGCTATTTTAGAAAGACTTGTAAATAAGGGGAAGGGAAATGTTATTGCTATTGTTTTATAATCTTTGTATACATTGAATCTTGTTGATTTTTTATAACAACGTGGTAAAATGTTGCAAGGAGGAGGTATATCAGATGAAAGAAACTATGAATAAAAAAGCATTAGCTGAAGTAGTAGCTGAAAAAATGAATTTGACAAAAAAGGATTCACTAGTAATTGTTGACATTATTTTTGATGAAATTAAGAATACGTTAAAAGAAGATGGAAAAGTAGATATTAGTGGATTCGGTAAGTTTGAAGTAAAACATAAAGAAGCTCGTAAAGGTATTAATCCTTCTACATTAGAAGCGGTAGAAATTCCTGCTAAAAATGTTCCTGCTTTCAAACCTGCCAAAGCATTTAAAGAGAGTTTATAGTCAGATTCTAAGAGGGCATTTTTTGCCTTCTTTTTTATAAATTTTTATTTACTTTTTAAATTGATTGTGGTAGTATAACGGTGTTGTATGTCCATTGCGACTACAACCGCTCAAAAATGGGTTAAGAACTTGTAAAAGTCCCCTAATTTGGCGAGTCTAAGTAAAATAAGAAAGTGAGGTGCAAGGGATGTACGCAATTATTGAAACAGGTGGAAAACAAATTCGTGTTGAAGAAGGTCAAGCAATTTTCGTAGAAAAATTGAATGTTGAAGCTGGTGAAACTGTTGAATTTGACAAAGTAGTAGTTGTTTCTGACAAAACTACAAAAGTTGGTGCTCCATACGTAAAGGGTGCTAAAGTTGTTGCTGAAGTTGAAAAACAAGGCAAAGGTAAGAAAATTGTTATCTTCAAGTATAAAGCTAAAAAAGGTTCTACAAGAAGAAAACAAGGTCACCGTCAACCATATACAAAATTAATCGTTAAATCAATCGAGGCTTAGTATATGATTGAAGTGAAAATAAACATTTGTAATCAACGAATTAGAGAAATGAAAATTTCTGGACATGCATTATATGCTCCTCATGGTGAGGATTTGGTTTGTGCAGGTGCTAGTTCGATTGGTACAGGTTTATTAAATGCATTAGACATATTGGTTCCTAATAGTTGTAAGTTAATCCTTAAGGATTACATATTGATTCAGGTTGTTGAGGATAGTGAAGTTGTTCAAACAATTTTGCGCACTGGGTTGATTCAGCTAGAAACGATATCGGAACAATATGGAAGTTATTTAAAAGTCATTAAACAGGAGGTGTAAACATGAAGTTTGTATTGAATATACAATTATTTGCTTCTAAAAAAGGTGTAGGTTCAACAAAGAACGGACGTGATTCTCAATCAAAACGTTTAGGTGCTAAAAGAGCAGATGGACAATTCACTAAAGCAGGTATGATTATTTATCGTCAACGTGGAACTAAGATTCATCCTGGTACAAATGTTGGTCGTGGTGGTGATGATACATTATTCGCTATGACTGATGGTATTGTTAAATTTGAACGCTTAGGAAAAAATAAGAAAAAAGTATCTGTTTATCCACAAGCATAATAATATAGTCCCCTTGTTAGTGGGGACTTTTTTTCTCAAAAGGAGGTAATATCAGATGTTTATTGATCAAGTCAAAGTACATTTAAAAGCCGGTAATGGAGGAAATGGTATTGTTTCCTTTAGAAGAGAGGCGCATGTACCACTTGGAGGACCATTCGGTGGTGATGGTGGCAAAGGTGGAGATATCATCTTTGAAGTGGATACTAATAAAAGTACGTTATTGGATTTGCGTTATAATAAGAAAATTGTTGCCGAAAATGGTGAACAAGGTAAAAATAAAAGAATGCATGGTGCTGATGGAAGAGATATTATTATCAAGGTTCCATTAGGTACTTTAATTAAAAATGATGACACTGGTGCTTTACTAGCTGACTTAAAACATGTTGGCCAAAGAGCGATTGTTGCTAAAGGTGGAAAAGGTGGTCGTGGTAATTGTCACTTTAAGAGTGCGAAGAATCCGGCTCCTGAGTATGCTGAAAAAGGTGAAGCTGGTGATGATATCAATGTTAAAATTGAACTTAAATTATTGGCTGATGTAGGGTTAGTTGGTTTCCCTTCAGTAGGTAAGAGTACATTATTATCTGTAGTTTCTGCCGCAAAACCTGAAATAGCAGATTATCATTTTACAACGCTAGTTCCTAATTTAGGAGTTGTTAAAGTAAATGATGGTCGTAGCTTTGTTATGGCGGATTTACCTGGATTAATTAAAGGTGCATCTGAAGGTAAAGGTTTAGGTCACCAATTCTTACGTCATATTGAAAGATGTCGTGTAATTATGCATGTTGTTGATATGGGTGCTGTTGATGGTAGAGATCCTGTACAGGATTTTGAAATTATCAATAAAGAGTTGGAGTCTTATCATTATCGTTTAATGGAACGTCCACAAGTAGTTATTGCAAATAAGATGGATATGGATGAAGCAGAAGAAAATTTGAAACGTTTCAAAGAAGCGTATCCTGATGTGGAAGTGTTCCCAGCGTGTACATTAATTAATGAAGGCTTACAATTGGCTTTATATAAAGTGGCTGATTTATTAGCGGTTACTCCAGAATTCCCAATGCAAGAAGAGGAAGAACAAGGTGTATTATATACATTTACTCCGAAGGAAGAGGATTTCTCTGTAATTAATAATGGTAATGGTCGTTGGACATTAATTGGTCCTAAGATTGATAAATTCTTTGAAATGACTGATTTTGAAAAAGAAGAATCTGTTCGTAAGTTTGGTTCGCTTTTAACTGAAATTGGTGTTGATGAAGCATTGCGTCAGAAGGGATGTATGGATGGCGATTTAGTTGCTATTCATGATTTTGAATTCGTATTTGAAGAATAGAAGATACCTTTGTATCTTCTATTTTTTTGTTATAGAATGATTCTAAGGTGGTGTTTAAAATGAATGAAGTTATCCAACAATTATTTAATCGTAAATCTGTAAGAGTTTTTACAGAACAAGAAATTTCTAGTGAGTGTAAAAACGTGATTTTAGCTGCGGCGACCCAAGCTCCTACAGCGGGAAATCAACAATTGTATACAATTATTGATGTAACAAGCCAGGATTTGAAAAATACTTTGGCAGAAACTTGTGATCATCAACCATTTATTGCGGAGGCAAAAATGGTGCTTATTTTCTGCGCGGATTATCAAAAGTGGTATGATGCGTTTGTTCAAACGGGTTGTGATCCTCGTATTCCTGGTGCGGGTGATTTAATGTTGGCTGTTAATGATGCGGTAATTGCGGCACAAAATGCGGTTGTTGCGGCTGAAAGTTTGGGTATTGGTTCTTGTTATATTGGAGATATCATGGAAAATTGTGAAGTGCATAGAGAATTGTTGCATTTACCTGAATATGTTTTTCCAACTGCGATGTTAGTGTTTGGTTATCCAACTGAACAGCAAAAAGAGCGTAAGAAACCGTTGCGTGTAGATATGAAGCATATTGTGCATGAAAATGGTTATCGTAGAATGGATGCAGTAGAACTTGAAGAGATGTTTAGTAAGAACATTAATGGAAGAAGTTATGTTGAGTTTATGCAAATGTATGGTAAACGTAAATATAATTCTGATTTTGCTAGGGAAATGTCTCGTTCTGTTTGGGAGTATCTTAAAAATTATAAATAGGATTTAGGGCGTAAAGCCCTTTTTCTATGGTATAATAATTAACGAGGTGTATTTTATGATAGCTTTTATTAAGGGTACAGTATATTCTTTTGGATTGGATCATGTCATTATTGAGACAGTTTCTGGAATTGGATATAAAGTATATTACAATCATTCTCAACCATTAACGTTGGGACAAAATATATTATTATTTACGTATCAACAAATTCGTGAAGATGCACATGTGTTGTTTGGATTTATGCGTAAAGAAGAGCTAGAATTGTTTGAAAAGTTAATTTCGGTTAAAGGATTAGGTCCTAAGACGGCATTGGGGATTTTGACGGCTGCTAGTTACTCTCAAGTGGTGAATGCGATTGAACAAGGAGAAGTTGCTTTCCTTAAGAAAATGCCTGGTATTGGGGCTAAAACGGCTTCTCAAATCATTTTGGATTTGAAAGGTAAGTTAGTTTCTACTGAAGAAAGTAAACCAGTTGTGAATAGTAAAATTATGGATGCTATGGAAGCGTTGAAAGCATTAGGATATAAAAATGCGGAAATTCAAGCTATTAGTAAACAAATGCAAGAACAAGATTTGGCTACGGCTGAAGCGTATGTCAAATTAGGTTTACAATTGTTATTAAAGCGTAAAGGAGGGTAAGTATGAGTGAAAGAATGATGTCTGCCAATGAATTATTGACGGATGAAGAAGAAAATCTTAGACCTTCACGTATTGATGAATATGTTGGACAACAGGTTTTAAAAGAAAATCTTAAAATCTTTATTCAAGCGGCATTGGCTCGTAATGAAGCTTTAGATCATGTTTTACTTTATGGTCCTCCTGGATTAGGAAAAACAACTATGGCATATATTCTTGCGAATGAAATGCATGGTAAAGTTCGTACTGCAAGTGGACCTGCAATTGAAAGAAGTGGGGATTTGGCTAGTATTTTATCTTCTTTGGAGGCTGGGGATATTTTATTTATTGATGAGATTCATCGTATACCTAGAGTGGTAGAAGAAGTTTTGTATTCAGCTATGGAAGATTATTGTATTGATATTGTAGTTGGTAAAGATTCAGCAGTTCGTTCGATGCGTTTGGATTTACCTCCATTTACATTAGTTGGTGCTACAACTCGTGCTGGAGATTTAACAGCTCCTTTGCGTGATCGTTTTGGTATTGTTTCTAAATTAGAGTATTATACAATTGAAGAATTAAGTAGTATTGTAAAACGTACAGCAAGAGTTATGGATACTGTGATTGATGATAAAGCGGTTGTTGAGATTGCTAGACGTTCTCGTGGTACACCACGTATTGCGAATCGTTTATTTAGACGTGTGCGTGATTTTGCACAAGTTATGAATGATGGTGTAATTGATGAAGAAGTAGCACAATTTGCTTTAAATCGTTTGAAAGTAGATAAGATTGGATTAGATGATGTCGATCAAAGATATTTGCGTGGTATTATTGAACGTTTCCATGGTGGTCCAGTAGGGTTAGAAGCGATTGCTAGTAGTATTGGTGAAGAACCAATGACTTTGGAAGATGTTTATGAACCATATTTATTGCAAATTGGTTTTATCAATCGTACAGCTAGAGGTCGTGTAGTGACTAAGAAAGCGTATGAACATTTAGGTATTTATCAATTTATGGATTTTGAAGATTAGGATTCCTCATGGAATCCTTTTTTCTTTCATAAACTAGATTGGTGATAGGATGCAAAAAGGAAATATCAATCGTTTAATAATAGAGATTATTATAATGTTATTGGTTTCGTTAGTCATGATTTATAGTTCTAGTAGTATTTGGGCACAATACAAATATCAAAATCCTTATTACTTTGTACAAAGGCAATTTTTCTTTGTGTGTATAGGGTTATGCAGTATGATCGTAATTAGCAAAATACCAATTGCATTTTTAAGAAAGTATGTAAATGTATGGTTGATTTTAAGTTTTATATCATTACTTTTGGTATTAATACCTCATGTAGGAATTGAACGGAATGGTTCAAGAAGTTGGTTTGGATTTGGTTCTTTTTTGATACAACCTGCTGAATTTTTTAAGTTAGCGATGATTGTATGGACTGCGAATTACTTATCGAGTAAAAAGAAAATACAATCACTTAAGCATTTTTATAAAGTGATTGTAATAATGGGATTAGGATTTGGCTTGATATTATTACAACCAGACTTTGGTACTGGATTAGTTATGGTGTGTAGTATAGTGGTTATGTTATTTGTGGCAAATGTACCGATTCGTTATTTTCTATATTTAGGTTTAGCAGGTGCTATTGGATTAGGTGGACTCATTATGGTTGCGCCGTATCGTTTAGCACGCATATTATCATTTTTAGATCCTTGGTCAGATCCTTTGGGTAGTGGATTTCAAATCATTCAATCAATGTATGCTATAGGTCCTGGTTCATTGTTTGGTTTTGGCTTTCAAAATAGTTTGCAGAAACATTTCTATTTACCTGAGCCTCAAACGGATTTTATCTTTTCTATTCTTTGTGAAGAATTGGGATTTGTTGGTGGAAGCTTAGTTATCTTTTTGTTTGCGTGTATTATTTATGAGGGGATTCAAATAGCGTTATCTCAAAAAGATGTTTTTAATAGTTATGTTGTAGTAGGTATTATTGCTTTATTTGCCATTCAAGTGATGATTAATCTAGGTGTGGTAGTTGGCTTGTTTCCGGTAACGGGCATTACTTTGCCGCTAGTTTCTTATGGTGGCAGTTCATTGGTTGTCATTTTGAGTATGTTTGGTATTGTGATGAATATAAGTAGAATGTAAAGTAATTTTGATAATAAGCTTTGCCTGATTTGAAGTACTTTTTTGTTGTGTTTAGGGTAAGAAACGTTGTATATAAGCATAGTAAATAATGAGTAAAGTATGTTATAATCTTCAATGAAGGAGTGATTTTGGTGCGTATTTTAATTGCGACTGGTGGCACTGGTGGACATATTTATCCTGCATTAGCGTTAGCGGATGAATTAATGAGTGCTTATCCAGATACTAAAATTTTATTTATTGGTAATAACGACCGAATGGAAGCTGTTGAAATTCCTAAGCATAATTATGATTTTTTTGGCATTGATGCGAAAGGTTTCAATGGTAATTCAGGTGATAAAATAAAATCTATTCAATTAATGAGTAAATCTTTTTTCTTGTGTAGAAAGAAAATTAAAGAGTTTCAAGCAGACCTTGTGATTGGTTTTGGAGGGTATGTAACAGTACCAGTTATTGTTGCGGCTTCTACTTTAGGTATACCTTCAATTATTCATGAGCAAAATAGTATTGCGGGTATGGCAAATCGTTTCTTATCTAAATTTGTTAAGAAAGTAGTTTGTTGTTATCCTGAAGTTATGAAAGATTTTAATAAGGATAAAACGGTTTTACTTGGTAATCCAAGAGCATCTATTGCGAAAAGAGTTACGTATAATCGTGACATTTTGAAAGAGTTTGGTTTACAACCAAAGCGTAAGACTGTATTTATTGTTATGGGTTCTTTAGGTAGTAGTAGTGTAAATGAAAAGATGATTGAAGCATTATATAAAATGGACGGTAGAGATTATCAAGTTATTTATGTTACAGGTAAAAATGGTTATGATTCTTTTAGAAAACAATTTGCGGATACTGCAAATGTGAAAATTGTTCCATATGTAAATCAAGTAGAAATTGTTGCGAATGTGGATTTGGTAATTTCTCGTGGTGGAGCAACAAGTGCGAGTGAAATTACTGCATTACAAAAACCATCTATTATTGTGCCTAGTCCATATGTTCCAAATAATCATCAGTTTATTAATGCGAAGGCTATGTTAGATGCTGGGTGTGCATTGTTATTAGAAGAAAAAGATTTAACTGCGAATTCTATTTATGCAATGGTAGAGTCATTAATCTATGATGATAAAAAATTAAGTGATATGTCATTGGCTGCACAATCTTTAGGTTTTCCTAATGCAGCTGAAGATTTAGTAAAATTAATTAAACAAGTGTTAGGGGAAAATGTATGAGTGAATTATTAAATACACTTCAGCAATATGGGAATGTAGATACAGATGCTGTTTTGCAAAGAATGACAACTTTTAGAATTGGTGGTAAAGCAGATTTTGTTGTTTATCCTAAAAATATGATTGCTTTAGCTGAAGTGATTCAATTATTAAAGAAAGAGAATATTCCTTTTAAAGTTTTAGGAAAGGGAAGTAATATTTTGTGTTCCGATGAAGATTTTCATGGCGTAATTATTCGTTTAGATCGTACATTTAATGAATATTACTACAATGAGAATATGGTAGTTGCTCAAGCAGGTGTTTCGCTTATCGCTTTAGCTTATGATGCTATGAAGCGTGGTTTAAGTGGTTTGGAATGGGCTTGTGGAATTCCTGGAACAGTTGGTGGTGCTATTTTTATGAATGCTGGTGCATATAAGAGTAGTATGAAAGAAATTGTTACAGAAGTATTAATTTATCGTGATGGTGATTTTGTTTGGATGTCTAATGAAGAATGTGGATTTGATTATCGTAAATCGGTTTTCCAAAGTCATCCAGATTGGTTAGTAGTTGCTGTTCGTATGCAATTGCAAGAAGGTAATATTACTGAAATTCGTGAGTTGGTAGACAATCGTAAGGCGCGTCGTATGGAAACGCAACCTTTGGAATATCCTAGCGCAGGAAGTGTTTTCCGTAATCCTGAAGGTTCATTTGCTTGGAAGTATATTGATGAATTAGGTCTTCGTGGAAAGCAAATTGGTGGAGCTCAAATTTCTAGTAAACATCCAAATTTCATTGTAAATGTTGGTGGTGCTTGTGCAAGTGATGTTATGGCACTAGTTAAAATGATAAATGATGGTATGCAAGAACGTTATGGATTTACTTTAAAGATGGAAGTGGAGAAATTTAATTGGCAAGATTAATTGATGAGTCTTTGTTACAAGAGGAGTATGATCCTTTTGAAGAACAAAGACAAATAAAGAAAGCAAAACAACAAAAGAAGAAAAAGAGAAGATTTAAACGTATAGCACGTATCTTACTTGTTTTTGTTGTAATAGCAGCTATCTCATCAATCTATTTTATGATGGATGCTTCTAAAGTAAAATCAATACGTGTTGAACATGATAGTTATTTATCAGAAGAATATATTTTAGATAAAGCAAATATTACTTATGATAGTCGATATTTACTTGTTTTTTCTCCAATTGTGGAGTTTATGATGGAGCGCGATGCTTGTATTAAAAATGCGAATGTTAAGCATGTAAAAAATCAAGGTATTGTCATTGATGTAGAAGAAGAGCAGGCGGTTGGATATTTCTGGGATGATGAACAATTACGTTTACTGTTAGGAAATGGGAAAACGATGAAGATGTCTTCTTCTTATTATAGCGTTCTTAAAAGTTTGCCTTTTATAAAGGATACGAATTCTGGATTAGATAGTAAAGCTTTAGCTAATGAATTGTCTAAATTGGATTATAAGATTATTTCAAATATTGCAGAGATTTGGAATTATACATCGAGTTATGATCAAAATATGATTCGTTTGATTATGGCAGATGGGCATCAAGTGTTTACGAACATTGATGCAATTGCTTTATTGCAAAACTATAATTACATTACAGAAAATTTAAATAAAAAAGCTTGTTTGGTATTGGACTTACAACAAAATGTAGCCTATACACAAAGTTGTAATGAATTAAATGAAGCTGAGAAAAAAGCAATTGAGAAAAATTTATTAGAAAATTCTACGGATATACAAGACAATTTGGAAAATAATGTTGAAGAAAATAAGGAGTAGAAATAAATTTCATTGTTAATTCATAAATTTTTGCTATAATGTAATGAGCATAAGGAGGTATATTATGTCAATTGAACGAAATACAAAGTTAGGTAATATAAATGTGTCAAAAGAGGCAATTGCATCTTTAGCAGGTGGTATTGTTACTGAATGTTATGGTGTTGTTGGTATGGCTTCTCAAAAGTTATTCCAAGATGGAATTGCTGAATTGTTAAAGAAAGAAAATTATGCCAAAGGGGTTGTTGTTCGTCAAGGTGAACAAAATCTTGTTTTGGATTTATTTATTGTTGTTAGTTTTGGTGTTCGCATTTCTGAAGTAGTAAGCGAAGTGCAAAAGAAAGTAAAATATTCATTAGAGAAAGCATTGGATGTAGAATTTGAAGCGATTAATGTCTTTGTACAAGGCGTTCGCGTTATGGACTAATAGGTGAATGGTATGAAGATATTAACAGGTAAAGAATTAAAAGTTATTCTTGAAAGTGGGAAAAACTTACTTTCAAATCATTTTAGAGAAATCGATGCATTGAATGTATTCCCTGTACCAGATGGTGATACAGGTACAAATATGAATTTAACATTTACTGCTGGTGTAAATGATGCATTGGCTACAAAAGCGGATCATGTTGGTGAAATTGCTAAGAAATTATCTAAAGGATTATTAATGGGTGCTAGAGGTAACTCTGGTGTTATCTTGTCACAAATTTTCCGTGGTTTCTACCAAGGTGTTGATGGTAAAGATACAATTACAGTATTAGATTTTGCTTCAGCATTCTTAAAAGGATCTGAGGTCGCGTATAAAGCAGTTATGCGTCCTGTTGAAGGTACGATTTTAACAGTTATTCGTGAGTCTGCTTATTATGCACATCATTATGCAGTGAATCATGATGAAGCAACATTCTTGGATTATATGAATGTATTTGTTGATGAAGCAATTGAATCATTAAAAACAACTCCAGATTTACTTCCTGTATTAAAAGAAGTTGGTGTTGTTGATAGTGGTGGAGCTGGTTTGGTTGCTATTTTAAAAGGTTTCCAAATGGCTTTAGAAGGTCAACCAGTAGTATTAACTGAAGCGGTTGAAGTAACAAATGGTGCTGCTGAAAACTTAGAAAGTGAAGAATTTGGTTATTGTACAGAATTCATCTTAAAATTAAATGAATATACCAGTGATAATGAAGTTGAAGAAAAATTAAAACGTAAATTATCTAAAATTGGTGATTCATTAGTAGTTGTTCAAGATGAAGAAATTGTTAAAGTGCATGTGCATACATTAACTCCAGGAGAAGCTTTAAATATTGGTCAACGTTATGGTGAATTCGTGAAATTAAAGATTGAAAATATGTCTTTACAACATGAAGAAATCATTGCTAATCAACCAGTTGAAGTTCCACACAAAAAGTATGCGATTATTACAGTTGCGACTGGTGCTGGTTTAACGGATATGTTTAAAGAATTACGTGCAGATGTTGTTATTTCTGGTGGTCAAACTATGAACCCATCTACAGAAGATTTCGTTTCTGCAATTAAAGGTTTAAATGTTGATCATGTTATCATTTTACCTAATAACTCTAATATAGTTATGGCTGCTCAACAAGCACAAACTGTATTTGAAGGTGAAGTAGATGTACGTGTTATTCCTACTAAGACAATTCCTCAAGGATTAACAGCTTGTATTATGTTTAATCCTGAAGTTGAAGTTGAAGAAAACTTAGAAGAAATGACTGCTGCAGCACAAAGCGTATTAACTGGTCAAGTAACATATGCTATTAAAGATACAACATATGATGGATTAGAAATTCATGCGAATGATTATATGGGTATCAAAGAAAAAGCAATTATTACAAGTACTCCAGATAAAATGCAAGCAACAAAGAACTTAATTGATGCTTTATTAGAAGATGAAGAATATGAAATTATGACATTGATTGCTGGTGAAGATACAGATGCTAATGAAGTAGAAGAAATTGAAGAATACGTTAATAGCAAGTATGACGTTGAAATTGAAACACATTTCGGTGGTCAAGCTGTATATTCTTGGATTATTGGTGTTGAATAAGAGTCTCTTTAATAGAGACTTTTTTTCTTTCTTTTTGTATACTGTATATAAATTGTGTTATAATCTAAATAGTTTAAAGTGAGGTAATATAATATGTTACAAAATAATCAAATTTTACTTGCTAAAGGGGAAAAAGAGATTCATTTATTATTAAGTAAAGCGAATCGTCATGGTGTAATTACAGGTGCTACTGGTACAGGTAAAACTGTTACACTAAAAGTTTTAGCTGAATCATTTAGTGATGCAGGTGTTCCTGTATTCTTAGCCGATATTAAAGGTGATTTATCTGGAATGTGTAAAAAAGGCGAAATGAATGACAATATTCAAGGCCGCTTAGAAAAAATGGGTATTACAGATTTTGAATTTAAAAATTTCCCAACACATTTCTTTGATGTATTTGGTAAAGAAGGGCATCCAGTTCGTACAACAGTTTCTGAAATGGGGCCATTATTAATTGGTCGCTTATTAGAGCTAAATGATGCACAACAAGGTGTATTAAGTATTGTATTTAGAGTAGCAGATGATAATGGTTGGTTACTTGAAGATTTAAAAGATTTACGTGCATTGGTACGTTATGTTGGTGATCATGCTAGTGAATATAGTACGGAATATGGAAATATTGCTAAAGCTTCTATTGGTGTTATTCAACGTGCATTATTACAATTAGAAGATGATGGTGGAGAAACATTCTTTGGACAACCTGCATTAGATTTTAATGATTGGCTACAAGTTGACCATAATGGAAAAGGGTATATTAATATTCTTGAATGTGTAGAATTATTCAAACGTCCAATGTTGTATTCTACATTTATGTTGTGGATGTTATCTGAACTTTATGAAAATTTACCTGAAGTGGGTGATTTAGAAAAACCAAAGATTGTATTCTTCTTTGATGAAGCACACTTATTATTTAAAGATGCGCCAAAGAGTTTAGTTTCTAAAGTTGAACAAATTGCGAAATTAATCCGTTCTAAAGGTGTTGGTGTATACTTTATTTCTCAATCTCCTGCAGATATTCCTGATTCAGTACTATCTCAATTACAAAACCGTATTCAACATGCATTGCATGCATATACTCCAGCTGAAATGAAGGCAGTAAATGTTGCGGCAAGTTCATTTAGAGAAAATCCTAATTTTGATACAAAAGAAGCAATTAGTGATTTAGGTACTGGTGAAGCGTTGGTTTCTTGTTTAGATGAAAAAGGTGTTCCTTGTATTGTTGAAAGAGCATTAATTTTACCTCCACAATCTCAAATGGGATTATTGGATTCTGAAAGAAGACAACAAGAAATTGAATATAGTGATTTATATGGTAAATATGAAGATGAAGTAGATAATGAATCTGCTTATGAAATGATTCAAAAAGTTGAAGAAGAAGCAGAAATTGCGGAAGCAGAAGCTGAGGCTGCTGCTCAAAAAGCAAAAGAAAAGAAAAAAGCTGCTAAGAAAACAACAACATTTGAACGTGCTGCTACAAATGCCGCAAGTACATTTACTAGAGAAACTGGTAAAGAATTATTAAATGCGGCGTTAGGACGTAAATCTACTTCTAGAAAAACTCCATTAGAAAAAGCTGCTACTACAGCTCTTAGTACTTTAACTGGTTCTGTTGGTAAAACATTAACTAGAGGATTATTTGATATCTTAAAACGTTAGTTTATGAAGAACTCCAATTTGGAGTTTTTTTTTTTTGTAATTAAAAATGATTGGATGTATCCAATCATTAAATGTGTACAAGATTTTTTGTTTTCCATTTACCTTGAAACCATCGATAGATGAATAGTACAGCACGAATACCTTCATCCATTGTCATGGCAATCCAAATACCAATTAATCCAAAGCCAAGATGAATACCAAAGATAAATGAGAATAAGGTTGCTATACCCCACATACAAGTAATTCCTAGTGTCATTGGGAACTTAACATCACCACATCCTTGTAAGCAATATACCATAGTTGTGTTTACTGCTCGTCCAACTTCTAAGAAAATATCAATTAAAAGGATTTTCTTTCCTAATTCTAAAATATAAGGGTCTGTTGTAAATAATGATAATAAAATGTCGGATGTAAAATACATAAACGTAGAAATTATGACACTGACAATTATGGACCATTTCATAACTTTCATTACTTGTTTATGTGTTCCATCGTAATCTTTAGCTCCCATTAAATAGCCAACAATAATTTGAGCTGCTTCTGATAAAGCTGTACCAAATACATAAGAGAAAGAAGCGAGTACTCCAACATAGACTTTAGTATTAATAACCATGGTTCCAAAACTATTAATAAAACTCATAATCACTAATTGTGAAAGGTTATAGGATACTCCTTCACCAGCCGCAGGTAATCCAATAGAAAACAATAGTTTTACTTGTTTTCTCCAATCGTTTTTCACATCTTCTTTTTGAATATCTAATTTATATTGTTTATGGAATACAAACATTAATATTAATAATCCAATGCAGCGAGAAATTATACTTGAAATAGCAGCACCCATAACATGTAAAGCAGGAATAGGCCCGATTCCAAAAATTAAGCAATAATTTCCAATGATGTTTAAGATATTTACAAATGTTGTAATAAGCATACTTTGTTTCATCATACCTTGTGTACGATACATCATACTATAGGTTTGATAGGTTGATTGAATTGGTAAACCACAAACTACAATTGTTAGATAGATGGATGTATCGCTTAATAATTCTTTAGGTATTTGCATCCAAGAAAAAATTGTTGATTGGAATGGTAATAAGATACTTACAAGAAGTAAACTAAATAATAGATTTAAAATTAAGGATAATATAAATACTTGAGATACTTTTTTGTGTTGATTACTTCCCATGTATTGGCTTACTAGAATGGATAAGGCCATTGATGTAAATGAGAATAACATGATAATAAAAGTATAAATTGTATTACAGTTGCCTACTGCGGCTACTGAGTTTTGTGAATCAGCCGCAAGCATAATTTGGTCAATGTTTCCTACAAAGATTTGTAATAATTGTTCAATAAAGATTGGCCAGGTATATTTAAATAATGAATATTTTTTCATTAAGATTCCTCCTAATCACACGATAGGTTACATGGAAAAATTGTTTCTGTCAACATTAATTAAAAAGCATAATAAATGAAAAATGTTTGTTAACATTTTTTGGCTATGAATTTAATCGAAGCACATTTATTGCATTAACAAAATAGTGACATTATAATACTATCAAGGAGGAATAACTATGTATATTAGTGAAGATATTAAGTACATAGGAGTGAATGATTATGATATTGACCTATTTGAAGGGCAATATCCAGTGCCAAATGGTATGGCTTATAACTCTTATGTAATTGTTGATGAGAAAATTGCCATTATGGATTCTGTAGATCAGAATTTTACAGACGAATGGTTTAATAATATTGAAAATGTTTTAAATGGAAGAGAACCTGATTATTTGATCGTTCATCATATGGAACCGGATCATTCTGCAAATATTAAGAATTTTATGGACAAATATCCAACATGTAAAATTGTGGCTTCTAGTATGGGATTTGTTATGATGAAAAATTATTTTGGAATTGATTTTTCCCAACGGAAGATTGTGGTAAAAGAAAAGGATTGTCTTTCTTTAGGGAAGCATACCTTGCATTTTATTCAAGCGCCAAATGTACATTGGCCAGAAGTTATTATGTCATATGATGATTATGATAAGGTGATGTTTACTGCAGATGCCTTTGGCAAATTTGGAACATTGGATATTGAAGAAGATTGGACTTGTGAAGCTAGACGATATTATATAGGTATTGTTGGAAGATTTGGTGCACATGTCCAAGCGGTTTTAAAGAAACTAGCTGCTTTTGATATTCAAATGATTTGTTCATTACATGGACCTGTTTTAAAAGAGAATCTCGGATATTATATTAATCTTTATGATATTTGGTCTAGTTATGAACCTGAAGATGAAGGGGTTGTTATTGCGTATTCTTCTGTATATGGAAATACGAAAAAGGCAGTTGAATTATTAAAGAAAGAATTAGAGTTGAAAAATCAAAAGGTTGTTTTACATGATTTAGCAAGATGTGAAATGTTTGAGGCGGTTGAAGATGCATTTAGATATAGTAAGCTTGTATTAGCAACAACAACTTATATGGGAGATATTTATCCATGTATGAAGGAGTTTATTCATCATTTGTTAGAACGTAATTATACAAAGCGTATGGTTGGTTTTATTGAAAATGGATCTTGGGCTCCTTGTGCAAATAAAATAATGAAAAGTATGATGGATACTTGTAAAAATCTTACATATACAGATACAAGTGTGAGTATTTTAGGTTCTTTAAATGATAAGAATTTGGAAGAACTGGATGCATTAGCACATGAATTATCTATAGAAGCATAGTTTTGCTTCTTTTTTAATGGTTTTGGTTGTAAAATAATCTAAAAAAGAGGACATAATTATGGTGAATGAAAAAGTATTACAAGATGTATATGCGTATATTGACGCAAATAAAGATCATATTATTCAAGAATTGAAGGACATTTGTTCAATTAAGAGTGTTTCGGATGCTAGTAGTGATGTAAAACCTTTTGGTCAAGGTTGTCTTGATGTTTTGCATCTTATGCTTGATAAAGGAAAACAACATGGATTTGAAACTTATAATTATGATAATTATGTTGGTGGTATTGTTTTAAATAATCAAGCGAAGGATATGATTGGAGTATGGGCGCATTTGGATGTTGTACCTGAACAAGATGGTTGGATGAGTGATCCATATCAACCAATTGAACGTGATGGTTTCTTATTTGGGCGTGGTGTAAGTGATAATAAAAGTGCGGCTATTGCGGGGTTATATATTCAAAAAGCAATTCGTGAATTACAAATTCCAATGAATCATAATATTCAATTATTTTTAGGAACTAGTGAAGAAACGGGCATGGGTGATGTTGAACATTATATTAATCATTATCCACATCCTAAGTTTTCTTTTGTACCTGATGCAGGATTTCCTGGTGCTTGTGGTGAATTTGGTCGTGTACGATATAATGTGATTTCAAAGAAAGAATTATCTAAGCAAGTAAAAGAATTGTATGCTGGAAATGTATTTAACGTGATTCCTAATTATGCATATGTTGTATTAGAGAATAATGAATTGGATACATCTACTATTCCTACTGAAGGATATACAGTTACTAAAGAAAAGAATTGTATTAAAATTGAGGCATTTGGTTTATCTAGACATGCGGCTGCACCGGATGATGCGATTAATGCGATTCATCAGTTAACAAAAGTGTTAGCTACTTTACCTGGACTATCTAAAGAAGATCAAGAAATCTTTTCTTTCTTAACAAAAGTGAATGATAATCCATATGGGACTTTCTTTGAAATTGATAAGACAGATGAAGTAAGTGGGCAAACAGTTTCTAGTGGTACAGTATTACGTATGAATGAGGGTATTGTAACTTTAACAAATGATTGTCGTCATTGTGTGACAGATACAAATGATCGTGTATTATCTAGTGTATCTAGAGTATGTGAACAACATGATTTTACAATGGAAGTGATTGAGGCTAGTAAACCTTATTATTTAGATAAGAATTCTGCGCCTGTTCAAACCATTACGAGAGTGTATCAAGAATATACAAAGAATCCTGAGGCTCAAATGTTCGTGATGAAGGGTGGAACCTATGCTGGTCAAATTCCAAATGCAGTAGCGACAGGTGTTTGTATGATGGGTACACAACCAATTCCAGATTATATTAAACCAGGTCACGGTTCTGTTCATCAACCAGATGAAATGTTACCGATTGATGGCTATATTGAGGGTATTAAGTTATTGGCTACCATGATTTTAAAAGTAGATGAAGTATTATAATTAGAAAAAGCATGTATATGCTTTTTTCTTTTACACATTTTGTATTATGTATGATGGATTGTGTCAATTTCTAATAATTTTATTAAAAGGTGCTAGACTATTACTGGAAGGTGATTAGTATGTGTACGGCGGTTAGTTATAAAACGAAATGTCATTATTTTGGCAGAAATTTGGATTTGGAAAGAGGATATAATGAGAGTGTTGTTATTACTCCAAGAAATTATGAATTAAAATATCGATATGAGAAATCACAAAAACTACATTATGCATTGATTGGTATGGCAACGATTGTAAATGATTATCCTTTGTATTTTGAAGCAACGAATGAAAAAGGATTAAGTATGGCAGGATTGAATTTTCCAAATAATGCCCATTATTATGAATACCAAAACAACATGGAAAATGTAGCTCCTTTTGAATTGATTCCTTATGTGTTAGCTCAATGTGCAAGTGTGCAAGATGTAAAAGAACTTCTACAGAGTATCAATATTGTGCATTGTAATTTTAGTGACGGCTTGCCAGTATCTCCATTGCATTGGATCATTGCTGATGGAGATAGTTCGATTACGTTAGAATGTATCAAAGAGGGAATGAGAGTCTATGATAATCCTTTTGGTGTGTTAACGAATAATCCGACTTTTGATTATCATATGATGCATATGAATAATTACATGCATTTACATGAAGGATTTTCTAAAAATCAGTTACAAGCTTCTTTACCATTATTTAACTATAGTTTAGGTATGGGTGCTATGGGATTGCCTGGTGATTTTTCGAGTAGTTCTCGTTTTGTAAAAGCAGTATTTGTAAAAGAGAAATCGTATTGTAAAGGTGATGAAAAGGAAAGCGTAAATCAATTTTTCCATATCTTACAGGCAGTCGCAATGCCTAAGGGCTGTGTATTAGCTCATAATGGTGATTATGAATACACTCGTTATTCATCTTGTTGTAATACGGATACCCAAGTGTATTATTTTACGACATATGAGAATATGTGTGTTCGTAGTGTAGATATGCATAGCATTGGTTTAAATGATTCAAAATTATCTAGTTATCCAATTGACTAAACATATGTTTAGTCTTTTTTTATGATACAATGTGTATAAGGAAGGTGTTTGTATGGCTGAAAGTATCATTACGTTTGTGATTATCTTTTGTTGTGGAAGTGTATTTTATGGCATTGGTATATATGCTTCTAAGATTGAGAAACCGATGGGCTTTTGGTCTGGAATTGAAGTAAAAGCATCTGAAATAACAGATATTAAACAATATAATAAAGAAAATAGTATCATGTGGAAAGTGTATGCATTATGGTATTATTTGGCAGCGCTTATGGGCTTTTTTTATCCTATATTTGCCTTTATATTAATGATTTTAAGTTGTACTTTAGGACTTGTTTTATTGATTATGAATTATAGGCGTATTGAAAAGAAATATAAAAGGAAGGATGAAGTATGAACATTATAGAATATGGAAAAGAAAATTCTAAAATTGTTATCTTAATACATGGTGGTGGATTATCTTGGTGGAATTACCAAGAAGTTGCGGAAATACTAGCTAAAAACTATCATGTGATATTACCAATTATTGATGGGCATGCTGGTAGTGATGATGATTTTTGCAGTATTGAACATTTTGCGAGTAAATTGATTACATACATTGATAAAGAATGTAAGCAAAAAGTTCATGTATTAGCTGGAGTTTCTTTAGGAGCACAGATTGTTGTAGAAATGTTAGCTAATAAACCAGATATTTGTGAGTATGCGATAGTTGAAAGTGCATTATTAAAACCGAGTAAATGGATGGCTAAATGGATAAAACCGATGCTTGCTATGAGTTATGGTCTAATTAAACAAGTATGGTTTGCGAAGTTACAACATAGGTATCTACGAATTAAAGATGAATTGTTTGATGTTTATTATCGAGATACTTGTTTGATTACAAAAGAAAATATGATTGCTTTTATGCGTGCAAATATGTTGTATGATAGTAAACCATCAATCGTAAATACGAAAGCGAATGTCTATATTGTTGTTGGTGATAAAGAGCCTCTTATGATGAAGCAGTCAGCAGAAAAGTTATATAATCAATTAGAAAATGGTGTGTTCATTACTAAAAAAGGATTGTATCATGGTGAGTTTTCTTTGAATTATGCTAAAGAATATTGTAAGTTAATTGATAATTTCCAAGAAGGGGGATTGTTATAATTATTTTTGAAAAGTATATTCTAAAGTTTTTGATAATAAAAAAATATTACAAGTCGTATGGAATATTGTTTAGAAGATACTTTGTTACTAGATAATAAAAACAATATTACCAATTGAAAACAAAATAGATTAATATTTAGTCTATGGTGTTGACATATTTAAAATTACTGAAGAATCAGTTGTGGAGGATTGTATATGGTAAAAGAACGAGTGTTGCAGCTACAAGATCGCAATATAGATTATATTACTTTTGGTAGAGGTAAGAAAAATTTAATAATGATTCAAGGACTTAATACTCGTGGAATTAAAGGGTCATCTTATCCGTTAGCCTTTATGTATCGTATATTTTCTAAAGAATATACTGTATATGTGTTTGATCGTAGACCTGATGTATTTGAAGGGATAACTATTAGAGATTTTGCATTAGATGTTGCTGATGCAATGGATGCTTTGGGTATTAAAAATGCAGATGTCTTAGGTGTATCTCAAGGTGGTATGATTGCTCAATATTTAGCTATTGAACGTCCAGATTTGGTGAATAAAATGGTGTTGGCTGTAACGTTATCAGAAAATAATGATACAGTAGAATCGGTGATTCACCGTTGGATACAGATGGTTCAAACAGATTCTATGAAGGAATTTATTGTGGATATGGCAGAGAAAATGTATTCAGATGCTTATGTAAAACGTTATCGACCATTTTTCCCTTTGTTAGCATTATTGCAAAAGCCGAAGGATGCTAAACGATTTATCATTTTGGCAAAGTCTTGTTTAACTTGTAATGCATATGAGTTATTAGATAAAATTCAATGTCCTATACTCGTTATAGGTGGTAAACAAGATAAAATTGTTACTGGAGAAGCTTCTATACAATTGGCTAATAAATTAGGGTGTAAATTGCATATGTATGAAAATTTAGGTCATGCGGCATATGAAGAAGCTAAGGATTTTAATCGAATTGTATATGATTTCTTTGTCAAATAGTTTTGACAATGTAAAAATTTGACATGTAAAAGACCTTTGATAGCGAATAATGGTGTCTTTGATTAGTATGAATGTACAAGGAGTGGAAAAAGATGGAACTTGGAAAACAAATTAAGTTTTACAGAAACCAAATAGCTATGTCACAAGAAGAATTGGCAGATCGTATCTATGTTTCTCGTCAAACTATTTCTAATTGGGAAAATGATAAGAGTTATCCAGATATTCATAGTTTGGTCTTACTAAGTGAAATCTTTCGAATCTCTATTGATGAACTAGTCAAAGGAGATATTTACAAGATGAAAGAAGTTATTCAAAAAGAAGATGTAATGAAAATGAAGCGTTATGAAAAGATGTATACGATATTACTTATTGTTACTCTTGTTTCTGTTGCGCCATTGTTTATATGGCTTGGCAACAAGGCGTGGTTTATTTGGATAAGTTTTTATTTGGGTGCAATGTATTATGCACTAAAAATTGAAAAATTTAAAAAAGAACATGATATTTATACGTACAAAGAAATTGTAGCATTTTATGAAGGTAAAAAGTTAGATGAAATCCAAAGACAAAGAGAAATAGGGAAACGTCCGTATCAACGGATATTATTAGTTGTAGGAAGTGCTCTTTTTGCCGTTATCATATGTATTCTTATCGGTTTATTTCTACATTTCTTTTTAAATTAAAGACACATTCAATAGAATGTGCCTTTTTTAAACCCAATTAAATTTTTTACAAGCTTTATAAATGCCATCATTAATATTTGTATCTGTTACATATGTTGCCTTTTCTTTTAGTGCATCACAACCATTTCCCATAGCAATGGATGTCCATCTTTCATCAAACATGATTAAGTCGTTATAGTCGTCTCCAAATACAACTACGTTTTCGATGTTGGCTTGAAGGTGGTTCATCATGTTTTCAATTCCTATATTTTTCGCATCGTATTGAAACATTAAATAGTCTTCAACGAAACGTAGATTTCCTAATGTGTCTTTTAAAGTTAATTTTTCTTCATCTTCTTTTGGAATAGATATATAGATTTTAAAGATGTTTGTTAGCGAATTATAATCTAATGAAGAATCGAAGATATAATTAGTTGGTTCTTTTCGTTCTCCTACTTGTTGGATAAATAAATCATTTTTCGCATAAACATCAATGGAGTCAGTTAATTGTAATAATATTCCATATCCTAATTGTTCAGCTTGATTACAAATGGCAATGGCTTTATCTAGTTCTAAAGGGGTATTTACAATTAGTTCATCATTGAATACTAATGCAGCGCCTCCACAACACACCATATTGTGTAAACCAACTTCTTCCATAAAGGCTCTAGCTTTATAATGGGCTCTTCCTGTTGCGATTGCGACAAAATGACCGTTTTCTTGTAGTTCATTTAAGGCTTGTTGAGCGGATGGAACAATTTTTCTAGAAACACGTTCGGTTAATGTGCCATCAATATCAAAGAAAAAGTATTTTTTGTTCATAAAGACACCTCGAATTCTAATACTAAAACTATATCATAATTTAAGAAATGATACAGTTGTTTATGATAGAAATATTTCAATTATAAGAACGTAAAATGGTTTACATTTTGTTGTAAATATCTTAAAATTTAAGTGTATGTAAATATGAAAAGGAGATAGATTATGAAAATTTCATCATTACAAACTGCTCGTTATGAATACGCTCCAAAATTACCTACAATGTTAAGAGGCGGTATCGCTAACATTTGTGTAAAAGAAGGAGAAGAAACTCATTCTGTAGCGGATCAAGAAAAAGTTAAAGCTTTATTCCCAAATACTTATGGTAAAAAGGAAATTACTTTCCAAAACGGAGAAAATACATCTGAAGCTAAAAAACAAGTTGTAGGTGTTATTCTTTCTGGTGGACAAGCTCCTGGTGGACATAACGTTATTTGTGGATTATATGATGCATTAAAAGCAACAAATCCTGAAAACGTATTATATGGTTTCAAAAATGGTCCTATCGGTTTAATTAACGATGACTACTTAATTTTTGATGATGAATATATCAACGCTTATAGAAATACAGGTGGATTTGATATCATCGGTTCTGGTAGAACAAAATTAGAAACAACTGAACAATTCGCAGTAGTTGCGGAAGTTTGTAAAAAACATGGTATTACAGCTATCGTTATTATCGGTGGTGATGACTCTAATACTAATGCGGCTGTATTAGCTGAATATTTTGCGGCTAACAATACAGGTGTACAAGTTATCGGATGTCCAAAAACTATTGATGGTGACTTAAAGAATGAAGATATCGAATGTTCATTTGGTTTCGATACAGCAACAAAAACTTATGCTGAAATTATCGGTAACATTGAAAGAGATGCTAACTCTGCTAAGAAATACTGGCACTTTGTTAAAGTAATGGGACGTAGTGCTTCTCACGTTGCTTTAGAATGTGCTTTAAAAACTCAACCAAACGTATGTTTAATTTCTGAAGAAGTTGCTGCTAAGAAGATGTCATTATCTCAATTAGCTGATTATATCGCTGATTCTGTAGCGAATCGTGCTAGTAATGGTATGAACTTTGGTGTAGCTATTATTCCTGAAGGTGTAGTTGAATTCGTTCCTGAATTCTCTGTATTAATTCATGAAATCAATGAATTATTAGCTGGTGCTAAAGCTGATGCATTCAATGCATTACCAACTTGGGAAGATAAATATGCATTTATTGAAAAAGGTTTAACAGTTGAATCTATGGCAGTATTTGCTATTTTACCTCAATCAATTCAACAACAATTATTCTTAGAACGTGACCCTCATGGTAACGTACAAGTTTCATTAATTGAATCTGAAAAATTATTCTCAGCATTAGTTGCTGCTAAATTAGCTGAAAGAAAAGCTGCTGGAACATATACAGGTAAATTCAACCCATTACATCACTTCTTAGGTTATGAAGGACGTTGTGCGTTCCCATCTAACTTTGATGCTGACTACTGTTATTCTTTAGGATATAACGCATTTATGTTAATCCAATATGGTTATAATGGTTACTTATCTAAGATTTCTAACCTTTCTAAACCTGCTACTGAATGGGTAGCTGGTGGTATGCCAATTACTAAGATGATGAACATTGAACGTCGTCATGGTGAAGATAAACCAGTAATCAAGAAAGCATTAGTTGAACTTGATGGTGCTCCATTCAAATACTTCGAAGAAAGAAGAGAAACTTGGGCTGTTGAAACTGCTTATGTATATCCAGGTGCTATTCAATACTATGGACCAGCTGAAGTTTGCGATATTACAACAGTTACTCTTGCATTAGAACAAGCTAAGTAGTATTTACATAAAGTCCAATGAATTTTCATTGGACTTTTTTACAAAGGAGAATAGCTATGAATATTTCATCACTACAAAAGATTCGTTATGCATATAAACCAAAGCTTCCTACGATGTTAAGAGGTGGGGTTGCACATATTTGTGTAAACGAAGGAAACGTTACGCAAAGTGTTGCGGATCAAGATAAAATCCAATCTTTGTTTCCCAATACCTATGGTAAAAAGGAAATTACTTTTCAATTAGGTAAGAATACTTCTGAAAATAGGAAACATGTAATAGGAGTTATTTTATCTGGTGGTAATGCTCCTGGTGGACATAATGTGATTTGTGGATTGTATGATGCTTTAAAACAAACGAATTCTGAAAATGTATTGTATGGTTTTAAAGGTGGACCAAGTGGGTTATTAAATGATGATTATATTATCTTTGATGATGCTTACATTGATGCATATCGTAACACTGGTGGTTTTGATATGATTGGTTCGGGTCGTACAAAATTGGAATCGGAAGAGCAATTTGAAATTGTGGCTACCGTTTGTAAGAAACATGATATTACGGCCATCGTCATTATTGGTGGTGACGATTCCAATACCAATGCGGCAGTATTAGCAGAATATTTTGTGGAGCATAATTGTGGTATTCAAGTCATTGGTTGTCCTAAGACGATTGATGGTGATTTGAAGAATGAAGATATTGAGATTTCTTTTGGTCATGATACAGCGACGAAAACGTATTCTGAAATTGTAGGCAATATTGAACGCGATGCGAATTCTGCTAAGAAGTACTGGCATTTTGCGAAAGTAATGGGGCGTAGTGCTTCATTTGTAGTGTTAGAAATTGCTTTACAAACGCATCCGAATGTGACAGTTATTACGGAAGAAGTTATAGAAAAGAAATTATCATTATTTGATGTTTGTAATGTGATTGCGGATTCGATTGAAAAGCGTGCAGCTTTGGGTATGAATTTTGGCATGGTTGTGATTCCTGAGGGCTTAATTGAAGCCATTCCTGATATTGGTATTTTGGTCCAAGAAATCAATGATTTGCTTGCTGGTAAGAAAATTGATGTATTTAATGCATTACCTAATTGGTCTAGTAAATATGATTATATTTATGGTGGATTATCGAATGCGTCTAAAGCGGTATTTACATTAATGCCTCAATCCATTCAACAACAATTGTGTTTAGAAAGAGATCCGCATGGTAATGTGCAAATTGCATTTATTGAGACGGAGAAATTGATTTCTTCTTTTGTTGGTATTGAATTACAAAAGCGTAAAGAAGCTGGCACGTATGTTGGTAAATTTAATCCATTACATCATTATTTAGGATATGAAGGTCGTTGTGCATTTCCGTCTAATTTTGATACGAATTATTGTTATTCATTGGGATATAATGCCTTTATGTTAATTCAATACGGTTATACTGGATATTTATCTAAGATATCTAATTTAGCAAAACCAGTAGAAGAGTGGGTAGCTGGTGGTATGCCAATTACGAAGATGATGAATATGGAACATCGTCATGGAGAAGAAAAACCGGTTATTTGTAAAGCGTATTTAGATATGCAAGCCAAACCATATCAATTATTTTTAGCGAATAGAGATAAGTGGGCAGTGGAAACTTGTTATAGGTATCCTGGAGCTATTCAGTATTTTGGTCCTAGTGCATTGTGTGATTGTACGACAATGACTTTACAATTAGAACATGAAGAGTAAACGAAGTCCAAGACTTCGTTTTTTTCTTTTATCGTGGTATTCTATACCTGGTGATAGTATGAAATTTCGTTATGCAAATGAAAAAGATGTAACATTAATTTTATCTTTTATTAAGCAGTTAGCTATTTATGAAAAGATGTTAGATGAAGTGGTAGCTAATGAACAGTTGCTTTATGATTGGTTATTTGTTAAGAAAGTAGCTAGAGTGCTTTTTGTATTAGAGAATAATCAAGAAGTAGGATTTGCTTTATATTTCTATAATTTTTCTACCTTTTTAGGCAAAGCAGGTATTTATTTAGAAGACTTGTTTGTGTTAGAAAAGTATCGTGGTAAAGGATATGGCAAAGGCTTATTAAAGAAATTAGCACAAATTTGTGTGGAAGAAGATTTAGGACGTTTGGAGTGGTCTTGTTTGGATTGGAATACGCCAAGTATTGATTTCTATAAAAGCTTGGGTGCTAGAGTTATGAATGGTTGGAGTGTGTATCGTTTAAGTGGAGATACATTACAAGCTTTCGCAAAGGGGAGTACACATGATTAGAAAAGCAAGGATAGAAGATGTTGGTAGAATTGCGGAAATATTAGTTTTTAATAAAAGATTGAATTTCTTTCCGATTTTTCAGGATGTGCAATATGCATTTAAAGAATTAAATGTTATGAATATCGCTAGTGAATTGTTGGATAGTTATTATCATTTTTATGTTTATGACGATGGTGTGATTAAAGGTGTTATGGAAATTGATGGGAAAGAATTAGTTACTTTGTATGTAGATAGTTTTTTTCAAAATGAAGGGATTGGTTCTCAATTAGTGGAATACGCTATTGATAAACATCAAATTCAATATTTATGGGCATTAGAAAAGAATGAGAATGCCATTCGTTTTTATAAACGACATAGATTTATTGTTAGTGATGAGAAGAAGTTTGAAGAAGATACGATTGAATATTTAGTGAAATTAAAGAGGGAATTATGCGAATTGTAAGTGTATATGATTATCCAGAATTATTAGATGAAATGGCTGTATGGTTTTCAAAAAAGTGGGGTATTCCATTAGAAGCGTATCAAGAAAGTATGAAGGAATGTTTACTTGGAAATAGTGTTCCACAATGGTATGTAATGCTTGATAATGAAAGAATAGTTGGTGGATTGGGTGTTATTGCTAATGATTTTCATATGCGTAAGGATTTAACACCGAATGTATGTGCAGTTTATGTAGAAGAAGATATGCGTAATCAAGGGATTGCAGGGAAATTGTTAAATCATGTTTGTGGCCAAATGCATGATAAAGGTATTGATACTTTGTATTTGCTTACAGATCATACTTCTTTTTATGAACGTTATGGATGGCAATATTATTGTGATGTAATAGAAGATAGTGGTGGAACAAGTCGAATGTATATACATACCTATTGATTAATTTTAAAAAGTGGTATATATAGGAATTGTAAGAATTAAAGAGTGTGATGGATATGAAAAAGGGCTTTAAAAAGTTAGCTGCTGTACTTATGTGTGCATGGAATTTGTATATGCCAAATACGATGCAAGAAGAACAAGATTTGTTTACGCAAACACAACAAGTAGTGCCAGTGGTGGAAGAAGTAATTGTAGAAGATTTTACGGATGATTTTGTGGATTCTAGTGAACAATCTCGTATCAAACGTAGAGCAATAATTAAACGGATTGTATCGTTTGTTCCTTCGGCTATATGGGCTTTTTTGGGCTTGTTTGGTGGATGGATGAAGTATCCTGTCATGTTCATTTTAGGATTTGTTTTATTGGTTTTGATTGGTTGGTTATTGTTGAAGAATAAACCATGGGCATCTTTATTAGGTATGGGTATTGGTTCTGGTTTAATCTATATTGATATTCAAGATGCGGATCGTATTTTAGAAGAAGCCTTATTGGGAGTATTTCTAATTATCTATTTTGTAATTATTTTGTATGTAAGTAAGAAATTTAAAAAGAAGAAAAAAGTTGAAGTAATCTTTGAAAATGTGTAACTGTTGTTACACTTTTTTGTTAGAATAATACATAAGAAGGTGTATATATGTACTATCAAACTAAATATGATTCTATAATAGGAACGTTACTATTAGTTAGTGATGGTTCTAGTTTATGTGGACTATATTTTCCAAATCGTATAAAAGAGTATATGCAAACATGTGATGATTTAGAAGTGTTTGTTGATGCAAAGAAATGGTTGGATTCCTATTTTTTAGGAGATCCAATGAATGCACATTCGTTATCAATTCGTTTAGAAGGCACAGCTTTTCAAAAGCAAGTGTGGAATTTATTATTAGAAATCCCTTATGGAAAAGTAGTTACTTATAAAGATATTGCACGAAAAATCAGTGCTACCATGTCATGCCAAGCAGTAGGTACAGCAATAGGTAAGAATCCAATAGGTATTATTATTCCATGTCATAGAGTTGTGGGATATAACAATCTCGGTGGTTTTAGTGGTGGTATAGAAAATAAAGTATTTTTATTAGAACATGAGGGAGTGTATTATGAAAGTGGTCGTATATAATCATTTACAAGAGGATGTTAAACATATTCGAGAAGAGGTGTTTATGAAAGAACAGGGCTTTGAGAATGAATTTGATGATCTTGATGCGATTAGTACATTTGTTGTGATATATGATGATCAAGCGATGGCTACAGGTCGTTTTTATCCTAGTGGTGATTCTTATGTTATTGGTAGGGTTGCAGTCTTAAAACCATATCGTAATCAAGGATTGGGGAAATTAGTAATTGCTAGTTTGGAAGAAGAGATTCAAAGCATAAATGGTAAACATATTGAATTATCTGCTCAACAAAGAGTACAGTCATTTTATGAGAATTTAGGTTATACACGTGTGGGTGATGTGTATTATGATGAGTATTGTCCACATGTGAAGATGATTAAAGAGGTTTAGTATGTTCATTCGTTTGGCTAAAAAAGAAGATGCAAGTGCATTAGTTGAAATTTATCGTCCATATGTAGAAAATACAGCAGTTACCTTTGAATATGAAACACCTAGTGTTTTAGAATTTGAAAAGCGTTTGGAAAGTATTCAAAAGAAGTATCCATATTTAGTTTGTGAGATTGATAATGAAATTGTAGGATATGCCTATGCGAATACGTTTAAGGCTCGTGCAGCGTATGATTGGACAGTGGAGGTTACAATTTATCTTAAACAGGATTGTAAAGGTAAAGGGATTGGTACAAAATTATATCAACGGTTAGAAGAAATTTTAAAGTTGATGGGATTTACGAATATGTGTGCTTGTATTACTTATACAGATATTGAGGATGCATATTTACAAAATCAAAGTATGCAATTTCATAAAAAATATGGCTTTACTTTAGTAGGACAATTTCATAATTGTGGCTATAAGTTTAATCGTTGGTATCATATGATTTGGATGGAAAAAATGATTAATGCGCATAATGAGAATATGTCATGCGTATTGAATATACAAGATGTGGAGGTATAACTATGGCAAAGTGGAAAGAAATACCAATTTCTGATATTAAAGGTGTTAAGATTGGACATGCACATGATGAAGAGCATGCGACAGGTTGTACAGTCATCGTATGTGATAAAAAGGGTATATGTGGTGTAGATGTTAGAGGTGGCGGACCAGCTAGTAGAGAAACGAATTTATTGAATCCTATGATGAGTAATGATGGGGTTCATGCGGTTTGTTTAAGTGGTGGTAGTGCTTTTGGTTTGGATGCTTCTAGTGGAGTTATGCAATATTTAGAAGAAAAAGGTAAAGGTGTCAAAGTAGGTGATGCTATTGTACCAATTGTTGTGTCTAGCTGTATTTTTGATTTATCTTGTGTAGATGGAAAAGTTAGACCGGATAAAAAGATGGGCTATGATGCTTGTGTTGATAGTGAAAAGAATCTTGTTCGTCATGGAAATGTTGGTGCTGGTATGGGTGCTACGGTTGGTAAGTTGCATGGCAATGATAGTAGTATGAAATCTGGTTTGGGAACCTATGCTTTACAAGTAGGTAGTTTACAAGTTGGTGCTATTGTGGTTGTGAATGCCATTGGTGATGTGTATGAAATGGATAGTCATAAACAATTAGCTGGTTTATTGAATCGTAAAAAAGATGGAATGCTTTCTAGTGAAGAAGAAGCAGTTAAACTATTACAATTAGCTTCTGCGTTCTCTTTTAATACAACTATTGGTGCGATTATTACCAATGCAAATTTAGATAAGGCTGAAATGAATAAAGTAGCCGCAATGGCTAGTAATGGCTTAGCACGTACCATTCGTCCTGTGAATACATCAATGGATGGGGATTCTATTTATGCTGTATCGGTTGGTAAAGTGAAGAGTTGTGCAGATGTTGTTGGTACATTAGCTTCACATGTTATGGCTAAAGCGGTGAATGTTGCGGTATTAGAAACGGAAGAAAAGTATGGATATAAGTCAGCACAAAGTTTTGGACCTACACATGTTCATACGGTAGTGAAGGGGAAATAATATGAAGTTGTTTGATAGTCATGTGCATTATGAGGATGCTCAATTTGATAAAGATCGTTATGAACGTTTAGAGCATTTAAAGAACACCAATATTGGGTATATTTTAAATTGCTGTAGTGATGTGGATGTGTTTGATACGATATTAGATATTTGTGAGAAATATGATTTTGCTTATGGTAGTTTGGGTATTCATCCGCATTGGGTGTTAGAAACACCAGATCATTATATGGATATTTTGAAAGCCAAGATTCAACATCCTAAGATTGTTGCGATTGGTGAAATGGGTTTGGATTATTTTTGGGATGAACCGAAAGACTTACAAAAGCGTATTTTCAAAGAACAATTAGAGTTAGCTAAAGAATTGAATATGCCAGTTATTATCCATGATCGTGATGCGCATGAAGATGTGATTGAAATTTTAGAAGAGTATCAACCAAAAGGTGTATTACATCGCTATTCTGGTCCAGTGGATATCTTAAAAAGAGCATTAGCGATTGGTATGTATGTTAGTTATAACAATGATTTATCATATCCTGATTGGAATGCGGCACCAATAGCTTGTTTAATGGAAACTCCATGGGATCGTTTATTAATTGAGACAGATTGTCCGTACGCGGCTCCTTTTGAGATGAAAGATGAACGTTGTGAAGCGTATCATGCAATGAATGTGGTTTCGATTATTGCGAAATTGCGTGGTGTAAGTGAAGATTTTGTTATTGAAAAAGCAACGGAGAATGCATTGCGTGTGTATGAAATCAATAGATAATCGTAAATTGCTATTTTTGGATATTCATGATTCTAATGATTTGATACATAAAGTTCAAACTTTGTATGAAGCATCTTTTCCACTAGATGAACAAGTGCCATTTGAGATTTTATTAGAACAATCAAAAAATGATATTTCGGATATGTATGCAATTTTTGATACAGATGTTTTTGTAGGTATGTTGTGTACGGTGTATGATGCGGATATCGTATTTTTGTGGTATCTAGCAGTTGAAAAGTCATTACAAGGTCAAGGTTATGGTAGTCAAATCTTACGTGATGTAGCGAATATATTTACTTCACAACGCTTGATTTTGAATATTGAAGAAGTAGATATGCATGTAATAGAAACCATGAAACGTAAACAATTTTATGTAAATAATGGCTACAAAGAATGTGGTTTTAAAACCGAAGAATATGGGGTAGTCTATGAAATGTTGTCCTATAGAGGAACAGTAACGTATACAGAATATGAGCATATGATGCGCAAATATAGTGGAGATGAAGTATTTGAAAGGATTTATAAATTGGTGGAATAATGAAGACTTTATATGTATCAGATTTAGATGGAACCTTATTAAATAAAGAAATTACAACTTCTGCTTTTACCAATGATGTTATTAATCAATTAACTAATGATGGTATTTTATTTTCATATGCGACAGCACGTTCATTTAATACATCAAAAAAAGTAGCGGAAGGTATACAAGCAAAAATACCAGTCATTGTATATAATGGAACCTTTATTAAAGATAATGTTACAGGTGAAGTTCTTGTGGGTAATTATTTTGATGATTCTATTTATACAGTTATTGATGATTTATTAGCACATGAAGTATATCCAGTTACTTATAGTTATCGTAATAATGAAGAAAAGATGGCTTATGTCGAAAAATACAATACTCGTGGTTTGGATGCGTATATTCAAAGTCGTGAAGGTGATGATCGCTTAATGCCGGTAGAAGCTTTAGAAGAGTTATCTTATGGAAAATTGTTTTATATTACATGTGTTGATGAAATGGATAAATTAATGCCTTTGTATGAGAAATACAAGGATATCTATCATTGTGTATGTTATGAAGACATTTATTCTAAAGAAACTTGGTTTGAAATTATGCCTAAAAATGCATCGAAAGCCAATGCAGTGTTACAACTAAAAGAAATGTATCATTGTGATAAAGTTGTTGTTTTTGGTGATGCAATGAATGATTATGATATGTTTAAAATGGCGGATGAAGCATATGCAGTAAGTAATGCAGTAGAAGAACTAAAAGAAATTGCGACAGATGTGATTGGTTATAATTATGAAGATGCAGTTGCGAAATGGCTATTAGAAAATGCTAAGAGGATGTAATATATGTTTATAATTATGGGAAGTGGACAAAAAGAAAAGATATTAGATTTTGAACAAGTCATGCAATGTGGTAATTGTTCTACATTTTCTACTGTACAAATTATAATGGTATATTCTTATTTTATGTTATTCTTTATTCCTCTATTTAAATGGAATAAGCGCTATTATGCACAAATGACATGTTGTGGTAGTACTTGTGAATTGGATAAAGAATTGGGTGCTAAAATTGAACGTAAGGAAATTACAAGATTAGAAGTTTCTGATTTAGCATTTAAAAAAGGTAGAGAAGAAAAATGTTGTATGCATTGTGGATATATGACAAAAGAAGATTTTGAGTATTGTCCAAAATGTGGGAATAAATTAATCTAGGAGGTTAGGGTATGTATTATAAGAAATTAGTTGGTAAACAAGTATATTTATCACCAATGGATTTAAAAAATGAAGTAGAAATAATGACAAAGTGGATGAATGAAGATGAAGATATTGCTCATTTTAATGGTTTCTATGATAGTTTGATGGGTGAAGAAAAGGTGGAAGCGTTATTAACAAAATGGAATGAAGGGCCATATTTGTTTTCAATTGTTCATAAAGAAACAGATACATTTATGGGACATGTGTCTTTGTTTAATGCGGATTCTCATCAACAATATATTACTTTAGGTATTTATCTTGCGAAAGAGTATCGTCATATGGGATATGGCAAAGAAGCTATGCAGCTAGTCATTGATTTTATATTTAATACCCAAAGATATCATGCAATTCATATTGAAGTATTTAGTTATAATACACATGCTTTAGAAGTTTATAAGAAGTTAGGTTTTAAAGAGTGTGGTAGATGGCATAAAGCTCGTTATCACAAAGGTGAATCTCATGATATTATCATGATGGAATTATTTAGAGAAGATTGTAAATAATCTTCTTTTTAATGAAAAAATAGGAACATGTGTTCCTATTTGCTTTCTGGTAATTGTTTTACATAGTTTAAGAATTGTTCCGAATTACTTCTATATTTGCAGTTAATTTCTAAATTGTATTTATTTAATAAGAAATCATCTACTAAATATAAATCTACACCTAATTGTTGAATAGCTCCATCTTCTTTCACATCATTTCCTACCATTAAGATGTTTTTAGGGTCTAAATTGTGCTTTGTAATCACTTCTTGGTAGTAGGCTGGATTTGGTTTGCAATAACTACTATTTTCATAAGTTGTAACTAGTTCAAAGTCTTCTTTATCTAATCCTGCCCATTTCATGCGTTTTTGGGTTGCGATAGCAGGGAATAGTGGAGAAGTTGTTAAGTATAGAGTGTATCCTTTTTGTTTTAATACTTTTACAGCTTCAATCATGTTTTGGCTTTGAGCACCGGTGTCAATTATATCAAATACTTCTTCATAGAATTTATTGAATTCTGGTTCGATGTCTTCTTGAGGAATATTGGTTATTGCAGTAAAAGTTTGCCAGAATTTTTTTTCATTGGTCATTGTACCATCATTTTTAATAATATTTTCTACACCTTTTAAAATGGCATTTAGAATCATTTTTCCATCTCTACCATTTTTATACATAGTTTCTACGATATATCCAAAGTATTTTTGGATGAATTCATCTAGGTCCATTGGTAGTAGAGTTCCGTCTAAATCAAAAAAGATTGTGTTCATATATTTACCTCGCTAATGTAGTCATTATAACAAGAATTGTGTTGTCTAACAAATCTTTCATGATAAAATAAAAACATCTGAGGTACAAATTATGAAGACTATATATCTAAATGGACAAGTGTATACTAGTGATCAAGAATTACAACAAGCATTTGTTGTTGAAAATGGCTTATTTTCGTTTGTTGGTTCAAATGAAGAGGTTTTAGCGTGTAAAAATGATGAGGACGTAGTTGTAGATTTACAAGGTAAATTTGTGTGTAGTGGCTTTAATGATAGCCATATGCATATATTAAATTATGGTAATTATTTATTGAATGGAAAATTAGATGAACATACGCATTCTTTAAAAGAAATGTGTGAGTATATGCGTACTTTTATTCAAGAACACAACTTTTCTGAAGGTAGTTGGATTAAGGGTAGAGGTTGGAATCAAGATTATTTTAGTGATGAAAAGCGTATGCCAACTCGTTTTGATTTAGATACCATTACTACTGAGTATCCTATGTATTTAACTCGTGTATGTGGACATTGTTTGGTGACTAATACAAAAGCGTTAGAAGTGATGGGTATTGATTTAGAAACTTGTGATGAAGACATTCAAAAAGGTATTTTCTATGATGATACAATGGAACAAGTATATCATTTTGTGCCTAGTCCAACAAAAGATGATTTGAAGAAAATGATTGTTGAAGCATGCAAGAAGTTAAATAGTTATGGTGTAACGAGTTCGCAAAGTGATGATTATTGTATGTTTAGAAGTGTTGGTTATAAAACGGTTAATGAAGCATATGAAGAAGTTAAAAAAGAAGGTAATTTATCAGTGCGTGTTTATCAACAAGCGAATTTTGAATCTTTAGAGGATTTACAAAAATTCGTTGAAAGTGGACATATGACTGGTAATGGAGATGCTTTCTATCGAATTGGGCCTCTTAAAATTTTGGGTGATGGCTCATTAGGTGCTAGAACGGCGTATTTATCGATTCCTTATGCTAGTGATCCTACTACACAAGGTATGTTGTGTTTTGATGCAAAGATGATGGAAGATATGATTGTTTATGCTCATAAGATGAGTATGCAAATAGCGGTGCATGCGATTGGTGATGCTTGTTTAGATGTGATTCTTGATGCTTATGAAAAAGCCTTGATGTTATATCCTAGAGACAATCATCGTCATGGTATTGTGCATATGCAAATTTCTCGTAAAGATCAATTAGAACGTATGGCAAAATTGAAATTACATACGTATGCACAAACAATTTTCTTGGATTATGATATTCATATTGTTGAGGAATGTGTGGGCAAAGAATTGGCGAGTACTTCGTATAGTTGGAAGAGTTTGATGGATATGGGATTAACGGTTTCCAATGGAACGGATTGTCCAGTAGAAATGCCAAATGCTTTAGCGGGTATGCAATGTGCAATTACACGTACCGATCGTAAAGGTAGTGTTGAACCATATTTACTTGAACAAGCATTTAGTGTGAAAGAAGCATTGGATAGTTATACAACACAAAGTGCATATGCAAGTTTTGATGAAAAAATAAAAGGTAAAATACAAAAGGAGTATTTAGCGGATTTTGTGATATTAGATAAGAATCCATTTACAGTAGAAGTAAGTACAATTCAAGATATTCAAGTATTAGAAACGTATGTAGCTGGTAAATGTGTATATCAAAAATAATGGTGATAGCGAGTTCTCATTGAGAAAACAATGAGAATTTGCTATCATTTTTTATGTGGTGATAAAAATGTTAATGAGTACAAATGAACTAACTAAATTTCATAATGAAAAATGTATTTTAGATAAAGTGTCTTTTTCTATTGAGGATACAGATAAAATAGCATTAGTTGGTGTGAATGGTACTGGTAAAAGTACTTTTTTAAAGATATTAGCAGATAAAGAAAACTATGTTGGAAAGATTATTAAAAAGAATGGCTTGCGTTTATCGTATTTAGCACAAGACGATGATTTTGATGAACATAAAACGATTTTTGAAGTGGTAAAAGAGCGTTGTGGTGACTTTGAAGAGTTTGAAATGAAAGCAATTTTAAGTCGTTTAAAAGTAGAAGAATTGAATAAAACCATTGGTACATTGAGTGGTGGTCAAAGAAAGCGTGTAGCTTTAGCTATTGCACTATTAAAACCATGTGACTTGTTATTGTTGGATGAACCAACGAACCATATGGATAATGATATGATCGAATGGTTAGAAAAGTATTTAATGAAATATTCTAAAGCTATGGTTATGGTTACTCATGATCGTTATTTCCTAGAGAGAATTGCGACGAAGATTATTGAAATTGATCGTAGTAAAATCTATGAGTATCAAGCCAATTATTCTGAATTTTTATCATTAAAAACGATGCGTGAAGAACAAAGTTTAGCAAATGAGCGTAAGCGTCATGCATTCTTGCGTAAGGAGTTGGAATGGATTCGTAGTAATGCACAAGCTAGAAGTACAAAAAGTAAAGAACGTATCGAACGTTTTGAAAAATTGAGTAGTATTGAAGATATTCAACAAGTATCCAATGTAGATATGATTCGTTTGTCTTCTCGTTTAGGAAAGAAGATTATGAATATTGAAAATCTTGGATATTGGATTAATGATAAGTGGTTATTTGCAAATTTTACGTATACGGTTAAGCGTAATGATCGTATTGGGATTGTTGGTGATAATGGTTGTGGGAAAAGTACCTTGTTGAATTTGTTGGCTAAGGAGTTAGAACCAAGTGAAGGAAAAGTAGAACTTGGTGAAACGGTACGTATTGGGTATTTTAAACAAGGCACTGATGATTTGGATGATACGATGGTGGTTCGTGATGTCATCATGGAAGTGAGTAATGATTTAAAAACTTTGGATGGTACAATGAGTGCTAAAATGATGCTAGAACGCTTCTTGTTTGATGCTAGGCTTCAATATTCTAAAGTAGGTTTATTAAGTGGTGGTGAAAAAAGACGTTTGTATTTGTTGAAGGTTTTGATGAGTGCACCAAATGTCTTGTTGTTAGATGAACCAACCAATGATTTAGATATTCAAACATTACAAATTTTAGAAGATTATTTGGATTCGTTTAATGGAATTGTGATCACGGTTTCTCATGATCGTTATTTCTTGGATCGTTGTTGTGATACGTTATTTGCTTTTGAAAATGGTGGTATTCAACAATATATTGGTGGATATAGCGATTATTTTGAACAAAAACAAAAAGAGGTTGTTGTGAAAGAAAAAGTGTCTTATAGTGAATATAAGAAACAACAAAGAGAGAATAAACCATATTTATCTAGCAAAGATAAAAAAGAATTAGAATCCATGGAAAGTGTGATTATGGATCTTGAACAGCAAATTGCAGATATTGATGTTAAGATGAATACTATTAGTGATTTTAATGAAATTAGTATTTTATCTAATCAGCGTAGTGAACTGGAAGTGTTATTAGAACAAAAGAACGAACGTTGGATGGAATTGTTAGAAATTGAAGAGGCTATTAAAAATAGTAGGTAGTAGTTTATTCTTTGTGGAGGTGAAAGGATGAATCCTAGAAAATTTTTAGAAATTATGAAAGTCGCGGAACGTTTAAAAGATGCGACAAGACATTGTTATACTAGCAATGGAAGACATGAAAGTGTTGCTGAACATAGTTGGCGTATTTCTTTAATGGCATTTTTTTTGAAGGATGTATTTCCAGAAGCAGATATGAATAAAGTGATTCAAATGTGTTTGATTCATGATTTAGGGGAAGCTTTTACGGGTGATATTCCAACATTTGAGAAAACAAGTACGGATGAAAAAGTTGAAGAAAATGTGTTGTATGCATGGGTTAAAACACTTCCTGCGCCATATAATGAAGAGATGTTAATGTTGTATAAAGAAATGGAAGAAAGAAAAACAGTGGAAGCTAAGATTTATAAAGCAATGGATTCTTTAGAAGCATTAATTCAACATAATGAATCTGATATTTCTACCTGGATTCCATTGGAGTATGAATTAAATAAGACATATGCCTTTGATAAAGTGGAGTTTTCTGAATATTTAACTGCATTACGTAAAGAAATTTTAAAAGATACATTAGATAAAATAGCAAGTGAAAAGTATGATTAAAAAAATTATATTTAGTATAGGTATTAGTTTACTATTATTACCTTTGGTGTTAGGGATTTATAAAATTTGGAATGAAAGTTGGCAATATTTTGATTGGTTAGTGATGTATTCTTTCTTATATTGGCCAACGTATATAATAGCTATTATTTGTATAGTAGTAGGGATGAAAAGGAGATAAAACAAATGAAAGTATTATTAATTAATGGAAGTCCTAGAGTGAATGGAAATACAGCAATTGCTTTAGATGAAATGGTAAAAGTATTTAAAGAAGAGAATGTTGAAACAGAAGTGATTCAAATTGGTCAACAAGACATTCGTGGATGTATTGGTTGTGGTTTCTGTTATAAAAATGGTCATTGTGTATTCAATGATATTGTAGATGAAGTAAATAAGAAATTAGAAACATGTGATGGATTAGTGGTGGCTTCTCCAGTGTATTATGCAAGTCCAAATGGTACATTACTTGCTTTTTTAGATCGTTTATTCTACAGTTCTCGTTTGGATAAACGTATGATGGTTGGAGCAAGCATTGCAGTCGCAAGACGTGGTGGTTGTTCAGCAACATTTGATGTTTTGAATAAGTATTTTACAATTAGTGGTATGCCTGTGGCTAGTAGTAATTATTGGAATAGTGTACATGGTGCTAAACAAGGTGAGGCTTTAGAAGATGGTGAAGGCTTACAAGTTATGCGTAATTTAGCAAAAAATATGACGTTCTTAATGAAGAGTATTGCTTTAGGTAAAGAAGCTTATGGATTACCAGAAAGAGAAGCTAAAATTGCGACTAACTTTATTCGTAAAGTATGAGATTAGGAATTATTACAGATGTACATAGCAATCTAGTAGCCCTAGATGCTATGTTACAGGCTTTTGAAATTGAGCAGGTAGATGCTATATGTTGTGCAGGGGATATGATTGGTATTGGACCATATACTGAAGAAATTGTACAACGCATGATGCAAATTCCAAATTTGAAATGTGTTTTAGGAAATCATGAATTATACTTTTTGAATAAAAATTATGATTCTATGCGTGAAGAAGAGCGTGAATTTCATAAGTGGGAACATGCACAATTATCAAGCGTTTCAGAACAGTTTATAGCAGCACTACCTAAACGATTGGATTTTGAAATAGATGGTATAACGATATCATTATTGCATTATGCATATGATAAAGAGTATTTACCAATGATTCAACAACCAACATTTGTACAATTGGAACCATTGTTTAAGGATGTAGATAGTCAAGTCGTAATTTATGGACATGTACATCAAGGTAGTGTATTACATGATCATAATCGCTGGTTTATCAATGTGGGTTCTTTAGGGTGTCCTGGTAAAGATAAGAATATTGCTAGAGGTGGTATTCTTACGATAGTAGATGGTAGTATATCGTATGCGGATCTTGTTGTTCCATATGCTGTTGAAGAAGTGATAAAGTACATGGAAGATGTGAGTTGTCCTGCACAAAAGACAATTCAGAGAATCTTTTATGGAATTGAGGGGTAACTTATATGATTATTAAAGAAATGGTGCAAATTCCGTATTTAAACTGTGAACGTATGTTACATATTTATGTTCCTGATGTAAAAAAACAAGAACAATTTCCAGTATTGTATATGTTTGATGGGCATAATTTGTTCTATGATACGGATGCGACATATGGTAAAAGCTGGGGCATTAAAGACTATTTAGATGCTTGTGAGGCGCAAGTGATTGTTGTGGGTATTGAATGTTCTCATGAAGGACATAATCGTATGAGTGAATTTTCTCCGTATTCTTTTGAAAGAGGACATTGGGGAAAAGTGGAAGCTAGCGGCCAAGAGTTTTTTCAATGGATGATTGAGGATTTAAAACCGTATATTGATACGACATATCCTACCTTAACTGATGCAGAACATACATATGTTGGTGGAAGCTCTATGGGTGGTCTTATGGCAGTTTATGGTGGTAGTATGCATTCTGATGTGTATTCTAAGAGTGTTTGTGTATCTACTGCCTTTGGATTTGGCTATAGTGCATTAATGAGAGATATACATAGTGTTAAGGATTTATCGAATTCTTCATTCTATTTCAGTTTTGGTGAATATGAGGCAAATGATAAAGATTATTTTGTGCGTATGACAAATTTTAATTTATCTTGTGCAAATGCACTACAAGCAAAAGGTGCAACGTGTTATGTGCATTGTATGCTTGGTGGTTATCATAATGAAGCTAGTTGGGAAAAAGAATTAGATGTATTATTTAAAGAACTAAACATTCTTTAGGAGAAAAATGTGACAAAATTATATAGGAAAAATGAAATATTGTTTGCGATTTTGTGGATTGTTGTATATATCGTAGGTTCAAGTATTTTTGATGGATTTTCTACAAAATTGTATACGTTAATATTTCAATTGGTATTAAGTTTATTTTTGTTTGGATGGTTATATACTCAACGTTTAGTAGCAGAATATGGATTATGTAAATCTAAAATATCTAGTAAGAAATTGTTGTATTATCTTCCATTATTGTTGATGGTATCTTGTAATTTATGGTTTGGTGTTAAATTGCAATATACAGTAACTGAAAGTATCTATTATGTATGCAGTATGCTTTGTGTTGGCTTTTTAGAAGAAATGATTTTTCGTGGGTTCTTGTTTAAGGCAATGAGTAAAGATAACTTGAAAATGGCAATTATTGTATCCAGTGTCACTTTTGGTATTGGACATATCATAAATTTGTTTAATGGAAGTGGTGCTGAAGTTTTAGCGAGTGTTTGCCAAGTAGGGTATGCAATGGCATTTGGGTATTTAGCTGTTATGCTATTTTATAAGTCTAAGAGTTTGATTGCCTGTATTTTAGCTCATGGTGTCATGAATGCATTAAGCGTTTTTGCTAATACAGATATAATGAATACTTTCGAGGTGCAAATTGGTGTATCTCTAGTGTTGTTTGTTGTCTCTATTTTGTATGCGGAATATATTCGAAAATCTAGTGAAGACTAGATTTTTTTATTAGATTTATCTATCAATAATTTCTATGATAATCATAATAAACATCAATGGTATAAATAGATGAAAAATATTGATTCTTAAAATGAAAGAGTTTACACTGAATGTAACAAGATTTTCATGGAGGTGTTTTTATGAAGAAACTATTTAATTTATGTATATGTGTATTTGTATTATTTTCTTTATTCGGATGTGGTGAAGGTTCAAATACGGATGATGGAATGACTAAAATTGGCGTAATTCAATTGGCTGAACATCCTGCTTTAGACCAATCATATGAAGGGTTTATGAAAGCTTTAGAAGATGGTGGTTTTGTAGTAGATACAAATTTAAAAGTGGATTATAAAAATGCGCAAGGTGAAGTTAGTAATTGTGAAACAATTGCGACTAAGTTTGTAAATGATAAAGTAGATTTAATGTTAGCTATTGCGACAAATGCGGCACAAGCTTGTGCAAATGCGACAGATACAATTCCTGTGGTTTTAACAGCGGTAACTGATCCCGAACATTCTGGATTGGTTGAATCTAATGCTTTACCTGGTGGGAATGTTACTGGTACTAGTGATTTAACGCCTGTTGAAGCACAAATTGAATTATTAAAAGATATTTTACCAAATGCGAAGACTGTTGCGGTATTGTTTAATGGTGCTGAAGATAACTCTATTATTCAAGCGGAAATGGCAAAGACTGCAATTAGTAAACATGGTATGACTGCTAAAGAAGTTAGTATTTCTGAATTGAATCAAATACAATCTGTTGTTGAATCTTTAGTTGGTAAAGTGGATGCGATTTATATTCCTACAGATAATTTGTTAGCTGAAGGTATGGCTACAGTAGCAATGATTGCGAATGAAAATAAGATTCCTACAATTGTTGGTGAAGAAGGTATGTGTTCAAATGGTGGTGTGGCTACTTATGGATTATCTTACTTTAATTTAGGATATAAAGCTGGTGAAATGGCTGTGGCAATTTTAAATGGTGAAAGTGATCCTGCGAATATGCCAATTGGTTATTTACCTGCAGAAGATTGTACATTAACAATTAATATGGAAACTGTACGTGAATTAGGTATTACGATTCCTGATAGTGTAATGTCTAATGCGACTTTAATAAATGAATAATTATGGATATTTCTAGTTTGTTGACGGCTATTCCTGGAGCAATCAGTCAGGGGATTCTTTGGGGAGTGATGGCTTTAGGTGTGTATACTACATATCGTATTTTAAATATTTCAGATTTGACGGTGGATGGCTCTTTCGCAACAGGTGGTTGTGTAGCTGCTGTTTGTTTAGTGAATGGTTTAAATCCATTTGTGTCTTTGCTTGTTGCATTGGTGGCTGGATTACTTGCTGGTGCGATTACTGGTTTTTTACATACTCGTTGCGAAATTCCTGCTATTTTGGCTGGTATTTTAACACAGTTGGGATTGTATTCTATTAATTTACGAATTATGGGTAGAAGTAACACTCCATTATTGAAAGTAGATACTTTGTTTTCTAAGGGAAAAGAATTATTAAATTTACCTTCGCAATATGTCGCAATTATAATTGGTGTTGTATTAATTGTATTGCTAGTTGCTTGTATGTATTGGTTTTATGGTACGGAAATTGGTTCAGCTATACGTGCAACGGGTAATAATGAACGTATGGTAGAGTCTTTAGGTGTAAATACCAAAACTACCAAGATGTTAGGTTTTATGATTGCCAATGGTTTAGTTGCTTTAAGTGGTGCTTTAGTTACGCAATCTCAAGGTTATGCGGATGTTAAACAGGGTACTGGTGCCATTGTTATTGGTTTGGCTTCTATTATTATTGGTGAAGTCGTTTGTGGTAAGCGTCGTAATTTTATGGTTCGTTTATCTACGATTGTTGTGGGTTCTATTTTGTATCGTGTGGTTGTGGCTATGGTTTTACAAATGGGATTGAGTACAGATGATTTAAAATTATTAACGGCTGTATTAGTTGCGATTGCTTTAACGGTTCCTGTTATGTTGGAAAAGCGTAATCAAAATGCTCGTTATAAGGCGCATATTGAAGGGTAGGTGTTTTCGATGTTAGAAATTAAACATGTGAGTAAAACATTTAATCCAAATACGATTAATGAGAAAAAAGCGTTAAAGGATATTACTTTGACATTAAATGAAGGTGATTTTGTTACTATTATTGGTGGTAATGGTGCTGGTAAAAGTACGATGTTAAATATGATTGCGGGAGTATATCCAATTGATAGTGGTACTATTGTTTTGGATAATGAAAATTTATCTTTGCAACCTGAATATAAACGTGCTCGTACAATTGGTCGTGTTTTCCAAGATCCAATGATGGGTACTGCTGCGGATATGGAGATTCAAGAAAATTTAGCATTTGCTAATCGTAGAGGGCAAAAAAGAGGCCTTGGTTGGGGTGTTCGTAAAGATGAGAAGGAAGATTTGCAGAAGGCTTTACATCGCTTAGGATTGAATTTAGAAAATCGTATGAGTGATAAGGTTGGCTTATTAAGTGGTGGTCAAAGACAAGCTTTAACTTTGTTGATGGCTACATTAAAGAAACCGAAATTGTTACTTCTAGATGAACATACAGCAGCATTAGATCCTAAAACGGCAAAAGCAGTACTTGAGTTAACAAAAGAAATTGTTGAAGAACAACATTTAACAGCCTTGATGGTTACCCATAATATGCGTGATGCCATTGCCATTGGTAATCGTTTAATTATGATGCATGAAGGTAGAATTATCTATGATGTACAAGGTGAAGAAAAGAAAAATTTAACGGTTGAAGATTTGTTAATTAAATTTGAACAAGCAAGTGGTGAAGAATTTGCAAATGACCGTATGATGCTATCAAAATAAAGACTCTTAATGAGTCTTTTTCTTTGGAATATGATAAACTATAAGTATTGATGAGGTGTTTTACAATATGAATTATGATGTAATTATTATTGGAGCAGGTCCAGGTGGTATATTTGCTAGTTATGAATTATTAAAACTTAATAATCGTTTAAAAATTGCTGTTTTTGAAATTGGAAATGCATTAGATAAGCGTAAATGTCCGATTGATGGTAAGAAAATTAAAAGTTGTATCCATTGCCAAACATGTGGAATTATGAATGGTTTTGGGGGAGCTGGAGCTTTTAGTGATGGAAAATATAATATTACGAACCAATTTGGTGGTAATTTATATGAATATGTTGGAAAAGATGAAGCGATTGCTTTAATGCAATATGTAGATGCGATTAATTGTGAGTATGGTGGAAAGGATACAAAGTTGTATTCTACAGCAAACTCTCATTTAAAGAAATTGTGTTTACAAAATGATTTGCATTTATTGGATGCGCAAGTTCGTCATTTGGGTACGGATGTTAATTATATTGTTTTGGAAAATCTATATAATCGTTTGCACGAACATGTAGATTTCTATTTCAATACAAAAGTAGATACCATTCATAAAATTGAGGGTGGTTATGAAATTGTAAGTAAGGATAAATCTTATACTAGTACATATTGTATTGTGTCTACGGGAAGAAGTGGATCTAAATGGATGCAAAATATTTGTGAATCTTTAGATATTCCTACTAAATCCAATCGTGTGGATATTGGTGTACGTGTAGAAATTCCTAGTGATGTGTTTTCACATTTAACTGATGAATTATATGAAAGTAAAATTGTGTATCGTACAAAAAAATATCAAGATAAAGTGCGAACGTTCTGTATGAATCCTAAGGGTGTCGTAGTAAGTGAAAATACGAATGGTATTGTAACGGTAAATGGTCATTCATATAATGATCCTTCTAAATATACAACAAATACCAATTTTGCTTTATTGGTTTCCAATAAGTTTACAGAACCTTTTAAGAGTTCTAATGAGTATGGGGAAAGTATTGCGAAATTGTCAAATATGTTGGGTGGTGGAGTTATTGTACAACGATTTGGTGACTTAATTCGTGGCCAACGTTCCAATCAACATCGTATTGATGGATCTTTTTTAACTCCAACATTAAAAGCAACTCCAGGTGATTTGGCTTTAGTTATTCCTAAACGTCAGTTAGATGATATTATTGAAATGATTTATGCTTTAGATAAAGTGGCTCCAGGAACTGCTAGTGATGATACTTTATTGTATGGAGTTGAAGTGAAATTTTATAATATGCAAGTAGATATTGATAATAATTTAGAGACTAAACATAAAGGTTTATTTGTTATTGGAGATTGTTCTGGTGTGACGCATTCTTTAAGTCATGCGAGTGCTAGTGGTGTGTATGTTGCTAGAAAAATAGCAAAAGAGGTTATAAATGAATAATGTAAATCAAACGTTATATATTCCATTATATGGAAAAGCTTATGTAACTGAAAATCAGGTTTTATTAAAGGATGATAAAGCAGTTGAAATTTGGAAACAATGTCAAATTCCATTGAAAGGGAAATCAAAATCCAAATGGTTAGCTTATTACATGGCAATGCGTGCTAAAGTTTTTGATGAATGGGTAAAAAGACATGTTAATGAAGATACTGTAGTATTACATTTAGGATGTGGTTTAGATAGTCGCGCATATAGAGTGAATGCAAAGTGTCAATGGTACGATGTTGATTTTGAAGAGGTAGTTCTTGAAAGAAAGAAATACTTTTTGGAAAGTAATACCTATCATATGGTAGCTAGTGATGTTAGAGATACTTCATGGTTAAACAATATTAACTGTAGTAAAGCACTTGTAGTGATGGAAGGTATCAGTATGTATCTAACCAATGATGAGTGCAAACAATTATTTAAAGAATTAACAAATTGTTTTGAAAAAGTTCAAATTTTAGTGGATGTGTATAGTGAGTTTGCGGCTAAAGCTTCAAAGTATAAAAATCCAATCAATGATGTTGGTGTTCATACAGTCTATGGTTTAGATAATCCAAAATATTTGGAAAATGAACAATTACAATATATACAAGAATTAGAAATGACTCCAACAGCATATATTGAGCAATTACCATCTAAAGATCAATGGTTGTTTAAGACACTATATGCTGGGAAAACAGCGAGTTCTATGTATCATATATATGAATTTGGAAAGTAGAGGAATTGAAAATGAAAATTGCAGTTTATGGTGCTGCCAGCAATAAGATTGATAATATTTATATTGAAACAGTGGAAGTATTTGGAAAAGAAATGGCTAAAAGAGGGCATAGTTTAGTATTTGGTGGTGGTGCTAGTGGTTTAATGGGTGCTGCAGCTAGAGGGGTATATGCTGAAAAAGGTGAAATTTTGGGTATTGCACCAACCTTTTTTGCGAAAGTAGATGGTGTTTTATTTAAAGAGTGCACAGAAACCATTTATACGGAGTCTATGAGAGAACGTAAGTTTTTATTAGAAGAACATGCGGATGCTTTTGTAATTACTCCAGGTGGAGTAGGAACATTTGAAGAGTTCTTTGAAGCATTCACATTAAAACAATTAGGTCAATTTGATAAACCAATTGTGGTATATAATATTAATGGTTATTACAATACTTTATTAAAAATGCTTGAAGAAGCTATTGAAAAGTATTTTATGAGTCCATCAAATCGTGATTTGTTTGTTGTATTAGAGGATATGGAAGATATTTTTGCTTATTTAGATAACTACCATAAAGTAAAAGAACAAAACTATCGTAATTTATAGGAGGATAAACATATGAAACTAACCGTACTTGTTGATAATAATACCTATATTGATCAATATTATTTAGGTGAACCAGGAGTTAGTTTTTATATTGAATCACAGAATCAAAAAGTATTATTTGATACTGGGTATTCTCATATTTTTAAAGAGAATGCCAAAAAGATGGGGATTGATTTAACTACATTAGATTATGTCGTATTATCCCATGGTCATAATGATCATACATTAGGATTGATTCATCTAGAGGGTGTTAAAACTACGATATTGACTCATCCAGATATTTGCATACCTAAGTATAAAAACGAAGCGTATATTGGCGCTCCGTATTCGAAATCTGAATTTGAACAAAAATGGAATTGTAATTTTACTAAAGAACCATATTGGATAAATTCGGAATTAGTATATTTAGGTGAAATTCCTAGAGTGACTTCTTTTGAAAATAAAGAACCGATTGGTTATCAAATTATGGATAATCAAAAAGTAGATGATTATGTATATGATGATTCTGCATTGGTATATAAAACACGTGAAGGGTTATATGTAATTACTGGATGTTCACACAGTGGGATTTGTAATATTGTAGAATATGCGAAAAAGGTATGTAATGATACACGAATTCTTGGTGTAATTGGTGGATTTCATATGTTTGATTTAAATGAACAAAGTATGAATACTATTGCTTATTTTAAAGAAAATCAAATAGCAGAACTTTATCCATGTCACTGTGTATCTTTAAAGGTGAAAGCAGAAATGATGAAATCTTTACCTGTACATGAAGTAGGGGTAGGATTGCAAATAGAATGGTGAGGTGTTTTTATGGATTTTATGGATGCTAGTTTTACATTTATGAGTCGTATAGATGAAATAGAAATGAATATTAAAGATAAACGTTGGCAATCGGCTTTAGCGTTGGCATTAACTATTCCTGATATTTGTGGAGGAATCGCGTATCCTGATTTAGTTAAGCGTTATCGCGATGGTCGTATTAAATATGATTATAAAAAAAGAACATCGAGAGATGTAGGAGCGCAATATATGCGTTGGTTTGATGAATATGCATCCTCTTATTTTATGATTGATGATAAGCCTTATATTTGTGGTCAAAGATGTTGGCAATTACGTTGTGAATATTTGCATCAGAATAAAGGATTTCAAAATGAAGAGGAAGAAGTTAAATTTCATTTAGGTGTAAATTGTGGAACTTCTGTTTGTCATTTTGACTCTAAAGATAATGAAATTCGAATTGATATTGAACAATTTTGTTTACGTATGTGCAAGGCTGGTAGATCGTATTATGAAAAATATCAAAATGTCTATGATTTTTCTTTATATTTTACTCCTGTATTAGAAGTAGTCGAAGAAAAAACGTGGTTTGATAAATTATTTAAGAGGTAGCTTATGAATGAACTTGCTGTAGTTATTAGTAATGATAATGAAAGTGTGACACCTATGCATACAATCGATGCTGTTAAAAATGCAGGTTTTAAACATGTATTTCTTCAATGGTATAATAAAGAATGGAAATTTACTCAACAAGAACAATTGGATTATTGTCGAAAATTAGGTTTGAATGTTATTTTTGTACACTTAGGATATCAAGGAATTAATAACATTTGGCTAGATAATGAAGAGGGTATCCAACTAGTTGAGCGTTATAAAAAGGATATTCTTGTATGTAAAGAAAATGGTATTGATTTAGTTATTATGCATCTAACAAGTAAATCTGAGGCGCCAGGACCTAATGAGATTGGTTTAAATAGGCTAATTGAAATTGTTAATTATGCTAAAGAATTAGGTGTTAAAATTGCTTTTGAAAATACGAAGATTAAAGGGTATTTAGAATATATAGTTGATCATATTCCTGGTGTTGGCATATGTTTGGATGTTGGCCATATGCATGCACATTTTAAAGATGAATTTCCTTTTGAAAAATTTGTAGATAAGATTTTTGCGGTGCATCTACATGATAATCACGGGGATAAGGATGCACATTTGTTACCATTTGAGGGTACACTGGATTGGAAATGGTTAATTGATAAATTACATGCATGCCATTATGATGGTCCTATCACTATGGAATTGGTTTATCAAAACGATTATGTGGCTATGGATGTCGTTGATTTTTATCGAAAAGGATTTGAAATTGGATTACAATTACAATCCATGTTTGGGGAATAATCTATGGTAAAAGTATTATTTGTTTGTCATGGGAATATTTGTAGAAGTCCTATGGCTGAGTTTGTAATGAAAGATATTGTTAAAAAGAATGGATTAGAAGATTGTTTTGAGATTGCAAGTTGTGCAACCAGTAGAGAAGAAATCGGTAATGCTGTTCACTATGGTACACGTAGTAAACTTGCTGAAGTTGGCATTTCTTGTGCAGGTAAGTATGCAAGACAATTGACAGTGAAAGATGCAGAATATTATGACTATTTAATTGGTATGGATGATTGGAATATGTACAATATGAAGCGTATGATACCAAGTAAATATCATGATAAAATGTATTTGTTATTAGATAAAACAGAACATCCTGGTGATATTGCAGATCCTTGGTATTCTGGTAATTTTGATTTGACATATGAGCAAGTTTTGCTTGGATGTCAAGTATGGTATGATTATTTAGTTGAAAAGGGGCTATAAGATGATTCAAACACCAAGGTTAACACCGAAGAAAAAAGAAATACTAAATAGTATGCAAATATATGATGGAATGGATATTCTGATGAATTATCCTTTTCGTTATGAAACGGTGGAAACCAAGCCTTTTGAATTGTGGCAAAAAGACGATAAAGTGGTGTTTGAAGGGAAGATTGCCTCTAGTTTAAAAACGGTTCGTTATCAAAGAAATAAAAGTGTGACACGTTTTTCAGTGGTAACGGATTATGATGTCTATGAAATCTCTTTATTTAATCGTCCTTGGTTAAAAAGTATTCCTATTGGTAATACAGTAACTATTTTTGGAAAATATGAAGGTAAACAAAGAGTTACTGCAATACAAATGAATGAAGTGCCATTAGAACAACAATTAGGAATTCACCCAGTGTATCATTTGAAAGACGGTTTAACACAAAAGTATTATATGGATTTAGTAAAGCAAAGTTGGATGCTAAATCGTGATGAAATTGATGATTTTGTGCCAAGTGAGTTTATTGATAAGTACAAATTAATGACACGAAAAATGGCATTGTACTTGTTACATTTTCCTAAGTATATGCAAGAAGTGCAACAAGCTATTCGTACTATGAAGTATGAAGAGTTTTTGCGTTTTCAAATTGTGATGCAAGCTAGAAGAAAGAGTAATCAATCTGTACAAATTGGAAGTGCAAAACAATTTGATGAAAGTAAAATTTGGCAGTTGTGTGATGCTTTGCCATTTACTTTAACAAATGATCAAAAGAAAGCTATACAAGATATTTTAGCTGACTTATCTAGCGAAGTTGTGATGTATCGTATGGTACAAGGTGATGTTGGTTGTGGTAAAACAATGGTTGCGATGCTTGGGATGTATGCCAATGTATTGGCAGGATATCAAGCTGCGTTTATGGCACCTACAGAAATTCTAGCTAAACAACATGCGAAGAATTTGCATAAATTGTTTGATGCGACTGGTGTGCGTATTGGTGTTTTATATTCTTCATTGAGTGCAAAAGAGAAAAATGATGTATATACTAAATTAGCTAATGGAGAAATTGATATTTTAGTAGGAACACATGCATTATTCCAACAAAATGTTGTATTTAAAAAACTAGGAATGATTGTGACCGATGAACAACAACGTTTTGGTGTGCAACAAAGACAAAATCTAGCATCTAAAGGTGATAAGGTAGATGTTTTAATGATGTCTGCAACTCCAATTCCTCGTACCTTAGCTACTGCATTGTATGGTGATATGGATGTATCTACCATTTTAGAAGTTCCTAAAGGTAAAAAGGAAATTATTACTAAATTAGTTAAAGAGAATAGTTTGCGTAGTTTTAAAGATGAATTGGAACAATTGATGGATGAAGGCAATCAAGTATATATTGTTTGTGCCGCAATTGAGAAAAATGAAGAGTTTGATGCACGTAATGTGGTAGAATTACATGCGAATTTATCAAAAGCATGGGAAGGTAAATATAAAGTTGGATTGGTTCATGGTAAGTTGAAGAGTGAAGAAAAAGATGAGATTATGAATCAATTCTTAAATAAAGAGTTTCATGTATTAGTTACGACTACGGTTGTCGAAGTTGGTGTGGATGTTAAAGATGCGAATGTGATGATTATATATGATGCGCATCGTTTTGGACTGAGTCAATTGCATCAATTAAGAGGTCGTGTTGGGCGTTCAAGTCAACAGGGATATTGTTATTTGTTGACAAATAGTAAAGAACAGAGTAGTCTAGAACGGTTGAATGTCTTGGTGAAGTATAGTAATGGGTTTGATATTTCACAATATGATTTAAAATTAAGAGGTCCTGGTGATTTATTGGGTTATCGCCAAAGTGGTATTCCTTCTTTTGTATTAGGGAATATTATTGATGATCATCGCATTTTAATTCAAAGTAAAGAGGATGCAGTGCATATATTGAATCATATAGAACTCTATCCAAGTATTCAAAAATATTTAATTGAAAATAGCAAAAAATATAGCAACTACTTTGATTAAAGTGTGTTATGATTAAACAGAATTGAGGTGTCGTTATGATTAAATTAGCAATTGATGCAATGGGTTCTGATAAAGGGAGTTCTATTGCGATTGAAGCAAGCTTACAATTTGTAAAAGATTTTGATGTTGAATTGTATGTTTATGGTAATGCGGATGAATTACAATCTTTAGAAGGCAAAGAACGTATTCATGTAGTGAAAACAACTCAAGTAATGGAAATGACGGATGGTGCGTTAGCAGTTCGTCGTAAGAAAGATTCTTCTATGGTTCGTGCAATGGAAGATTTAAAAAATGGAGTAGTAGATGGTGTGGTATCTTGTGCTTCTACAGGTGCTTTACTGTCTAGTGCAACTTTAATTTTAGGAACTATGGAACATGTGGATCGTCCTGCCATTATTACAGTATTGCCAACAAGTACAAAACGTGGAGTGATTTTATTGGATATTGGTGCGAATGCAGTTAATACTCCTCAACAATTAAATCAATTTGCAGTGTTAGGTAGTGCTTATGCGAAAGGGGTTCGTAAGATTGCGGATCCTAAAGTAGGATTATTGAACATCGGTAGTGAAGCGAAAAAGGGTGATGACTTACGTAAAGAAACGTATAAATTACTTGAAGCCAATGAAGTGATTCACTTTATTGGTAATGTAGAAGGTAAAGAAGTTTTATGTTCAGAAGCAGATATTGTTGTATGTGATGGATTTACAGGAAATGTTTTATTAAAAACAATTGAAGGTTGTTCAGCATTTATGACTGGTTCTTTAAAAGAAAAGATGATGTCTAGTACCATTAGCAAAATTGGTGCTTTGTTATCTAAGAAAGCTTTAAAAGCGATGAAAGCTGAATTAGATCCTAAACAATATGGTGGAGCATTAATTAGTGGTGTTAATGGTGCTGTAGTTAAGGGACATGGATCTAGCGATGCTTTTGCATTGTATAATGCGATTCGCCAACTATATACATTTGTAGATACAAAGGTATTAGCTAAGATTCAAGAGGAGTTAAAGTAATGACGATTCTAGATTGGCTTACTGAACAAGGAATTCAATATAAAGATGAATCTTTATATCAAGAAGCTTTTATTCATACATCTTATTTAAATGAACATAAAAAAGAAAAACATGATAATGAACGTTTGGAGTTTTTAGGTGATGCAGTATTACAAATATGGGTATCAAATCGTTTGTTCCGTTTGGATCCTCCATTACATGAAGGAAAAATGACAACAACTCGTGCACAATTGGTTTGTGAAAAGTCTCTTGCAAGTTATGCACGTTCATTAGGATTACCACAATTCTTAAAATTAGGAATTGGGGAAGAAAAATCTGGTGGTCGCAATCGTGATTCAATTATTGCAAATAGTTTTGAAGCGTTATTAGGTGCTGTATACTTTGATGCAGGTATGGATGCGGTAGATACGATATTAAACCAAGTAATTGCGCCAATTATTGAACATCCAGAAATTACAGGTGTTATTGATTACAAAACCCAATTACAAGAATTTGTACAATCAGATTCGCGTAAAAATGTTACATATGAATTGATTCATACCTTTGGTCCTAGCAACAATCCATTATTTGAAGTGGTTGTAAAATTGGATGATGTTGTCCTTGGAAAAGGTGAAGGACGTAGTAAAAAGAAAGCAGAACAAATGGCTGCAAAAGATGCTTTTGATAAAATGGTAAAATAATCTTTTGTAAGCATGATTTTATTGACTTTATAAGAAAAATTGCGTATAATAGGTACGCTTGTTAATGAGGTGATTCTTTTGAGATGGTCAAAAATTGATTTGATACGTTTACCAAATGGGTATTTGAACTTTGAAGAAGAGTTCTCATTTGACAAAAGCACGTTTGAGAAAAACTCTCGTATTAAAGAGTTACCAAATGTAAAAGTAATTGGATCTGGTCATTATGATGATACCGCTCAACGTCTTTACATCGATTTAGATATTAGTGGTGAAATGGTTGTTCCATGTGATATTACATTTGAAGATGTAACCTTACCTTTTCAAACGACATCTAGTGAAATCTTCTCTTTCTATAAGGATGAAGATATTGATGTTCATGAAGCGAAAGGGGATGTGGTTGAATTACTTCCTGTGGTTTTCCAATTAATTTATATGGAAATTCCATTGAAAGTAGTTAAACCGGGTAACATTACTTATCCAAAGGGCGATGGTTGGGAAGTAATGAAAGAAGAGGACTATCGCAAAGAGGAGAAACCAGCGATGGATCCTCGACTCGCTAAACTCAAAGAATTTAAACCACAACAGGATTAGGAGGTGTACGTATGGCAGTTCAACAAAGACGCAATTCAAAAACTAGAAAAGCAAAACGTAGAACACATTTCAAGTTGGCAGCACCAACATTGGTGAAATGTCCATCATGTGGTGAATATAAATTACCTCACCACGTTTGTGAATGCGGTCAAAAGTAAGATAACAAATAAAGGCGATGGATATCGCTTTTTTTGTTATTTTTTGTCAAGTATTGAAAGTAAGTTAAAATATGATATAATACACGTAGAGAAAAAAGGAGAGATGAACATGCCAGTAACAATTAATAAAGAAGTTTGTATTGGATGTGGTGCTTGCGTAGGTGGTTGCCCAGTTGGAGCTTTAACTTTAGAAGACACAGCTGTATGTGACGAAGCTACATGTATCGATTGTGGTGCTTGCGTTGGTACTTGCCCAGTTGAAGCTATTTCTCAATAATTTTAAAGAACCAAGCATTAGCTTGGTTTTTTATGCAATATGAAAGGAGTTTTTTCTATGAATAAACAATGGAAGTTGCCGAATTTAAAAGAGGCACAAAAAAGAACGAAAACACCAGTGAATATTGAACATTCACTTTTTGATATACCAGAATGCTGTAAAGAAATGGGTAAGGGTAAAAATTATTTTATTCGTACGTATGGCTGTCAAGCAAATGAACGTGATGGAGAAACAATGGCAGGTATTTTTGAAGAGTTAGGATATACGCAAACATTAGATATGGTGAATGCGGATGTTATCATTTTAAATACTTGTGCAGTTCGTGAGAATGCGGAAGATAAAGTATTTGGTGAAGTTGGTCATATTAAGCATTTAAAACGTACAAATCCGGATTTGATTTTAGGTATTTGTGGTTGTATGGCGCAAGAAGAAGCGATGGTTGAAAAAATTATTAAAGTGTATAAACAAGTGGATTTAGTGTTTGGTACACATAATATTTATCGTTTACCTCAACTATTATATGACACAATGAAGACTAAAGAACGAATGATTGAAGTATATTCTAAAGAAGGTGAAGTTATTGAAAACTTACCTGTTCGTCGTTTTGGATTACATAAAGCATGGGTAAATATTATGTATGGATGTGATAAGTTTTGTACATATTGTATTGTTCCTTATACTCGTGGTAAGGAAAGAAGTCGTTTAAAAGAAGATGTTATGAAGGAAATTGATGAATTAGTAGCATCTAATTATAAAGAAGTGACATTATTAGGACAAAATGTTAATGCCTATGGTAAAGATTTAGGATATGAAAATGGTTTTGCGGATTTATTAGAGTCTGTTGCGAAAACGGGTATTCCTCGTATTCGTTTTGTAACAAGTCATCCTTGGGATTTTACACAAGAAATGATTGATGTGATTGCGAAATATCCAAATATTATGCCTTATATTCATTTACCAGTACAATCTGGTAATACGCAAGTATTAAAATTAATGGGTAGACGTTATACAATTGAAGAATATAAAGATTTATTCAATCGTATTAAAACTGCAATTCCTCATTGTGCATTTACTACAGATATTATTGTAGGTTTCCCTAATGAAACAGATGAACAATTTGAGGATACATTGAAGATTGTAGATGAGTGTCAATATGATGCGGCATTTACCTTTATTTATTCTCCTAGAGAGGGTACTCCTGCTGCTCGTATGGTTGATACTACACCGTATGAAGTGAAGGAAGTTCGTCTAAAGAGACTTATTGAAAAAGTCGCTTTCTATGCAAATCAAAATAATCAAAAATACGTCGGTAGAATCGAAAAAGTTTTAGTCGATGGTCCTTCTAAGAAGAACTCTGAAGTATACAGTGGATATACAGAGTCACAAAAATTAGTTAACTTTACTTGTGATAAGAGTGTACAAGTTGGAGATATTATCGAAGTTGAAATTATTGAAGCTAAGAGTTGGACGTTAACTGGAAAACAAGTGTAAGACCTATCTATATGACAGGTCTTTATTTTTGTGGTATACTAAATAAATAAAAAGGAGGTTTTTATAATATGAGTCAAGTTAAAGTATTTGCACTTGGTGGTTTAGATGAATCTGGTAAAAATCTTTTTGTAGTAGAAGTTGATAATTCTATTATTGTGATTGAAGCAGGTTTGAAGTATCCTGATGCGGATCAATTGGGTGTAGAAGTTATTATTCCTGATTTTTCATATTTGATTGAAAACCAAGATCGAGTAAAAGGTATTATTATTACGCATGCACATGATGATGTCATGGCTGCTTTACCATACTTATTAAAACAAATTAATATTCCTGTATATACAACGCCTTTAACTGCAGAATTAATTTCGAATATGGCGCATAAGGAAGGATTGCGCAATCTAAAAATTCATCGTGTAAAACGTTCTGGTGAATTCAAAATTGGTAACATTAAAGTTCGTTCATTTGGTGTTACGCACTCTATTGCGGATGCTTTTGGGGTTGCGATTGATACTCCACAAGGTTATGTTGTGTATTTAGGTGAGTTTATTATTGATTATGATATTCGTGAAGAGTCTTTTATGTGTAATATTTCAGATTTAGCTGAAATTGGTAAAAAGGGTGTATTATGCTTATTAACAGAGTCTTGTTATGCGGATCGTAAAGGTCATACTTCTCCTAGTCATCGTATTAAAGATTATATTTCTACACCTATGGAAGATGCGCCTGGTCGTATAATTATTACGGCATATCATCAAAATTTCTATCGTTTTATGGAAATTGTTGAAGTGGCTTGTCGCTTGAATAAGAAGATTTATATCTATGATGATGGTTTAAAAGAATTAATTCGTTTAAATGAACGTTTGGGTTATTATCGTATTCCTATGGGAGTAGAATTGCCAAGTAGTTCATTTAGAAATGATTTAGATGATATTATCATTTTAATTACAGGTAATGGTCATAAAGTGTTTAGAACAATGAATCGTATTGCGATGAAAGAAGATAGTAAAGTTGAATTGCGTGAAAATGATACGATTATTATTGCCTCTCCAATTGTTCCAGGTACTGAAATTGAAGCTGGAATTATGGAAAATGAATTGTATAAAGAAGATGTAAATATCATTACTTTAAATTCTAAGAAGGTATTAAGTATGCATGCTTCTGGTGAAGATTTAAAGATGATGATGTATTTATTTAGACCTAAATATTACATTCCAATTAAGGGTGAATATCGTCAGTTGATTTCTAATGCGAATATTGCGACGATGATGGGATTGACACCGGATAAGATTGTTATCTTAGATAATGGTCAAGTTGCTTTATTTGATGATGGAAATTTAAAGTCTTGTTATCAAGAAATCAATTTAGAAGAAGTTTTAATTGACGGTGATGATAACTTAGATGTTACTGGATATGTATTGAGAGATCGTGAAACATTGAGTACTGATGGGGTTATTGTGGTTGGTATTGTATGTAATTTCCAAACGAAAGAAATTATTGGAGGACCAGATGTACAATCTCGTGGGGTATTCTATTTAAAGGATGCGGATTATATTGTTAAAAATATTGCGGATATTATGATGAATACAATTACTGAAAATGTTAAAAATGGTATTTATGATAATATGAGTACGCGTATGGAAGCAAGAGAACGTATTCAAAAGTATGTATTAAAGGAAACAGGTAAACGTCCAATGATTTTACCTGCAATTATTGAAATTAATGTAGTTGAAGAATAGAAAGGATTTTTATGGCAAAACACAGAAAGAAGAAAAAAACAGAATCTCTTGAACAAGAAATCTTCTTATATATCTATGCCATTATTATGATTACTGTATCTTTGATTGGTATTATGAAAAGTGGTTTTCTTGGTGCATTGTTAGCTAATGTAATGACCTTTTTGTTCGGTACGTATTATGCAGTAGTTTTTGCATTGATCTTACTTGCTGGAGTGTACATTATTTTTAGAAAACAATTACCAGAATTAAAATCAAGAATGTATTTGGGTATTAGTTTTATCTTAGTTGCCTTATTATTATGGACTGCCATTCCTGAAAGTAAAGTAATTGGTAAAGAAGCTTTTCAAATGTTTTGGAATAATGGAATTCTTGTGTTAAAAGGACAAGAAGCACTACTTCAAGGTGGTTTATTTGGTGCTTGTTTGTATTTTGTAACTTCAAGTTTGGTGGATGTTACAGGTACTTGGGTAGTGATTGTTGCTTTATTTGTATTAGCAATCTTATTATTAATTGATCGTAAGTATTTTTCTGATTTGAAGGGTCGTATCCAATCTCTTTTTCATCAGCCTAAAAATAAAAAGGCTAAGAAGCCTGCAAGAAAGGTTGTTGTTGAAGAAGAGGATTATGAGGAACCAGAAATTGAATTTATTAATATTACCTCTAAAGTGCCTCAACAAGGAGCTTTTGTTATTGAAGAAGATGAAGAGGAAGAAGTGTTTGTTGAGGAAGAAGTAAAGGTGGAAGAGCCTGTTGTTGAAGTTAAAAAAGAGGAAACAACAGATGAAAAAGCGCCATTGCCTCAAACACAACGTTATGATGATTATTCGGATTATAAATTACCAACTCTTGCGAAAATGTTGGATCGTGCAGTACAAACGAAGAGTCGTAATAATGAATTAGCTGCGAAGACTAAAGGTAAACAATTGGTTGATATTTTAGCGCAGTTCTCAATTCCTACAACTTTAGTGGAAACAATTATTGGTCCTGCAGTAACAAAGTTTGTTATTAAGCCAGATGTTGGTGTTAAAGTAAATAAGATTTTAAATTTACAAGACAATATTAAAATGGAATTAGCGGCGAAGAATATTCGTATTGAAGCACCTATTCCTGGTAGAAATGGTGTTGGTGTTGAAATCCCTAATGTTGAAAACACGATGGTTAAAATGCGAGAGTTATGTGATTTGATTCCTGCAGATAAAAAAGATAAAAAACTATTAGTGGTTTTAGGTAAGGATTTATTAGGAAATCCTGTGTATTGTGAATTGGATCGTATGCCACACTTATTAATTGCTGGTTCTACAGGTAGTGGTAAATCTGTATGTATGAACTCTATTATTTGTTCATTATTATTACGTACAACTCCTGCGGAATTGAAGATGTTATTAATTGACCCTAAGAAGGTTGAATTTACAATGTATCATAAGGTACCTCATTTAATTGGTCCGGTTATTTCAGATAGTAAAGAAGCGGCTAGAGCTTTAGAAATTATTTGTACTCGTATGGATCAACGTTATGATACATTCTCTAAATTAGGAGTTCGTAAAATTAGTGAATATAATGACTATGTGAAAAAGCATCCTGAAGCAAATTTAAAGGCGATGCCATATATTGTAGTTATTATTGATGAATTAGCGGATTTAATGAATGTAGCTGGTAAAGAAGTGGAAGGATATATTCAACGTATTACGCAATTGGCACGTGCTGCAGGTATTCATTTAGTTGTTGCGACACAACGTCCAAGTACGGATGTTATTACTGGTACTATTAAAAATAACGTACCTTCTCGTATTGCGTTTGCAGTATCAAGTGGAATCGATTCTCGTACAATTTTAGATCAAGTTGGTGCAGAACGTTTATTAGGTTATGGAGATATGTTATATGTACCAATGGGTGAATCTAGTCCTATCCGTGTTCAAGGGGTATATGTTTCTGATCAAGAGGTAGAACGTATTACTAATTATGTATCTGAACAAGCAAAACCATTCTTTGATGATGCCTTTGTCATCTTAGATGAGCCATCTGAAAATAGTGGCTTTAGAAATACTCCTCAAGATCCAATGTATGATGAAGTTGTAAAGTTTGTAGTTATGGAACAGAAAGCTAGTACTTCTTTATTGCAAAGAAGATTTGGTTTTGGTTATAACCGTGCTGCTAAAATTATTGATATGTTACAACAAGAAGGGGTTATTGGTCCTGCTCAAGGAAGTAAGCCTCGTGAAGTGTTTGTGAAATCACTTGAAGAATAGGAGGATCTATGAAGAAAATATTCCTATTATTATGCTGTGCATTTATGTGTTTATCTTTGTGTGGGTGTGAACAAGTTACTAAAAAGCCTGAAGGTGAAATTGCGTATATTGGCTATTACAATAATGACGATGGACCGGGTTATTTAGAAGCAATTACTCGTGCACTAGAAGATTATACAGTTAGTGCATCTAAACAATATACAGCGTATCAATTACGTGATGTAAAAAGAGATACTTTTATTAACACTATTGATTTAGCAATTAAAACAGGTGCGAATACATTTGTAATTCCTTATGATTTTTTTACTGTTTTATTAGAAGTGCATGCAAATTATCCTGAATGTAAGTTTATTGTGTTAGATACATATATTGATGAAACAGTATTAGGAGATGTTAAAAATGTGTATTCTGCAAGTTTTAATCCGTATGAAACAGGTTATATTGCGGGATATATGTTAGCAAATGAGGATTATGATAGCTTTGGTTATTCTTCTAATTTCTCTAATAAAGTAGAAGAACGATATATTAGTGGTATTTTACAAGGGTTGGAAGATGCTTGTGAGACAATTGAAGTTGTTGAAGTTGTAAATAATAAAGAAAAGATTTCTAAAAAAGCAGTTAATTTCTATATTTATGATTTTGAAAATGTAAAGTTTGAAGATATTCAAACAGATGTTGCTTTAGCTTTCCAAACAAAAGTTGATGTATTCTTTTATTTAGGAAATACATTGTATGAAGTGATTGAGGATTATACATATCGTTCTGGTTTTGAATATGTTGCATATGTTGCGAATGATAGAGCTAGTGAAAATGATGTAATTACCATTCGTATTGATTATTCATCATTATTAAAAGCGGCTTTAAATTATTTAGATAAAACGAATAATGCTGAAACTAATATGATGTTTGGTATCTATGATGGGGTACAATCCATTGATTATGATATGAACTATTTGAAATTATCTTCAGAGCGTTTGTATATGGGATTCCGTGATCGTATTAGTACAAATGATTTGGTGTTATTGGATGATGATTCCATTACTTGGGATAAATTAGAATTAAAGAATGTGAAAGTGGAAAAGGTTAGTAATTAATCTTTTCCATTTTTATATTACAACTTGACATATCAAGTTGGTGGGCGTATATAATTAAGTATAAGAGGAGGTTTTCTTATGATAGAAAAACTTAAAGGCGGTATTATAGTTTCTTGTTATGCTGGTAATGATTATCCAGGTGATATTAATCCTGAGATGGCTAATCCAACAGCAATGGCTTATGTAGCGAATTCTTGTGTTGCTGGAGGCGCAAGTGCTATTCGTACTAACTGGGCTAATTTAAAGGCCATTCGTGAAATGGTGGATGTACCTGTTATTGGAATTCATAAAGTTGCACATCCAGAAATTCCATATGATTTCCGTATTACACCAACAATGAAGGAAGTAGATATGTTGGTTAAAGATGGAGCTGATGCGGTTGCGATTGATGGTACAATGCGTCCACGTTATGATGATTTAACATTAGAAGAATTTATTCATCAAATCAAAGCGAAATATCCTAATTTAGTTGTTATTGCGGATATTTCTACTGCTGAAGAAGGTGTTAAAGCCTATAGTTATGGTGCAGATATGGTTGGTACAACATTATCAGGTTATACACCATATAGTAAAAATCCTATCGTATTTGGAACTATTCCTACTCCAGAGCCAGATTATGACATCATTAGAGAATTAAAAGCAAATGGTGTTGAACATATCGTGGCAGAAGGTCGTTATAGTAAAGGCGAACATTTAGTAAAAGGTTTTGAAGCTGGTGCAACAACAATTGTTGTAGGTACTTCAATTACATCGCCAAAGAAAATTGTACAATCATTATTGTATGATGCTGAACAGTCAAAGGAGAAATAGAAAATGGAAGCTTGGGAACGTTATTTTGTAAAGGAACTTGAAATTGTACAAAAAGTAAGAGATACACAAGTTGAAAATATTAAAAAAGGTGCAGAATTAATTGCGGATTGTTATGAAAAGGGTGGTATTGTTCGTATCTTTGGATGTGGACATTCACATTTAATTTCTGAAGATGTATTCTGGCGTGCAGCTACTTTAGGGAATGTACATGCTATTTTGGAACCTAGTGTAAGTGGTATGTCTGAAATTACAAAAGCTGGTAATGTAGAAAGTTTAGAAGGCTATGGTCAAATGATCGTGGATTATCATAAAGTGCAAACACCTGATATTATGATTTGTATTTCTAACTCAGGTAATAAAGCAGTTGCGATTGATGTTGCTAGAACTTGTCAAGAAAGAGGAATTCCAACAATTGTTATGACTAATGTTGCGTATTCTGAATATTTAAAACCAAAACATAGTACAGGTAAGAAATTAAAAGATTTTGGTGATGTAGTTATTTCTAACTGTTCTGAAATTGGTGATAGTGCGATGGAAATTGAAGGATTTGATATTCCAGTTGGATCTACTTCATCTATTCCATTCCTATTTATTCAAAATTCTATGTTTGCGTATGCGGTTGAATTATTAGTAAAACGTGGTATTCAACCAGATGTATATTTGAATGGTAGTTTAAAAGCAAACTTTGCGGATCGTGTAAATAGTCATAATGGCTATATTGTTGATAAATATCATAGTCGTATTCGTAACTTATAATAAGACGGGTTTTATAACCCGTTTTTTTTGCAAAAGATGTAGAATCAGTATATAATGCTTTAAAACGTGTTTGTTGGTTATACTAATGATATTGGAGGTTAGATATATGCGTAAAATACAATTAAATCATGGTGTTTGTTTGCATATTGAAAATACAAATAAATTTAAAGATGTTACTGTTTCGGTACGTTTTTTAACACCATTTACTAAAGTGTGTCCTACTTTACGTTCGCTTTTAGGAATGATGTTAGTGGATCGTACAAGTACATATGATACAAAGTTAAAATTGCAAAAGCAGTTAGATTATTTATATGGTGCGAATTTGTATTATAAAGTTACAGGATATGGTAAGGGTCATGTATTAGAAATTAAGTCTCAAGTATTAAATGAACGTTATACAAAACAATCGTTATTAAAAGAACAATTTGAATTGTTATATGAAGTTCTTGAAAAACCATTATTAAATGAAACGACTTTTCAAGAGGCAAAACGTATTTTAAAAGAGAAGTTTGAACGTTTGTTGGATACACCATCTTCTTATGCTTCTAAAAAGTTATTGGAAGAAGGAGCTAAAGGGGATACATTAAGTATTCATGCGGCGGGTGATTTGGATGTAATTGAAAAAGTAACTTTAGAAGATGTTAAAAATGAATATACTGGTTTATTATATAAGAATCAAATTGATATCTTTGTGATTGGTGATGTAAATGAAGAAGAAGTAATTGCATTATGTAATGAATATTTTCATTTTACTAGTCATCAAGAATTTGATAGTTTTTACAAAATTCAATTACAAGAGTATAAGATGTCTAGTGAGAAAAAGGATATTCAACAATCGATTTTATCAATATTGTATCGTACAGGTATTACGATTCAAGATGAAGATTATTGGACATTACGTGTTCTAAATGGTATGTTTGGTGCTTTCCCAACTTCTTATTTATTCCAAGAAGTTCGTGAAAAACGAAGTTTATGTTATTCTATATATTCTTCCATTATTGCGTATGATGGAGCTTTGGTTGTGCAAACGGGTATTGATGTTGATAAGGTAGATTTAGTTTTATCTTTAATTCAAGAGCAATTACAACGTCTACAAAAGCATGAGTTTACTGATGAATTAGTAGTAACAACGAAAGAAATGTTGAAGAATGGTTTATTAACGATTGAAGATAGTGTATCAAGTTTGATTGGGTTAGGATATCAAAATCGCTTATTACATAAAAATCAATCTTTAACTGATTTTATTGCAGGTATTGATCAAGTTTCTAGTGATGATTTGGTTCGCGTAGCCAATCAATTACAGTTACAATATACATTTGTATTAGAACAGGAGAATGTGAATGAGGAAGAGTTATAATGAACGTTATGATGAAACATTTTATGAAAAAACGTTGAGCAATGGTTTACAAGTCGTTGTTTGGCATAAACCGAATTTTCAAAATTCGCATTTTCTATTTGCGACACCTTATGGATCATTACACTTTGAAGAAGTAGATAAAGAGGGTAATGCTATTACTTTTCCAAGTGGAATTGCCCATTTTTTAGAGCACAAAATGTTTGAAAGTGAACAAGGCGATGTAATGGAACAATTCTCTAAATTAGGAGCTAATGTAAATGCGTTTACATCATATAATGAGACAGTGTATTACTTTTCTACAACAAGTAAAGATGTAAAAGAAGAAGTGAATTTATTATTAGACTTTGTACAAGATTTACACATTAGTGAAGAATCAGTTGAAAAAGAAAAGGGTATTATTATTCAAGAATTGAATATGTATATGCAAATGCCAGATACTCGTTTGTTGTTTGAATCATTTAAGTCTATGTATCATTATCATCCATTAAATATGGATATTGGTGGTATTGCTGAAACAGTATCTAGTACAACAGTAGAAGATTTAAGAAATTGTCATGCCATTCATTATCATCCAAAACAAATGCTTTTTATTGCGATTACTTCATTAGATCCACAAGAAGTGATGGATATGGTGAAAGATAATCAAAGTCAAAAAGCATTTACAAAGCCAATGGATGTATTTACAAAAGATTTTAAAGAGCCAAAAGAAGTTTGTCGTAAAGACTTTGCTTTACCAATGGATGTAACATGTCCTAAAAGTTCTATTGCTTATAAATTACAACCATATGATGGTTCTACAAAAGATAGAGTAAAAGCAGAATGGGCAATTCGTTTCTTGTTAGAAAGTTATTTTTCGAATTTAAATGATGATTATCAAAGATGGTTGGATGAAGGAATTATTAATGATTTCTTTGGTTATGAAATTGATTTTGGTAAGGATTATGCGTTCTTATTGTTCTATGCAGAAATGGAAAAGGATGAATTGCAATTATTTATTCAAAGACAATTAGAGATTATGAATGAAACATTTATGAATGAGGATATTTTAGAACAAATTAAGCGTCGTTATTATGGTATGTATGTTCGCATATTTGATAATCAAGAAAGCATTGGTATCAATTATATTCGTAATGCATTTTTGGATATGAATATGTATGACATATTAGAAATTATTGAATCAATTACATTAGATGATATTTTACAAGCTTGGAAGTGTTTGGATTTATCGAATTATTGTGTAACTGAAATTTATAATAAAAATGAATAAAGTAGGCATTTATTGTCTACTTTTTTTGTATATAAATATCAATATATGTGTAGTTAAATGATTTGATTGCTTATATCTTTTTCAGTATGCTTACCGTACTGGAGGGATGAAATGTTAAATCATGTGGTTGTAATTGGTAAAGTTTATAGTATGCCAATTGAGAAAAAAGATAAAAAAGGTAGTAGAGAAATATCATTTATTTTACAAGTAGAACGTCCATTTACTGAAAGTGATGGAAGTTATGTGTTTGATTATGTAAAAGTATGTCCTTGGAAAGGGATTGCGGAACAAATGAAAGAACTGTGTACAGTTGGTTCTATTGTGGCTGTCAAAGGTAGATTTCAATGTGCAAGTGTTGATGCAAAGGATATAAAGTTAATTGCAGAACATATCTCTTTTATATCTGCAAACAAGAAGTAGATTTTCATCTACTTTTTTTATATAATCTTAATATATAAGTGAGGTTTTTGTATGAAAGAATATTTAGATTTATGTCATCATATTTTAAATAATGGTCAAGCTAGAGCAGATCGTACAGGTACTGGTACGATTTCTTGTTTTGGATATCAAACACGTTATGATTTAACTAAAGGTTTTCCTTTATTAACAACTAAAAAAGTGCATTTTAAAAGTGTAGCTATTGAATTATTATGGTTTATTTCAGGTTGTACGAATATTCGTCCATTAGTTTTAAATGGAGTACGTATTTGGAATGAATGGCCTTATGTAAAATATCAAAAGTCTAGTGATTACCAAGGGGAAACTATGGCTGAATTTATTGAAAAGATTAAGCAAGATGAAGAATTTGCGAATAAATGTGGGGAATTAGGTCCTGTATATGGTAAACAATGGAGAGATTTCTTTGGTAAGGATCAATTAATGGAATTGATTGATGGTTTAAAGAACAATCCATTTAGTCGTAGACATATGATTTGTGCATGGAATCCTGCACAAGTGGATGAAATGGCTTTACCTCCATGTCATGCATTTATGCAATTTTATGTTTCAAGTGATAAAAAACGTTTATCTTTGCAATTGTATCAAAGAAGTGCAGATGTATTTTTAGGTGTGCCTTTTAATATTGCGTCTTATGCATTATTGTTAGAAATGGTAGCGAAAGTATGTGGTTATGAGGCTTATGAAATGGTACATACCTTTGGTGATGTACATATTTATAATGACCATATGGAACAAATTCATACGCAAATTGCTAGAGAGCCTAGACCTTTACCTAAATTGGTATGGAAACGTGATGTAACAGATATTTGTGATTTTAAATATGAAGATATGGAATTAGTGGGATATGATCCACATGAAAAAATAGTTGGGAAGGTGTCTGTATAGTGTTATCCTTAATTGTAGCTATGGATCCTAAACAAGGCATAGGCTTAAATGGATTTTTACCATGGCGTATTAAAGAAGATTTGCAATTGTTTAAACAAGCAACAGTAAATCATAAAATTATTATGGGTCAAACAACATTTATGGGATTACCTAAAGCTTTACCAAATCGTCATACAATTGTTGTGACTACCAATAAAGAATTTACGTTAGATATTGAAAATGTATCTGTAGAATATGATTTAATTGATTTATTAAAGCGTTACGAGCATTCTGATGAAGAGGTGTTTGTTTGTGGGGGGTCTAGTATCTATAAGCAATCTTTGCCTTATGTGAATCGTTTATGTATTTCTCATGTAAAAAAAGAGTATACTGTAGATGCTTGGTTCCCAGAATTTGATTGGAATCAATTTGAAAAAGTAAAAGAAGTTGAATTTGAAGAATTTGTATATTGTGAGTATATTAGAAAGGAAGATGTGAAATGAAGAAGGCGTTAATGTGGATTAAGATTGCTATCTATATTCCTGCTATTTGGTTGACAGCCATTCAATCAAGAAAAGAAGCATTTGCGACTCGTTTTAATTTATTGAAGCATTGGTCTAAATTAGTTGTACGTCTATCTGGTATTAAGTTAAAAGTAGAAGGGTTAGAAAAAGTTCCTACAGATGAAACACTTTATTTTGTGGTAAATCATCAAGGAAGTTTAGACCCATTCATTATTGTGGCTACTTTACCTGTTCCATCTACTGCAGTTAGTAAAATTGAAAATGGGAAAATTCCTGTTTTAGGACCTTGGTTTAAAAATATTGAAGCGATTATGTTGGATCGTAGCAATATGCGTAGTGCTTTACAAATGGTAAAAGATGCGACTGCATGTTTAAAAAATGGACGTAATGTTTGTATTTTCCCAGAAGGAACTCGTTCTAAGTCTATGACAATGGGTGAAATGAAACCAGGAGCATTTAAACCAGCATTTAATGCACAAGCTACGATTGTTCCTGTTACATTAGTGAATACATTTGTTATTGATGTTAAAGGGAAGCAAAATATGAATGCGAAAGCGATTTATATGGATCCTATGCGTTATGATGAATATAAAGAAATGTCTACTACAGAATTAGCTGAAAAAGTGACAGCTATGATTCAAGAAAATTTAGATAGGGGGCTATAATATGCGTTTTGTGGATATCATCAATAAGAAAAGAGAAGGAAAATCTCTTACAAAAGAAGAAATTCAATTTTGGATTGATGGATATGTAAATGAAGAAATTCCTGATTATCAAGTAAGTGCTTTATGTATGGCTATTGTATTAAATGGTATGGAATCTCGCGAGATTTCTGATTTAACATTAGCAATGATGAATAGTGGAGATGTAATGAATCTTGAAGCTATTGCAGGCATTAAAGTGGATAAGCATTCTACTGGTGGTGTTGGTGATAAAACATCTTTAGCTCTATTACCTATGGTATCTGCTTGTGGTGTTAAAGTCGCTAAGATGAGTGGTCGTGGATTGGGTCATACTGGTGGTACATTGGATAAGTTAGAATCTATTGATGGATTTGATATTTATTTAGATGATGAAGAATTTGTAAAACAAGTAAATGACATTAATATTGCGATTATTGGTCAAACAGCACAATTGGTTCCTGCAGATAAGAAATTATATGCATTACGTGATGTAACAGGTACTGTACAATCTGTACCATTAATTTCTTCTAGTATTATGTCTAAAAAACTAGCAAGTGGTGCGGATACAATCTTGTTGGATGTTAAATATGGTGATGGTGCATTTATGCAAACACCTGAAGAAGCGATTGAATTAGCGAAAACGATGATTCAAATTGGTAAGGATTGTGGTCGTGATACTCGTGCTATGATTACAGATATGAATCAACCTTTAGGTTTTGCGATTGGTAATGCGTTAGAAGTTAAAGAAGCAATTGCGACATTGAAGGGTGAAGGTCCTGCAGATTTTACAGAATTGTGTTTAACAGCTGGTTCTATTATCTTACAACAAGCTAAAGTTTGTGATGATAAAGATAAAGCTCGTCAAATGTTATTAGATGTAATTAAAGATGGTAGTGCTTTAAATCAATTAAAATTATTAGTTAAAGCACAAGGTGGTAATGTAGAACAAATTGAACATCCTGAATTATTACCTCAAGCAAAATATGTTGTAGAAATGAATGCGAAGAAATCTGGTTACTTAGCACAAGTTAAAGCTTTAAGAGTGGGTACTTTAGCTATGAAACTAGGGGCTGGTAGAGCAACAAAAGAAGATGCAATTAACTTTGCGGTGGGTATTGTCTTAAATAAGAAAGTATCTAATCCAGTTAATGAAGGTGATGTTATTGCGTATGTTCATACTGATGTGCCATTATCTGAAGAATGGATTCAAGACTTCTATGATACATTCATTGTTGATGATGAACCATGTACACCTGAACCATTAATTTATGAGGTTTTACAATAAATCTTGGAGAAATCCAAGATTTTTTTGTTCTATACTATTTGTTTATACATACAATACATTGAGGTGTTTGTATGTTTAAATGGATTTTATCAATGTTATTGTGTTTACAAGTTTCTCCTATTTTTCATAATGTTGAATTAGTGGAATTTGGAGATAGTGCAATTTTGATGGATGCGTATTCTGGTCAAATTATGTATGAGAAAGATGCGTATAAACATTTACATCCAGCATCTATGACGAAGATGATGGGGATGTTATTGATTTATGAGGGTATTCATGCAGGTCAATTTGATTGGGACGATCGAATCAGTGTAAGTGCTCATGCTAGTAGTATGGGTGGTTCTCAAATTTATTTAGAAGAAAATGAAGTGATGTCTTTAGAAGAATTATTTACTGCAATATGTGTAAGTAGTGCTAATGATGCGATGGTTGCGGTTGGAGAGTTTATTAGTGGTAGTGAATCTTTGTTTGTTGAAAAGATGAATCAAAAGGTGACTGAACTTGGATTAGTGAATACCCATTTTTCGAATGCGACAGGATTGGATATTGAAAATCATTACTCATGTGCCTATGATATGGCAATGATTGCGAAAGAAGTATTACGAATTTCTAATGAAGCAGTTACGCAGTATACATCCATGTATGAAACGTATTTACGTGAGGATACCAATCCATTTTGGTTAGTGAATACCAATAAGTTGATTCGTAGTTATGAGGGTATGGATGGCTTAAAAACAGGGTTTACACAGACGGCGGGATATTGTTTAACGGCTACAGCTAAAAGAGATGGTATGCGGTTAATTGCAGTAGTTATGAAAGAATCTACAAAAGATCAACGAAATAAGGATATTAAAGCAATGTTGGATTATGGTTTTGCGAATTATACACAAACGTTACTATATCCAAGTGCAACTGTCTTTGATTTAATGTCTATCTCAAATGGGAAACCTAAAAAGGTAGATATGATTAGTAAAGAGGATATTTATCTTGTACATGATAAAAAAGTAAATGTTGAACATACAATTGAAATTGTACCTATGGTTGTTCAAGCACCTATAGATATAAATACACCAATTGCGAAATTGAAAATAATCTTTGAGAATGGTTTGGTGCAGGAGTCACTGTTGTATTCAAATGTAGAAGTATATACTTTGGATTATATTGATGTCATTATGGATTGTTTTACAAAGTTTCTATTTTAGAAACTTTTTTTGTCTTTTCTTGTCGAGGATTTACATTTCTATCTTTAATTCATTTACAATAGCGAAAAAGGAGATGGAGTATGAAAATTGTTCGCGATAAAAATGCGGTTAGTTACATTTTGAGTGGGGAATTGGATAATTATCATATACAGCAAATAAAAGAGTTGTGTAAATATGATATCGATTTAACAAAACCCCAAATTGTACGTTTACATATGAAAAATGTAACTTTTGTGGATAGTACAGGATTAGGATTTGTTTTGGCTAGATATAAGCAAGTGAATGCGTATGGAGGAGAATTACGATTAGTAGATGTACCAGATAATGTGCGTAAAATTTTTAAATTATCAGGTGTTTTTAGCATTATCAAACAAGAACAACTATCAAAGGGGAATGTACTATGAACCAATTACAAATGAAAACAATAGCTTTAGTTGAGAATGAACTAGTCATACGTACTGCTTTAGTGGCCTTTTTATTACCATTAAATCCTACAAATGATGAAATAATGGAAATTAAAACGATATGTGCAGAAGCAGTTGTGAATGCCATTGTGCATGCGTATCCACAAGAAAAGGGTAATATTACAGTACATATAACGACGGATAATAGAAGAGTTGAGATAGTTATTCAAGATGAAGGTATTGGCATGAGTGATATTGAAAATAAAAGAGCATCTTTTGTGACAACAAAATCTGATCAAGAACATTCAGGAATGGGATTTACGATTATGGAAACCTTCAGTGATATGATGAAGGTGGAATCAGCACTTAATGAGGGTACAACGGTAACGCTTGTTCGCTATTTACATGATATCCAATGATTTTTTATTGTTAATAGAGCGATGTCAAAAACAGGATGAAGAAGCTTTAGAACAGTGTTTTTTACAAAATACAGGATTGGTATGGTCATTGGTTCATCGTTTTAAATATACCAAACATGATCCAGAAGATTTATATCAAATAGGCTGTATTGGTTTAATGAAAGCAATTATGAATTTTAATAGTGAATATCAAGTGATGTTTTCTACCTATGCAGTTCCAATGATTTTAGGTGAAATTAAAAAGTTTTTTAGGGAGGATGGAGATTTACGAGTATCTCGTTCGATAAAGGAACGGTATTTATTAATTGTGAAGTATAAAGAAAGTTATATACAAGAATATCAAAAGGAACCGAGTATTCAAGAAATGGTTAAGACTTTACAGATGGATGAAGCTGATATTATTATGGCACTTGAAGCGAATCAACATTTAGTATCTTTGGATGAACCGTATTCGTTAAAAGATGGTTCTACAGTAAGACTAGAGGATAAAATTGAATTCAAAGATGTAGATCTCATTTCCAATATTAGTTTATTAGATGAAATTGAAAAATTGGATGAGGTTGAAAGAAAATTGTTATATTATCGTTATCATTTATCAATGAATCAACAGTCTATAGCAGATCTTATGGGAATTTCACAAGTACAAGTCTCTCGATTAGAAAAGAAAATCTTGTTGAAGTTAAAAGAATCTTTGCTTTAATTGTTTAAGAAGTAACCATACTAGTTTTAGGAGGTATGGTTATGAATATAGAGTTTTTTGAAAAAGTGAAACAGCAATATCCATTTCCCAATCATAAAATCAAGAATTGTATTATTGCATTTATAAGTGGTGGCATAATTGGAGGTATTGGTCAAGGCTTTTTGTATTTGTATTTGGATATAATGAAAATGAATCTTGAAACGAGTCAAACGTTAATGATTATGACTATGATTGGATTGGCAGCATTGCTTACAGGACTAGGAATATTTGATAAAATTGGACAAATTTGTGGAGCGGGTACTTTTATTCCAATTACTGGTTTTGCGAATGCAGTTGTTTCTAGTGCAATGGAAGGTAGAAGTGAAGGGCCAATCTTTGGTATTGGTTCGAATATGTTTAAACTTGCGGGTTCGGTTATTACTTATGGTATTACCAGTGCCATATTGGTTGCATTAGTTAGGTTTTGGTTGTTTGTATGAATAAAATTATTTTTTATCATAATGTCTATATTGAACAATATAGTACAGTTGTGGGTCCTATAGAATCTGAAGGTCCATTAAAAGATGGTTTTGATCTATGCGTATCTGATTTATATAATGGTTGTGATAATTATGAGCATGCGGAGATTTCTTTACTTGAAGATGCGTATGATTGTTTATTGAGTAAAGTAAAAGATAAGCGATTTGATATATGTGTTGGTGGGGATTTGATGAATCAATTGGGAGTGTCTTCGTATTTTGTTCGTCAATTGCAAATACCTTTTATTGGTTGTTATGCGGCTTGTTCAAATAGTACCTTGGCTATAAATTTAGCAAGTCTGTATTTAAACAATCAAAACAATCAACGTGCTTTGGTGTTTACTTCTAGTCATTATGCGAATGCAGAAAAGCAATTTCGATTTCCCAATGAATATGGAATTCAAAAGAAAGATACGGTCACAAGTACAGTTACGGGTGCTGGATGTATTTCTTTATGTAATGATAAACAAACTATTCAAATCGTTTGTGGGATGTTTGGTGAAGTGTATGACGCATTAGAAACAGATGCGAATGATATGGGTAGTGCAATGGTTATGGCTTGTTATCGTACGATTGTGCAATTTTTTGCGGATGGAGCTATTACCTATCAGGATGTGGATCATATATTTACTGGGGATTTATCAAGTATTGGTAAAGCATTATTAATTCAAATGTTAGAAGTAGATTATCAAGATATTGCTAGTAAATTAGAAGATTGTGGCACGATTATTTATGATATTGATAATCAAAAGGTATTTGCGGGTGGTAGTGGATGTGCTTGTAGTATGTGTACACTAAATGCGTATATTATGCCGAGTATGTTGGAAGGAAAATATCAAAGAGTATTGGTTGTTGCGACTGGTGCTTTATTAAATCCAATTATGATTCAACAAAAAGAAAGTATTCCATGTATTGCACATGCAATTCTTTTGGAGAAGTGTATATGACATTTCTATATGCATTTTTGTGTTGTGGAACGTTTTGTTTAATTGGTCAGATTATTTATGAATATACGAAATTAACACCAGGACATATTACGAGTTTATTTGTTATATTGGGGGTATTTTTGGATTCGTTTCATTTTTATGATACATTAATTGCTTATGCGCAAGCAGGAGCGTTATTACCAATTACTAGCTTTGGACATTCTTTAGTGCATGCGAGTTTAATGAAGGCTAATGAAATTGGAGTGTTGGGTATTTTTACTGGTATATTTGATCGTGTAGCTAGTGGATTAGCGCTTGCGATTGTATTGGGGACTATTTGTGCTTTCATCTTTAGACCAAAATCGTAAATCTTATCTTTCTAAATGAGATAATCTTTGTTATAATACATAGACGATTGAGGTGTTTTATGGAAAGTTTTACTGTTTCGATTCAACAATTTGAAGGACCATTGGATCTAATGCTTCACTTAATTAAGGAGAAGAAGTTAGATCTTTTTGACTTGAATTTGGATATTTTGGCGGATCAGTATATTGCATATATTAATTCTATGGAAAATATGCACTTGGAAATTGCGAGTGAATATTTGAGTGAATTTGCGTCTTTAATTGAGTATAAGAGTAAGAAATTATTACCAAGAGATACTTCTGAATTAGAGGATAACTATGAAGAAGATACAAAAGATCAATTGGTTAAACGTTTATTGGAATATCAACGTTATAAGGAAGTTAGTGAGCAATTTAATGTAATGGCAAATGAACGTTTATTGCATTATGATAAACCACAATCTGAGATTACGTATCAATGGATGAAGGAGTCTAAAGAGTCTTTTGTGGATACACAAGGGAATCCTGTAGATTTGATTAAGGCGATGAATCATATTATTCGTCGTTATAAGATTATGCAACCGTTGCAGATGAAGGTTGCTAGAAAAGAATTATCTGTAGAAGAGCGTACGATTCAAATTAAAGCGAAAGTATTGGAATTGCCTAGTGTATTTTCAATGTTTGAATTGTGTAAAGAAGAAGATTTACATGTTGTGATTGTTACGTTTTTGTCTGTATTGGATTTATTGCGTCAAGGCTTCTTTGATTGTGAAGTGGTTGATGATGAGATTTATTTGAAGCGAGGTGTACGCTATGGAAAGTAATTTACAAGCGATTTTAGAGGGTATTTTGTTTATAGTAGGAGATGAAGGGGTTCGTTTAGAACGTTTAGTAGAAACGTTAGAAATGGATGAGGAAGTGATTCAATCTACATTGGATGCTATGATTTCTTCTTATGTACAAGATGATACACGTGGAGTTGAAATTGTATGTTATGGTGGATGTTATAAAATGGTATCTAAAGCAGATGTTCATGAATATGCACAACGATTATTTGAATCTACTGCTAATAAAGGTTTTTCTCCAGCTGCTTTAGAAACATTAGCTATCATAGCTTATAAACAACCAATTACTCGTGCGGAAATTGAAGAAATTCGTGGAGTTGGATGTGATATGATGATTCGTAAATTGTTAGCTCGTAATTTAATTAAAGAAGTAGGTAGAACCGATGCGCCTGGTCGACCATTCTTATATGGAGTAACAGAAGCATTTATGGATGCCTTTCAATTACAAAGTTTGGAAGAATTACCAGAATTACCAGATTTCGCCAAAGAGGAAGAATCAGAGAATTTATTCGGATAGAGTATTGTACTCTATCTTTTCTTTTGTTCATATAGTAAACAAAGGAGGGTGCTATATGAAACTATGTATGATTCTATGTTTCTTATTTTTATCAATAACTAATGTATATGCTGATAGTTATATTGTCATGGATGGGGAAGATTTAACGGTTTATCGTTCTAGAAATCAAGATGTTGTTCAAAGCATCGCATCTGTTTCTAAAGTAATGACAGCAATTGTCGCGATTGAAAAAGGGGAGTTAACAGATAGTTGGATTGTTAAAGAAGAAATTCGTAATAGTTATGGCAGTATGATTTACTTACAACAAAATCAAGTAGTAAATTTGATTGATTTATTGTATGGCTTGTTGTTGGAAAGTGGTAATGATGCGGCTAATGCGATTGCGTATCATGTTGGTGGTAATGATACCAATCAATTTATAATCTGGATGAATGAAAAAGCTAGTGAACTACAAATGAAGAATACAGTATATCGTAATCCTAGTGGATTAGATGATCAAGATGGAGGCAATCTTTCTACAGTATATGATCAAGCATTATTAATGAGATATTGTTTACAAAATGATATCTTTTTACAAATTACACAAACAAAGTATTTTACCAACCAATTGCATCAACAATATGTGAATCATAATAAACTATTGTGGAACTTTCCGTATACGATTGCTGGAAAAACAGGGTATACCTTATTAGCACAACATACATTAGTTTCAGCAGCTAGAAAAGATGACATTACCTGTATTGTTGTATCCTTTGAAATGGGAGAAGAAGCCTATTTTCATCAAAGACAATACGTTGATTTTTATAATGAAATTCAAGCGTATACCTTAATACGTGAACAAGTGAGTAAGATTGCTGGAAAATTGGTAGTCATTGATCAACCTTTTGTGATTCATGGCACAAAAGAAGAATTTCAAAATGGACACGTATTGATGTTTATGGATGAAGATAATAAACAACTAGTTGTGAAATGGCAAAGTGATGTACGTACTAATTGTATGTATTATGATTATCTATGAATCGTTTGTGGCTAAATTTAATCATTTTGAGTATTCTATATTCTATGTTTAATGGTACATTGGTTTCTTTAAATAATGTATTGCCATCTATAGGGAAATCTACACTCGATTATGTAATTCCATTGGTAGCGAATTTAGCTTTTTTTAGTGGTATCTTAGAAGTAGTAATGGATAATGGTTTGTTAGATAAATTACAAAAGGTGATTGCGCCTATTATAAATCGCTTATTTCCCGATTTAACTAATCAAGATCAAGCGAAAAGTTATATTGTTGCGAATGTCTTGATGAATATGTTGGGATTAGGTTCTTGTGCAACGCCTAGTGGTTTATTGGCTATGAAAGAAATGCAAAAGACTAATAAAAATCCGGATACAGCTACTCGTTCCATGGTTACTTTTTTAGTATTGAATACTGCAGGCGTTACTTTGTTTAATACTACAATACTTAGTTTGCGTGCTCAATTTGTTTCTAAAGATATATCATCATTTATGCCATATGCCATTATAGTAACAATCATTACTTGTTGTATTGCATTAGTTATCGATCGGATTGTGAACTATGGATATCACAAATAAATTACTTATAGGCTTTGTATTTATAATCTTTTTGTATTCAAGTTATCATAAACAAGATGCCTATCAAAGTTTTATTAGAGGAGTTAAAAAAGGATTAGTTGTATTCATGGAAGTATATCCAGTAATGGTGGCGATGTTATTTGCGGTAATCCTATTAAAAGAAAGTCATTTATTAATGGATATAAGCAATATCGTTAAGCGATTTGTGCCCAGTGTCCCTAGTTCTATTTGGCCAATTGTTTTCTTTCGACCAATTTCTGGTTCTGCTAGTTTAACGTTGGTGATGGATATTTTTCATACTTTTGGCCCAGATTCAATAGAAGGGGTATTAGCTAGTGTGATTCAATCATCAACAGATACGACATTATATGTTTTGACATTATATTTTGGAAGTATTCAAGTTAAAAATATGAAAAATGCTTTATCTATAGGGCTTTTTGTTGATGTAATTGGGATGTGTCTTGCGATTTTGCTAGTGTTATTTTTCTATACATGTTAAAATAAATGCGATTGGAGAGTGAATATATGGAACGTTTACAAAAGGTCATTGCACAAGCAGGTATTGCTTCCAGAAGAAAAGCCGAAGAATTAATTGTGCAAGGAAAAGTAAAAGTTGATGGTGAAGTTATAACTGAATTAGGTTATAAAGTGACTAAGCAACAATACATTGAAGTAGATGGTAAAGGTATTAAAAAAGAAGATAAGGTTTATTATGTTGTGAATAAGCCTAAGAAATATATTTGTACAAATAGTGATGAACATGATCGTGCAACGGTTGGTGAATTGATTGACTGTCCATATCGTATTTATCCAGTAGGGCGTTTGGACTATGAATCAAGTGGTGTTTTATTAATGACGAATGATGGTGATTTTACAAATATGATGATTCATCCTCGTTATCATATTAAGAAAACATATAATGTTATTATTAAAGGTATTTTAAAAATTGAAGAATTGAAACAATTGGAACAAGGTGTGGTATTAGATGATGGTGTTCAAACATTGCCTTGTAAAATTAAGATTACCAATAAAGATACAACAAAAGGACAAACTTTCTTTGAGATTACAATTCAAGAAGGTAGAAACCGTCAAATTCGTCGTATGATGGAAGTGTTTGGTCATGAAGTGACATTATTACATCGTAAGAGTTTTGGATGTATTACAGATAAAGGCTTAAATATGGGGGAATATCGTCGTTTGAAACCTTTTGAAGTAAAACAATTGCGCTCTTTAGCGGAAAGTGGTAAATTAATTGTCGATTAACGTGTATGCTTATACACGTTTTCTATGTTAGAAAGTAGGTGGGTCTATGCAACAATATTTTGTTGAACAAAAGTGTAATTTGAATGAATTAGTAGCATTTACTAGTGAACAACAACATCATATTGCTCATGTATTGCGTATGAAAGCGGATAGTGTGGTACGTATTGTTGATTGTGATGGTTGTGCGTATTTGGCGAAGATTCAATTTATTCAATCACAACCAGTGGCTTTAGTGTTTGAGAAAATTGAACATGGGATTCATCGTAATATTATCTTAGTTCCTGCATTAATTAAAAAAGATAAGTGGGAATATGTATTACAAAAAGCTGCTGAATTGGGTGCGACAAAGATTCTTCCTTTAGAAACAAGTCGTACAGTAGTAAAAAGTAATGATGAAAAAGTAGATAAAAAATTAGTTCGTTGGAATAAAATTGTGATGGAGGCTTGTGAACAATCGCATCATACAGTATGCACAGAAGTATTAGCGCCAATTACAATTAAAGAATTACCGAATTATCTTGTGGATGTGAATTTAGTAGCGTATGAGAAAGAAAATGTATCAAAACATATTAAGCATTATGTAAAAGGTTTATGTGATGTGATGGTGATTATTGGTCCTGAGGGTGGTTTTGATCCTAAGGAAATTGATTTGATGTTATCAATGGGTATTCAACCATGTTCATTGGGTAAGAATATTTTACGTGCTGAAACGGCAGGATTGTATGCATTGAGTGTAATTGATGCAATGAGTGAGGAATAATTATGAGTACATTTGCGTTAGTTACATTAGGATGTAAGGTGAATTCGTATGAATCACAATGGTATCGTGAACAATTGTTTCAAAAAGGACTTGAAGAAGTTTCTTATAAAGAAAAAGCGGATGTTTATATTATTAATACTTGTGCAGTAACCAATGTTGCCAGTGCGAAAAGTCGTCAAAAGATTCATGCATGTCGTAAATTGAATCCAGATGCGATTGTATGCGCTGTTGGCTGTTATGTACAAACTAGTCAAAATCAAGATGTATGGGATGATATTGACTTAGTGATTGCGACAAGTGGTAAAAAACAATTACCAGAATTAGTTTTAGATGCCTTAGCTACACGTATGCATAAAGTTGTGTATGAAGATACTCGTGAATATACAATGGATTCTATGCCATTAAAGAGCTATCAACAAACTCGTGCATATTTAAAAATTCAAGATGGTTGTAACCAATTCTGTAGTTATTGCATTATTCCTTATGCTAGAGGAAAAGAACGTTGTTTACCAATTGATGAAGTTATTGAAAATGCGAAGTCACTTGTTCAAGATGGTCATAAAGAATTGGTATTAACGGGTATTCATACTGGACGCTATCAAGATCAAGGCTATAATTTAACCGATTTAATGAAGCGTCTTATGAAAGAAGTAGAAGGTTTACAAAGATTACGTATTTCATCGATTGAAATTACGGAAATTACGGATGAAATGATTGCATTTATGCATGAAGAACCACGCATTGCAAGACATTTCCATATTCCAGTTCAAGCTTCTACTAATGAAATTTTAGAAAAAATGAATCGTCCTTATACAGTTGAAGAATTCATCTCTAGATTACAATATATTCGTGAACAATTACCAAATATTTCAATTAGTACGGATATTATTGTGGGATTCCCATATGAAAGTGATGAATTATTTGAACAAGGATTAGTAAATTTAGAAAAGATGGAGTTCTCTTTTTTACATGTATTCCCATTTTCAAGTAAAGAAGGAACAGTTGCGCATACAATGAAAGAGAAAGTAAATGGTCAAATTCAGAAGAATCGCGTGAAATATTTGACCAAACGCTCTGTTCAATTGTACAATACATATAAGCAAAGACTAGTAGGTACTGTTAAGGAAGTATATTTTGAGACTTATCAAGATGGCATTCTAATGGGGCACACTAGTGAATATGTAAGTGTAAAAGTAAAAAGTGAAATTGATAGAAGAAATGAAATTGTTTCCGTTATGTGTACACATCTATTAGATGGTGAAGTATGGGGAAATGTAATAGAAGGGTGATTGAGAATGTTATTATCACGATTATTTGAGGGTGCGCCTGAAATTGAAATTGAAAGTTTGATGGCAGATTCTCGTGTAAAAAGTAAAAATTCAATATTCTTTTGTGTAAAAGGAATGGTTAATGATGGCCATAAGTTCATTCAACAAGCAAAGGACAATGGAGCGATTGTTATTGTACATTCTGATGATATTAAAGATTATGATGCAGATTTAATTTACATACGAGTAGTAAATGTATTAGATACATTAAATGTTGTTGCGTCTCGTTTCTATGGCGATTGTACACATAAAATGACAATGTTTGGTGTTACTGGTACCAATGGTAAAAGTACGATTACTACAGTCATTCGTAATTTGTTAAATCATTTTGAACCATGTGGTTATATTGGTACCATTGGTATTTTCTATGGTGATGTTGAAAAGGATGCAATGCTTACAACTCCAGATATTGTACCTTTACATCGTACATTGGATGAAATGTATCAAGCAGGTATGAAAAGTGTATCGATGGAAGTTAGTAGTGCTGGATTGGATATGCATCGTTGTGATTCTATTGATTTTGATTATGCGATTTATACAAATTTAACGCATGATCATTTAGATTTACATGGCACAATGGAAAATTATTATGAAGCGAAAGAAAAATTATTTACTTTATTAAAGCCAAATAAAACTGCAATTATCAATATTGATGATGAATATAGTGATCGTTTCATTCAAGCTACTAAAGCAAATGTTGTTACATATGGTGTAGAAAAAGAATGTACATATCGTGCAGTAGATATTCAATTAATGGTTAATTGTACGAAGTTCACGTTGTTATATGACAATGTAGAATATCCAGTGGAAACAAACTTAGTAGCGAAGTTTAATGTTTATAACTTGCTTGCGGCTATTGCGGCATTACATGAATATGGTGTATCGATTGAAGATATTTTATCTCGTGTAAATAACTTACCTCAAGTATTGGGCCGTATGGAACGTATTGTAGAAGGGCAACCATTTACAGTAATTGTCGATTATGCACATACACCTGATGGATTTATTAAGATTTATGAGTATGCTAAATCTATTACTGCACCGGATAAACGTATTATTACGGTATTTGGTTCTGCTGGAAATCGTGATGCGAAAAAACGTATTGATTTTGGTAGATTATCAGATAAGTATTGTGATTTAATTATTTTAACTGAGGAAGATCCTCGTAATGAAAGTGCAGAAGATATTGCGAATGAAATTCGTAAAGGAATTGAAAATACCGCTTGTATCTTCATTGAAAGTCGTTATGATGCGATTCGTCAAGCAATTGAAGTCGCAAATGTTAATGATACAATTTTAATCCTTGGTAAAGGGGATGAAAATTATTTATCCTATGAGTTTGGAAAAACTGAATGGATGGGGGATCATATTGCAGCGAAAGATGCAATTCATAAATACTATTTTGGAGAAAGTGAGGAGAATGTTTATGAAAATGAGTAAGTATATTGATCATACACTTTTGAAAGCAAATGCTACAAAGGAACAAATTTTAAAATTATGCGAAGAAGCTAAAGAATTTGATTTTGCCTCTGTATGTGTAAATGCTGGATGGGTAAAAACATGTAAGGAAGCTTTAGAAGGTACTGATGTTAAAGTTTGTACAGTTGTAGGTTTCCCATTGGGTGCTACAACAAGTGGTACTAAAGCATTTGAAACAAAAGAAGCTATCGAAAATGGTGCGGATGAAATTGATATGGTAATGAATATTGGGGCTATGAAATCTCAAAATTATCAATTAGTAGAAGATGATATTCGTGCTGTAGTTGAAGCTGCTGGTGGTAAATGTGTAAAAGTTATCATTGAAACATGTTTATTAACAGATGAAGAAAAAGTAAAAGCGTGTGAATTAAGTATGAATGCAAAAGCAGCATTCGTTAAAACATCCACAGGTTTCTCTACAAATGGAGCAACAGTTGAAGATGTTAAATTGATGAAAGATACTGTTAAAGATGTATGTGAAGTTAAGGCTGCAGGTGGAGTTCGTACTGCTGAAGACTTCGAAAATATGTTAAATGCGGGTGCTACTCGTATTGGTACAAGTGGTGGATGTCAATTAGTTGCTGGTAAAACAGTAAAAACTAGTTATTAATAATAAATAGTATTGATTTTTTATAAATATTTGCTATAATGTTAATGCTTGTTTCAGAAGGGAGGTTTTGGAATGCCAAGAGTTGTAGTAAAAGAAAATGAAGCACTTGATGATGCTTTACGTAGATTTAAGCGCCAAGTTTCTCGCAACGGAACCCTTGCTGAGGCTCGCAAAAGAGAGTTTTATGTAAAACCGGGTGTAGCTCGTAAATTAAAATCAGAAGCCGCAAGAAAAGCTAGAAAAATGAAAAAATAGAAGGTAACTTCTATTTTTTTTTGCATACAATGCAATGAGGTGATTGTATGCTAGTATTGGATGAAAAATATTTACGACTTGATGGGAAAGTGCAATTTGTTTATATTTCTGAAAAGAAAATGATTTTTTCAACTCGTAATCATATGTATACAATTATAGGTACAGCTCTGAGAATTAAAGAATATTCTATATCAGAAACATTGTTATATGGATCTGTCACTCATATTGAGGTAGAGTATGTTTAAAAGTGTAGGGTATGATTTATATCAGTTTATTGGTGATGAAGATGCATTTAATGAATTTCTTTCTCGTTATTCTATAGATGTGTATGATATTACATATGTTGATGGTATTTATTTTTATACTTCTTTTGCTTATCGTAATCTTCTATCTACTGAAAATACTGTTTGTTATGTTCTTACAACTGGTTTGTTGGGTATGTTTTTTCGAAATTGTAAAAGTATAATGTTTTATCTGAAGATTGTTATGGTATGTTGTATTTGGTTTCTTTTACAAAATACAACTTTTTCATATGAAATAATTGGTAATGAAGGTAAATTAAAGCAAAATATAATTAGTGAAATAGAGGATTTTGATTTGCCATATTTTTCTTTAGAAGTTAATGATCTAAAACAGCAATTATTTACGCAATATCACCAACAACTTTCATGGTTAGAAGCTTATAAAGAGGGAAGTAAATTGTATGTTTCTTTTAGTGAGAAAAAGCATGTAGAAATCTCAGAATTGTATAGAGAACCTTTATATGCTACAAAAGATGCTGTAATTGCTTTATTTGATGTACAACATGGTCATAAAGTGGTTAATATTCATGATTTTGTCTATGAAGGAAGTACTTTAGTAGAAGGGTATATGTTAGATTCTTATGGACAGATAAAGGATTTATATGTAAAAGGTAAGGTGTATGGATATACTTGGTATACAATAGAGTCCAGTGTAATTCATGAGAATACGCATGATGGAGTATTGTTTTTTAAATTATTATTTGATTGTCGTAATCAAGTAAGTCAATATATAACTAGTAATGAAAAAATTGTGAAAGAAACAATTTTGAAGTATACTAGAGAAGAAGACAAAGTTTTGTTAAAAGTCCATTACACTTTGTTAGAAGATATAACGATACCATAGGAGGTATAAGCTTGATTAAATATAGTAAAAACATTGAAACATTAAATGCTGAACAACGTCGTCAATTATGTGGTGTTCAAGATGAGTTTTTAAATATTATTAAAAATATTTTTGCTTGTGAAATTTCCATTGATGAAGAACAAATTCTTGCTTTTATTGATGAAAAATATAAAAATGCTATCGATGATGTATTTACACAAATGATGAATTGTATTGAAAGTGGAAAAGAATTAAAGTCTATGGATGTACAAATTATTGCTGAAACCATCTTTAATGGAATTTCTCATGATGTAAATCATTTATATAAAAAAGCAGTTGGAAGAAGTTACGAACATAAATTAATTTATCCAAAAACGATTGGGCAAAAACAATTGTTGGATGCGTTAATGAGCAAGGATATGATCTTTGTTAGTGGACCTGCAGGAACTGGTAAAACGTTCTTGTCTGTTGTTTATGCAGTTACACAATTACGTAATGAAGAAGTTAGACGCTTGATTGTTACACGTCCTGTAGTAGAAGCTGGTGAAAATCTAGGATTTTTACCAGGTGATTTAAAAGAAAAAGTAGATCCATATCTTCGTCCTATCTATGATGCTTTGTATTTTACATTAGGACAAGTACAAACAGAACGTTTATTGGAAAAAGGTATAATTGAAATTGCGCCTTTAGCCTATATGCGTGGACGTACATTAGATGATGCGATTATTATTCTAGATGAAGCGCAAAATACGACTCCAATGCAGATGAAAATGTTTTTAACACGTATGGGATTTGATTCTAAGATGATTATTACAGGGGACATGACCCAAATTGATTTACCTTCATCTAAAGGATCTGGATTTATTGATGCATTGAATCGTTTACAAGGTATTGATGAAATTGGTTTTGTGCATTTACATAATTCCGATGTCGTACGTCATCCATTGGTGAAAAAGATTCTTACACAATACGATGATCAAAAGTAAATTTGCTTTTTTATATAAAGTTTGTTATAGTATATGTCATTAAAAGGATGGTGCTTATGTTAGACGTAGACCCGAGTATATGTATTTTAAATAAAAAAACCGTTATGTTAAATGAAATTTATTTAACACCACCAGGTGATAACGATACTTTTTTGTATTAGTTGTTTTGTAGAAAGGTGGTAGTTTAAATGAATGATACAATATTATTAGTGATATTAGCTGCGTGTGTTCTTGGTTCTGGATATTTTTCTGCAACAGAAACTGCATTTTCAACTTGTAATCGTTTCCGTTTGAAGAATATGGCGAATAAAGGAAATCGCAGAGCACAATTGGTTTTGAAATTGTTAGATAACTATGATCGTTTGATTTCAACGATTTTGGTAGGAAATAACTTTGTTAATATTTTAGGAAGTACGCTTGCGACAATCTTATTTACGAAATATTTCTTAGATAAGGGAGCAACAATTTCAACAATTGTTATGACGGTAGTCATTTTATTCTTTGGTGAAGTTACACCAAAGTCTTTAGCAAATCAATTTGCAGATACATTTTCTATGTTTTCTGCTCCAATCATCTATACATTAGAGATTCTTTTAATGCCTTTAACATTTATTTTTGACTTATGGAAAAAGTTTATTGGTTTATTTATTAAATCTGATGAAAATAAAGGTATGACAGATGAAGAGTTAATCACTATGGTAGATGAAATTGAAAAAGAAGGAGCTATGGAAGCAGAAGAATCTGAGTTAGTTCGTTCAGCAATTGAATTTAATGACTTGGATGTTAAGGATATTTTAACTCCTAGAATAGATGTCGTTGCGATTGAACAAAATGAGGATCTTGATAAAATTAAACAAGTATTCTTGGAAAATCAATATTCTCGTTTACCAGTATATGAAAAGACAATTGACCATATTATCGGATTTATTCATGAAAAAGATTTCTATGCTTTTATGGACAAAGGTCAATCTGATATTTTAAAAATTATGCAACCGCCAATTTGTGTTCCAGTTAATTTCTCAATGATGGATACTTTACGTTTATTACAAGAAAATCAAACGCATTTAGCTATTGTTATTGATGAGTATGGTGGAACGGAGGGTATCGTTACTATGGAAGATATCTTGGAAGAACTTGTTGGTGATATTTGGGATGAACATGATGAAGTGGTTGATGAAATTATTAAAGTTGATGATAACACGTATATTTTCACTGGTAATGCTTCATTAGTTGATTTGTTTGATACTTTTGATACATATGAAGAAGATGAAGATGATTTTGACTCTAGTACAGTTGGTGGATGGGTTACTGAATTACAAGAACGTTTCCCTGAAAAACGTGAAATCTTAACTTATAAAGATTTACGTATTATTGTATTGGATGCGAATGATCGTGTAGTTAAAAAAGTTAAAATTTCTCGTATGATTGAGGAAAATGAAGAAAAGAAAGAGCAAACAGCGTAAGTTGTTTGCTTTTTTAGTAGGGAAAATTAAAAAAGTTGACGTATATATAAGTAGGAGGACTACTTATGAATTGTGGAATCTATTGTTTAAAAGAGTATTTGAAATTGTATGATATTGAAGTTGATTTGAATTATGAAAAACCAATGATTAGTATGTTAGAAATTGTAAGTCTTTTAAAAGAGATGCAAATAGAGGCTAGTGGATATTATTGTAAACATGTATTACATGAAGAACCGTATATTATTTATTTGCCTAAACAAAAACATTTTATGTTGGTTAAGAAAATAGGTTGGTTTGTACATTTGTGTGATCAAAGAATACATAGTGTTTGGTTACCGTATTTCTTGTATTTGTTTATTTATCAAGGATATTATTTGAAGATAGAAAAGATTTTGTTTTAGAGTTTGGATAGTGTATAATAACTTTGTATGGAGGCATGTGTATGGAATTATCAGTAATTAATCAAACAGATGTGAAAGAATTTGAACAATATGAAGAAGATTTTCATGAAATTGCTAAGCGTACTTGGAAAGTATTAGAGAGAAATGATGATGTGAGTTTTGCCGTTATTTTTATTGATGATGAGGAAATTCATGCGATGAATCGTGAGTATCGTGGGGTAGATCGTCCTACGGATGTGATTACGTTTGCTTTGCAAGATGAAATGAGTGAATTGGAATCTATGTATGAGGAAATTGAACAAGAACTTGGTGATATCTTTATTAGTGTTGATACTGCAAAACGTCAAGCTGAGGAATATGGTCATTCATTAAGAAGAGAAGTTTGTTTCTTGTTTACACATGGCTTATTGCATTTGTTGGGTTATGATCATATGACTGAAGAAGATGAAAAAGTGATGTTTGCCTTACAAGATATGATTTTAGATGGTTGGGTTAGTCGATGCTAAAATGGTTAATTCATAAATTTTATCCAGCTTTTGTTGGTTTAAAAGATTTTTTGAGTACGGAACGTAGTGTTCGTATTCAAATCTATATAACAATCTGTGCATTATTTGGTGCATATATCATTGGCTTTGATTATTATGAAATGTTAGTTGTAGCCGTTTTATGTACCATTGTCATTTGTGCAGAGTGTTGTAATACATTATTTGAATGGTTAATGGATGCGATGTATCCTGAGGTTCATCCTTTGGCGAAGCGTATGAAGGATGGAGCTGCTGGTTTTGTATTAGTTGCATCGCTTATGAGTTTTATAATTGGAATGATTATGGTTTTACGTCATATTTTATAAAGAGGAGGATATATTATGACAAAGAATGAATTAGTAGCATTAGCTTTTGAAGCGTTAGAAGATTCTTATTGTGTGTATTCAAATTTTCCAGTAGGAGCATGTGTTTTATGTAAAGATGGTAAAACATTTAAAGGTGTAAATATTGAAAATGCTTCTTATGGTTTAACAAACTGTGCAGAACGTAGTGCAGTGTTTGCGGCATATTCTAATGGTTATCGTAGAGAAGATATTGAAGCTTTAGCAATCGTTAGTAATGGTAAACGTATTTCTGCACCATGTGGAGCTTGTCGTCAAGTATTGAATGAATTGCTTGGTAAAGATACGCCAATTTATTTATCAAATGGTAAAGAAGAAGTGACAAAGACAATGCGTGAATTATTACCAATGTCTTTCGATGAGGAGGATGTTTTATAATGGGTTTTGTTAGTGGATTTGTAGCTATTATTGGACGTCCAAATGCTGGTAAATCTACATTGATGAATAGTATTTTGCAACAAAAGATTGCTATTACTACACCTAAAGCGCAAACAACACGAAATAATATTCGTGGGATTTTAACTGAAGAAGATGCGCAAATTATCTTTGTAGATACTCCAGGTATTCATAAACCTCAACACCAATTAGGGGAGGAAATGGTTAAAGAAGCATGGAGTTCTTTAAGTGGTGTAGATTTGGTATATTTCATTGTTGATGTAAGTAAAGAATTTGGTACTGGTGATGAATATATCTTAAAGCAACTAGAATCTAAACATTTACCTGTAATTTTGGTTTTAAATAAGATTGATTTATTAACGAAAGAACAATTGATTCAATATTTAGAGAATTTCTCTCATAAATTTGATTTTAAAGAAATTATTCCTATTTCTGCATTAAAAGAAGATAATATTGATCGTTTATTAGAAGTAACGAAAACATATTTAACCGATACAATTCAATATTATCCTGAAGGGCAAGTGTGTGATTATCCTGAACAATTTATTATGGCGGAAATCATTCGTGAGAAAATTTTATTAAATACTCGTGATGAAATTCCTCATAGTGTTGCGATTGTAATTGAACGCATTGTGTCTAAAAAAGATAAAACAATTATTAATGCAATGATCATGGTAGAACGTGATTCGCAAAAGGGTATCATTATTGGTAAACAGGGTGCGATGTTAAAACGCATTGGTATGCAAGCTCGTAAAGAGTTAGAAACCATTGTAGGTACAACTGTTTATTTAGAATTGTTTGTACGTGTTGAAAAGGATTGGAGAAATCGTAGAGCGAAATTGTTGCAATTAGGTTATATTCAAACGGAGTTTGATGATGAATAATTCGGTTAATGTGTTTGTGCTTAAACAAACAGATTATCGAGAACATGATGTGATTGTACAAGCGTTATCAAAGGAATATGGTGTGATTTCTTTGATGGTTAAAGGTATGAAGAAACAAACAAGTAAATTAGCGTATGCATTTCAGTTGTTTTCTTATACCAATATCAATATAGACTATGTATCAAATGATAAAATACATACAGTTAAGCACGCGAGTGTGATTGATAGTCATCGTATGTTGCGTGAAGATTTGGATTGTTTAGCTATTACTTCGGTGGTTGCGGAGTTGACATTAAAATTTGCGCAATCGCATGATTTGTTTGTTGAGTTTACGCGTTTTGTTAGTGAGTTAGAAAATCGTTCTCAAAAGTTAACAATCATGAATTTGTATTTGGCTAAACTATTGTCTTTAGAAGGAAATACTCCTATGGTTGATGGTTGTGTTATGTGTAATCATCAAAAAGATATTGTAAGTATTTCTTTAGAAGAGGGTGGTTTTGTTTGTCAGTATTGCAATCAAACAATGCATTTGCCGGTTTATAATGTTGAATTATTACAAGCATATCGTGTGATTCATAAAGCATCTTTTGATGTGTATGACAAACTAGAAAACTATGAAGTCAATCAATTCTCGTTAACACGTTTGCTTTTGGATGCGTTAAAGATTCATAGTGGTATTTCAACGAAAAGTAGTCGCTTTTTATATGAATATTATAGTCAAAGATAGAGATTCTATTATAGAGTCTCTTTTTCTATTATCGTTGACTTTACTTCAATTCGTAAAGTAAAATAACGGTTTTTATGCATTTTTATGAAATTTGCATTATTTTGACTTCATTATAGGATAAATAATGCCATTTAATATATAAATTCTATCATTTTCTAGAATTTTCATAAAAAGGTTTCAAAAATTTTCATTAATTATATTTTGGAGAAAATAAAAAGGTTTCCACGCACATCACATTGGAAACTCTTTTCCCTATATTTGTTTTCTCTGAACCATTAGTGCAACTTATATTATAGCAAGTGCAGTTCCAGCCCTACACTTTAATCCTTGTCATCCTCTGGAACGCGTAGCTACGATTTATCGCTATAATATAAATAGATGGATGCGCATCGTATCTTACCTAAGGCGACTTCACTTTAGCAGTGGGGTTCTGCAATATAAATTACCCATGCATCATCATTTCTTCAGAGACAGGGTTACTCAAAACTGCTTTTAACATAATCACAGCTCCTTTCTCCCAAATGTGGGCATGGGTAATTATATTAGGTAATATTAGTGATGTCAAATATTATTGGATGTTTTCTTAAAACATCATTTTGTAAACTTACATTTATTATAAGGAGGAATAAAAATGGGATCAATGTATAAGTCTGATAAAGAAATCGCTGAAAAAGCTGTTCAAATTGTTGAAGAAATAAAAAAAGACTTTCACGGCATACAAGTAGAAAAAATACTTGATATCGCAAAAATCTTAATTAAAACATTGTAGAAGTAGTTATTTTAATGTAATGTGTGTAATGCTATTTACATTAATAAGATGCTTCTCATATCTTGTTGTTAATGTTACAAACTTTTTTGAGTATTGATTAAAATATTCTTCTAAATCTTTAATGCTTGGATTATTAAAAGAATAGTTGTCAATGCTAAATAGATTATATAAGCTAATTGGTTTACCTCCATTAAAGTGGATTTCTCCGATAGCTTTACATTCTTCACATTGTTTGATTGTATTGCTTACATCCATTGTCTCTCTCCTTTCTTTACTAAATAATAACATATGTAGACACTTTTCAAGAAATAATCAAAGTTATTTTATTGTATTTTTGTAAAAAATAGAGCTACATCATAGCCCTATTTATATATTATTTTGAAATAACAAAGCCTACACTAGAATCGCTTTCAACTACGCTATATGTAAAACCATTGTGTGATTGTTCTCTATCAAAAGCTTCACCAACAATGTCGTTGGCTAATTGAACATTATTTTCGAATGAAGCATCAACGGACATCATTGCTTCTAAGCAAACGAAATAGAATTGCATACTACTTTTTTCTGTCACATCCTCATGATCTAGTGCGACAATCATTTTGTCAAAAGTCTTGCTTATATCATTGTAAAAATACATCAGATTAACTTTTGTATCTTTTCCACTACTATAAATATCGTAGAAAAGAACTGGCAAATTACTATCTTCCAATCTAGTGAAAACCACATTTGTTAAATTATATTCCTTTTTTAGATAATTTAGTGAATTTTTCGTAAGACTAGGAGTATTGTTGCTTTCTAAAACCATTTTTTCACATAATTCTAAAAAAGATAGTGTGCTATTTTCTTGATAAATGTCATAGCATAACTTTGCATCGTCATTTGTTAGAATTTCATTGATATCTTCTGCGTAAGCCGGATATACTTCTGCTAAATTATTTTTATAATTAGTTGCACCACATGCACTTACTATTAATGCAATGATAATTAATGTTAAAATTTTTCTCATAAACGTTCTCCTTGATTTATTGATTTAATGAGTGATAGCCTTTTTCACATGATTTACAAAAACCACTCCATGTGATATTCATAAAATTACCACCGGCATCTCCTGCTTGGTATTCTCTACCACAGATGCCACATCTAACGCTGCTGTGTTCATTATCTTCGCAACTACCAATGAGGAACAATCCTAATAAAATAGCAAAAATAATCAAATATTTTTTCATATAATTTCGCCTTCTTTCTTACCAATATTTTACAATTCGTGCATCTTATTTTCAAGTGTATATTACACTAGATATTAAGTGTATAATACAAATTTAATTTCCAATATTATTAAAGTGTAAACAATGAGGTGGAAATTATGGCATTTAAAGTAGAACGGGAAGAATATGTTAATAAAACATTTCGTTTAGAAAAGAAATTAGTAGAAAGATTAGAAAAAATTTGTGATAAGAAAAATGTATCGCTTAACAAATTAATTGTCATGTGTATTAATTATGCATTAGATGATATGGAGGACGAAGAAAAAGAGAACTAATCGTTCTCCTTTTTAGTTAATTCGTTATATTTGCTGAATTGATCAATTAATTTTGCAATTATCATAAATTGATCATCTGTTAAATCTGTAAGATCAACCATTAATCGAGCATGTTTCTCTATTTCATCAGTAATAAAGTAATCAAGAGATACACCGAATGTATCTTTTAAATTAAGTAAAACTTCTATAGATGGAGTTCTAACACCTCTTTCATAACCTGAAATAATAGAATCACTTACATTAAGTTTTCTAGCCAACTCTGCTTGGCTCATTTTGTGTTGTATGCGTAGATTTTTAATTTGTTCTCCAATAAATTGTTGTGCGTTCATAAGGATTCTCCTTTTCTTGAACAAATTTTAGCATATTCCACTCATTGTGTCAAAGAAAATGAGCTAATTGTGGATAAACTCTTGACAAATTGTGGTAATTCATCTACACTGTGGGTGTAGGGAGGACACCACCATATGTTGACTATTTGCAAGAATGACAAAAGTAAAGTGAAAAAGCAAATACAAAATAAATTACTAGATGGCATTGTTGCAAGTAATAGCAACTTAGTGGATGACATCATTCTTTCTATGCTTCGTGTAGGAGTTATAGATTGCATCAACGATGGCTTTGAAGATAGAAGAAGACATAATTCATTTATTCCTTTAAATTTCATTGTGACATTGGCTATTGCAGCAAAGATGAAAGTTAAAACTAGTTTAACTGATATACCTTTTGCTATTAGAGATCATCGAACACTTGCTGAGCTTGGATATAACGCATTTTCTTCTGATAATGATTGTGGTTGGTTAACCGAAGGTACGATTAGACACTTACTTGGTAAATATTCAGCTCTAGAATTATTTGATGGTTATAATGCTATTGCAAGTTCTATCATGAAGAAACTTGGCATATCTCCTACCATTCATATTATTGACTGTACCAAAATTGCAGTAAATTTTGATAACGAGAATTATGAACAATCTTCTATTTCTATTGATCGTAGAGGAGATAAAATGCGAGGATATAAAATTGCCACATTAAGAGGTTTATTTGGAACTACTGGAATCATTGAAGAAGTTAGATTTGGTACAGCTACTACAAATGACATTTTATTAAGTGAAGATATCATTTATAATTCACCACATCTAAAAGAAGGTGACATTCTTATAATGGATAGAGGATATATTTCTAGAAAAATGATTAAGCATCTAAAAGAAGTGAAAAAAATAGAAGTATATTTTCCGCTAAGACAACATATGGCCGAATATAACATGGCAATCGATCTAGCAAATATATATGAAAATTGGAGACCTCATCCAAACAGAAAAAATCAGATGATCCATCATATTCCTAAAGTAGATAGTTTATGGGATGGAAATATAATTGAACACGTATTAGAGTTAAATACTAGCGTTTCATGGATTGAAGAAACTCAATCATATATTGTATTTGCCACTACAGATTTTGATAAGAGTGCAGAAGAAATTATTGAAATATATGATATTCGTACAAAAATTGAAGAAGATTTTAGACAACTGAAAGATTTCTGGAAACTTGAAGATTTCAAAAGTACGAAACTGCATGTGATAAGTTTCCATCTTGTCTGTGTGTTACTGGGATATATGTTTTATCAATTATATTTAAATACAGAGGATGGTATGAAGTATGTTGGCAAATGCTTACCTGTGATATTAAAGAACTATAAAACAACATTCTTAAATTATCTGGTTCTTTATAGCGGCGAGTATTTCTGCATTATGAGTATGAGAGAATTCTTGGAATTCAGAGATAGTTGTGCTAATGATGTTAGAGATTATATGTTGGAATTTTTTGAATAATATTAATATTTTGGGCTGTTTGCAGCCTTTTGAGTCAATCTTATGATTGGCTTTTTATTTTTATAGGAGGAAATGAAATGGAAGATAAAAAAGTAATTGAGATTGAAATAACTGGTATAGAAGAAGCTTCTATAAAAGCTGCTAGATTAGTCGAATTATTAAAAGAGGCTAAATCGTTAGCAAACGAAATAGCCACAATAGAATATGAGATTATTGATGGCGTTCAAGTTTAATGTTTAACTTACATTTACATTTAGGGCATTGTTTAGTTGATGGCTTAACAGTAATAGTTTTATTACAATTTGGGCATTCGATTTCAACACCCTTTTTCTTTACAACATTAATTGCCGCTTTCTCAATATCTTTAATTAATTTATTATTTGGCATTAATGAGCACCTCACTTTCTAAGAAAATTTTATCACAAACTCAAGCATCATTACGCAAAATACTGTCATAAAAAAAGGAGGATGCTGGTGACATCCTCTACCACTGTAATTAGCGTCGAGTACGAACTTTAACTCGCCCTTTGACCTTGATTCTTACTTTCATCTTAGCCATGCTAGTTACACCTCCTTTTCAATGAAAAGGAGAAAAATAAATTATGGCAAATTTATTCTAAATTTTATGATAGTATTTTGTCAATTAGTGATATATAATTATTAGAACTGTTTATGAGGAGATTAATTATGGAAACAAAAGATAAAAAATATAACGATAATATTCTTATTCATTCAAAGCAAGGATCTAATAATGGTGACATAACTATAGAGAAAATATTAAAAGTTAAAAAAGAAAATGATAATAATAACAAGAAGAACAAGTAAAGGAGAACAAGTATGGAAGCTTTAACAGATTTAATTTCAATTGTTCCTGAATTGATGGATTTATTTTTACCGGGCTTCATTTATATGTGCATTTACAATAAATTACTTAATAAACAATCAGATATACCTATTATGTGTTTATGGAGTTTGTTTATTAGTTATTTAATTAAAGTTACATATAGTATAATTCATAGCCACATATTGACTAATTTTATATTTTACGAATATACAAAAGTGATGATATATGTTGTAACGGGAGCCTTACTTCCATTTGGCGTTATTTATCTGTCTAAAACAAAAATAGTTAGAAAGTTTTTATTACATATGAATCATCAAACGATTCATTTTGATATTTTTGATGACGTTATTGATTATGAAAAGAAAACAATAATGAAACTTTATTTAAAAGCAGACGATTACTATTATATAGGAACATTTAGTTTAAAAGAAGAAAAGGGTCGAGATTCATATATTGCTTTAATAGATTATGCAAAAATAAAAAAAGCAAATGATGATATTATTTTTCGACCAGATTACCCATCGTCCATTCTTATTAATCTCAATGATATTGAGTATATTGAATTAGCTTATTCTACAGGCTCTAAAGTGTGGGAAAGGCTAAAAGAAGGAAATGGTATTAATAAAAATGACTATGAAATTTAACGTGAATATTAACTTCATATTATAATTAACATTGGCAAAATAAAACTAGCAATAATTTCTGTTGCTAGTTTTGTTTTGCGTAATGCGGCAAATTTATGCAACAAATTCTACTTTACAAATTGAAGCGTCAACACTTCAATTCTACTTTACGAATTGAAGTTGACTTTAATGTCGAAAACGAGTATATTATATAGTGATTATTTATGCGTTCGGTAGAACGAAAAAATGACAAAAATAGACAGAAATGAGGGGATTAATATGGCAGTAAGTTTCGATAAAATTGTCAGTCATTTAAAACAATCTGGTTTTGTTTACCAAGGTTCTGAAATCTATGGTGGATTAAGTAATACTTGGGATTTTGGTCCTTTAGGAGTTGAATTAAAGGACAACATTAAAAAAGCTTGGTGGCAAAAATTTATTCAAGAAGACCCTAATAATGTAGGTATTCAAGCGGCTATTTTAATGAATCCTGAAGTTTGGGTTGCTACAGGGCATTTAGCAAACTTCTCTGATCCATTATTGGACTGTAAAAAATGTAAATCAAGACATCGTGCGGATCACTTAATTGAAGAATTCTCTGAAGGTAAAGTGAATCCTGAAGGATGGTCTAATGAAGAAATGATGCAATACATTAAAGATAATCATATTGGTTGTCCTAACTGTGGTGCTCATGATTTTACTGATATTCGTCGTTTTAACTTAATGTTTAAAACTTTCCAAGGTGTATTAGAAGATTCTAAGAATACAATTTATTTACGTCCTGAAACTGCTCAAGGTATGTTTGTTAACTTCAAAAATGTACAACGTACTATGCGTAAAAAATTACCATTTGGTATCGGTCAAATTGGTAAGAGTTTCCGTAATGAAATTACTCCTGGTAACTTCATTTTCCGTACTCGTGAATTTGAACAAATGGAAATGGAATTCTTCTGTCAACCTGGTACAGATTTAGAATGGTATGCATACTGGAAAAAATTCTGTATGGATTGGTTATTAAACTTAGGTTTAAAAGAAGAAAATCTTAAATTTAGAGAACACTCTAAAGAAGAGTTATCTTTCTATTCTGTAGGTACATGTGATATTGAATATTTATTCCCATTTGGTTGGGGTGAATTATGGGGTATTGCTGACCGTACAGATTATGACTTATCTCAACATATTAAACACAGTAAACAAAGTTTGGATTATTTAGATCCAACAACAAATACAAAGTATGTTCCATACTGTGTTGAACCAGCTGTTGGTGTTGAACGTTTATTCTTAGCATATGCTTGTGATAGCTATGAAGAAGAAGTAATTAATGAAAATGATGTTCGTACAGTAATGCACTTACATCCTGCATTAGCACCGTTTAAAGTGTGTGTATTACCTTTAACTAAGAAACAATCAGCACAAGCTAGAGAAGTGTATGCGAAATTAGCTAAACATTTCATGGTTGAATTTGATGAAGCTGGAAGTATTGGTAAGCGTTATCGTCGTCAAGATGCGATTGGTACTCCATTCTGTGTAACAATTGACTTTGATACAGAAAATGATGGATGTGTAACTATTCGTGATCGTGACACAATGGAACAAAAACGTATTAAAATTGAAGAAATCGAAAGTATTGTTAGAAACGCGATGGACTTTTAATAAAGAAGGTGATGTAGATGGCGTTCATCAAGGATGAGATTATCCAAGAAATTCGTCGTAAGGCAAGAATTGAGGATATTATTGGACAATATCTACCAATCGAAAAAAAAGGTAGAAGTTTGAAATGTGTTTGTCCTTTTCATGACGACCATGATCCTTCTATGAGTATTTCAACGGATAAACAAATCTTTAAATGTTTTGTTTGTGGAACTGGAGGAAATGTGTTCCAGTTTGTTGAAAAATTTGAAAAGATATCGTTTTATGAAGCAGTAGTTAAAGTAGCGCAAATGGTGAATTATCCGTTGGATGTTGCTTTGCCTACACAAGAAAAACCTGTTGATAGTCGTTTTAGTGATTTATACAAGGTTTTAAATGAAAGCATTTTATATTCACAGTTTCAACTTGAAAGTGTGGATGGTATCCATGTGAAAGAGTATTTACATAAACGTGGGATGAATGATGAACAAATTAATCGTTTCCAATTAGGGTATTTGCCTGCATCCCACCGTTTACATGAATTCTTATCAAAAAAGGGGTATTCGGATCAATCAATGATTCGTACAAATCTTGCGATTTTAAATGAAAGAGGTTTGTATGATGTCATGATCAATCGTTTAACGATTCCGATTCATGATATGGATGGTAATCCAGTTGGATTTACGGCTCGAACAATGGATAAACATGATGATCGTAAATATATTAATACTTCTGAAACAGAGATTTATTCTAAAGGGAAGTTAATTTATAACTATCATCGTGCTCGTAATGAGTGTAAAAAACAACAAAAAGTTATTGTTGTGGAAGGTCCTATGGACTTATTTGCCTTTGATCGTGCTGGTATTTCGAATGTTGTTGCGACACTTGGAACGGCATGTACGAAGGAACAAATGTTATTGCTTAGAAAGTTATCTATGAATATTGTATTGTGTTATGATGGTGATATGGCTGGTCAAAATGCAATATATAAAGCTGGTAAATTAGCGCTAGCAAATGGATTACAAGTACAAGTAGCGAATAACAAAACAGGTATGGACCCTGATGAGATTATAAATTCATATGGTGCAGATGAATTGAAGTTGATGGTACAAAAACCATTGACTTGGATGGAATTTGTGTATCGTTTTCATCAGTATCATTATGATTTAAGTAATTATAACAGTAAGCGAGAATATGCGACGGTGATTATGAATGAATTACAACAAGTTAAAGATAACTTTGACCGTAATTATTTTATCAATCAATTGAGTCGTGATACGGGATTTGAAGTGCATCAATTACAAAGCTTGGTTGTTCAAACAACTACGAATGTTTTCAAACAAGTAAGTGTAGCTCCTATTTCTAAAAATATGGATGGATTATTGATTGCGCAATATGAGATTTTATCTCAATTATTATTATCCAATGAAGCATTTGGAAGATTTAAAGATGAATTAGGTTTCTTAATTGATGAAGATTGTCAAGCAATTGTTATTCAAATGATGGAATATTATCGTATGCATCATAAATTGGAATTAGCTGACTTTTTAAGTCATTTGGAAAAACCGCATTTACAGAAAATCGTAATTGATATTTCTGAGAGTGAATTATTCGTTAAGCAAGTGAATATAGAAGTTTTAGTGGCTGCCATGCAAAAGGTAAAGGATAGCTTAAAGAAGCGTCAAGAAATGGAATTAAAACAACAATTGCAAGCGGTGCAGGATCCACAAATGAAACTAAAGTTGATGCAACAATATATTCAAATGCGTAAGAATAGTAAATAACGTAAGGAAGGAGATTCATATGGCGTATAAAACATTAGATGAATTAAAAGTAGAATTTAAAAAGCAATATGAAGCAAATAAAAAAGTTTTTCAAGCAGATATCTTAGAGGCGATTGAGCATTTAGATATTACAGATACTGAATTAGATGAATTGTATGACTGGTTTAGTAAAGAAAATATTGTAATTAGCGAAGATGAGGATGTTGAATTTTCTGAAGTTGATGTCGTTGATGCGAGTGCAGATGATGTAGATTTAGTTGATGATTCTTTAATGGATGATGATGAAGATGGTGAGAAAGTTGATTTGGATTTAAAAATTTTCCAAATGAACTATTCTGATATTCCAAGTGTTAAAATTAACGATCCTGTAAAAATGTATTTGAAAGAAATTGGTCGTGTTCCTTTATTAAATCCTGAAGATGAGCCTGAAATTGCTCGTCGTATTAAAGCGGGTGATGAAGAGGCTAAGAATGTATTAATTTCTAGTAACTTACGTTTGGTAGTATCAATTGCTAAGAAATATGTTGGTAGAGGATTATTATTCTTAGACTTAATCCAAGAAGGTAACATGGGTTTAGTTAAAGCGGTAGAAAAGTTTGATCACACTAAAGGATTCAAATTCTCTACATATGCGACTTGGTGGATTCGTCAAGCAATTACTCGTGCAATTGCGGACCAAGCTCGTACAATTCGTATTCCTGTGCATATGGTTGAAACAATCAATAAATTAACTCGTATTCAACGTCAATTGGTGCAAGATTTAGGTAGAGAACCTTCTGCTGAAGAAATTGCTGTAAAGATGGGTAATATTTCACCTGAAAAGGTTAGAGAAATTCAAAAGATTGCATTAGAACCTGTTTCTTTAGAAACTCCGATTGGGGAAGAAGATGATTCACATTTAGGTGATTTCATTGAAGATAAAGAAGCTACTTCACCAGATGAATATGCAAATAATCAATTGTTAAAAGATGAAATTAACAATGTATTAAAAGGATTAACTGAACGTGAAGAAAAAGTATTACGTTTACGTTTTGGTTTATTGGATGGTCGTACACGTACTTTAGAAGAAGTTGGACGTGAATTTAACGTTACTCGTGAACGTATTCGTCAAATTGAAGCTAAAGCATTACGTAAATTAAAACATCCAACACGTTCTAAACGTTTACGTGATTTCGTGGATAAAAACTAATGTTAACAAAAAGATTACAAACGATTTTGAATGTATTACCAAATGTTCAATCTGTAGTAGACGTTGGTACAGATCATTGCTTATTACCGATTGCTATTAAAAAGAAGTATCCAAATATGGAAGTATGTGCTTCTGATGTGGCAAAAGGTCCACTAGCAAGTGCTCAAAAAATGTTGCAAGAATATCATATGCAAGATATTCAATTGTATTTATCAAATGGTGTGCAAGATTTACCTATGCAATGTGAAGCGGTTATTATCGCCGGTATGGGTGCGAATACAATGATTGAAATTCTTGAAAAGGGATTTGATTATTGTAAGGCTTGTAAATATTTAGTTTTACAAGCAAACAAAGATGTGGATTTGTTGCGTGAATGGTTATTTACTCATGGATTTTCTATTGTGGCTGAAGAAATTGTATTTGACTATAAATATTATCAAATATTAGTAGTTGAATATAAAAAGCAAGAATGGAATTCGTTTGATGTAATGTTTGGACCAATTTTACGTAATCAACATAGTGATATCTTTCAAGAGTATTGGTCACAAGAACTTGATAAGTATCAAAAGATTGTTAAACAATTACCTAGTGATTATCCAAAATTAAAAGAAGCTAATAGTAAGCTTCAAATGATGCAAGATATAGTGAAGAAGGGAAAGTAAATTTCTCTTCTTTTTTTGTTTGCATAAAAAAATGAACCGAATATTCGGTTCATCTTTTCTATTTAAAATTAGTTAAGAGCATTAACAGCCTTGCTTAAACGTGATTTTTGACGCATAGCATAGTTCTTGTGGTGAATTCCACTTGAAACAGCTTGATCTAATTTTGTATAAGCAACGTTTAAAGCTTCAACTGCAGCAGCTTTATCTTGAGCTTCTACAGCTTTACGTACGTTCTTAATAGCTGTTTTTAATGCTGATTTTTCAGAACTAACGATTGCATTTCTTTTTAAGTTTGTCATAGCACGTTTCTTTTGAGATTTAATATTTGGCATAGTGCACCTCCTAAACATTTGTCCGTTTGCAATTATAACAAATTCTTTTGGTAATTGCAAGAAATCCGTAGAAATTAACATACTACTATTGGAGGTTTTTATATGAATGGTAAAAAGAAGAGTTTTAGAACCGATATTGCGTATGAAGAATTGTTTGAAGAAGTGGAAAATGAGGATTGTTCCTATCATGTAAAACGTATACAAGATGTTGTAGTAAATCATGTAAAAGTACATAAAGAACAAAATTGTTTAGATAAAGTTGTTGGTGACTATATTGGAATTGAATTTAATGAGCTACAAGATGCTAGTATTCGTAAACAAATTATTGAAGTATGTACTTTATATTTAAAAGATTTGTTAGAACAAATATATCCAATAAAAAAAGTATTGATTGTTGGATTAGGGAATAAGGATGTGATTGCGGATGCTTTAGGTTGCAGGACGTGTGAACAGTTATTAGTTAGTGCGCATCTAAATTTAGAAAGAAAAGTAGCTGTTTTTACGCCTGGAGTGGTAGGGCAAACAGGATTGGATACAGTTCAAATAGTAAAAAGTATTGTGAATTTTTATAAACCAGATGTTGTTATTGCAATTGATGCGCTAGCTACCAAAGATATGAAACGCTTAAATCGAGTAATTCAAATCACCAATACTGGGATTCAACCAGGTAGTGGTATTGGGTATAGTAAAGGTTCGATTGATCAACATACGATGGGAGTTAATGTCATTGCGATTGGTGTTAGTACGGTGATTGATATTGTTTCGATTGTATCGCAAGTTGTTGAGGATGTTGATTTTACAATTGATGAGCAGTGGGATTTGATAGTTACTCCTAAGGAAATGGATTATGAATTAATGTATTTATCGAATATCGTATCGACTGTAATTAATGATAGTTTATTTTCATAATTTATGAGTATTCGCATACAGTATTTTGAGGTGATGTTATGTTTTATAAAAATGGATGGGTTTCACTCATTCTATTTTTTAGTTTTCTTTATTTGACAGATTTTTTAGGAGGATTTGTTTATATTATGCATGATACTTCTAAAATGATGGAAATGTTATTACGTCCAAGTTTTGATTTTTCTGATTTGGATTTTCAAAAACAGTTGGTTATTTTTCATACATATCAAAAAGAAGCAGAGGATAAACATATCGATACTACAGTGGATGATTCTAAAATAGATAAAACAGAAAAGAAAAAAGTTTATATCTATAATTCTCATCAAAATGAAACTTACAAAGGTGGTAAAACAGTAGTGGATGCGGCATTGTATTTAGCTGAGAAGTTAGAATCACAGGGGTATCAAGTTGTTGTTGAGTTAAATGATTTTAATAAATATGCAAAAAAGAATGGTTATAGTTATGATGCTTTATATGATGTATCTAGAATTTTTCTTAAACAAGCATTAGTTGATTATGATGGTTTTGATTATGTGATTGATTTACATAGAGATGGAGTGGGTAATGCAAATACCAGTGTTGTTTATGAACAAGAGTCATATGCCAAAATGATGTTTGTGATATCAAGTGCACATGATAATTATGAATCGCAAACGATGTTTGTTAAAAAGTGGATGAAAATGGGTAATGCAGAAGTAAATGGAATATTTAAAAATATAAGTCGAAAATATTATACGGTTTTCAATCAAGATGTTATGGAGCATGTATATTTATTAGAAATGGGATCAAATAATAATACGTTTAGTGAAGTACAAAATTCTATTGATGTATTTTCTAATGTTTTTGTGAAAGGAGTACAATCATGAAACGTTTTGTATTGGACATTTTAGTTATCTTAATGATTGTTTCTATTGTATCTGTGTTATCAAGTAATAATGAACAATATGTAAGTTTAGATGAAGAATTAGAGAAGTTTGAATCACAAATTGAAAATGGATATATGTATCAACCGAATAAAGATGTCTATTTACTACAAATTGAAGAGAATCGTGCTGGGAAATTGGGGAATGCGTTAAGTATATTTGTGGTATCAATAATTCAAGAAGGTGTTGGTATTGTGAAAAAAATCATGGATGTGTTTTAAGTCTAGATTCCTTTCTTTGTCTAAGGTATAATAATACACAGGAAGTGATAAAAATGAATAAAGTTAGAACATTATTTATGGGTACTCCTGAGTTTGCGTGTAGTATCCTTGAACAATTATATCAAGAAGAAGCAGTTGAAGTGATTGGTCTTGTTTCTCAACCAGATAGAAGAGTTGGGCGTAAACAAGTATTGGAAATGACTCCAACAAAGAAGATTGCAGTTGAACATAATACACCTGTTTATCAACCTGAAAAATTAAAACAAGATTATCAAATGATTATGGATTTACAACCAGATTTGATTATTACTTGTGCCTATGGTCAAATGGTACCGGATGCTGTATTGGAATTACCTAAATTAGGCTGTTTTAATGTTCATGCGTCTTTGTTGCCTAAATTACGTGGTGGTGCTCCAATTCATAAAGCGATTATGTATGGGGAAGAAAAAACGGGTATTACTATTATGGAAATGGTTCATAAAATGGATGCGGGTGATATGATTTCACAAAAGGAAATTGTGATTACAGATGATATGGTTACTGGTGTTTTATATGATGAATTAATGAAGATTGGTGCAGAATTATTGCATGAAACATTGCCTTCTTTATTAGATGGTACGTATACTCGTACTCCTCAGGATGAATCATTAGTTACATATGCTTGGAATGTGTCTAAAGAAGAAGAAAAAGTGGATTTTAATAAAGATTATCGTACTGTGTATAATCATATTCGTTCTTTAATTCCGGTTCCTGTTTCTTATGGTATTTGCATGGATAAGAAAATAAAATTCTGGTCTGTGAAGATGAGTGATAAAAAGACTAATGCTGAAAATGGTACAATTACAGATTTCTATGATGTAGATGGTAATACATATATGGGTATTGCTTGTGATGGTAAATTGTTATTAGTTGATGTATTACAGGTTGAAGGTAAAGGTAAAATGCTTGCTAGAGATTTTAAAAATGGTCAAGGTAAGCAATATATTGGTCAAAGAATTAGCTGATTTTCTATCAGCTTTTTTTATGTTATAATCTAAAACATGAAACAAGATTTTTTACAACGTATGCAAGATTTATTACAAGATGAATTCGATGCGTATATAGCTTCATTGGATCGGGAGGTTTATAAAGGTTTGAGTCTCAATCAAGCGAAATGCGATATTGATTTTCTTAAAGAACAATTTCCATATACTTTAGAACCTTCAAATTTTAGTTCGGTTGGGTATCGATTTGATTCAAGTGTTAAGAGTATTGGAAACCATTGGACACATCTAGCGGGTTTATATTATTTACAGGAACCTAGTGCTAGTAGTGTGGTAGATATGTTAGATATTCAAGAAGGTGATTGGGTATTGGATTTATGTGCTGCACCTGGTGGTAAAAGTAGTCAAATTGCGACGAAATTAAATAATACTGGATTTTTAGTATCTAATGAATTTGATAGCAAACGTGCTAACATTTTATTATCAAATCTAGAACGAATGGGTGTAACTGAAAATATGATTACCAATGCGCCAGTAGATAAATTATGTCCTTTAATGCAAGGATGGTTTGATAAAGTTTTAGTAGATGCTCCTTGTAGTGGTGAAGGCATGATGAAAAAGCATGAATTAGCTAAGTTGGAATGGTCTAAAGAAAATGTAGATGCGTGTGCAGCTCGACAATTATTTATTCTTAATGAAGCGGTTCAATGTGTTAAAGAGGGTGGATTATTAGTTTATTCTACTTGTACATATGCCCAAGAAGAAAATGAAGGGGTTGTGTATGAATTCTTAAAACAGCATCCTGAAATGGAATTGGTGGATTGCTTAGATCATGTGAAACGTACTGGAATTGTATATGAAGATTTAGATGTTTCTAAACTCCGTCGTATCTTTCCAATGGATGGTGGAGAAGGTCATTTTATGTGTCGTATGCGTAAGAAAGTTTCTGCGGGTACATCTAGTAAAAATGAATTGAAGTCTAGTAAGGTGGACGTGGAAGTTTCTAAGTTTGTGAAAGGACAACTTGGATATGAAGATGCTTATTATTTAGAGATTAATAATAAGATTTATATGAAGAAAACGCCATTTATTCAGCTTAAAAATATCAATATTTTAAGACAAGGTGTTTATGTAGGTGAAATGATTAAGAAACGTTTAGAACCAGCTCATCATTTCTATCTAGCAAGTCGATTTATCAATGATTATAAACAAGTGGTAGAATTAACGGATGATGAATTAGCAGTTTATTTAAGTGGTAATGTCATTAGTAGAAATATAAAAGGGTATGTATGTGTCATGTATAAAAAGATTCCTTTAGGTTTTGGTAAGGGTGATGGCATGATGATTAAAAATAAGTATCCAAAAGGATTAAGAATAGTGGTGAGATAACTATTATTCTTTTTACAATTATTTAACTTTCTATTTACTTTTATTTGAAGTATACTGTGATTGAAGGAGGGATAACATGCAGTTAGTTGCTTTAACCGCTCTGGGAATTGGATTTTCGACAATTTTTGGTGTATTAATTGGATTTTTATTTAAAGAAATCTCACATAAAATGAATGATATGATATTAGGTTTTGCTAGTGGAGTTATGCTTGCGGCAGCTGTATTAGGCTTAATCTTACCTTCATTGGAATATGTAGATAAACAAGGTATTTGGATGGTGTTTGTGGGTATTTTAGGCGGTGCAGTTGTATTAAATGTGTTAGACCGTTTAACACCACATTTACATCATTTGGTTGATGATGAAAAAGAAGAGTCGCATACAAAAAATACAGCATTGATGAATAAGACATTATTGTTTGTATTGGCAATTGCGATTCATAATTTTCCTGAAGGATTGGCTACTGGAGTAAGTTTTGGTACAGGTAATATTATGGATGCTTTTACAGTAGCTGCCGGGATTGCTTTACAAAATATTCCAGAAGGAATGATTGTAGTTTTTCCATTATTGGCTAGTGGTGTGAGTCGTAAACGTACATTTTTGGTTGCTTCATTTACGGGTATTGTAGAAATGATTGCGACATTTGTTGGTTATTTTGCTATTTCTATTTCATCATTATTATTACCATTTTTATTAGCTTTTGCTGGTGGTACGATGTTATATGTAATTTGTGATGAAATGATTCCTGAAACGCATGGTCATGGTCATGAACAATTAGCTACCTATTCGTTATTAATTGGATTTTGTGTGATGTTATTTATGGATGTTATGCTTGGCTAGATAGGAGAACACATGTTTACATTAGTGATATCTGATCGTTATCTTGATTGGATAGATTTGCCTTGGAAACGAGGCACCCGCTTGATTCATTATCAAGAAGAGTATAAAGAATTATTAAAAAATGGTAATTTTGATTGTTTGTTTTTGGATACTCCAATGGACACAAACTTAATACCTAAAATTTTACAGTATTTAATAGATGAAAAAATTGAAATTTCTGTCTTTTTAGCTCATTATGAAGGCATTGATGGTGATTTGCGTTTAGTTGATATTCGTAAATCATTTAAAGTACAAGGAATATTGTATAGTCCATTATTAGAGAATGGATTATTTTCTCAAATATTTTTAGATGAAAATCGTTCGTTAGAGCAAAGAACGGTGGCTTTATTTCAACAATTAGGCATTTCTTCGTCTCAAAATGGTTATTATTATTTAAAGAGTGCAGTGAAATGGAATGTGCGCTTATCAACATCTAAAACAAAATTGAAGATTATGCAATTATATCCAATTTTGGCGCAACAATATAATACGTCTGTAGCTAATGTGGAAAGAAATATGCGATATGTGATTGAAAAAGCCTTTTTACAAGGCAATTCACAAATGTTGGATAAATTGTTTCATAACTTAGTTCATTATGATAATGGCAAAGTGACGAATACGGAATTTATTCAATCTTGCACAGATTATTTAAATTCACAATTAAGTTAAGGAGAGAAATCTCCTTTTTATGTTATGATGTTAGTAGAAATGGGTGAGAGTATGACAAATAAGAAATATGGAGTTTTTATGTCAATTCTTTTATTGATTGGAGGATATTTATTTAGTTCTTTTATGGCGGTTGGTTTTGCGTTATTGGGAACATTTATGGGGAATATACTTTATGCGGATGTGGCTATTACTTGTGTATATTTCGTTATTGTTAGTATTGTGTTTTTGTCTATATATTTTGAAAATTTACGAAAACGTCCTAAATTTAATAATAAAATTTTATTTTTCAATATTGGATATATTTTGCTTACAACTTTACTTTTTAGTTTGTTATTTATAGGTTCTAAAGCATCTTTGTTGGATCCAGGCTTACCGCTTATTTATGTGTTGGTATTTCCTTTTTTCCCTTTTATGATAATTTTAAGTTTGTTTGCGAATACGTATGTATCAATTATTTCAATCGGAATAATTTTCCTTTTTTCGTTACTATATTCTTTGATTATTTTACGTAATAAAAAATGGTATTTTTCTTTGATTATTTATGGATTGTGCACAGTACTTTGTCTTTTTACGTATGTTAATTCTCCAAATCATAAGTATGCAAAACAAGGACATAATTTTAGCTATATGAGTGGGTTTTCTAGTGTCGATTTATATGATTATGCTTTATACAATGAAAAGAATAAATTAGTAACTATTGATTCTAATGTTGAAAAGATTGAAGGATATAAAAATATGCCAATTATGGATGGCGCAGAAGCTTGTTATCCTGTATATGGTGCGATTGCGAAAGCAATTTATGAAGATGTTGAGAAAATAGAACGAGATTACTATTATCGTACAAAACAAGAAAATGGATTAGTTGTGACTTTCCATAATACTGCAGTTGGTTTTGAGGGTTTGGTAAATGGAGCAGTCGATATGTTCTTTGGTGCTAAACCATCGGTATCTCAATTAGATTTTGCTAGTTCTAAAGGAGTTGAATTGGAATATACCCCTATTGGTAAAGAGGGTTTTGTATTCTTTGTGAATGAAGAAAATCCGATTGATAATTTAACTACTCAACAAATCAAAGATATTTATAGTGGTAGAATTACTAATTGGAAAGAAGTTGGCGGTAAAAATGAGAAGATTATTGCATTCCAAAGACCAGAACGTTCTGGATCACAATCAATGATGGTTTATTTTATGGGTGATACACCTTTAAAAGAACCTTTAACTTATGAAATGGAATATGCAATGCTTGGAATTATTGAAGAAGTGGCGGAATATCACAATGAAGATGGTGCAATTGGTTATTCATTTAGATATTACTTTGATGGTATGACAAAAGTTGAAGGGGCCAAGATGATTGCAGTTGATGGAGTGTATCCATCTACAGAATCCATTACTAGTGGTGAATATCCAATTGTAACGCCATTGTATTGTATAACGGTTAAGGGTAATCAAAATGAGAATGTACAAAGAGTAATTGACTTTATGTTGAGTGAAGATGGACAATATATAATTGAAAAGACAGGATATAGTCCTGTAGAATAGAGGTATTTATGGAAAAATATGTGGTAATATTAAAAAATAAAAGTAGTGATACAATTGATCCTGATATGAATGTAAGACATTGTGATCACTTACGCAAGTTAGCATTAGAGGGTACATTGTTCTTGTGTGGACCATTAATTGGTCATGGTGGAGCTATGCAAATTTTATATGCGAATTCGTTAGAAGAGGCTTGTGAATTAGTTAAGCAAGATCCATTTGTGTCTGAAGGATTTTATTTAGATTTTGATTGTTACCGTTTATTAGAAGCAAATCTGGAGAATAATTTTTTACAAAAATAAGTTACTTTTAGTAGCTCTTTTTGTTATATATTCATTTAGTTTTCTATAAGATTTAGTTTTTTATAAAGTATATGTTTTATATGAAATATGGTAGCGTTTTCTTCGTGAAATAAATTACAAATATGGGTATATCTCTTGAGTAATTAAATGTATAGTTGTAAAATAACACCATGGCAATTTCATATTGCAAATTAGAAAGTAGGGGGAATTAAAATGCGTAGACATTACGAAGAATGGTCTGGCTTTAATGGTGGAGCTTGGACTGAAGAAATTAACGTAAGAAGTTTTATTACAAAGAACTATACTCCATATGATGGTGATGAATCGTTCTTAGTTGGTCCAACACAAAATACTTTGGACTTGTGGGATCAAGTTATGGATTTAACAAAACAAGAACGTGAAGCTGGTGGAGTTTTAGATATGGATACTCATGTAGTATCAAGTATTGTTTCTCATGGTCCTGGTTATTTAAACAAGGAAAAAGAAACAATTGTTGGTTTCCAAACTGACAAACCTTTTAAACGTGCTTTACATACATATGGTGGTATCCGTATGGCTGAAAAAGCTTGTAAAGACAATGGATATGAAGTAGATCCTGAAATTAGTGAATTCTTTACACTTCATAGAAAAACTCATAATGCAGGCGTATTTGATGCTTATACTCCTGAAATGAGAGCTTGTCGTTCTAGTCATATTATTACTGGTTTACCAGATGCTTATGGTCGTGGTCGTATTATTGGTGACTATCGTCGTGTAGCATTATATGGTATTGATCGTTTAATTGAAGATAAGAATGAACAAAAAATGACAACTCGTACAACAATGTATTCTAAAGTCATTCGTGACCGTGAAGAGTTGGCTGAACAAATTCGTGCTTTACAACAATTAAAACAAATGGCTGCTAGCTATGGTTATGATATTTCTCGACCTGCTAAAGATACAAAAGAAGCAATTCAATGGTTGTATTTTGCATATTTAGGTGCTGTTAAAGAACAAAACGGTGCTGCTATGTCTTTAGGTCGTACTTCTACATTTATCGATATTTATGCAGAAAGAGACTTAAGAAACGGTGTTTATACTGAAGAAGAATTACAAGAAATGGTTGACCATTTTGTAATGAAACTTCGTTTGGTTAAATTTGCTCGTACACCTGAATACAATGCATTATTCTCTGGTGACCCTCAATGGGTAACAGAATCTATTGGTGGTGTAGGTATTGATGGTCGTCATATGGTTACTAAGATGTCTTATCGTTATTTACATACTTTAAGTAACTTAGGTGCTGCACCAGAACCAAACTTAACAGTTTTATGGTCTACTAAATTGCCTACAAACTTTAAACGTTTCTGTGCTAAAGTTTCTATAGAATCTTCATCTGTTCAATATGAAAATGATGATTTAATGCGTGTAAGTCATGGTGATGACTATGCAATTGCATGTTGTGTTTCTAGTATGCGTTTAGGTAAAGAAATGCAATTCTTCGGTGCTCGTGCTAACTTAGCTAAGTGTTTATTATATGCTATCAATGGTGGTGTTGATGAAATTAGTAAAAAACAAGTTGGTCCTAAGTATCGTCCAATTACATCTGAATATTTAGATTACAATGAAGTAATGGAAAAATACGATGAAATGATGAAATGGTTAGCAAATGTTTATGTTAATACATTAAATATCATTCACTATATGCATGACAAATATTGTTATGAAAAATTACAAATGGCTTTACATGATCAACACGTTACTCGTTGGTTTGCGACTGGTATTGCTGGATTGTCTGTTGTTGCGGATAGTTTAAGTGCTATTAAGTATGCGAAAGTTAAGGTGGTACGTGATGAAGATGGTATCGCTACTGATTATATTGTTGAAGGTGATTTCCCTAAATATGGAAATGATGATGATAGAGTAGATAGTATCGCTAATGAAATCGTTCATACATTCATGGAACATGTTCGTAAGAACCATACATATAGAGATTCTATTCCTACAACATCAATCTTAACAATCACTTCTAACGTTGTTTATGGTAAGAATACAGGTTCTACTCCTGATGGACGTAGAAAAGGTGAAGCATTTGCTCCAGGTGCTAATCCAATGCATAGAAGAGATACTCATGGTGCAGTAGCTTCATTAGCTTCAGTTGCTAAGTTACCATTTAAAGATGCTCAAGATGGTATTTCTAATACATTCTCAATTATTCCTAGTGCTTTAGGTAAGGATAACCAAGTATTCATGGGTGATATTGAAATTGATTTAGATTGCTCTAATGGTGCATGTGGTACACCTACATTATTTGAAGGTTTAGATGCTGAATAATTAAAGGAGGATATACAGATGGCAGTTACACAAAGTCAAATTGACAATTTAGTTGCTTTATTAGATGGTTATGTTGAAAAAGGTGGACATCACTTAAATGTAAATGTGTTCACTAAAGAAACATTATTAGATGCACAAGCGCATCCTGAAAAGTATCCACAATTAACTGTTCGTGTTAGTGGATATGCTGTTAACTTCGTTAAATTAACAAAAGAACAACAAGATGAAGTTATTTCTAGAACTTTCCACGAAAGTATTTAATGAAAGGGTATATTCATTCTGAGGAATCATTTGGAACTGTAGATGGTCCAGGCTTGCGTTATGTAGTCTTTCTACAAGGTTGTCCGATGCGTTGTTTGTATTGTCATAATCCAGATACTTGGAAAATGCAAGATGGCAAGCAAGTGGAGCCTAGTGAGATTATTGATCGTTTCTTAAAGAATCAGTCGTTCTATAAAAATGGTGGAATTACGGTTACAGGTGGAGAACCATTATTACAAATTGATTTCTTGATTTCTTTATTTACACTCGCAAAGCAATTTGATATTCATACTTGTATTGATACTTCTGGTATTACATATCAAGATAGTGATAATTATCGTAGTAAATTAGATGAGTTGTTAACAATTACTGATTTGGTAATGTTGGATATTAAACATATTCATCCTGATAAGCATCTACATTTAACAAAACAAAAAAATGAAAATATTCTTAAATTTGCGAAGTATTTAGAAAGTAAGAAAGTGCCTTTATGGATTCGTCATGTGGTGGTTCCTTCAATTACTGATGATCCAAATGATTTAATGGATTTAGGACGCTTTATTGGAACATTATCCAATTTAAAAGCGTTAGATGTACTTCCGTACCATACAATGGGTGTTAATAAGTATAAAGAATTAGGTTTAACATATCCATTAGAAGGTGTTGAAGCATTAAGTAAAGAAAAGGCTATGGAAGCTAGAAAATACATTTTACAAGGTATAAAAGAAATACGTTCAAAGTAAGAAGTCCTAATTGGGCTTCTTTTTTGTATTTTTTGTTAAAATTTGGTAGAATAATTACGGTGATAAAAATGAAAAGAGTTGTTTTCAATACAATGAAAATTGTATTAGCAAGTATTTTTGCTATCGTTATCGCTTATTCTTTAGATTTTTCATTTTACATATCTTGTGGTATAGTTACCATATTAACCATTCAATCGACAAAAAAGGATACTTTGCATACGGCTATTGAACGCTTTATAGCATTTATCATTGCTTTGGTGATTGCATATGGTTGTTTCTATTTCTTTGGTTATACCATCCTCGCTTATTGTATTTATTTAGTATTCTATCTATTTATTTGTCAGCTATGTTCTTGGTATAGTTCTATGGCTGTCAACTCTGTATTAATTTCCCATTTTTTAACATTCCAAATGATGACTTTTCCAACAATTATAAATGAATTGGGTTTATTTGGTATTGGTGTATCGATTGGAATTATGGCAAATTTACATTTAAAGAAGAATACTTATATTGAAGATTTAAAGAGTCAAGCGGATAATCAAATTCGATATATTTTGCTAAGAATGTCGAAGCGTATTGTGCAAGATATTGATGAGTATGATGGTAGTTGTTTTGATGTGTTATATGAATTAATATCTAAAGCTAAAACAATGAGTTATGAAAATGAGAAAAATTCTATTTTTACTTTTGATGATTTTGATCGTAAATATATCTCTATGCGTTCTAAACAAACACAAGTGTTGTATGAAATGTATAAAATCATTCGTAATATGCACACAACGCCATTTACTGCAAAGATGATTTCTGAATTTTTGAATAAAATCGCTAATGAGTACCATTTAAAGAATGATTGTGAGCAATTATTGGATGAATTTTATGTTTTAGATGCAAAAATGAAAAGTACACCATTGCCAGTAGAACGCAATGAATTTGAAGATCGTGCTAGATTGTTTGTTTTATTAAGAAGAATTGAAGAGTTTTTGCTGATTAAAAGAGAGTTTTATAAAAATGTATATAGTTTAAATGAAAAAGAAAAGTAGGTGTAATTATGGATATTAAAGAAGAAAAGACCGAACTAGAAGAAGCGCTTGAAAAGGGTGAGATGGTTACCGGTATTTTAGAAGTTTTGGCGGATGGCTATGGCTTTATTCGTAGTGAAAATTATTTATCAAGTAGTGATGATGTTTATGTGTCTTCATCACAAATTCGTCGTTTTAATTTGAAAACTGGTGATTTTATTTCTGGTTTTATTCGTCAACCAAAAGGCGGAGAGAAATTTAAAGGTTTGATGTTTGTGACCGCAATCAATGGAGAAGATCCTGAAAAAGTTAAAATGCGTACTTCATTTGAATTATTGACACCAATTTTTCCTAATGAACGTTTAAAGTTAAGTAGTTCTAGTGTTTCTGTTCGTGTTACAGATTTATTGGCTCCAATAGGAAAAGGTCAACGTGGGATGATTGTTTCTCCTCCAAAAGCTGGTAAAACAACTTTACTTAAAGATATAGCTTTATCCATTCAACAAAATAATTCTGAAGTACATTTGATTGTTTTATTAATAGATGAACGTCCAGAAGAAGTTACGGATATTAAGGAAGCATTAAATGAACAACAAGTTGAAGTTATTTATTCTACATTTGATGAATTGCCAGAAAAACATAAAAAAGTATCGGAAATGGTTATGGAACGTGCCAAACGTTTAGTTGAATGTAATAAAGATGTTGTTATTTTATTAGATAGCATTACTCGTTTATCTAGAGCCTATAATTTAACTTGTACAAGTAGTGGTAGAACTTTATCTGGCGGATTAGACCCTGCATCCTTGTATATGCCAAAACGTTTCTTTGGCGCAGCTAGAAATACTCGTGAGGCTGGTAGTTTAACAATTTTAGCGACTGCTTTAATTGAAACAGGTAGTAAGATGGATGATGTTATCTTTGAAGAATTCAAAGGTACAGGTAATATGGAATTGATTTTATCACGTCAATTACAAGAGAAACGTATTTTCCCAGCTATTGATTTAGTAAAATCAGGTACTCGTCGTGATGATTTATTACTAACTGAAAAAGAAATGGAAGCAGTTATGTCTATTCGTAGGGGATTTATGTCTAGTAAGAGTGATAAAGCGGTAGAAACGTTATTATTGTTATTTACAAAAACAAAATCGAATGATGATGTAGTGAACTATATTCTTAGCAAAAGCTAAAAATATAGTTCTTTTTGTTAATTATATGATATAATACGATAGATTATTTAGGAGTGATGAAAAATGGATCAAAAGTTTATTCGAAATTTTTCAATTATTGCACATATTGACCATGGAAAATCTACTTTAGCGGATCGTATTTTGGAACAAACACAAACGGTTCAACAAAGAGAAATGATGGACCAAATTTTAGATACATTGGATTTAGAAAGAGAACGTGGAATTACAATTAAATTGAATGCTGTTCAATTATCATATAAAGCAAAAGATGGTAATGATTATATATTACATTTAATTGATACTCCGGGCCATGTAGACTTTACATATGAAGTATCTCGTTCTTTAGCTGCTTGTGAAGGGGCAGTTTTAGTTGTTGATGCGGCACAAGGTATTGAAGCGCAAACATTGGCGAATGTATATCTTGCATTGGATAATGATTTGGAAATTTTACCAGTTATTAATAAAATTGATTTACCTAGTGCTCAACCAGAAGTGGTTATTCATGAAATTGAAAATGAAATTGGTTTAGAAGCGCAAGATGCACCATTAATTAGTGCTAAAAATGGTATTGGTATTCAAGATGTATTGGAAGCCATTGTTAAAAAGGTTCCTGCACCCAATGGTGATATTAATAAACCTTTTAAAGCATTAGTATTTGATAGTGTATATGATGCATATCGTGGGGTTATTATCTTTGTAAGAGTGAAAGATGGTACAGTTAAAGTTGGTGATACCATTGAATTTATGGCGACTAAGGGCGTATATCAAGTAACTGAAGTAGGAATTCGTAATCCTAAAGAAGTGAAAAAAGATTGCTTAAGCGCTGGTGAAGTAGGATGGATCGCGGCTAGTATTAAATCAGTTAAGGATGTTACGGTTGGGGATACGGTAACTTTAAAAGATAACCCAACATTAGAACCTTATCCTGGATATCGTAAGATGAATCCAATGGTATATTGTGGTTTATATCCAACGGATAGTAATCGTTATAATGACTTACGTGATGCTTTAGAAAAATTACAATTGAATGATGCGTCATTACAATTTGAAGCAGAAACATCACAAGCATTAGGTTTTGGATTTAGATGTGGATTCTTAGGTTTATTACATATGGATGTTATTCAAGAACGTTTGGAACGTGAATATAACTTAGAGTTAATTGCGACTGCTCCAAGTGTTATCTATGAAGCATATTTAACTGATGAAACAGTTTTACGTATTGATAACCCAGCGCATTTACCTGAAATGCAAAGAATTCATCATATTGAAGAACCTTATGTAAAGGCAACTATTATTACACCAAAGGATTATATTGGTCCAATTATGGATTTATGTCAAAGAAAACGTGGTATCTATCAAGATATGACGTATTTGGATGATGTACGTCGTATGATTATTTATCATTTACCTTTAGGGGAAATTGTATTTGATTTCTTTGATAAATTAAAATCATGTACAAAAGGGTATGCTTCATTTGATTATGAATTGATTGGTTATCAAGAATCTAAATTATCGAAGATGGATATCTTATTAAATGGTGAAGTTATTGATGCTTTAAGTTGTATTGTTCATCGTGATTTTGCTTATCCTAGAGGTAGAGCAATCACTGAGAAATTAAAGAAATTAATACCGAAGCAACAGTTTGAAATTCCAATTCAAGCAGCAATCAATGGTAAAGTAATTGCACGTAGTGATATTAAGTCTTTACGTAAAAACGTTTTAGCTAAATGTTATGGTGGAGATATCACACGTAAGAAGAAATTATTAGAAAAACAAAAAGAGGGTAAGAAACGTATGAAGGCTGTGGGTTCTGTAGAAATTCCACAAGAAGCATTCATGGCTGTATTATCGATGGATGAAGAGTAGATTCAAATTCAATCTACTCTTTTTTTGTTCTAATTGTACTATGTTTGCATATAGTACACTATTAGGAGGGATAGTGTGGGATATGATGTTTCTAAAGAAGAGACTATTAAACAATTACAATCGAATAAAGAATTTGGTTTAAGTGATGACGAGGTAAAACGTAGATTACAAATGTATGGTTATAATGATTTGTTTGTACATAAGGGTAAGGGTTTTATTTCATTAGTAAGTGAACAAATAGTAGATCCTATGGTAATTATCTTATTTATTAGTGCAATTTTATCGATTTTGATGATGGAATTTATTGATGCCTTTATTATTTTATCCATTATTGTATTTAATGCGGTTTTTAGTATTGTACAAGAATATAAAGCAGAAAAATCAATGATAGCTTTACAACAATTAACAATTCCGCAAACAATGGTGAAAAGAAATGGACTTTATCAAAGTATAGATAGTCGATTTGTGACTGTTGGAGATATAGTAAAATTAGAATCTGGAAATTATATTAGTGCAGATATTCGATTGCTTAATTGTGAACAATTAGCAGTTGATGAATCATCTTTAACAGGAGAAAGCGATAGTACATACAAAAATGATACGTATATTTATCAAGAAGCTACTCCTTTAGCAGATCGTAAAAATATGGTTTATGCTTCAACTTTTGTTGTATCGGGTACAGCAGAAGGTGTTGTTGAACAAATTGGTATGCATACTGAAGTTGGTAAAATTGCTAATTTATTACAAAGTACGGAAGATAATCAAACCACTTTACAAATTCGTTTTCAAAAGTTAGGTAAAGTGTTAGGAATGGTTGCGATTGGGATATCCATTTTTATTCTTATTATTGGTATATTACAGAATCGTGAATTATTACCTTTAATTATGACCGCAATTTCATTAGCTGTTGCCTCAATTCCAGAAGGATTGACTGCAGTCATAACTGTCATTTTGGCATTTGGTGTAAAACGTATGAGTGAGGTAAATACGCTAGTGAGGAAAATGCAAACAGTAGAAACGTTAGGTGCAATTGATACCATTTGTACAGATAAAACAGGTACAATTACTAAAAATCAAATGGAAGTTGTAACTTATGCTGTTCCATTTGAGAAACAAATCTCTACTAGCTTTTTGGATGCAATTTTCATCTGTAATAGTTATGATCCTAATAAAGATGATAATAAACAAAATGCAACGGATGTAGCTTTGTATCGGTTATGTAATAATCATAAGCATCTAAAACAAGTTGTAAAAGTATATGAAGAACAGTTTGATTCAACTAAAAAAAGAATGATTTCTATTGTTAAAGTGCATAAATATTATGATGTCTATATGAAAGGGGCTTGGGAACAAGTTCTTGATAGTTGCAGTAAAATTGAAATACAAAATCAAGTTAGTTATTTAACAGATTCTATGAAAAGTAGAATTGTAGATATTGCGAATACAATGGCAAATCAATCTTTACGGGTGATTGGTGTATGTCGTAAGGAATTGTTATCATTAGATATTCACGATTTAGATACAGGATACATCTTTCTAGGTCTTATTGGATTGATGGATCCAGTAAAAGAGGATGTATATGAAGCAATTGCATTAGCTAAGCAAGCAGGAATTGATGTTGTAATGATTACTGGTGATCATGCAAGTACTGCTTTAGCGATTGCCAAACAAATTAAGATTGCGAAATATGAGCATGAAGTTATAACAGGAAAAGAATTGGATGAGTTAGATGATGAAACGTTATATCGCAAAATTAATCAATATAAGGTCTTTGCTAGAGTAACTCCTGAACATAAATTAAAGATTGTAAGAACATTAAAAGTACATGGAAAAATGGTAGCTATGACAGGCGATGGTATTAATGATGCGCCTGCATTAAAAGAAGCGAATGTAGGTATTGCTATGGGTAAAAGGGGAACGGATGTTGCTAAAGAAGCGAGCGATATGATATTGATGGATGATACCTTTAGTACGATTATGAAAGCAGTAGAAGAAGGTAGAGGCATATATGATAATATCGTTAAAGTCATTTTATACTTATTGTCGTGTAATATTGGTGAATGTCTATCTTTATTGGGCTCCATGATTTTGCTATCGAAATATCCATTATTGTTACATCCAATTCAGTTATTATGGATTAATGTAATTACCGATACATTTCCAGCTTTTGCTTTAGGAATGGAACCAAAAGAAGATGATTTGATGAAAAGACATCCTCGTAATCATCATAATCAATTTCTAAATAAAGAACACATGATTCAATTGTTATGTAACGGCTTTTTCATTTGTTGTATTACACTAATTAGTTATCGTTATGGATTACAAATATCAATTGAAGTAGCGAATACAATGGCTTTTATGACCTTATCATTTACGCAATTATTTCATGTTTATAATATGAAGCAATTAGATCATAGTTTATGTAGTTTACAATTATTTTCTAATACATGGTTAAATATCATATTTCTATTAAGTTGTACGATTCAATTCTTTATAAGTGAAAATGTGTTTTTACAAAATGCTTTACATATTTGTTCATTACCAATAGCCTGTTGGGGAGTCGTTGTTGGATTATCGATGCTTATTATTTTACTCAATGAAGGTATAAAAAAATTAAGATAACTGTGGATAATTGACATTATTTTCTATTATGTAATGGTATTTTGTTTTAGGGATGTATATGAAATCATATTTGGAGTTTGTATTCTTGTTTCAGGTTGTTTTGTGTATTTGTACATCATTATTATCTGCATATATAGTTAATCAGTATATAGATAAACGAAGAATGATTATAGTTGTTATTATTAGTAATTGTATCTTGGTTTTTTTGTATGCAGATATTTCTATGTATGCTGTATTACTTATAGAAGTTGTATCTATATTTTTGTATATGCGTAAAGTTTGTTTAATGTTTTGTCATTAGTTACTATGCTTTATGATTATCTTGTTTATGTATATCTTATTTGAAGGTACTATTTATCATGGAATTTGGTATATGAAAACGACATCTTATCAATGGGTATTGGTATTGTTTGTTTTATCTTTGGTTACTTATGTTTTATTATATCGATGTAGTTCATTTAGAAAATTAAAAGAGTATTGTTATGCGATATCTTTAGAATTTGATGAATATCATGTTCGTTGTTATGGATATTGGGATAGTGGTAATTTTGCGAATTATCAGCAGATACCGATTATTTATTTACATGATAAACAAGTGTTGCAGGTTAAAGAGAAAGTAATTGCGACTGTTCAAAATGAATTAGTAGAAGTGTGTCAAGGTTCTATAGTTGGAGTACATATTCCTAAGCAGAGGGTATATATTGCATATATAGAAAAAGATATTCAAAATTTGTATCCATGTTTATTGAATCAATTACTAGAAAGGTGAAATAACTATGTGGCTTTTATGGTTACTTAAAGCTTTACAATGTAAATCGTATGAGAGTGATTGTTATTATATTCAGGGTAGTGATGTTTTACCACATCCATTGAGTAAAGAAGATGAACTAGAGGCTTTATTGTTGTTTCAAAAAGGGGATATGCAAGCTAGAAATAAGCTTATCGAACATAATTTGCGATTGGTTGTTTATATTGCGAAACGTTTTGAGAGTAATCCGATTTTTATGGAAGATTTAATTAGTATTGGGACCTTTGGTTTAATTAAGGCTATACAAACTTTTGATTTGGATAAAAACATTAAATTAGTTACGTATGCTTCTAGATGTATTGAAAATGAAATATTAATGCATTTACGCAAGAAAAATAAACAAAAAGTAGAAGTGTCTTTTGATGAACCATTGAATATTGATTATGATGGAAATGAATTGTTGTTGTCTGATATATTAGGTACATCTAATGATTTAGTTAAAGATGAATTTATGTTAAATGAAAATAAAAAAGCGGTTTTATCTGCTATAGAGCATTTAGAACCGCGTGAAAAGGAAATAATGATGATGCGTTATGGTATCCAAATGGAGGAGTTAACGCAGAAAGATATTGCAGAGAAATTAGGTATTTCACAATCGTATATTTCTCGATTAGAGAAACGAATCATTTTGAAGTTAAAAGATCAATTAGTTGAAAGCTAGCATAAATATTTTTGGATTCTTTGCATATGTTCATTATAAAAGTTTGGATGACATAAGCAATGAATTTTATATCCTTTTTCATCAAGAAGTGTTTCATTGATGAATTGGGATTTATGTAAGTTGTGATAGAAATTGGTATCTTCATATGGTATTAACAAATCTAGTTCATAGTATTCTTTATAGAAGTGTTGTGTAATTGCTTCTAGTACTTGATTTAGATTTGTTTTTGTTTTACAAGATATGCAAATTTCACTAGTATGAATTTCTTCTTGTACTAAATCGGTTTTATTGTAAATTGTAATCATAGGTATATTGTGTGCCTTAATTTCTTTTAAGGTTTGAATCGTTGTTTCCATTTGTTCTTTGTATTTTGGATGACTACGATCTACAATATGTAATAATAAATCAGCTTGATTTACACTTTCCAAGGTACTATGGAATGCTTTAACCAATGTATGTGGTAAGCTTGATACAAATCCTACAGTATCTGTTAGTAAGAAAGCAGGGTAGTTTTTATTGTCGATAAGACGAGTATTTGTATCTAAAGTCGCGAATAGCATGTCTTTTTCAAAGACAAGTTTATGTTCTTCTTGTTGGGTAATATGTAATAATGCATTCATTAATGAAGATTTTCCAGCATTTGTATATCCAACTAAAGCAACTTTTCCTATGGTATTCTTATTACGCTTGTTACTTTGATTTTCGCGATTCTTTTTAACTAATTCTAATTCACGTTCTAAAGAATGAATTCTTTGTTCGATACGACGTTTATTTAATTCGAGTTTCTTTTCTCCAGCACCACGGTTTCTACCGCCACCTTGTCTATCGTATTGTACTTTATCATGTACTAAACGTGGCAAAGTATATTTTAATTGTGCAATTTCTACTTGGAGATTGGCTTCTTTGGTTTGGGCACGTTTAGAGAAAATCTCTAAAATAACATCGGTTCTGTCCATTACTTTTACTTGCATAATGGTTTCTAAGTTACGAACTTGAGAGCCAGATAGTTCATGATTAAAAATTACAACAGTTACATTTTTATCATGTACATCACTAGCAATATCAAAGGCTTTTCCTTTACCAATATAGGTAGCTGCATTAATCGTATCAGCTTTTTGAACATAACTATTTACGATATCAATATGACAAGCATTGCATAGTTGTTCTAGTTCTTGCATTTCATATTGAATTTGTGAATCGCTTTTATATATTTGAAGGGAAACAATTATTCCTAAATCATTCATAGAATCAACTTCTTTCATGTATAGTATTTTACCATAGGTCTGAAAGAATACCAATAACTGCCAAGTGTAAAGATGGTAGGTATGTCGATACTAATAACGAGGTGAGATATATGTCTCGTTATAAAGTGGATATTTGTGGTTTAAAAACATCTGATTTACCTGTTTTGTCCAATCATGAAATGATGGATTTATTTAAGAGATATCAAAAGGGTGAAGTTGAATGTAAAGAAACCTTGGTAAATGGTAATTTGAAATTAGTTTTATCGATGGTACAGCGATTTATCAATCGTACAGATAATTTAGATGACTTATTTCAAATCGGATGTATTGGTTTGATTAAAGCAATTGATAATTTTGATTTGAAACATGAAGTGCGTTTTAGTACGTATGCAGTTCCGATGATTATTGGTGAAATGAAACGATATTTGCGCGATGGACAAATGATTAAAATTTCAAGACAACTAAAAGATCAAAGTTATAAATGTTTACAGATGAAAGAACAGTTTCTTCAACAAAATCAATTTGAACCGAGTTATTTAGAGATTGCGAAGGAATTATCTATTAGTGAACATGATGTGCATATGGCTTTAGAAACCTTACAAGGTGTAGTTTCTATTTATGAACCAATGTATAGTGATGAAGGGGATTCTATCCAATTAGTTGATCAAATAGAAGATAGTAATGATGAAATTCGTAAATTAAATGATCAAATTTCGATTCAAAGTAGTATGCGATTGCTGAATGATAAAGAACGAGAGATTATCTATGCTCGTTATTATGATGGAAAAACACAAACGGAATTAGCGAAAGAAATGGGTATTTCACAAGCACAAGTTTCAAGAATGGAGAAAAATGCGTTAAATTGTTTAAAGAAAAATTTATAACGAGCATAGTATGGTGTAGGTGATACTATGAAATATTCTGCACTACAAAAGAAGTTTGTTGTTAATGAACAAAATGGTGAAATGATTGGTTTTATTTCGGATTTAGATTTGAACAGTCATAGTTTATGTATTGAAAGTATTATTGTAAAAGAACCAAAGAACTTATTACAAAGATTACGTTGTTTATTTTTTAATGATGTGAAAATAGTGATAGCGATTGATAATATTATTAGTATTGGAAAAGATGTAATTGTAGTTAAAGTAAGATAAGGAAATTATTGTTTCTTTATTTTATTTTTGACTACCTTTTTTTTGTTTATTAAATATGCTACAATTAGCGAAGAATGAGAGGATGAGAAGAATGAAACAAAGTAAATCTACAAAACCTATTTTATTCTTTTTATTAGCAGGACTAATGATTGCTTTAGCAATTGGTTCTGTTATTTTATCTGATTCTTCTAATTTTGATTCTTCTAAAATTGATACTGAAGACTTAACGAACGAGTCTTTCCATATTGAAAAATTAATTATCAATGAAATTTGTTCTACTAGTAGTGGTGTAATTAGTGATTATCAAGGGAATAGTCATGATTATATTGAATTATACAATGGTACAGATTCTGAAATTGTTTTAGATAATTATGGATTAAGTGATAGTGAAAAAGAAATTAAGTGGGTATTCCCAGCAAATTCTTCAATTGGACCTCATGAATATTTAACAGTATTCTGTAGTGGACAAGCACAAGAAGGAATGTTTGCGAATTTCAAAATTTCAAGTAGTGGAAATGAAGTTATTTCTTTGCGTAAGCCTAGTGGTAAAGTCATTGATGCGGTTGAAACAGTAGCTTTAGAAGCGAATCAAGTAATGGGAAGAAATGCAGATGGTAAATGGGTGATTCAAAATTTACCTACTCCTGGTTTTGCGAACACAATTGAAGGGCATAATACTTTATTAGCAAGTATTCAGACAGTAGATGATTCTAGTTTAATTATTAATGAATTCTTGGTTCGTAATGATGGGAATTTTATGATGGATCATCAATTCTATGGTTTTATTGAAATTAAGAATATTTCTGATTCTATTATTTCTTTGAATAATTATAGTTTATCTAATAGTTTAAGTGAGAGTTTTAAGTGGCAGTTTCCAAATGTTATGATTCAACCAAATGAAGTGTTGGTTGTTTATACATCTGGTAAGAATCTTAAAAACGATGTGCTTCATAGTTCATTTAAATTAGAAGGTAATACGGGCGATGTAGTTTTAACGAACAATAAGGGTCAAGTAATTGCTAGTTATAGTTATGAGAATGTATCTGATGGTGTAAGTATGGTTTATGCAGAGGGTGGATATTTTGAATCTTGTGAACCTACTCCTGGATATGAAAATAGTGCAGAAGGAATTAAAGAATTTCATTCTACATTTGCTTTAGAAAATGATTTAATTATTTCTGAGGCTATGAGTAATAACTATAGTTATTTAGCGCAAAATGGTGCGAATTATTATGATTGGATTGAAATTTATAACAATTCTGATCATGCAATTTTATTAAGTGATTATTATTTATCTGATACTTTAAATCAAGTGAATAAATATCAATTGCCTGAAGTTACTTTAGATGCAAATGCTTATTATGTAATTATGGCTAGTGGTAATACGAATTTGACTAATAAATCTTATTATCATGCGAATTTTGGTTTGGCTGGAAGAGAAGGTATTTATTTATCGAAAAATAACAAAGTTGTAGATAGTTTATTTGTTGGTGATTTACCAAGTGGTTATAGCTATGGTAAAGACGCTAATGGAATGTATTATTATAAAACGCCAACTCCTAAAGCGAAAAATGATGCTGGTACAATTGCTCGAAGTAGTTCTCCCAGTAGTAGCCAAGGTTCTTTAGTAGTTAATGATGTTGATGAAGTTGTTGTTGCATTAAATGGGGTTGGGACCATTTACTATACAACGAATGGCTCTAATCCTACGACTTCTAGTAAAGTGTATAGTGAGCCTTTACATTTAACAAAAACAACTGTTTTAAAATTTATGGCAAAAGAACAAGATAAAATGGTCAGTCAAACACTGACCTGTTCTTATATCATCAATGAAAATCATACACTACCTGTTTTATCATTAAGTATGGATCAAAGTAAAATTAATAATTTACATAACCATGCTTGGACAGAAGGGTATGAAGTTGGTGGCGGAGTCATAGAATTATTAGAGGATAATGAGTCTAAGTTTTCGATTCCTTTTGGTTTACAGATGTTTGGTGGCAGTGCACGTGGGTATCCTAAAAAGTGCTATGAAGTTGTATTTAAGAAAAAATATGGTGCTGGTCATTTAGAGTATCCTTTATTTGAAAAGCGTGATACGAGTTTTTATCAAAGTTTTGTGTTGCGTACTGGCTCTCAAGATGAAGAAGAGAGTGTCATTCGTGATTTAGTTGGTACGAGTTTGGTAGATGATTATACGGATGTAGATGTACAGGCATATAAGTCAGTTATCTTATATATGAATGGGAAGTATTGGGGTGTGTATTTCATTCGTGAGAAGGTAGATGAACACTTTGTGGCTAACCATTATAATGTTGAAGCGACGACATCGAATACAGATATTGTTCGTATTGATAGAACGTATAAATCTGGTAATATGAAAGCTTATAATAATTTACGTAATTTTGTAAGTACTCATGATATGTCTAAAAAGGCTAATTATGATAAAGTTAAAGATATGGTAAATGTTGAAAACTGTGCAGATTATTGGATTGCGGTTATTTATACAACAAATAATGATATTGTAAATAGTCGTATGTTTAGAAATCCGAATTTAGATGATGGTAGATTCCATTATATATTCTATGATTTAGATTTTGCATTTTATAATTATTCTTATAATTTCTTTAATTTTACAACGGATCCTGGTGGTATGACGTTTAATCATTGGGAAACGACGATTTTAAGAAATTTAATGAAGAATGCTGAATTTAGACAGATGTTCTTAGAACGTTTAAGTTATAACATGAAGAATACGTGGAAAAAAGACATAGTTTTACAACGTTTAGATGATATTTATAATGAAATTAAACCAGAAATGAAACGTGATCGTGCTAGATGGGGTCATTCCTATGCATATTGGGAAGATGCTGTTAGTGGTTTACGCAATTATATTAAGAAACGTGATTCTTATATTAAAAAGCATGCGAAGTCATATTTTGGATTGTCCAATGCGGAATATGAAAAGTATTTTGGAGGATGATTATGAAGTATAGATATGAAATTAAATATATTTTGAGTCATACGGATGCTTTGGCTTTGAAACAACAATTATCAGCATTTTTAGATAAAGATAAAAATGCAGGTGGTGATGATGGTTCTTATATTATTACTAGTTTATATTTTGATACCATTGATAATGTTGCTTATTATGAAAAGATGAATGGTGTTTTAAATCGTAGTAAATATCGTATTCGTTATTACAATGATAATTATGAGTTTGTTCGTTTAGAAAAGAAAATGAAACATAACAATATGACAAGTAAAAAACAAGTGAAGATTTCTAAGGAAATTGCGGATTGTTTAATTGCTGGTCAATATGAAAGAATTAAATCACACAGTCCTTTGTTACAAGAGTTTCTAGGGGCTATGCGCATTGAAAGGTTGGTTCCTTCGGTAGTTGTTAGATATCGAAGAACTGCGTTTGTACATCCTGTTAGTGATGTTAGAATCACTTTTGATTCGATGATTCATTCTGGTGTGTATGATACGAATTTATGGAATCTTGAAAATGGAGGTTATGATATCTTAGACGATGGCTTGGAAGTATTAGAAGTTAAATATAACGAATATTTACCAAGTAGTATTGCAGGTATCTTAAGTACTGTTCCATTACGTAGAGAAGCTGTTAGTAAGTTTGCACGTTGTGCAAATGTGAAGTAGGAGGTTAGTTATGCAAAATATTTTAGAAATGATTTTAGCTGATTTGAATGGCACAATTTCTTTACCAGAATTATTATTATCTGTAGCAGTTGCATGTGTCATTGCATTATTTATTCTATTTATTTATCGTAAAACATATACTGGTGTAGTATATTCAAATTCATTTGCGATGAGTATTATTTTATTAGCCATGGTAACATCAATTATTACATGTACAATTTCATCAAACATGGCGTTATCATTAGGGATGGTAGGGGCGTTATCTATTGTTCGTTTTAGAACAGCAGTTAAAGAACCACTTGATACAGCATTTATGTTCTGGGCTATTGCGGCAGGTATTATGACTGGTGCTGGTATGTATTTACCATCAATATTTGGTAGTTTATTAGTAGGATTATTATACATGGGATGCTATGCATTTGGATTTAGATTGTCTAGACGTTATTTGTTAATTATTAAATATTCAATGGATGCTGAAAGTGCTGTATTAGCAAAAGTTGAATCAATTAAAAATAAGAAATTACGTTCTCAAACTGCATATGGTAAAGATGTTGAAGTTACTTATGAATTAGAAGTTAAAGATGTGCAAAAAGAATCAGTAATTATTACAGCGATTCAACAAATTCAAGGTGTTAAATCTTGCAGTTTTGTTGCATATCAAAATGATTTTGGTGACTAGTATTATTTCATTTTCTATAGTTAAGTGTTATAATTAATAATAATTGGAGGTATTTACAATGAGTATTAAAAATAGAATTACAGATTTCTTCGCTCCTGAAGTTGATGATGAAGAAGAATATCTTGAAGTAAATGAAGAAGAAGCTAAATCAATTAGCAAATATGAAAAACCTAAAGCACGTGGTGTAAATGCTGCTGAAACAAATATCGTTATGTTTGAACCTCGTTCTTTTGACGAAGTGGTTGAAATTGCTAAACACTTAAAAGAACGTAGAGCTGCTGTTGTTAATTTAAGAAAATTGTCTTATGAATATAAACAAAGAACAATTGACTTTTTACAAGGTGTTACATTTGGTTTAAGTGGAGCTACTAAACATATCGATCGTGATGCAATTTTATGTACACCAGTAAATATTGGTGTTGATGGTTCTATTTCTCAAGATGAAGAATAATGCAGAATGAGCATTTTAAGAACCAAGACGCTTTTTTAAAACGATTGGATGATTATCGACGTTTTTATGAAATGTCATATCGTACATCTTGTTCTGATTTTTTAACACCTTCACAAGTTGAAGTGGTTAAACGATACTATGGTAAACAAGTGGATTATCATTTTGTGCCTGATTTTGAGGAAACTACAATGCGTTGTCTTGTTGTTGGAGATTATGATGATGTTGTTTGTTTAATTGGAAAGTATCGTGGAGATTTTGTTAAAATTTCGCATCGAGATGTGTATGGTGCATTAATGAATCTTGGTATTCAAAAAGAAAAATTTGGTGATATTTGGTTGGATGATTCTCAAATAGTTATTTATACAAAAGAGAATATTGCGGATTATATAGAAGCGAATTTACATCAAATTCATCAATTATCCATTCATTTTAAAAGAAGTAATGTTTTATTAGAACCAGTATTTAAAACGAAGAGTTTGAAAATTACAAGTTCATCGTATCGTTTAGATGCGATTGTTAGTGAACTTGGCCATATGTCTAGAAATAAGGCTCAACAAATGATTCGTGCTGGTTTAGTAAGATTAAATTATGATTCTCTTGTGGATTGTAATGATTTGTGTCATAATGGTGACATCGTTTCGATTCGACAAGTTGGTCGTTTTAAAATTAGAGAAGAAATTGCCGTTACTAAAAAGGGTAATTTGTTAGTACATGTAGAGCAATACGTATAGATGGGAGGGTAGTGTTATGTCAGATAGTCGTTTTTTATCTAGACGTCAAAATTATGAACGTTTTCGATATAATGATGAAGTTGATGATCTTAAAGAAGAAAATCAAATGCTTAAAGAACAAATAACACGTTATCAAACCCAAATTAAGAGTGCAAATGAGCAGTTGTTAATGTTAAAACAACGTTATCAAATGTTAATTAATGAATTATCTATGCGTGAAAAGGCTGCAGAAGAAATTTCGAGGTTGGCATTAAAGGAAGCAAATGTTATAATTGAAACTGCGCAGGGGAATGCGGACTTAATTATTAAAGAAGCATTAGGTTCTGCGAAGATGGTTTTTATTGAAATTAATCGTTTGACTTCACAAACAAAAGAGATGCGAACGGATATTAAATCTAAATTACAAAGTATGGATGCTTTAATGGAAACATTCCAAATTCCAGAAATTTCTAATTTAGATTATTTATCTGATGAAACTCGTGCTCCGTTTGTAGATGCGAAAAAGGAATTAGAAAAATAAAAGCTTTGATCAAGACGCGCTGCTATATTGGAATTTTTAGAGAGTTGATGGTTGGTGGAAATTCAACAAGGAAGATATAGGTAGACATCACTTGTGAGCTATATAACTGAATGTAGTAAGTTATATCGTAATCTTGCGTTAAAAGAGTTGAGGGCATATAGATTTCTATATGAACTAAGGTGGTACCGCGTTATAACGTCCTTAGATTAGGGCGTTTTTTATTTTAAAAAAGGAGATAGATAAAATGGATTTTAAAGACACATTATTAATGCCTAATACTGCATTTGAGATGCGTGGCAATCTTCCTAAAAAAGAACCTGGTTATCAAGCTCGTTGGGAAGAAATGAATTTGTACCAAGAAATGTTGAAGAGAAATGAAGATAAGACTCCATTTGTATTGCATGATGGTCCTCCATATGCAAATGGTAACTTACACTGTGGTACAGCAATGAACCGTATTATTAAAGACTTTATTGTTAAGAGTAAACACATGGCTAGTTATCATGTGCCATTTGTTCCTGGATGGGATACACATGGTTTACCAATTGAGAATAAAATGCCTGCTTTAGGATATGACCGTAAGAAAATGTCTGTGGCTGATTTTAGAACTCGTTGTCATGAATATGCATTAACTCAAGTAGATATTCAACGTAATACAATGAAACGTTTAGGAACTGTTGCGGATTTTGAAAATCCTTATATTACTTTAACTAAGGATTTTGAAGCTAACCAAGTTCGTTCTTTTGCGAAAATGGCGATGAAAGGTTTAATTTATCAAGGATTGAAACCTATTTATTGGTCACCAGAACGTGAAAGTGCGATTGCAGATAGTGAAATCGTATACTTCGATAAAAAAGACCCAACTATCTATGTAGCATTTGATGTTCAAGATGGTAAAGGTGTATTAACAGATGAACGTTTTGTTATTTGGACAACTACTCCATGGACAATTCCTGCTAACTTAGCAATTTGTTTAAATCCTCGTTTTGAATATGCTGTTGTTAATACAGAAAAGGGTAAATTAATCGTATTATCTACTATGGTTGATAAATTATGCGATAAATTCCATTTAGAACAAAGAGAAATTATCAAAACTTATCGTGGTCAAGAATTAGAAAACATTACTGTTAAACATCCATTCTATGATCGTACAAGTGTTATTATTTTAGGTGATCACGTTACTGATGAAGATGGTACAGGATGTGTACATACTGCTCCAGGTCATGGTATGGAAGACTTTATTGTTGGTTTAAAATATGGTTTACCAGCATATTGTCCAGTAGATGAAAAGGGTTGTATGATGGAAGAAGCTGGTGACTTCTTACAAGGACAATTCGTTACAGATGCTAATAAAACAGTTACTAATAAATTGGATGAATTAGGTAATTTATTAGCGTTAGAATGGGTTACTCATAGTTATCCTCATGATGAACGTATGAAAAAACCTATTATCTTCCGTGCTACTGTTCAATGGTTTGCATCTATTGAAAAGATTCGTGAAGAATTATTAAAAGAAATTAAAAATGTTAAATGGGAAAATGACTTCGGTGAAGTTCGTTTATATAACATGATTCGTGACCGTGGTGACTGGTGTATTTCTCGTCAACGTGTTTGGGGTGTTCCAATTCCTATTTTCTACAATGAAGATAAGAGTCCAATTATGGATGAAGTGGTATTTGAACATGTTGCGAAATTATTTGAAGAATATGGTTCAAATGTTTGGTTTGATAGAGAAGCTAAAGACTTATTACCAGAAGGTTATACAAATGAAAAATCTCCTAATGGATTATTTACAAAAGAAACAGATATTATGGACGTTTGGTTTGACTCTGGTTCAAGTCATAACATCTTAGAACAACGTGGATTTAGTTATCCAAGTGATTTATATTTTGAAGGTAGTGACCAATATCGTGGTTGGTTCAACTCTTCATTAATCGTTGGTGTTGCTACAAATGGATGTTCTCCATATAAGAGCGTATTAAGCCATGGTTATGTATTAGATGGTAAAGGTCGTAAGATGAGTAAATCTGAAGGTAACGTTATTGATCCAATTGCTATCGTAGATAAATTTGGTGCAGATATTCTTCGTTTATGGGCAGCTAACGTTGACTACAAACAAGATATGCGTATTTCAGATGACTTAATCAAACAAGCTACTGAACAATATCGTAAGATTCGTAATACATTCAAATTCATGTTAGGTAATATTGATGCATCTGATTTCAATTATGAATCTGATTATGTTAAATATGAAGAATTAGAAAGTATCGATCAATATTTAAAAGTTCGTTTAGCTGAATTAGTAGAAGCAGTTAAACAAGCATATGCTCATTATGATTTCTTAGATGTTACTGGATTATGTACAAGCTTCATGACAAATGAATTAAGTTCATTCTACTTAGATATCGCTAAAGATATTTTATACATTGAAAAGAAAGATTCTAAACGTCGTAGACAAGTTCAATCTGTAATCTATGATTGTGTTGAAGCATTAGCATTATTATTAGCTCCAATTCTATCTTTCACAACAGAAGAAGTATATGATCACTTCACAGGTAAAAAAGCCGCATCTGTTCATTTAAATGATTTCCCAACAACAGATGTATATGCAAATGCTGAAGAAGTTAAAGCATTATGGTCAAGCGTATTTGCAGTTCGTAATGATGTATTAAAAGCATTAGAAGTAGCTAGAACTGAAAAAGTTATTGGTAAACCATTAGAAGCAGTAGTTACATTACATGTTACTGATGAATACAAAGGTTTATTAGACACATTCACATTACAACAATTAGCACAATTATTCATTGTTTCTAAAGTAGTTACTACTGAAGAAGAATTACCAGTATTCGAAAACAGTAAATGTGGTGTTAAAGTTGAAAAAATGAATGGTCATGTATGTCCGCGTTGTTGGAACGTATTTGAATCATTAGAAGAAGATGGCGTTTGTACACGTTGTCACAATGTATTAAAGGACTAAGGAACGATTAATTCGTTCCTTTTCTTTTTTGTTTATGTTAAGATGAATACGGTGATATTATGGAAATTAATTCTTTGCAAAATAACAAAGTAAAAGAGTGGTATAAATTACAACAAAAAAAATATCGTGATGAGACAGGATTATTTATTATTGAAGAAGAACATTTAATTGAAGAAGCGAATAAACATGGTTTAATTCATCATTTATTAGTTCGTAAGGATGTACAAAACATCTTCAATTTAGAACCGATATTTGTTACTGAAGAGATTATGCATAAGCTATCTTCTACATCTTCATTAAATAAGTATTTAGCGATTTGTAAGAAACCTCAAGTAACATCAAATAAGAAACGCTGTTTTATTTTGGATCAAGTACAAGATCCAGGGAATGTTGGAACTATTATTCGTACAGCGTATTCCTTTGGTTTTGATACGGTTATCTTATCTAAGAATTGTGCGGATGAATATTCTAGTAAGGTTATTCGTTCTTCTCAAGGAGCAATCTTCCATATTGCAGTTATTCGTGATGATATTCATAAACAAATTGTAGAATTAAAACAAAATGGATGTACCATCTATGGAACAAGTTTAAGAAATGCAAAGCCATTACAAGAATATAAACCACATGATAACTTTGCCATTGTATTAGGCAATGAGGGAAAAGGTGTATCCAATGATGTATTAGATGTATGTGATCATCATGTATTTATTGAAATGTCACAATTTGAATCATTAAATGTAGCCGTTGCAGGTGGAATTGTAGCCTATCATTTTAGAAAGTAAGCATAATCTTTTTGATTATGCTTTTTTAGGAGGTATTTATGAATCGCCCAATTACAACTTTATTTATGTTGATGTCGGTTGATGGGAAAATCAGTACTGGCACAACCGATGCATTAGATTTTGATCAAGATTTTCCGCATATTTCTGGTTTGTCTGAAGGTTTGCATCAATATTATGAAATTGAACAAACGACGGATTTATGGTCATTAAATTCTGGTAAAGTTCAAGCGAAAATTGGGGTAAATACTCGTTCAATGCCAAATAAAGGACCTGTTTCTTTTGTGATGATTGATAATCATCATTTGAATGAGCAGGGTATTCGTTACTTTTGTGCATTATCTAAGGAGTTTGTTTTAATTACTACGAATAATAATCATCCAGCTTTTATGGTTCATGAATCTAATTTACATATTATTTTCCAAGATGAATTACATCTTGTTAGTGCTCTTGAAATTTTGAAAAGAGATTTTGGTTGTGATTATTTGACAATTCAAAGTGGAGGTACTTTAAATAGTTTGTTTTTGAAAGAAAAACTGTTTGATTATATTGATATTGTAGTTGCGCCTGTTTTAGTTGGTGGTAAAGATACTCCAACAATGATTGATGGTAAAAGTTTGTTTTCTACAGATGAATTAAATCAATTAGGTATTTTGCAATTACAGGAATGCAATCTCTTAGATAATTCGTACATTCGTTTACGTTATAGAGTCATTAACTAAAAAGTATTTGCATAATCCTCTTTTTTAGACTATAATTTTAAGTAACGTGATGAAAAGGACTAGTAGAATAGGCACTGGCTCTTTAGAAAGAAGTGGTCACCGGCTGAAAGCCACTTTAGAGACATCTATTTGAATTCACCTTGGAGTGGGGCTAATCACCTCCGCAGAGTACTGCGTTATCAAAATTAAGTGTGTTTTTTATGAAACAAATCAGGATGGTACCGCGCTCGTTCGTTCCTGGACGTGTGCGGTTTTTTTATTGAAAAGGAGAATTTTATGTCAATTAAGTGGGATGAGATTAAACAAGATGTGTTAGCGCAAATTGCTGGTGCTAATACGAAAGAAGAAATCGACAAGTTAAAAGTTGATATCTTAGGGAAAAAAGGTTTGATTGCTGGTTTTATGTCTCAAATGAAAACATTATCACCAGAAGAAAAACGTGAATTTGGTCAAAAAGCAAATGAATTAAAGAAAGAATTTGAAGCTGTATTTGCTAGTAAAATGGAAGAAATTGCACAGAAAGCAATGGAAGAACAAATGGCTAAGGATGCAATTGATATTACTTTACCTGGTGTAAAAGCTAGTAAGGGTACATTACATCCATTAACAATCGTTCAACAAGAAATTGAAGATATTTTCGAATCTATGGGTTATACAGTATGGTATGGTCCTGAAGTTGAATTGGATTTATACAATTTCGAACGTGCAAATATTCCACAAGGGCATCCAGCTCGTGATATGCAAGATACTTTCTATATTGATGTAGAAAGATTATTACGTACGCATACAACAGCAATTCAAATGCGTACTTTAGAAGCTTTACATGATAAATTACCTATTAAAGTTGTTTGTCCAGGTAAAGTATATCGTCGTGATGATGATGATGCGACACATAGTCATCAATTCGTTCAAATTGAAGGGTTAGTTGTTGCTGAAAATATTCATATGTCAGATTTAAAAGGTTCTTTAGAATTATTAGCAAGACATATGTTTGGACCAACTCGTGAAATTCGTTTGCGTCCAAGTTATTTCCAATTTACTGAACCATCTGTAGAAATCGATGTTACTTGTCATATTTGTGGTGGTAAAGGCTGCAACGTATGTAAAGGAACTGGTTGGATTGAAATTTTGGGTGGCGGAATGGTGCATCCAAATGTATTAGAGATGGCTGGCATTGATTCAACTAAATATACTGGTTTTGCATTTGGTGTAGGTGTTGAACGTGTTGCTATGTTGAAATATGGTATTGATGATATTCGTAATTTCTATGCGAATGATATTCAATTCTTAAAACCATTCACAAGATTTGAGTAAGGGGGAGTGAGTCATGAGATTAAGTTATAATGTATTAAAACAATATGTAGATTTACATGATATTACACCTAAAATGTTAGCAGATAAAATCACTGCTTGTGGTTTAGAAGTTGAAGGGTTAGAAGAAATGGCATATGCTACTAACTTAGTAGTTGGTTATGTAGAAGAATGTGTAGATCATCCAAATAGTGATCACTTGCATATTTGTCAAGTAAATGTAGGAACTGATGTTCGTCAAATCGTTTGTGGTGCTCCAAATGTAGCAAAAGGTCAAAAAGTAATTGTAGCTTTACCTGGATGCAAATTACGTGGTGGAGATATCAAAGAAGGTGTAGTTCGTGGTGAAGAATCTAAGGGTATGATTTGTTCATTATCTGAATTAGGTGTAGATCCAAAACAATTAACTGAACAACAATTAGCTGGTATTGAAGTATTAGGTGATGATGCAGTTGTTGGTGATACAAATGTATTAGGTTATTTATCATTAGATGATACAATTTTAGATGTAGGATTGACTCCTAATCGTAACGATTGCTTGGCTATGTGGGCTATGGCAAAAGAAGTTGGAGCTATCTTAAATCGTGAAGTTACATTACCTGATTATCATGTAGAAGTAGAAGAAAGTAAAACAAATTTAGTGATTAAATCTGAAACTGAAAAATGTCCTACATTCTTAGGTAAAGTGATTAATCATGTGGAAATAAAAGAATCTCCAAAATGGATTAAAGATGCATTAAAAGGTGCTGGTATTAAAGCAATTAATAACGTAGTTGATATTTCTAACTTAGTAATGTTAGAAACTGGTCAACCATTACATTTCTATGATTTAGCTAAAATTCCTGCTAAAGAAATTACAGTTAAACAAGGTTTACATGAAGCGTATACTGCTTTAGATGGTGTTGAATATAACATTACTGAAGATGATATTATGATTACTACTGAAGGTAAAGCAATTGGTATTGCTGGTATCATGGGTGGTGATGATAGTAAGATTGATGAAGAATCTAAAGGTATTATCATCGAAGCGGCTATCTTTGATCATGTATGTATTCGTAATTCTGCTCGTAATTTCAATTTAAATACAGAAGCTGCACAACATTTCATTAAAGGTATTGATCCATTAGCTTGTGTGAAAGCTGTTGAACGTTCGGTTCAATTATTGGTTGAATATGCTAGTGCTAGTGGTATTGAAGAAACTGTTGTTTGTGGTTCTTTAAAAGAAGCTAGTAAAGAAGTTAGTGTTACATTATCTAAAGTAAATAGTGTATTAGGTACAACATTTACGATGGAAGAAGCATGTGATCCATTAGCTCGTTTAGGTTTTGAACCTAAAGTTGATGGTGATGTTATTACTTGTACAATTCCTTCTTATCGTACAGATATTTCTATTGCAGAAGATTTAGTTGAAGAAGTAATTCGTATTCAAGGATTTGACCATATTGTTTCTACATTACCATTAATGCCAACTACACAAGGTAATTTAGCTCCAAATGGTCGTACAACTCGTATGATTAAGAAAATGTTAAATGGCTTTGGTTATAGTGAAATTATTTCTTATTCATTAGTAAGTAAGAAACATATTGATAATTCAGTTATGCCATTAAGTGGTGCGGTTGAATTAGCAAACCCAGCTAGTGATGAACGTCGTTATTTCCGTACATCTATTATGCCAAGTATGTTAGATACAGTCGCATTCAATACTGCTAGAAGTAATGATAACTTTGGTTTATTTGAAGTAGCAGTTGTATATAACGAAAAAGGTGAACCACAAGATCGTTTAGCGTTAGCGTTAACTCCTACAACGGTTCGTAGTAAATGGCAAGCTATTACTACAAACAATGATTTCTATGTAATGAAAGGTCAAATCTATGCATTATTAGAAGAATTAGGATTTGATGAAAAACGTGTAACAATCAAAGCAAACGATGTGGATACAACAACATTCCATCCATCACAAAGTGCCGCTTTATATTTAGGTAAAGATTTACTTGGTGTATTTGGTAAAGTGCATCCTGCAAAAGCAAAAGAATATGATATTGATGCTTGTATGATTGGTGAATTTAATTTATCAGTTATCTTCAATGCGAAAGCATCTAAAGTTAAATTCGTACCTATTTGTAAATATCCATCTAGTTCATATGACTTAGCGTTATTAGTTGATTTAGATGTTAAGGCTGGAGATATCGTAAATATCGTACGTAAAAATGCTGGTAAGATCTTAAAAGATGTTGAAGTATTTGACGTTTATAAAGGTAAAGGTGTTCCTGAAGGACAACAAAGTATTGCTGTAAGTATGGTATTCCAATCTGAAGAAAGAACATTAACTGATAAGGATATTAATCCGGTTGTTGAAAAGATTGTGAATGCATTACGCAATCAATTAAAGGCTGTTTTACGTGAAGCATAATAAAAAGGCAGAATTTTCTGCCTTTTTTGTAAGAAAATATTTGTCTTATAAATAACTATTGAGTATAATAATAAAGTAAAAAATTTAGGGAAGGTGATTGTTCATGGGAAGAGCACATGAAGTGCGTAAAGCCGCTATGGCGAAAACGGCTGCCGCAAAAACAAAAGTATATTCAAGATTTGGTAAGGAAATTTATATGGCTGCAAAAGCTGGTGTTCCTGATCCAGATATGAACCAAAGTTTAAAACGTGTAATTGAAAAAGCAAAAGCTGCACAAGTTCCAGCCGATGTTATCAAAAGAAATATTGAAAAAGCTAAAGGTGGTACAGGTGAATCTTATATCGAAGCTCGTTATGAAGGATTTGGACCTGGTGCTAGTACAATCGTAATTGATGTATTAACAGATAACTTAAACCGTTCTTTAGGTGATATTCGTACATGTTTCAATAAGTCTCGTTCAAATTTAGGCGTTAAAGGAAGTGTATCACACAGTTATGATGCGTTTGGTATCTTAAGCTTTGCGTCTGAAGATGAAGAAGGCGTATTGGATGCATTAATTATGGCTGAAGTAGATGTAAAAGAATTAGAAGTTGAAGATGGTGCTATGACAGTTTATGTAGAACCTACTGACTTATATAAAGCTAAAGATGCTATTGATGAATTATATCCTGGTATCGAATATGATATGCTTGAAACAACTATGATGGCTCAAGATGTTATTACTTTAGAATCTGATGAAGAAAAAATGTTATTTGATCGTTTATTAACTTTATTAGATGATGTTGATGATGTTCAACACGTATATCACAATGTTCAATTATAAAAATCACCATTAGGTGATTTTTCTTTTTACAATTTATTTATTTTTTAGTAAAATACTGACTATATATGAGGTGAATTTTATGGAAAAAGAATTATTGGCATTAATTGAAAAAAATGCGAAGCGAGATATAAAAGACTTAGCAGCAATTTTACAAGAATCAGAATTTTCAGTTTGGAGTACATTGACTGAACTTGAAAAGAATAAAGTGATTAATGGTTACCATACCATTATTAATTGGGATAAAGCGAATGTTGATAGAGTAACTGCTGTAATTGATGTTACTTGTCAGCCTGAGCGTGATTTTGGTTATGACCGTATCGCTAGTATGATTTATGCATATCCTGAAGTAGATACTATGTATTTAATGAGTGGTAAAACTGAGTTTTCAGTTGTCGTGGAAGGAAGAACTATGCAAGATATTAGTAATTTTGTTGGTAGTAAGTTAGCGGTTGTTGAAGGGGTAACTGGTACTAGTACAAATTTCATCTTAAAACAATATAAGAAAAATGGTGTAATTTTCGCAGATACAGATGAAGAAGAAGACGATAGAATTCAGGTGAGCATTTAATGTATAGAGATTTATTAAATAAAACAGTTGTTGAGATTAAACCTAGTGGTATTCGTCGTTTCTTTGATTTAGCGAATACAAAAAAGGGTGTGTTGTCATTAGGGGTTGGTGAACCGGATTTTGCGACTCCTTGGAATGTGTGTGAATCTGCTATTTATTCTATTAAAGCGAAACATACGCATTATACAGCGAATGCTGGTTTATTGTCTTTGCGTACGGAATTGAGTCATTATTTACGTAAACGTTATGATTTACATTATAGTCCAAATAAAGAAATGATTATCACAGTTGGTGGTTCTGAAGCAATTGATATTGCTTTGCGTGCAATAATTAATTCTGGTGATGAAGTAATTATTCTAGAGCCTGCATATGTTGCGTATGAGCCTGCTGTTCGTTTAGCTGGTGGTGTTCCTGTGTTTATTGAATTGAAGGCTGAGAATCAATTTAAATTAACGAAGGAAGAGTTATTAGAAAAGATTACAGATAAAACTAAGGCTATTATTATTAATTTCCCATCAAATCCAACTGGTGGAATTATGAATAAAGAAGATTATGAACCATTAATTCCAATTATTAAAGAACATCGTTTAATTGTAATTAGTGATGAAATTTATGCGGAATTAAATTATTCTAGTAAGCATTGTTCACCAGCGGTATTCCCAGAAATTCGTGATTTAGTTGTTTTAATTTCTGGTTTTTCTAAAGCATTTGCGATGACTGGATGGCGTTTGGGATATTTATGTGCCAATTCTATTTTTGTAGAACAAATGTTGAAAATTCATCAATACATTATAATGTCAGCGCCAACAGCTGCTCAATATGGAGCTATTGAAGGTTTACGCAACGGACAAAAATATGTCGATGAAATGATTGTTCAATATAAACAGAGACGTAACTTATTAGTAAGTCGTTTGAATGAAATTGGTTTGCCTACACATATGCCTGAGGGAGCGTTCTATGTTTTCCCATGTATTAAGCATACTGGTCTTACTTCTTTAGAATTCTGTGAAAGACTATTAGAAGAGCAAAATGTTGCTTGTGTACCTGGTAGTGCCTTTGGTAATGCAGGTGAAGGGTATATTCGTATTTCTTATGCATATAGCATTGATGAAATTAAAATGGCATTAGCTAAAATTGAAATTTTTATGGAGCAATTTAAAAAGGCGAATTAATCGCCTTTTTATTTGTATTGACCGTAGATTTCTTTTTCAATAATATCTAATTTATTTTCATATGGATAACTATACGCCACTGTTGCACGATATTCTATTTCACGATAACAATCAGGAATTTGAATATACTTATTAGCAAAAATCAATTCTTCTTTTCTAAGAGTTTTAATATAGTTTTGTCCAACTTCATTTCTAGCTAGTACACGAATGTAGACTTGATGGTTTGCGTTGATTTTGTCTTGCTTTAAGGTTTGTGTAAGAATATGTACTAATGTTCGTTGGATTCTTGCTTTGGTATAACGTTTAACAACACATCTATTAATAAATTCAGCATAGGTTTTACTAACTTTAGCTTGATTGATTAAATGTTTTTCAATACCTTCATCTACTAATAATAGAGATTGTAGATGTTCTCTAGTAGAAGTTAATAGGATATGTTGCAATAATGGATAATAATCCTCCCATGTTTTAGGAATTGGAAGATTTTCCATTGGTGTTGTATGCGTTATATCTTCATTGTTTAATAAACCTTTACGAATGGCACTAGCACTTGCGATATCATCTAATTCATTACCATGATATTGGTTTGTGCGTTTGATTGTATAAGGGACAATATTTGTACCTTGAATCTCTTTTAAATAAGCAATACCTAAAATATCGTTTGGTCCATAGGCTGTTGCGAAATATCCATAAGCAGCAGGGTAACTATATCCTTCATTTAATACTTCTTTGAAACGATCTACATTATAACTAAGTTCGCTAATTTCTTTTAATTCTTCTAAATTATTCGTTTCTGAACCAAATACAATAGAATCTACATGTAAAGCTTTTAATATATTGATAGCACCTTTAGCAAACTCACTGGCGCTTTGTGTTGCGTATAAAAAAGGTAGTTCTACAACTAAATCAACACCATGCGCAATTGCGCATTTTGCTCGTTCCCATTTATCAATAATAGCAGGTTCACCACGTTGTACCCAGTTTCCACTCATAACTGCAATTAAAATATCACAGTTTGTTAATTCTCTTGCTTTTTGTATATGATGAATATGTCCATTATGAAATGGATTATATTCGACTACGATTCCTGTTACTTTCATTTTATCACCTTTAGCATCATATCATATTTATTCTATTTTTAGTAGGAAATATCTATTGTACAAATAATGAAAAGTGGTATTATATTAAATCAAAGGGAGGTAACAAATATGAAACGAGAAACAATCGCATTAAATTCTTTACATGACAATTTAAAATTATATGCATCAGTTACCATTCCTGATACAGAACCAAAAGGTGTCGTTCATATTATGCATGGTTTAATGGAGTGTAAAGAACTATATAATGAGATAGCAGCTGTTTTAGCTAGTTATGGATATGTAGTTATGGTTTGTGATCAAAGAGGTCATGGACAATCTTATGATGATGAGCATCCTTTAGGATATTTTGATGAAAAGGATGGTTGGATATTGAATCTTAAAGATAACAATCGTTTTGCTAGATTTATTAGAGAACGTTATCGTAATTTACCATATTTTATCCTTGGATGTGGTGTTGGTTCATTAATTGCTAGAGCGTATTTAAAACGTTATGAATATGAGATTAGTGGTGTTATCTTATCAAATTCTTTACCATATACTCCAATTATTAAGATAGTTAATGGTATGTTGGAACATAGTATTCATGGAAATTATCGTAAAGCACCAGCAAAATTTTATATGCAACAGTTTTATGCTGATATGAAACGTAAATTTAAAACGAAAGATGAGTATTCTTGGTTAAGTAGTGATCAAGAAGTAATTGATTTCTATAATCAATTAGAATCGTGTGGTCATCTGCCTACTAATGGATTATTACATGATGTTATTTTTGGCTATTATGATGTGTATATTAATAAAGATTGGCATCCAATAAAAAAACAATTACCGATTTTATTTTTAGCTGGTAATCAAGATCCATGTATTGATTATCCTAAAGGAGTTGTATATGCTATTAATAAAATGAAAGATGCCGGTTATCAAAATATTGAATATTTTGATTATCCAAATCGCAGGCATTTATTGTTTTTAGGTCTAGATAAAGAATTTGTATATTCAGATGTTATTTTATGGTTAAATCAAAAAGTAAAGAAGTAATCTATTATGGTTACTTTTTTTATGATAAAATAGATAAACGAGAGGAAGATGAAAATGGATGTATTAGCATTATTACAAAAAATAGGATTAACAATTGAAGAGTGTGCATATTTTGCAGGTGGTTATGTATTTCAACCTGTTTTTCATCGTGCAAAAGAAACGTTAATCATTCCATTAAAAATTAAACAAAGTTTACCATTTTCCTTGTGGATGCGTACTAAAGAGTGTTTTGAAAAAGAAACAGGCGCAAAAGTAGAATTATACATTACTAGTGATGCGGAAGATTTAGCACCAGTAGATGTTAAGAAATATATTCAACATTTTAATCAACAATATAAATATTCTTTTATTGATGATTTATTTCCAAATGTTAAAAATGGCAAATTATCTTTAGTATATCGTGATGCGAATTTATTTGATAAATATGAAAATGAATTAGGAAATTTATCTAGTTTTTTAAATTCTTGTGCGATGCATCATGAGTTTGTTTGTGCTTCTTATGAAAATAAGAGTCCTCAATATCGTTATACGAACGAACAAGCAGAGGAAAAGAATACGAAGATGAAACAAACCAATCGTTTAGAGTGTAAATATATTCCTTTAGCAAATGCGGTTCAAAACATTGAAAATGCTTATATTGAAGGGCAAATCTTTAAAATTGAGTATCGTCCAATTAAAAATGGTAGAGAATTACAAATGATGATGATTGCGGAAAATAATGAAGCATTCTCATTAAAACGTTTTGAAGGTAAAAATTGTCCAAAAGAAGAATTGCATAAGCTTAAAGAAGGTATGTATGTTCGTGCATATGGTGATATTAAATATGATAGCTTCTCTCAAGAAATGTCAATGATATCGAATGACATTGAAGTTATTGATGCGCCAGCGATTCGTAAGGATGAAGCGGAAGTGAAACGTGTTGAATTGCATGCGCATACGAATAAATCTGAAATGGATGGGGTATGTGAAGCGAAAGAGTTAGTGACACGTGCATTTAAGTGGGGACATAAGGCGGTTACGATTATGGACCATATGGTGGTACAAGCCTATCCTCAAGCACAAATTACCCATTTAAATTTAGTTAAACGTAATAAAGATTATGATTTTAAAGTTATCTACGGTATTGAAATGAATATGGTAGATAGTGTTGCGAATATTGTTATGCAACCAAATGATACAAAATTAAAAGATGCGACATATGTTATCTTTGACTTGGAAACTACGGGTTTATCGAATCAATATGACTCCATTATTGAATTTGGTGCGATTAAGATGAAGAATGATGCGGAAATTGGACGTTTACAAACGTTTATTAAACCTCCAGTTCCATTAAATGCATTTACTGAAAAGTTAACAAATATTACGCAATCTATGGTTGATCATGCACCAACGTTTGAACAAGTGGTTGATAAATTATTGGATTTTATTGGTGATAGTGTTTTAGTTGCGCATAATGCGTCTTTCGACTTTGGTTTTATGAATGCATCATTAAAACGTATAGGTAGAAAACCATTATCGAATGCTGTTATTGATACATTACCACTAGCATGGTCATTATTCCCAGCACGTAAGAAATATGCGTTAGGGAATATCGTTCGTAATTATAATATTGCCTATGATGCGGATGTAGCGCATAGAGCGGATTATGATGCGGAAGTTTTATCCTATGCATTTATGCGTATGTTAAAAGAATTTAAAGATTTGGATTCTATGAATCTATTTGATTTACAAAATTCACAAACAAAAGATATTTATAAGAAAATGTTCTCTAATCATATTTCTTTATTAGCGAAGAATATGGCGGGAATTAAGAAGATTTACGAATTAGTTACTTTATCACATACAGAATATTTAACTTATTCTGAAAAAGCAGATGATGCAAAGGGTGGAAATATTGTTGCGGAACCTCGTATCATTCGTGAAGAAATCGCGAAACGCAAAGAGCATTTATTAGTTGGTTCTAGTTGTTATAATTCAGAACTATTTGAAATAGCTATGAATGATTCGCAAGAAGAATTAGAAAAGTGTATGGATTTCTATGATTATATTGAAATTCAACCTTTAGATAATTATAAACGTTTAGTAAATCCTCAAACTTCATTTACACAAGATCGTTTAAAAGAAGTTATTACCAATGTGATTAAAACGGCTAAACGTTTAGGTAAAATGGTAGTAGCGACTGGGGATAGTCACTATATTGATCCTGAAGATAAGATTTTACGTGATGTTTATATTAGTGCCCAACGTATTGGCGGTGCTCGACATCCTTTATATGATCGTACCCACACGAAAACTGCACCTGATCAACATTTACGTACAACGAATGAAATGTTACAAGAATTTGCTTGGTTGGGTGAAGATTTAGCATATGAACTTGTAGTTACTAATAGTAATGCAATTGCGGATTCCATTGAAAAGATGTTCCCGTTAGTTGAAGATTTGTATACACCAAATATTGAAGGGTGTGACCAATTATTAACGGAAGAAATTTATAAGAATGCTTATGAACGTTATGGTAATCCATTACCTGAAATTGTTAGTGCGCGTATTGAACGTGAATTGGGTGCGGTAGTTAAACATGGATTTGCTGTACAGTATTACATTGCGCACTTATTGGTTAAACGTAGTCGTGAAAATGGGTATGTTGTAGGTTCTCGTGGTTCTGTAGGTTCTAGTTTTATTGCAACAATGGCTAATATTACAGAAGTTAATCCATTGGATCCTCACTATGTATGTCCAAAGTGTAAATACAATGAGTTTTATACCAATGGTGAATTCGCAAGTGGATTTGATATGCCAGATAAAGATTGTCCACATTGTGGTACAAGAATGATTGCGGATGGTCATAGCATTCCATTTGAAACATTCTTAGGCTTTAATGCGGATAAAGTTCCAGATATTGACTTAAACTTCTCTGGTGAATATCAACAACATGCACAAAATCAAATTAAAGAAATCTTTGGTGAAACACACGTGTTTGCGGCAGGTACCATTGGTACAGTCGCAACAAAGACTGCGTATGGATATATTCGTGGATATTGTGAAAATGAAAATATTCCACTCTATAATAAAGCAAAAATGGAATATTTATCTAATCGCTGTGAAGGGGTTAAGCGTACAACTGGACAACATCCAGGTGGTATTGTAGTATGTCCGAAAGAATATGAAATTCATGATTTTACGCCTGTACAATATCCTGCAAATAATCCTGAATCGGAATGGAAGACAACACACTTCTCAATTAAAGATATTCATGATAATATTTTGAAATTAGATATTTTAGGACACGTGGATCCTACTGCGATTCGTATGTTACGTGATATGAGTGGAATAGATCCTGTTAAGGTTCCTATTCATGATGAAGAAACGATGTCATTGTTCTCTAGTACCAAGGCATTAAAGATTTTAGATCCTTCAATTCCGTATAATGAAGAAACGGGTGCTTGTGGATTACCAGAATTCGGTACTCAATTTATTCGTGGTATCTTAGAAATGACACGTCCAACTACGTTTGCGGAATTGGTATCACTAGCTGGTTTAACCCATGGTACTGATGTTTGGTTAAATAATGCGAAGGATTTAATTGAAGCGGGTATTTGTACCTTGAAACAAGTAATTGGATGTCGTGATGACATTATGGTTTATTTAATTCAAAAAGGTTTACCTCCTAAGAGTGCTTTCGATATTATGGAAAGTGTTCGTAAAGGTAAAGGGGTAAAACCAGAATGGGAAGAATTGATGTTACAAAACAATGTACCTGAATGGTATTTAGGTTCTTGTAAGAAGATTAAATACATGTTCCCAAAAGCTCATGCAGTTGCGTATGTTATGATGGCTGTACGTATTGCTTGGTTTAAAGTTCATCAACCACAATATTATTATGCAGTATATTTTAGTTGTCGTTGTGATGCTTATGAAGTACAAACATTGATTGCTGGTGAACAACGTATCTTACAACGTTTACAAGATATTCAAAAACGAGTTGCTGAAGGTGAATCTGTAACCAATAAAGAACGTGATTTGATTACTACTTTTGAAGTGGCTTATGAAATGCATCGTAGAGGCTATCGTTTCTCTAATATTGATTTGAATTTATCTGCCGCAAGTCGATTTACTGTGCATCCAGATGATCCTCATGTAATCGTACCTCCTTTTACTGCATTAGATGGCTTAGGAGAAAACGTTGGGATTTCTGTAGTACAAGCTAGAGAAAAACAAGCATTTATCTCTAAAGAAGACTTACAAGATCGTACACAATTAAACCATACACAAATTAAGAATTTAAGTGATATGGGTGTGCTAGATCATTTACAAGAAACAAATCAATTATCGTTATTTTAGTTAATTAACTTCTATTATGGAGACATAGTAGTAATCTAAATTATTAGGTTGTTTTGGGAAACCCCACTCTAAATAATTAGGTTGGCAAAAAGCAAAAAAGACAGATATCAAGAAGTGAATATCCTTCGATAATCTGTCTTTTCTTATGACCAAAAAGTATAAAATTATT
>JAFULQ010000025.1 GCA_017473265.1 Erysipelotrichaceae bacterium | reverse complement strand
GGATATTCGTAATTTACAAAACCGTTCAATGAACTGTTCGGTTGCAGTTTCAGATATTTGTATTTCTTATGATGCGAGTATTCCAGAAGTGGAAAAGATTATTTTAGATGCGCTTCCTGAAATGTTTGAAAGAAATCAAGATGTTTGGTTATCAGTTCCTAGATATGCTGGAGTTGATTGTTTAGGAGAATCAAGTGTTGTGTTGCGTTTTGTTGTAGATGTAACAGAACAAAATTTCTTTGCTGGAAGAAGAAGACTAAATAGAGAACTTAAAATCTTATTAGATGAAAATCATATTGAGATTCCATTTAATCAAATTGTTGTTCATCAAGCAGATAAATCAGAATAACTAATAGAGATGTGACTTTTACAGGTCGCATTTCTTTTATTATTTTAGTATAATTTTCACGAGGTAATTTATATGCATGATATTAAACTAATTATGTTGGATATGGATGGTACATTGTTTACAGATGATAAGCGTATTACTGAAAAAACAATGTGTTGTTTAAAACAATTGAAATCTTTAGGAATCTTTATTGGGATTGCGACAGGAAGACCCACCTTTAATGTGAAACGAACGATTCAAACATATAAGTTAGATGAAATTGTAGATTTTGTTGTTGGGTTAAATGGTGTTGAAGTTGCGAATCTCAATAGGGATACAATTGATTATCAAGATCAAATGACATGTGATATGGCTATTGAAATTACTCATAAAATCAAAGATACGGATATGAATATGATTACGTATACACCAGAGTGTGCATATGCTAGATTTGATGAACCAAGAGTACATAGATTGTGTAAAAATTTACAATTACCATTAAAATTGTATGATTATTCTGAAGATACGAGAACGTGGAATAAAGTTTTAGTTATGCGTAATGAACCGTACACGAAAGAAGAATGTGATTTTCTTTTGTCTATAAATAATAATCGTTATCATGGCTTTATTACAGATGTTGACTGTTTTGAAATTGTAAATGCAAATGTATCTAAAGCTAGTGGTATAAAGGCTATATGTAAAGAATTAGGGATTACCATGGATGAAGTTATGGCTTTTGGTGATAGTGGCAATGATATTGATATGTTAAAAGCTGTTGGTTATGGTGTAGTTATGGCCAATGGTTCTAGTGAGGCTAAGGCTGTTGCGAAATATGAAACGCTTAGTAATGAAGAGGATGGAATTGCATACTTTATTGAAAAGTATATTGGAGGTACTTTATGAAATTAATCATGATGGATATGGATGGTACATTGTTTACAGATGATAAACGTATTACAGAACCTACAATTGATGCATTGCGTTTTGCGAAAAGTTTGGGTGTAAAAATTGGATTAGCATCCGGGAGAGCAAAATCTTTATTAGAAAAAACGATTAGAGAATACCATTTAGAGGATATTGTTGATTATGCAGTAGCGATTAACGGTGTACAAATCGTTGATTTTAATAAAGACTATGTACAAGAAACTTACTGGTTATCTAAGGAATCTATTAATGAACTTGCAGCAAAACTACAGGATTTTTCAGCAAATTTTGTAGTTTATGATGATCATTGTCGTTATGTAAAGTATATGAGTGAAAGAGAAAAACTTAGCGCAAAACGTAATGGTACAGAATTAGTTGTTTATGATTTTAGTAAAAATGAAAAAGCATGGCCAAAGGTTCTTGTTATTTCGGATAATGAATTGATGAGTAGAGAAGAATTTGATTATTTATATTCTTTAAATAATGATGTCTATCATGGGTTTGAAACAGCACCATTTGGATATGAATTTGTTGATGTTCGTGTATCTAAAGATAAGGGTATTGCGACACTGTGTGAATACATGGGTATTACTATGGATGAGGTCATGGCATTTGGGGATAGTGGTAATGATATTAGTATGTTGAAGGCTGTTGGTTTAGGTGTTGCGATGGGTAATGCAACTGCTGATGCGAAAGCAGCTAGTAAAGCTGTGACATTAAGTAATGAAGAAGATGGAATTGCTTATTATATAAATAAGTATTTTAATAGAGGGTAATATATGAAACTATTGATGTTTGATTTGGATGGAACGTTGTTAAATGAACATTCGGATTTAAATCCATATACAAAAGAAGTTCTAGAAAAAGTACATAATGCGGGTGTTAAATTGGGTATTGCGACAGGAAGACCTGTAAGTACTGTTGAAAAAAAATTGAAGAATTGGGGTATGGAACATATCATAACTATTGTAGTAGGGATGAATGGTTCGCATATAAAGGATTTGGAAACAGGATATTTTAAGCATTTGCCATATATGCCTGCAGAGGGTATAGATGAAGTCATTACCTTGTTTAGTGATTTACCATGTGATATTGCGATTAGTGATGAGAATCATTTGTACATGAAAGAATTCGGCTTTTTTGCGGAATGGATTTCTAGAAACGATTATTTGCATTTTGTGAAGACGGATTTTTCTAATGAACGCAAACAAGAGTGGGCTAAAATATGTGTTTGTACAATGCCTGAAAATATGCCACAAATGATTGAACGTTTACAACAGTTTAAACGTACAGATATGGTTGGTAATTTAGCAAGTCGTTATACTTTAGAGTTTACGAATATGGAAATTAATAAAGGTGTAGGCATTCGTAAGCTTTGTGCTGGATTAGGTATTGCTATGGAAGATGTTATGTCTTTTGGTGATGCGAATAATGATTTACGTATGTTAGAAGCAGTAGGATATCCAGTCGCAATGATAAATGGTACAGATGAAGTTAAAGCGATTGCGAAAGATATTACAACATATGACAATGTTGCGGATGGTGTAGCTAAATATATTGAAGAACATTTCAATGAAATCGTAGGAGGATAAGATGTTATTTGTTTGTTATAGTAAGTGTGGTACTTGTAAAAAAGCACAAAAGCATTTAGATGAGTTGCATAAGGAATATGTAATTCGCGATATTAAAACAGATAATCCATCAAGAGAAGAATTGGAATCATGGTGGAAAATGAGTAATTTACCATTAAGAAAATTGTTCAATACATCTGGTAAATTATATAAAGAAATGGATTTGAAAAACAAATTATTATTTATGTCTGATGATGACATGTTAGATCTTTTGGCTAGTGATGGTATGTTAGTAAAACGACCAATAGTAGTAGTTGAATCAAAAGTGTTAGTAGGATATAAACAAGAAGAATACGATTGTCTATAAGTAAAAGAACCCCTAGTGTGATTGAACTAGGGGTTAATTCTTTATTCTAAATTCGCATGACGACTAATTAAGTCTTCTGGTAATTGATTGGTTTTCTTCATTAATTCCATGATTAAGGCATCAAAGGTAATCCATAGTAACTGTTCAAATGCAGAACCAATTGGTTGCACAGATAATTGGGTATTATTATCTTCACCTAATAAACGAGTTGTACCAGGGATGGTAATAACTGCATTTGCCATAGCTCCAATAGTAGCTTCTGGATTGATAGTAAATGTACCAATTTGTGCGCCAACTTCCTTAGCTTTATTAGCCATAGATACAAGTGATCCTGTTTTGCCTGAACCTGAAGCAATTAATAATAGATCTTCTTTTAATAATCTTGGTGTAGTTGGTTCTCCTACAAAGGATACATTAAATCCTAGGTGTAAAAGTCTATTAGAGAAGCCTCTAGCACAGAAACCACTTCTTCCTGCACCTACAACAAAGATATGTCGAGCATTCATGATTGTTTGGGCCATTTGTTCAATTTGTTCTTGTTGGATTTGTGGTGCTAAAGCTTGTAATTCATTTAAAATTATTTCTACACTGTTCATATGATTATCCTTTAATTGCTGTATAAACTGCTTTTGCTGATTCTACAGGATTTTTAGAGTGTGTAATACCTGAACCAATGATTAAAACTTCTGGTTGAAGGGCAATGTAATCAGGTAATGTATGTTCATTAATACCACCAGCTACAGATATAGATGCTGTTTTAACACATGCTTTCATAATTTTTAAATCATCAATAGGTTTTCTACCTAATGTTTGTTGGTCAACTCCCACATGTACAGAAACAAAGTGTGCACCTAATTCTTCCATTTTGGCAATACGTGTTGGTAAATCAGGAATACAAATCATATCAATTACACATTGCTTACCATATGCATTACAAGCATCCACTGCACCTTTTACTGTTAGATTATCCGTAACGCCTAATACTGTAATATAATCAGCACCCGCTTTTAAGGCTTCTTCGGCTTCATAGTATCCAGCATCCATAATTTTTAAGTCTGCTAAGATTTCTTTATTTGGGAATCTTTTTTTCATTTCACGGACACTATGCATACCATATTCAAAAATAAATGGTGTGCCACATTCAATAATATCAATGTAGTCGTGTACTTCTTCTACTAATTGAATGGCTTGTTCTAATGTTAAATCATCGATTGCTAATTGTAATTTCATATTACTTAACTCCTTCATTTCTATAAGATGCTAAGAATAGATCCATTTCACCTTTAAATGTCATCCATCCCATATTACATGGTACTAATACAGTTTCTCCTTGACGGATAGGTACATCATTGATTGTTCCTTCACCTTTTACGCATGTGTAGAATGCGAATTGATCATGTAAGAAAGTTCCTTCTTTTTCACATTGTAAACGAATTAATGTATATAATCCTGGTTCATCCCAATAGCGAGTAACTTTTAATCCTCTTTCTGTTGCGAAAGGATACATTTGGAATTCAATTAATTTATCAGGAACATTTACATTGTCATATACATGTTCAGGTTGGATTGGTCTTACTTTTCCAGTACTAGGATCTACGCGATCATAGTCATATAAACGTAATGTTAAGTCAGCATTTCTTGAAATGTTATAAGTTAAAACGCCTTTACCAATCGCGTGTAATGTACCAGTAGGAATATCAATGAATCCATCAATTGGTGTATGAAGATAGCGTAATAATTTATCCCATTCTCTATTTTCTGTCCATTCTTTGAATTCTTCTCTCGTTTTTGCATGATGTCCAAATTCGATAGAACCATCTTCAGGAGCATCTAAAATAACCCAAGCTTCTGGTTTACCACGACCACCATTGTATGTTTTTGCGAATTCATCTGTTGGATGGATTTGAATCGATAAGCGATCAGAAGGGTCTAAAATATTTACACGTACTGGTAATTCTTCAGTATCACAATTAAACCAATGTGGTTTGTTTTTGTATAGTTGCGATAATGTTGTATTCATTTCAGGTACTTGGCAATCTTGTCCTTTTTCTAAAGCAATAACATTAAATACTTCTCCAACCGGTTTAACATCTGTTACATAGTGGAATTCTTCAATTAAGCGTTTAGATCCACCCCACATTCTTGGCTCATAAAACGGTTCAATTTTTACTATCTTTTTCATGATTTTTCCTCCTCTAGTATATAAATTGGAACTTTTTTACATAATTCTTGATAAATGGCATAAGGGATATCGCTATCCGTTATTAATCCATCGATTTGACTCCAATCGCAAATTAAATGGAAGCCAGTTTCTTCAAACTTCTGAGAATCGGCTACAACATAGACTTTTTCACTTTGTTGAATCATTGCTTTTTTTACATCTAATTCATGGTAAGAATGGGAAGTAGGACCTTGTAAACTTAATAGTCCACTAGTACCTAAAAAACAAATGTCAGCGTGAATGGATTGAAGAAATTGAATCGACCAATTGCCAACAACACTTTGACTTTTTTCTCGTTTTCTACCACCAGTTAAAAAGACTTGGTGATGTTTACCATCTAAAGTTAAAAAAGAAGTCACTGAAGTGGTAATGATGTCCATAGTCGGTAGTTGATTCAGTAGTAATGCTATTTCATGACAAGTTGTTCCACTGTCTAAGAGTAATACTTGTTTACCATTAAGTAATTGGATAGCTTTCTTAGCTACTTCCTGTTTTCTTTCTACTTTACTACTACGTTGTTCCCAAGGTTTTTCCATGGTGATGTGGGATATGCGTGCACCACCAAAGTCTTTAATAATCAGCTTTTCTTGTGCAAGTGTATGTAAATCTTTACGAATGGTTTCCATAGTCACATGAAATTCTTTCGCAAGTTCTGCACTATTTACGCTTCCATCTTTTTGTAGTTTTTGTAGGATTTTTTGTCTACGATTGGATGCTGTGTCTTTCATAGCCATTCTCCTTCATCTAGAGTGTATCTTATCATGAGTATAGCATAAAGTTGCGAAATGTTGCGATTTATAAAATCGCAAATTGCGATAAAAAAGAGACAATTACTTGTCTCTAATTGAATATCTACACCCACAATAGGTTTGATTGTATAAATTGTATTCTTTTACTAAAGCATTTCTACGCAATAGGCCATCTTTCTTTTTGAAATCTGAATAGAAATACTTTGTATTTGGATATTTTTGTTCTAATTCTTGGCCAATTTGATTCATAACTATTGATGATTTTTGTCTAGAAATAGTCATAATCGTACAGAAATAATCAAAATGGTTGTTATGTGCATATTGATATGCTTCTTCCATGCGTAATTTATAACACAAATGACAGCGTTTGCCACATTCAGGTTCATCCTTTAATGGTTCTAAAAGTTTGTGATAGTTTTCTTCATCATAATTAGTAACAATGATTTGAACATTGGTATTATGCAATTCATTAAATTGTTGTACATAACGTACTTGTTCTTCCATGCGAATTGTATATTCTTCTAATGGATAAATATTCGAATTGTTGTAGTAAATCGTAATATTGAAATACGGATATAGAAATTCTAATGGAAAACTTGAACAAGGTGCACAACAACTATGTAATAGAATCGATGGTTTATAATCCAACTGTTTAATTTTATCGATTTCTTTAATCGATAAATCATAATAATAGGTCTTTTTCATCATAGAATCATCATACTATCGCCAAAGGAGAAGAAACGATATTCTTCCTCAACCGCATGTTTATAAGCTTCCATAATTAATGGTTTATCCGCAAAAGCACTAATTAACATTAATAATGTTGATTTTGGTAAATGGAAGTTTGTGATTAATGCATCAATCGCCTTAAATTCATAGCCTGGATAAATGAAGATACTTGTTTCATCTGTATCTCCTCTAAATTCATTGAATTTTTGGTATACAGATTCTAATGTTCGAGTAGAAGTTGTTCCTACACTAATAATTCTACGACCTTCTTTTTTTGCTTGATTTAATTGGTCAGCTACTTCTTGATCCATGTGATACCATTCAGAATGCATTTGATGTTTAGTTACATCTTCTACATCTACTGGTCTAAAGGTTCCTAAACCAATATGTAAAGTTACTTCTAGGATAGTTACTCCTTTTTGTTTTAGTTGTTCAAAGATTTCATCAGTAAAGTGTAAACCAGCTGTTGGTGCAGCGGCAGAACCTTCAATTTTTGCATAAACCGTTTGATAACGTTCTTTGTCTTCTAGTTTTTCTTTAATATATGGAGGTAAAGGCACATTTCCTAAACGTTCTAATATTTCTAAGAATACACCTTCATACATCATTTCAAATTTACGAATTCCTTTTTCGCCGATTTCAATACATTTTGCACGTAATTCACCATCCGCAAATGAAATAACAGTTCCAATTTTTACAACTCTAGCATTTCCAACTAAACATTCCCAAATGTCACCTTCTTGTTTTAATAACAATAATTCAACATGAGCACCAGTTTCTTCTTTAGTACCAAACAAACGAGCAGGAATCACACGAGTATTATTACGTACTAAAACATCACCTGGTTTAAAATAGTTGATAATGTCATAGAAATGTTTATCTTCATAACTTCTTGTTGCACGATTTAAAACCAATAAGCGACTACTTGGACGATTTGAAAGTGGAACTTGTGCAATTAAATGTTCGGGTAAATCAAAATTAAAATCATCGGTACGCATATTAGAAACCTCTAGAATCTACAGAATTTAGATTCATTTTCTTAAAGAATTCATCTTTGAAATCCCCGAAACGGTCTTGTTCAATTGCTTCACGAATTTGTTCAGTTAAGCGAATTAAATAACGTAAGTTATGGATAGACATTAAACGCATACCCAATCCTTCGTTACAACGATATAAGTGGTGGATGTATGCTTTTGTATAGTTTTTACAAGCATAGCAATCACATTCCTTATCAATAGGTGTGAAATCTTTCTTGTATTGTACTTTTTTAATATTAACTCTACCTTCTGATGTCATTAAAGCACCATGACGTGCAATACGAGTTGGTAATACGCAGTCAAACATATCAATACCACGTAATACACCTTCTAAAATAGCATCTGTACTACCAACACCCATTAAATATTTAACAGATTCTTTTGGTAAGTATTTTACAGCGTAATCAATCATCTTATACATTGTTTCTTTTGATTCGCCAACACTAGTTCCTCCAATAGAGTAACCAGGGAAACCAATTTTTACTAATTCTTCTGCACTATATTTACGTAAGTCTTCATATTCTCCACCTTGTACAATACCAAATAAAGCTTGTGTTTCAGGGTTTTTATGAGCTTCTTTACCACGTTTTGCCCAACGAAGGGTACGTTCTACACTGTTTTTCATATATTCATAAGTAGCTGGGTATGGTGGACATTCATCAAAAGACATGATGATATCAGCACCTAATGCATTTTGAATTTCAATAGATTTTTCAGGTGATAAGAATAAAGGTGAACCATCAATGTGGCTTTTGAAATAAACACCTTCTTCTTTGATTTTACGAGAATCCGCTAAAGAGAATACTTGGAATCCACCGCTATCTGTTAGCATTGGTCCATCATATCTCATAAACTTTTGTAATCCTCCAGCTGCTTGTACTACATCTTCACCAGGTCTTAACCAACAGTGATAAGTGTTTGCTAAAATAACACCTGAACCAATTTCCTTGATTTCTTCAGGTGATAAAAATTTAACAGTAGCTAAAGTTCCTACTGGCATAAACATTGGCGTTTTTACATCTCCATGAGGAGTATGTAAAATACCAGTACGAGCCCCAGTTTGTTTACAAACGTGAGTAACTTCAAATGAAATCGCTTCTTTTTTGTTTTCCATAATTTATTCCTCTACTTTCAATGGATGAGCAAGTTTCATCAATTGATCTTTCTTTTCTTTCGTGTATTTTCTTAAAGTAATGATACTTTGTTTATAATCATTATATTTGTCTTTGTTAGTTAGTGAAGCAAGATTGATTTCCATATTGATAATGGCAGTTTCAATGGTTGCCTCTAATAACACAATGGCACAAGCCGCATCACTAATAACGTTCTTATTTCCATAAGGTAATAAGATATCTATGTGTAATATTGCATCATAAGCACATTTTGCTATCGCAAATGGTCCTTCAATTGCTAAAATAGTTGCTTGTTGAATGGCTTGATTACGTAGATTTTGTTCTTCTATCGTATCTTTTGGTAAACGATAGGCTTGTAAGATTCTTGGATATAATAAAGCATCTTCATCTACCAATTCAATTAATCTTTTTTCACAAATTTGTAGTTCTTCAAAACTTTTATGAAAATTGTATTGAATTGAAGATTCCAATTGCAAAAATGCTTTTTTAGAAATAGATAAATGCCCATACATACGAGCTAGAGATACTCCTAAAGCGCCAACTAGTGCCGCAACACTGCCACCACCAGGTGCCGGTTTATCGCTATCAACTTCTTGAATATACTCTTTTATTGATAGGTTTGTTAGCATATGCATTCCTCCATTTCTTAAAACCTACTAGATTTTATTGTATCTTTAACAAGATATCAAGTTTTTGTGTTAAAATTGTACCATATTTTAAAGGAAAGGGGAAAACCATGAAGAAACGATTTCATCATATTTATATAGAAATAACCAATCGTTGTAATTTGGCTTGTAGTTTTTGTCCAAAAACCAGACGAAAAGTAGAAGATATGTCTTATGAAAACTTTTGTAAGATTATTGATCAAGTAGTGGAATATACATCCATGATTTATTTACATGTCATGGGAGAACCTCTTTTACATCAAGATGTAGAAAAAATGATTCGCTATGCGAACGATAAAGGTTTGATGGTAGGCATTACTACCAATGGTGTTTTGTTAGAAAAACATGTTGCTATGTTTCATGATATGAATATTAAGCGTATCAATTTATCTTTGCATAGTTATTATGACGTGAATAATCAATTGCATAATCAATTGGTAAAAACGGTGAAAGCTTGTGATCAAATATTAGAACAATTAGAAACTACTATTTTCTATCGATTATGGGACATGGATCATCCTATGGCTATTGAAACAGCTAATTTTCTTAAAGAACACTATGGATGTGAAGATATATCCTTATTATATACATCATTAAATGGTATTTCTTTAAAACATCGTGTGCGCTTGCAATTGGAACATAAATTTACATGGCCAATTGATGGAGAAAATGAGGATGTGACAGGTTTTTGCCAAGGGTTGCGTAGTCATATTGCGATATTAGTCAATGGTGATGTGGTTCCTTGTTGTTTGGATAATGAGGGAAAAATGAAACTAGGAAATTGTATAGAGAATTCGTTACAAGAATGTGTGGAATCAAAATTGTCGAATATGATTTATGATGGATTTAGTGGTAGAAAAGCTGTGACTTCTTTATGCAAACAGTGTGAATATAAAAATCGATTTTAAAAAGATTTATTTTTGTTACAATTATAGTATGGATTGGGGTATTGAGAAATGAAACGATTATTAAGAATTTGTTTGACATGTTTATTGATGTTTAGTTCATCAGTTACTATATGTGCAAAAGATATTCATGAAGAAGGAAGCGCTGAAAGTTGGCGTTATCATGAAGGACAATTGATGGAAGATGTATATGGCGTTATGACGTTAGCTGATCCATATCATCCAAATGCGACATTGACAGGTATTGATGTTAGTGAACATCAAGGACAAATTAACTGGGAAAAAGTAAAGGCATCAGGTATTGATTTTGCGATTATTCGTTGCGGATATGGTATGGATATGGAAAGCCAAGATGATAAGTGGTTTATTTATAATGCGACAGAGTGTGAACGTGTGGGTATGCCATATGGTGTATATCTTTATTCTTATGCAACTAACACTACACGTGCTGCAAGTGAAGCTGCACATACATTGCGTTTATTAAAAGGTAGATCACTTTCTTATCCTGTATATTTTGATATGGAAGATGCATCTACAATTATTGGTAATACACCAGCTGAAAGACAAAAAAACTTAGCAAATATTGCGAAGACTTTCTGTAATGCGATTGAAGATGCAGGATATCCAGTTGGAGTATATGCAAATTTAAATTGGTGGACAAATTATTTAACGGATTCTTGTTTTAATCAATGGTACCGTTGGGTAGCGCAATATAATTCATCTTGTGATTACACTGGAGAATATGCTATGTGGCAATATACTTCTAGTGGAAGTGTAAATGGTATTTCTGGAAGAGTGGATATGAACTTCTTAATTGGTCAGCCAAAAGATCATGGTGCAATTTCAAAAACGGTTGTAAGTAGAGAAGTTGTTGAAGCACCAACTTGTGAAAAGGATGGAATCCTTCGTGTTACGTATTCTGATAATACATATGATGATGTAGCGATTCCTAGTGCTGGTCATTCTTATGAGAAAACTGTTATTTTGCCAAAGTGTAAATCTATGGGATATACAGTGTATGATTGCAAGTTCTGTGATGATACTTATCAAGCAGATGAAGTGGAAGAGTTGGGACATAGTTTTGGTGAGTATGCATCTAATGAAGATGGAACTATGACTCGTGAGTGTGGTGTGTGTCATGAAAAAGAAACTATAGATGATCCAAATGTTTCTATACGTATTTATGGTGCAACACGTTATGAAACTTCATTCAAGATTGCGAATGAGTTGAAAGAAACAGTAGCTGTTGAACAATTTGATAGTGTAATTATCGCGAATGGTAAGAATTTTGCGGATGCTTTAGCAGGTAGTTATTTGGCTGCTAAAAAATCTGCACCGATTATTATTACGGATGGTAAAAATATAGATGATGTACAAAATTATATTTCTGCAAATGTAAAGAAAGAAGGAACGATTTATCTTCTTGGAGGAGTTGCGGTAGTATCTGATGATGTTGTAAAAGGCCTAGACGGATATGATGTACAAAGACTTTGGGGCGATAATCGCTATGAAACAAATTTGGCTATTTTAATGGCTGCAGGTGTTGAAAATGAAGAAATACTTGTTGCGACGGGTAAAAACTTTGCGGATAGTTTATCTGCTTCTGCTTCTAAAAAACCAATTTTATTAGTGGATAAAGTGTTATCTAATGATCAAAAAGATTTTTTAAGTTCGTTAAATGGTAATAAAATGATGATTCTTGGTGGTGAAAATGCAGTTAGTACAAAACTTGAAGATGAATTGTATGCATATGGTGGTGTATCTCGTATTGGGGGAACTACACGTTATGAAACGTCAATTATGATTGCAGAACAGTTCTATGAAGAACCTACTATCGCAGTATTGGCTTATGCTCAAAATTTCCCAGATGGTTTGTGTGGCGGTGCTCTTGCTTCGAGCTTAGATGCGCCACTAATCTTAACAAAAACAGGTAGTGAAATGGTGGCGAAAGTTTATGTTGAAGAAAAAGGTATTACAAAAGGGGTTGTATTAGGTGGTCCATCATTGATTGATGATGCATCTGTAAAACGTGTATTTAATATTACACAAGATAATTGTATTATTGTGAAATAAAAAATGCCTGTATCAATTATGATACGGGCATTTTTATTTAGAATTGTTGTGTTCTCTCTCTTTCGTTTTTTGCTAAAACATCAAACATGGCTTCAGCGGCAGTCTTAACAATTTTATCAGCATATTTTTTAACACTAGGTGTGGCTGTATGCATGCAATAACTGTGATTACAAGTTAAGAACATAGAAATATCATTAGCAGCATCACCAATAACGGCAACTTCATCTTCATTAAGGTTATATTCTTTCATTAGATAGCGAATGGCTTCACCTTTACTTACAGATGGAGCAACAAATTCAATATAAATACTACCGCTAGCGAAGATGTCAAATCCGTCCGCAAATTTATCTCGACAAATGGTTAACCATTCATTGATGTCTTCACCTTCTTTGATCTCAATTACCAATTTTGTTGGTATTGGTGAATGTGGATTATGAATATATTCGTTTAACGGAATATCCAAGCAGGGACCAAATTGCCCTTTTTTATAGGAATCTTCAAATTTGTTAAATAACCAGTTGTGAGGTTCATTGAAAATGTGTTCATAGTTATTGTTGGCTACAAAACATCCAATGCGATCCCATGAATTCATTTCGTATAGTGTATCAATTACATACGTGATTTGTTCTCTATCTACATGTTGATGACGAATGCATTTTCCATTACGCATGATTGTAGCACCATTACTACCAATCGCATCAAAAGGGAAACCCAAATCCTCAGCAATTTGAATAGAATTATTATGATGACGTCCGCTTGCGGCTACAAAACGAACGCCACTATTTATAAGAGTTGATAATGCTTGACGATTTTCATCACTGACACGATAATTTGTCAGTTTATCATTTGTTAGTAATGTACCATCTAAATCACTAACAAATAATCTAATCATGTACAGGAACCACTTTTACTTCGCCATTATCATCAAATAAACGAACAGGGAAGCCTTGATCTTCAATAGCTTTGTAATCATGTCCAGCACTCTTTGGCCAACATGCTAGAGAACGCAAAGTGGTTTTTCCGGTATTTACCATACGGTGAGCATATTTACCTTCAATCCAATGTAAAGAACCACGAGTCATTCTTTCTAAAATAACTTCATCTTGTCCATCCCATTTAATTAAATAGCCTTCACCAGCGGCGCATAAATAAAATTCAGGTTGATTGCGATCTAAATGGAAATGACCACGAGTAATATTATATTCACCATTAACAGTTACAGGTTCCATATTTGTAACACCCCAGTTTAAAGCTTGATCACCATTACCTGAGAATGATTGTACTTTATAAGCTAATACATTCATATCTTTCGCAACATCGGCATGCATATAAGCGTTAGCATAATCTTTGATGTATTTTTCATATTCAACTACACCTTCTCCAGTTAATAAAGCAGATTCGTCTAATAATTGTTGTAAAACAGGTTTTTCAATACGTTTAATGTTCATAAAATTATCTCCATTTCTGTTGTAATAATTATAACATTCCTATAAAAAAACGGTAATTATAATTTCACAAAACTTTCATAAGAAATGAGTACAAAAGCAAAAAAGAATATGATAGTATAATGAGGTTGAAAAAACAGGAAGGACGTGAAATCTTGAAAAAGCTAAAGATGACAACGATCTATATGATTGTAAGCGCAATATTC
>JAFULQ010000024.1 GCA_017473265.1 Erysipelotrichaceae bacterium | reverse complement strand
TTTCACAAAACTTTCATAAGAAATGAGTACAAAAGCAAAAAAGAATATGATAGTATAATGAGGTTGAAAAAACAGGAAGGACGTGAAATCTTGAAAAAGCTAAAGATGACAACGATCTATATGATTGTAAGCGCAATATTCTTAACATCATGTGTATTTTACTATGGTGGAAGATTTATATATTATTACAGTGTAAGTAAAGGGAAAATTGTACAAACATCATCAAACTTAAATGAAATCTTAACACAACCAGTAAACTTGGTAGTAGAAGGAGATGGACTACAAGTAGATGGAAAGAAGTATGTGTATAGAGGAGAACCATCAGATAACTATGTGTATTATTCAGGAATGTTATGGAGAATGATGAGCATAGATGAAGAAGGAAATATTAAGATGATAAGTGATGAAACACTAAGTGTTATTCCATGGGGATATGAAACAAATGATTATGAGACATCAATTATTAGAGGATATTTAAATCCCCAAGAAGGAAAAGAACAAACAGGGATTGTGTATGCATTGTTAGAAGAACCAGAAAAGTATTTGGTACCAACAAAAATGTGTGCAGATAAAATCGCAGAGCCAACAGAAATCTTGGGATGTGAAATAGCAGTAGAAGATTATGTAGGGTTAATGAATGTAAATGAATATTTCTTCGCAAATGGAGTAGATAGTTATTTAAATACGAAAACTCAACAATGGACATTAACAGCGAAAGCGGATGATAACACAATTTTCTATGTACATACCTTAGGTGGAATCGGAAATAACACCGAAAGTACAACAGATAAATATAGTTATGGAGTAAGAGCGGTAATTACATTAAAAGCGAATACAGAAATAACAGCAGGAAATGGATTAGAAGTAAATCCATATCAAATCACACCATTAATGGATAATGAAAAGAGTTATGCACTAAATGAGATGAAGATTGGAAGTCATTTTGTATATGAGAATGAGATTTGGAGAATCGTAGGATTTGAAGAAGGAAAAACAAAAGCCATCATGATGGATGTAATCAAAGATGAAGTAGGAATGCCAATTAAGAAGGCATATTCAAAAAAGAGTGCAGTATATTCATTAAGCAAAGGAAGTTTAGGACATTACTTAAATAATGAGTACGTGGCAGGATTTGAACATCCAGAATATTTAGCTAGTGGAACATTCTATATTGGAGAATTTAGTAATGACACTGCATATGAAATAGATAAAGTAAAAGGTAAGACAATAGAAGCGAAAGTGGGATTACCACAAATCTATGATTTATATACAACAAACACATTAGAAAGTGATGAATATACATCAGAGATTGCCTATTGGACAGGAAACTATAAGAAGAGTAGTGAGTTATTAACATGGGTAATGAGAAGTGGAGATTGGTTGTTTGGAGATTTTGCGACAAATGAATATGCAGTAAGACCAGTAATATACTTAAAAGAAAATATCCAAGTAGTAACAGGAGAAGGAACAATGGAAGCACCTTTTGAGATTATGGGGGTGAATGAATGAGTGAGAAGAAGAGTCGAGTAAGTCGATATCAAAGACTACATGTTGGTGTAGATGAATTTAAGAAACAACAAGTTGTGAATAAAGAAAGCATTCATCGTTTACATGAAATGGCGCAAAAGGTAACAACAGAAGATGTAATTGTGGATGTGAATAAAAAAGCTTCAACTAATGGTGATATGAAAGTAATGGAAACATTTGTGCAAGGAGTAAATGAATCTAAGAAACATATTCAAAATCATGAGCCAGCAATCTTTATTGTTGAAGAAGAAAATATTTTCGATGAAGTAGAAGAAGTAGTAGAAGATGAAATTCTAGTAGAAGAAGAAAAAGAAGAAACTGTAAAAGTTGATGAATTAAGTGTTACTGAAGTGTTAAATAACCTAAAAGAAACATTGGATGTAGAAGAACCAATTATTGAAGTTGTAGAAACAGTAGAACCAGAAGTAGAAGAAATGGTAACTGTAGAAACAAATGAAACAGTAGACCAACAAGAAGTAGTGGATGTAGAAGAAACTGAAGTAGTAGAAGAAATTAAACCAACAACAAAAGTGAAGAAGAGTAAAAAAGAACGTTGGAATAACTTCTGTTTAGGATTCTTTACGTTCTGTAATGTATGTGCATTAATATGTTTCTTTGTGGCATATGGTCCATTCCATCAAATTAGAGACTTATTTGTAACAACAGCTATGCGTACAATGACTAAGAAATATTTAGCGAATGTATTGTATAGTACAGAAACAATTCAAGAGGTTTTAGCTACGAACGTTACAATTGAACCAAATGAGGTAATGGACTCTAGTGCAATTTCCATTGGTAATTTGCAAGAACCAGAAGTGTATTCATCTATTTATGAAGAACAAGTCTTAAAAAGAGATGAAGGTAATGATTTATATAAGGTTATTCGCCTTGATGAAGATGGGTATAAAGGTTATATTACATTCGTATATGATCCAACAACTATTCAGTTGGCAGTAACTAAAAAATTAGGTACAATTGGTCAGTTTGTAACTTCTTTTGCGAAAGACTATAATGCGGTTGTCGCAATCAATGGAGGTGGATTCATTGATGTTGGCGGTATGGGTTCTGGTGGACAACCAACAGGATATGTTATTAAAAATGGTAAAATTGTTTGGTCTAGACAACGTGGTAAATCTTGGGGTGGTGGAACCATCGGATTTAATAAAGAAGGTGTCTTGATTTTAACGAAAAAACAAGGTAAAAAAGCATTAGAAGAAGGAATCTATAACGGTGTAGACTTTGGACCATTCTTAATTGTAAATGGTAAAAGTGCAGAAGTGTCTGGTAATGGAGGATGGGGAGTGCATCCTAGAACAGTTATTGGACAAAGAAAAGATGGTATTGTTGTATTCTTGACGGTTGATGGACGTTCTACTAAGAGTTTAGGTATCGATTTAAATACAGCAATTGAAATCATGGAACGTTATGATGTATATAATGCAGCAAACCTTGATGGTGGCGCATCTACAGTATTAGCGGTAGAAGGAAAATTAATGAATAAGCCAGTTGCGTATTCAGCATCTGGTGAACGTGAAGTACCTACTGCGTGGGTAGTTGTTCCGCATGCGACTGGAGAATAAAGAGAGGATTGAAAAATCTTCTCTTTTTGTTATAGTAAAGTTGAGGTGATATTTGGTATGCAAAAACTGAATGCGATGCGTAAAAAAGTATTTCTATTAACTGCAATTGCGATTGGTTTAATTGTAGTGGGATTTCTATTATTTATGGGATTGCCAGCCATAGGGATGCCTCTATTTATTGTGGGAATAATTTTATCTTTAGTATCAGCAGGAACTATTGGTAGCAAATTCACTCTTTTATATAAGGAAATGATTTGTAGAGAAGTTATTGAAAAAATATTTGCTGTAGAGGAATATAATCCTAAAAAAGGATTTGAAGCTGAATTTGTAAAAGAAACACATTTTATATCTAACGGTAATCGTTTTTCGAGTGATGACTATCTACGAGGATATTATAAAGGTATTGCCTTCGAACGTAGCGATGTGCATATGCAAAATGTCACAAGCAATGGTAAAACAACCACGACTGTTACCTATTTCCAAGGAAGTTGGACAGTGTTTACATTGCCTAAGAAAATAGCTACCTATATGTTAATACGTGAAAAAGAGTTTTTATCAGGTGGAAGACCAGGTGGTTTTTTCTCAAATATTCCTCACACTGAAAAAGTGAAATTTGAAGATATTGATTTTAATAATCGTTTTGAAGTGTATGCGGAAGACCAACATGATGCGTTCTACTTAATCACTCCAGTTTTTATGGAAAAAATTAAAGAATTGGAATATATGGAAGATGGTCGTTTGATTATTGGTATTAAGGATGAAAGAGTACATGTCTTATTTGATAATCGAAGTAATGCTATGGAACCAAGTGTTTGGCGAGAAGTAAGTGAAGAAGATTTCAAAATTGTAGAAAATGAGATGCATAAAATAATACGCGTTATGGATATTTTGGGATTGATATCAGAAAATGAGGTGTAAAAATGGAAATGTTGTTTGGGATTATTGGAATTATAGTTGTTGTGGTTCTATTATATGGAATTGGGACATATAATCAATTTATAAGAGTGAAGAATAAAGTAGATGAAGCATTATCAGGAATTGATGTTGCTTTAGCAAAGCGTTATGCAATTTTAACAAATTTAGTAGAAGTGGTTAAGAGATATGTACAACATGAGCATGAGGTATTAGTGTCACTTGTGAAATTACGTAATGGGAATATGGTAAATCGTGTAGAAGTGGATCAAAATCAATTGCTTGCGAAAGAACAATTATTTGCTTTACAAGAAGCGTATCCAGAATTAAAAGCAAATGAGCAGTTTTTGTCACTTCAAGCTGCGATTCAAGATGTGGAAGAACATTTAGCTGCTTCTAGAAGAATGTATAATTCAAATGTTAGTATTTATAATGATTTAGTATTATCTTTTCCAAGTAATCTAATAGGAAATATGATAAATGCTGGAAAAATGGAATACTTTAATGCGAAGGAAGAGGAACGAGAAAATATAAATATTACATTGTAAGAAAGTGAAACAAGCCCATGTTTATGAAAATTATGAAAATTTATGAAAGGGCTTGCACAAATTTCAAAAAGGTATACAATATAGATACTAGAAATAGAACCAAGAGAAAATGAGGCGAATCGTTATGAGACACAACGGTGTTTTTGAGTCACAAAAAATGAATCAATTCAACAACGGAGGGGTAAAAAATCCAACGGTTTTGCGTGTGCAAGGTTCTGTTTGCGGGGCTTTCGGGCGTCAATTTTATATGTTTTCATGAGGGTTGTGTGGTCAAATTGCGCAATCCTTTTTTGTACTAATCGTACAACGATTCATTAAAGGAGGAAATAATTATGGATCAAGTTAACAAAACATTTTTCGATGCTGCTGCAGCTGGTGAAGTTGCAAAAGTAAGTGCTATGATTGCACAAGGTGCTGATGTAAATGTCGCTAATGGTGACGGAAGAACAGCTTTAATGAGAAGTGCTAAACGTGGTCACAAGCAAGTGGTTCAAATGCTATTAGATAATGGAGCAGATCCAAATGCTACTGACAAAAATGGTAAAACAGCGATTATGGCTGCTGCTAAAAAAGGTCATTTAGAAATCGTTAAAGTTTTAATCGAAGCTGGTGCTGCAGCAAAAGTACGTGATAATAAAGGTCGTACTGCATTAATGCGTGCTGCATTCTTAGGGTATGATGATGTATGTGCATTATTAATTGCTAATGGTGCTGATGTAAATGCTCAAGATGAAATGGGTAGAACTCCACTTATGGAAGCATGTAATGCTTGCCGTACAAACGTTATGGAAGTGTTATTAGACAATGGTGCTGATATCAATGCGAAAGACGTAAGAGGATGCACAGCTTTAATGAGAATTAGTTATACAGGTTATAAAGAATTAGTTCAATTCTTATTAGATAAAGGTGCAGATAAAGAAGTTGAAGATAACGAAGGAAATAAAGCAATTCATTATGTTCGTAAAGAGTGCTTCGAAGATTTAAAGGAAATGCTTAAGTAGGGGGATAAAATAATGAGAGACTATTTAGCAAACGAAGTACGTAACGTATGTTTATTAGGGCACCGTGGTGCTGGGAAAAGTTCTGTTGTTGAAGCAATGTTATATTTCACAAAAGCAACAGAACGTTTAGGAAAAACAGTAGATGGCACAAGTGCTATGGACTATGATGCTGAAGAAGTAAAACGTGGAATGTCTGTTTACACTTCAATCGCTCCAGTTGAATGGAAAGATTGCAAAATTAACTTTGTAGATACTCCAGGTTACTTAGATTTCGCTGGTGAAGCTGAAAGTGGTATCGCAGTTAGTGATAACGCATTAATCGTTGTTGGTGCTAGAGATGGCGTTGAATCTGGTACACGTAAAGCTTGGAATGTTGTAAGTGAAAGAAAATTACCTACAATCTTCTTTGTAAATAAAATTGATGAAGAAAATGCAGATTTCGATACAGCTTATAATCAAATTCGTGATGCATTTGGTAAATCAGTTATTCCTTTTGAAGTGCCTATCGTAGAAGGTGGAAAAGTAGTTGGATCTGTTAATATCTTGAAAAATAAAGCTTGGTATTATAATGATTCTAAAACTCCAAAAGATGTTCCTGCTAATATGCAAGATGTTGTTGCGGCTTATATGGAACAAATCACAGAAGCTGTTGCTATGTGTGATGATGAATTAATGGAAAAATTCTTTGAAGGTGAACCTTTCTCTGATGCTGAAATCGCTAAGGGTGTTCGTTTCGGTATCCGTAATGGTGAAATTCGTCCAGTATATTGCGGCAGTGCTACAAATATGACTGGTATTGAACGTTTAATGGACTTAATCGTTGAATATATGCCAAGTTATGCTGAAAAAGGTACTGTTGAAGCTGTTGATGCTAACGATGAACCAGTATTATTAGAAACAAGTGAAAATGAAGCTGCTACAGCATTTGTATTCAAAACAATTGTTGACCCATTCGCAGGTAGAATTTCTTTCATTAAAGTTATGACTGGTGTTATTTCTATGGATTCTCAATTAGTAAACGTACAAAAAGATAAAGTAGAAAAAATGAACCAAGCATATATTATTAAAGGAAAACACCAAGTGGCTGTTGGTAAATTATTTACTGGAGATATCGGTGCTGTTATTAAATTACAATACACAGAAACAAACGATACATTAGCTCAAAAAGGTACTAATGTAAGATATCCTGCTATCTCATTCCCACGTGGTATGTTAGGAATGGCTGTATGGCCAAAAACACGTAACGATGAAGATAAATTAAGTTCTGGTTTACAACGTATTCAAGAAGAAGATAAATCTTGCTTCATTGAAAATAACCGTGAAACTAAAGAAACAGTTATTTATGGTTTAGGTGATCAACACATTGATGTTATCCGTAACAAATTAAAAACAAAATATAAAGTTGAAGTTGAATTAACAAAACCAAAAGTACAATATCGTGAAACAATTCGTTCTAAAGTACAAGCAGAAGGTAAACATAAGAAACAATCTGGTGGTGCTGGACAATATGGTCACGTTAAGATTGAATTCGAACCATGTGAAAGCGAAGAAATGGTATTCGAAGAACGCGTATTCGGTGGAGCTGTTCCTCGTCAATACTTCCCTGCTGTAGAAGCTGGTTTACGTGAATGCATGGATAAAGGTGTATTAGCTGGTTATAAAGTTGTTGGTGTTAAGGCTACATTATATGATGGTTCTTACCATGAAGTAGACTCTAAAGAAATCGCGTTCAAGATGGCTGCTCACCTAGCTTATAAAGCAGGTATGCCAAAAGCTAAACCAGTATTATTAGAACCAATTGTAAGCGTTGAAGTTACTGTACCAGATGAATACACAGGTACAATCATTGGTGACTTAACAAAACGTCGTGGTACAATCATGGGTCAAGATATGGTTGGAGATAACCAAGTTATCCAAGCAGAAGTTCCTATGGCTGAAATGATGGTTTATGCAACTGAACTTCGTTCAATGACTCAAGGTATTGGAACATATACTCAAAAATTCGAACGTTATGATGTTGCTCCAACAAACGTTGCTGATAAAGTAATTGCTCAAGCTGCAAAAGAAAAAGATGAAGAATAATCAAGACTAAGAATCGGGAAAACCGATTCTTTTCTTTTTGTAATCACTAGCATAATATATAGAAAAAAAGTATAATAATAGATAAGAATCGGAGGGATTACTATGTCTAGAGTATATGTTATTGGTGGAGCGAATATTGATATTCAAGGATATTCACATAAACCATTAATGTTTCAAGATTCCAATGTAGGAAGTGTATCATATTCATATGGAGGAGTCGCAAGAAATATTGCTGAAAATTTAGTATTATTACAAGATAAAGTAAGTTTTATTTCAGCGATTGGCCAAGATGTGTTTGGAGAAAATATGTATCAATATTGTGAACACATTGGTATGGATATGTCTAATTGTATTCGTCCAAAATGTAATACATCTATTTATTTAGCGATAATGGATAATAAAAACGACATGGCATTAGCTATTAATGATATGGCGATTCTAGAACATATTGATCATAAACTATTAGATAAAGTCTTTGCGAAAATTCATCCAGATGATGTTATGGTCATGGATACAAACTTAGAAGAAAAAATGATTACCTATATGTTAGAGAAATGTCCTTGTCCTATCTATCTAGACCCAATTTCTTCGATTAAAGCTAAAAAAGCAATTCATCATTTAGCAAATGTTTATATGTTAAAACCAAATCGCTTAGAAGCAGAAGCGATGAGCGGTATTTATTTAGGAGATAAAGAAAACTATGTTAAATGTTTAGATTATTTCCTAGAACAAGGAGTAAATGAAGTAGTTATTAGCCTTGGTAAAGAAGGGGTAATTGCTACAAATGGCAAACAAAAAGTATGGATTCGTCATGCATTTGTAGAAATGAAAAATGCTACAGGTGCAGGAGATGCCTTCTTGGCTGGGTATATTCATAAGGCACTAGCCAAAGAAGATTTTATTTCTTGTGTAAAATGTGCAATCGCAAGTGCAATTATTAATGTGCAAAGCACATATACAGTTAGTGAAAAAATGTTTATTACGGAAATTGAAAATGTATTAAATACAGTAGAAATGGAGATTGAAGAATTATGTTAGTTAGAGTAAATCCAGAAGTTCAAAAAGCATTAGATGAAAATCGTCCAGTTGTAGCATTAGAATCTACAATTATTTCTCATGGGATGCCATATCCTCAAAATGTAGAAACAGCATTAGCGGTAGAAAAGATTATTCGTGAACATGGTGCTGTTCCTGCAACTATTGGTATTATTGATGGTGTTGGTGTTGTAGGCATGACACCAGAAGAAATTGAAGAATTCGGAAAACGCAAAGGAATATTAAAAGTAAGTAGAAGAGATTTGCCTGTGGTAATGTCAAAAAAATTATGGGGAGCAACAACAGTTGCGACAACTATGATTTTTGCAGCAAAAGCAGGAGTAGAAGTATTTGTGACAGGTGGTATTGGTGGTGTGCATCGTGGTGCACAACAAACATTTGATATTTCAGCAGACTTACAAGAATTAGCACATACTAATGTTACCGTTGTTTGCGCTGGTGCTAAAGCAATTTTAGACTTGCCATTAACATTGGAATACTTAGAAACATTTGGTGTTCCAGTATTAGGATATAAAACAGATGAATTAGCGGCGTTCTATACTACTCATTCAGGATTGAAACTTGATTATCAAATGGATAGTGCAGAAGAAATTGCAGCTGCTATTCAATTCAAGCGTGAAATGGGATTAGATGGTGGTATCTTAATTTCAAATCCAATCCCTGAAGAATATGCAATGGATCCAGAAGAAATGAATTATCATATTGATAAAGCTATTGCGGAAATGGAAGAAAAAGGAATTCATGGAAAAGATTCAACACCTTTTTTATTAGCAACAATTAAAGAAGCGACTAAAGGAAAGAGCTTAGATTCAAATATTCAATTAGTATTTAATAATGCAAAAGTGGGAGCAATGATTGCTTCAGAATATTGCAAATTAAAAGGATAATCATTACAATAAGGGGAATGAAAAGGAGGATGAAGTATGAAAAAGTTAATTATGATTTTACTAGGGCTTTGTGTTTCTTTTTCCCTATTTGCTTGCAGTAGTAAACAACCAGAAGGAAGTTTAACTGAAATTTCGTATGATACATGCGAAACGTTGTTTGAAAGTGAATCAACATTTATGCTAGTTGTGTCACAAACAACTTGTGAAGAATGCAAGGCATACAAAGTATTATTAGAAGAGTATGTTTCAACAAATAAAATTGATATTGTGTATATTGAAGCAGATAAAGATACAGAGGCGTTTCAAACATTGTGGGATAAACGCTTTCCTAGTGTAGAAAATACGCCGACAACTATGGTTGTAGTCAATGGTGTTATTAAGGATTCTGTGGTTGGTGCTTTAAATGAAGAACAGGTATCACTATTATTAGAACGTAATAATGTATTTTGCGGAAGTTTGTCTGAAATTTCTTATGAAAAAGCGGATGATTGGTTTAAGAGTGAAAAAGATTTTATTTTCATAATCAGTCAAACCACATGTGAGACGTGTTCAGCTTATAAAAAACATTTATTAGAATACATTAAAGAATTGCCAGTTGATTTTGTATATATTGAAGCGGATAGAGATTTCGATACATTTGAGTCTTTGCTATGGGATGTGTATTTTCCTGAAGTGGAAGATACGCCAACAACATGTGTTGTAAAAGATGGAAAAATTGTTGACTCGGTAGTCGGTGATTTAACTGTGGAACAATTAAAAATTTTCTTTGAACGTAATGATGTTGAGGTGACATCATGAAAAAGTTAATAGTCATTTGTTCTTTATTGTTTGTATTATTTGGATGTATGAGTGAACCTGTAGGGAGTTTAACAGAAATATCCATGCAGACTTTTCAAGAGCAAGTAGATAGTAAAGAAACATTTATTGTATTATTCTCTCAAACTACATGTTCATTTTGTAAAGCATATAAAGAAACTTTAAAAGACTATATGAAAGAACATCCGTTAGATGTAGTGTACATTGAAGTGGATAAAGAAGAAAACACAGATGCTTTTGATCTTTTGTTAGAAGATAAATTAGATAAATTAGAATATTTGCCGGCAACGGTTTATGTAAAAGATGGAGAAGTTGTAGATTTTTGTGAAGGTGAATTGATGCCTGAACAAATAGAAATATGGTTGTATAGAAATGGAATCGAATTGGATTAAAGATGTAATTACAAAAAATGATATAGTGACTGCACTAGGAAAATTGGGCGTTAAAAAAGGAATGGTATTGGAAGTTCATTCTTCATTGCGCTCTTTTGGTTATGTTGTTGGTGGAGCACAAACAGTGGTTGATGCTTTAATTGAAGCGGTAGGTTATGAAGGTACAATTGTAATGCCTTTACAATGCTCAGATAATACAGAACCTTCATATTGGGAAAAGCCACCAATTGAACGACAATATTGGCAAACTATTAGAGATAATATGCCTGCTTTTGATACAAAAGATAGTGATGTTCGCTGTATGGGTAAAATTGTAGAAAATTTCCGCAGAAGAAGAGGTGTGTATTGCTCTTATCATCCTAGTTGTGCTTTTGTGGCTTATGGTAAATATGCGAAATTAATTTGTAGTCGTCATGAATTGAATTATAGTTTATCTAAACGCTCGCCATTAGGTCAAATGCTAAAATTAAAACCGTATGTATTATTGTTGGGGGTGTCCTATGATAATTGTACAGGTATGCATTTGGCTGAATATGAGAGTAATGTTCGACCTATTATTTTACAAGGCGGTAGTATTGAAACAGATACTGGTAAACAATGGGTTAAATATTTAGATATTGATTTAAATAGTGATGAATTTTTACAACCTGGTAAATTAATGGAAGATAAAGGTTTGGTTAAGAAAATGACAATTGGTCATTCTGAATGTAGATTGTTTCCGTTGAAAACAGCTATTGATTATACGATGGTTTATTTGACTAAAAAATATAAAGGATAAAGAAAAGGTGCTTAGGCACCTTTTATAGTATTTTTTCTAATTTTTTTTCTAATGCTTTAACAAAACTTTCTAAATGTTGAGCTTCCTCAATAGAAAAACGATTATATAATGGAGAATCAATATCTAACACTCCAAATAATTGATTGTGAATCATGATTGGAATAACCACTTCACTATTACTAGCACTATCACAGGCAATATGTCCTGGGAATTGATGAACATCATCAACTCTTTGTGTTTTTAAAGTAGTAGCACAAGCACCACAAACTCCTTTTGAAAAAGGAATTCTAACACAAGCGGGAAGTCCTTGGAAAGGTCCTAAATGTAATTCGTTATTTCTTACTAGATAAAATCCAACCCAATTAATATTATCTAAAAATTGATTAAGTAATGCACTGACATTTGATAGATTACATACAATGTCTTCGTCTTCATCAAAAAGTGCTTGTAACTGTTTTTCTAACAATTGATAGTCTTTTTCTAAATTCATATAAATCACCAATAAAAATATATCATAATTTAATAAACTATGATATACTTTCTTCGTGAACAGGGGAGCGAAAGCTGAGACACATATGTGGACCCTTATCACCTGATCTAGGTAAAGCTAGCGTAGGGAGTTCTATTATGTCCTTACGCCTCAAATTTGGAGGTGTTTTTTTATGAGTAAAACCAAAGATCTAACGTTTATGGCAATGTATTTGGCGTTATTTTATGTGCTAGATTTCATTGCGAATCAATTGCAATTATTCAAAATGCCACAAGGTGGTACCTTGGGTTTAGGGATAATCGCATTATTATTGGCTAGTTATCATTTGGGATGGAAAAAAGGAACAGTAGTTGCTTTGATGTCTGTCTTATTACAATTCATGACTGGTCAAATGTATATCGTGAGCCCAATGCAATTTGTATTAGAGTATCTATTGGCTTTTGGTATCTATGGAGCAAGCTCATTGTATCCTAATATTCGTGGATTTTATCCTGGTATTGTGGTAACGAACCTATTGCGTTTGGGATTTCATACAATTGCTGGTGCTGTATATTGGAATACAGAGTGGATTCCATCATTTACGTATAATGCTTGGTATATGATTCCGACGATGTTAGTTTGTTTAGTAATGGTACCATTACTTCATAAACGTATAAAAGGGATGTTTTAGTTAAAGAAGCACTTGTAAATGCCTTATAAGTGCTTTTTTTCTTTATTTTTATGTATAGATTGATTATAATAGTCAATGGTCAAAGGAGGTGCGAGTATGGGGCCAAAAGTTGGATCGTTAATATATATTCAAAGCTTCAAACATGATGGCAGTTTACATCGCACATGGTCTTTGGGCTTTGTAATAGAAGCGAATGATGAACGCACTGTTGTGGTTACTAATAAAACATGGGTAACAGAAGCGGATGGTAGAAAATGGTATACAAGAGAACCGGCTATATGTTTCTTTTATCCAGATCAATGGTTTAATATTTTGTGTATGATGAGAAAAACGGGGGTATATTACTACTGTAATCTAGCATCGCCAGTAATTTATGATGGAGAAGCACTTAAGCATATTGATTATGATTTAGATGTAAAGGTGTTTCCAGATGGTAAGGTCATTTTACTAGATGAGGATGAATATGAAGAACATTCAAGAGAGATGAATTATCCAGAATCAGTTAAAAATATTATCGAAGATGAATTGCAAATCTTATTAGATTGGATAGAAGACAAAAAAACACCATTTGATACAGAAGAGTTAAATGAAATGTTTAAGGTATATTTGAAGTTATTAGAAGCAAACAATAAGAGAGAATATTATAGAGTTATTGAATAAATCCTTATGTAATCGTTTACAATAAAAAAGATAAAAAAAGATGTTGACATAGGGGATAAGAAAGAGTAATATAAGTGAGCACGCTTGAAGAGCGGGTCAAAAAAGGCCAAAAGTTAATAAAAAAGTTCAACAAAAAAATAAAAAAGTGTTGACAAGATATTAAGTATTTGGTAATATAGACAAGCACAAGTTGTGCAAGAGAGATCTTTGAAAACTAAGCAGAAACGTCAATTCAAGACAAACAAGAAAATC
>JAFULQ010000023.1 GCA_017473265.1 Erysipelotrichaceae bacterium | reverse complement strand
TGGTTAAATTATCTACACAAGATTTAATTCTATTAAATGATAAACCAACTCTTCAAGGAGAAGTTAGTAAACAACAATACATTACAAAAGATGAAGCTTTAACTATTGCATTAAACAATGCGAAACTATCAAAAAATGATATTCGTGAATTAGATATTGAGTTTGACTATGATAGAAATCGTTTAACTTATGAAATTGATTTTGAAGCTAATGGATTTGAATATGAATATGAAATTGACGCGGAAAACAAAACGATTTTAAGAGAAATTGAGCCTGAAGATGATGTAAAGAAACCTTCAAGTAATAAATCAACGACACAAACAAAAAAAGTTTCTAATATTGGTAAAGAAAAAGCGTTAAGTATTGCTTTGAAGAATGCTGGAACATCTTCAAAAGAAGCAAAACAAGTAAAAGTAGAATTTGATAAAGAAGATAAAAAGTATGAAGTAGAATTTAATGTTGGTAGAAAAGAGTATAGCTATGATATTCATGCAACAAGTGGAAAGATTCTAGAAAAAGATGTAGAAATGGATGATTAAGATGCTCGAGCATCTTAATCTCCATATGTAAAAACTTTGTATATAATTAGGAAAAATGGAGGTGATATCAAATGTATAGCCAAAAACAACTTGAGGAATACTTGCTTCAATTACCTATTCATAAAGAAATATTGGCAGATGTTTATGATATCACCTATGGTGCAATTTATGCATTTGTTGTGTCGATTGTAAAAGATAGAGAATTAGCGAAAGATATTACTCATGATACCTATTTAGCCATCTATAAGAATAGTAATCAATATTCAGCTAAAGGGCATCCTATGGCTTGGATGTATGCGATAGCAAAAAATACAGCTAAGATGCATTTAAGAAAAAAACAAAGAGAAGTTACAGTTGAAGAGGAAATTGAAATTGTAGCCCAACAAGAAGATATTATTTCTAATGTGACAGTTGAATATATGTTGCGTAATTTGGATGAAGAGGAAAGAGAAATTGTGGTAATGCGATCGATTTCTGATTTAGCATTTAAAGATATTGCGAAAACATTGGATATGAGACTATCGACGGTATTGTCTAAATATCATCGTGCAATTAAGAAATTAAGGAAGGAGGTATATACATGAAAGAGCAATTGAAAAAAGATATTTATCATCAATTATCAGTTGAAGAATCAAAAATGTTGAAACAATCAATAATGGAAGATGTAGAATTTGTGAATGTACTTCCTAAGGAAGATAAAAGAGTTTATAAAACAAGTTGGAGGATGGCTACTAGCTTAGCATTATGTGCAATATTTATTTTCTCAGTGATATTAAATATGCGTCCAATGGCAGTAGTAGCTATTGATGTCAATCCAGCAATTGAATTAAAGGTTAATAAAAAAGAAAGAGTTACTGAAGTAATCTTACATAATGAACAAGCACAAGTGGTAGTGGGAGATATGGATTTAAAGCATGTAGATATCGAAGTTGCTATTCATGCGATTATTGGAAAAATGTTTCAACAAGGATATTTAACCAACACGAAAAATACTATGTTATTAACGGTACAAAGTGATGATACAAAGTATCGAAAGCAATTAAAAGATATGTTAGTTAGAGATATTGAAACTTCATATCAAATGTATGACACACCAATTGCTTTATTATCTCAAGAATTAAATATGCATAGCCATTATCAAAGTGTAGCTCAACAATATAATATTTCTGAAGGAAAGGCATCTTTGATTATGGAAATAATCGAAGGTAATGAGAATTATCAATTTGAAAACTTTGTAAAAATGTCGATTCAAGATATTCAAACACTAGTTCACTATAAAAATATTGCATATCAATCGATTACAGCACAAGGTGTGGAAAGTCATGATGGATATTTAACTATTGATGAACTAAAAAAAATCGTAAGCAATCATTCAAATACAACTGTTATAGATTTTGAATATGAATTAGAATGTGATGATAATCGATTGGTATATGAAGTAGAATTTACTGATGGTTTAGCTGAATATGACTATGAAATAAATGCTATTAGTGGTGAAGTTATTAAATTCGCAGTTGAATTATATGATTTTGATGATTAAGGAAGAATGAATATTCTTCCTTTTCATATATTGTAATGGTGATTCTATGAAATATAAGAAAGTGATAGTAATAATTCTATTAGTGTGTATAGGTACGATTTATGAAATCCACTCCAAAGAACAGAAGGTGTATGAAAAATATGTAGTCGTTATTGATCCAGGACATGGAGGATGGGATCAAGGAGCTTCAAGAGAACAAATATATGAAGAAGATTTAAATTTCCAAGTTGCGCTATATCTAAAACAGTTTTTAGAATCGCAAGATATTACTGTAATTATGACAAGAACATCAGATGTCGATTTAGCAAGTACTACCAGTGACAATCGTAAAAGAGAAGATTTAAAAAGAAGAGTGGAAATAATGAATACAGGTGATGCTTTCGTTAGTATTCATATGAATATTTCAGAAAGTAGTGTGAAGGGATCACAAGTCTTTTCTAGTAAAAAGGAAGAATCCATAAAATTAGCGGATACTATTCAAAAAGAATTAAAGAAACTAAATAATTCTAAATTTATTTCTAAAATTGGGGACTATTATCTTTTGAATGAATCTAGTACAATAGGTGTAATCGTGGAATGTGGCTTTTTATCGAATGTTGATGAAAGAAAACAACTTCAACAACCGCAGTATCAAGAGAAGTTAGCATATGCTATTTGTACTGGAATCTTGGAATATAAGGGTAAGAAATAAAAAAAATAAAAAAAATTTAATTTTTTTAAAAAAGTTGTTGACAGTACGATTTCACGGTGGTATAGTATATAAGCATTCGGTGATGCGGGCCTGTAGCTCAGGTGGTTAGAGCGCACCCCTGATAAGGGTGAGGTCGATGGTTCAAGTCCATTCAGGCCCACCAATTCACCGTTAATATACATGGGGCGTTAGCTCAGCTGGGAGAGCACCTGCCTTGCACGCAGGGGGTCATCGGTTCGATCCCGATACGCTCCACCATATAGATAAGTAAAGCCTTGAAAAAGGCTTTTTTTTATGCCTAAATGGGTCTATAATAAAATACGGTGATGTAAAAATGAAGGCTGGAGAAATTCGTAGAGAAGAAATTGAAAAATATATATTCGTAAATGAAGAAGCGCAAGTAATTGAATTAGCCAAAATGTTTGATGTTACTCCAGAAACGATTCGTACAGATTTAGCATTATTAGAACAAAAAGGAGTTTTACATAGAACACATGGTGGTGCTGTCATTCGTATGTACAATAACGAAACACCAATGGAAATTCGTAAAAAAGAACGTACAGAACAAAAGCGTAAAATTTCATATGAAGCGATTAATTATGTAAAAGATGATGACTTTGTATTTATTGATTCTAGTAGTACTGCGTTCACTTTAGGAAGATTATTACGTTTACGTAAAAATTTAACGATTATTACCAATAGTTATGATTTGTTATTAATTATTGCTAGTACCGATCATAAAGTTATCTTCTTAGGTGGTGTGTATTCTCGTTTAGGAAAACGTACAGAAGGAAGCTATGCTATTGATATGATTGATTCTTTATCCTATGATGTGGCTTTCATTGGTATGGATGGTTGTGCAGGAATTGATGGACCAGCAACCATTATTGAAGATGCTAGAAACATTAATAGACATGTTATGAGACGTTCTAAACGCAATGTCTTAATTTCAGATAATACTAAATTTAGTAAAGATGCGAAATATCAATATGCAAAATTTGAAGAATTTGATGTCTTAATTACCGACTATGTTCCTAAAGGAATTGAGATAAAAGGTGTAAAAATTATCGAAACGGAGAAGTAAAACTACTCCGTTTTTTTGTGCCTAATGTGACAATAAAATGACCACATGTGACAATGCAAATTGTATAAATTTTTCCTTACCATTATAGTGTTTACCAAGAAAGGAAGGTGTAAAACCATGAAAGAAAAACATAAAAGAAAGGAAGGGAAAATCATGAAAAAACTATGCACATCTTTATTAGCAATCCTTACATTATGCACAATGGCAAATGCTCCTGTATATGCTAATAATGAAGAAACAACACCAGAAACATTAGAAATTGCAATTCCTGCAGATCAATGGGCAGGTACAAGTGAAACATTCGAGTTAGATAATGGTAATCTTGTAGAAATCACGATTTCCAATGTAGAAGATGTACCACAACCTAGAAGTACAGAGGAATTGGGACACGGCACATGGACACGTTCAATTAGTTATAAATATACCAATACATCAAATAATAAAACGATGCGCTTTGGTTGGACTTTTAAAGTCACATGTCCACTAGAAGCAAACCAATACCCATATTTCCCAAGAGAACCTTATAATATTGTGATTGAGAATTGTGCAACGGTGAATGGACCGGCGATTATTGAGTATACAGCAACTACTGCTAGACCGGCTAGAATTTTTGGTACAGCACTAAGTTCAGAAATTGTGGATTTCGCAAGACATGCGGAATTGCAAGTTACCTGTGATTATCATAATATGTTAATATTAGCAGTAGCTGTTAGTTAGTTTGAAAGAAGTGGTTTTGTGAAGAAAATCTGTGTATGGTTAATGTTGCTATTTCTATGTAGTTGTAATCAAAATCAGGAGGATTACAAGGCATATAATGACTTAACGATAAAGTGTAAAAAAGAAGCAGTGATTAATGAACAAGATGATAAGATGTATGCTGGCAATTATATTGCTGGTTATGTGGTGATGGATGGAAAATTAAATCGAGTGGTGCATGTAAAAGAATTTTTGAAAGAATCATTCTCTTCTTTAGAGGAATATGAATATTATATGAGGTTTTTGCAGGAATCTTATCTTTTACAGTTAGATGATGATTCTAGAAGATTGGCCATTATGCCATACTACGAACCTGATAGAATTGTTTATCCATATTCCATATTAGATTACACAGATTTAGGAAAATATACAGAAACAGAAGTGCCTACACAGGTGCGTACAGCGGATGGTAAGAGCATTGATTTTGAATTGTATTGGGAGTATATACAGCAAAATGGTGTGTTGGATGGCTTTGCTTGCGCGTTAGAGAAATAGATGAAATAAAGAAGAGTGTAGGCTCTTCTTTTCTCATGGTATGATTGGCTTGGAGGTGTAGTTATGAGGATTATAATTTATGAAGATAATGAAGATGATGTAAAGCTTTTGAAGTATTATTTGCGGGAGTTTTTTCATGAGCGGAAGATAAAGTACGAGGTGAAGGTATATACGCATTCTTATCGTATGTATGATGAGGTGGATCGTGCGGATGTTGTATTCTTGGATATTGAAGGTTTGAATGAGAATGGGGTTAAGGTTGCACAGATGATGCGTCGTTTGAATAAGGAGTTGTTGATATGTTTTGTGACGCGTTTTTCTAAGTATGCTTTGGATGGATATCGTGCAAGTGCGAATCGCTATTTTTTGAAGCCTTTGAAAAGGGATGTATTTATGAAGGAGTTTGCGTCCTTGATGAAGGATTATTTAGAGATTTATGAGGGTTTTGTGGATACGGATATGTATCCGAAGAAGATTTATTATAAAGATATTATGTATGTGCATTATTATAATCGGAAAATTTGGTTGTATATGAGTGATGGAAGGGTGTTGAGTCGTTTTGATTCTTTGAAGCATTGGAAAGAACAGTTGAAAGATCATTTGTTTGTACAAACGTATAAATCGTATTTGGTGAATATGAAATATGTGTCAGATTATGATGATTGGAATGTACATTTACATAAAGGGGTAGATATTCCATTATCGCGTAATTTTCGTAAAGAATTAGATGAGATGTATTTTGAATTGTTACGGAGGATTTTATGATTAATATTTTGTTGTGTAACTTATTGATGGTCATATGTTTGTGGTGGTTCTCTCAAAGTTTGATGTCTAGAAAGTATCATCATTATGTTCATGAGATTCTTGTATTTGTAATGTTATGTGTGAGTAGTTATTGTGGTTTTGTGTGGTTGAGAGTGTTGCTTGTTATTGTAGTATGTACTTGGTATGTGTGTAGTAAGTATATAGCAGATAAGCAGTTTCAAAAGTTGGTATTGTGTGTGTATTTTGGTTGTATAAGCTTGTGTGAATGGCTTTGTGCAAGTGTGTTTTGTCAGTTGGAAGGTTTACGTATGTATGATTATGGGACGGGGTTATATACGTTGCTTTTGTGTTTTACATTTTTGATGTTGTTTATCTTGCTGTATATGGCATATCAAATGCTTTATGTGTATAAGAAGAAGTGTTGGATGAAGCATATGTGGATGGTGTGTGTATTGCCTGTGTGTAGTCTTGTGTTGTTTTTGAATATGAAGGATTTGTTTTTGATGTTTGTATTTGATGAGTTGGTGATTGTTGCGTTGGTTGGTATCTTTTTTGCGAATCTAATTGTTTTGTTTTTGTATCGACAAATGGTGGAGTTATATATGTTGAAACAGGAGTATGCTTTCTTGGATGACAAATATCATTCTTTGCATGATTTGTATGTGTCTAATTGTAGTTTTTTACATGAAGTTACGCGTAAGATATTTAAATTAAAAAATGCTGATAGTGAATTGCGTGCGGGTTTGGATGAATTGTGTTGTGTTTTGTTTCAACAGTTTTATAATACCCAAACGGATTGTATGCCGTTGCGTAATGTGTTGGTGAAATATCAAAAGAAATTAAGGGAATGGCAAATTGATGTGCATAGTGATATGCAAATTTGGCATTCTTCTTTTTGTGAGGAACTATTTACTAAGTTGGTTGAGTATGGAATTGCGGCTTGTACAAGTGTAGATGGTATGCGAAGTATGATGTTTTCTAGTTATCATTTTCATAATATTGATGTTTTGAAGTGTGTGTTTTCTTGTAATGATGAATATGATGTAGATGTTCCTTTTGAAAATGTATATAGTCGACGCTTTGTAGATGGGTTTTGTGAGCTAACATTTGTTTTATAGGAGTTATGTATGAAGAAATCATTATTAGTGATGTTGATGGTATTGGGTTTTGCTTTACAAGAACCGGTGTATGAGCGCATGGATGAATATATTCGTTGTAGAGATGTGGATGTGATATATGAAGGAAAATATGTAGAGAGGGTTTATTTTGTTAGGGAAGGTTTGTTGGTGAAATTAATTGAGTATGAATATCTTCCTTTTTCGTATTATGAGAGTATTGGTGTGGATATAGAACAAGGATTTTATGATTTGATGGATGATTATGTGTATCGTGGATATTTGGGGGAAGGGTATTCTTCGTTGGCTCCTTATTATGCGACTGATGGAATTATCAATCCATATAGGGTGGTGGATTTTACGGAAATATCATTATCTGAAATTGATAATGAGGTGAAAACGACAGATAGAAAACAAATTGTCTTTGATTTGTATTATAAAAAGTATGAAAAATCTGTAAGTTGTTCTTTGTAGTTATCTTTACTTAATTATAAATCGAGTTATAATAAAATTGCGTATTTATGAGGTATTTTATATGAAAATTATTATTGTAGGACAAGGAAAAGTTGGTAGAAGTATTGCGATTGCTTTAGCAAAAGAAAAGCATGACATTATTGTAGTTGAACAAAATGCGAAGGTGTTGTCTAAAATGCGTGACACATTGGATGTTATGACATTATTAGGTAATGGAACTAGTGCGGATACATTGATTGAAGCTGGTGTTGAGAGTGCGGATTTGTGTATTGCGGTTACTAGTAGTGATGAAGCGAACTTATTGTGTTGTTTAATTGCTAAGAAACTTGGTGCTACTAATACGATTGCGCGTGTAAGAAATCCTCAATATGCGAAAGATTTGTATTTGTATCGTAACGAATTGGGGTTGAGTATGCATATCAATCCTGAGCTTGAAGCAGCTCGTGAAATATCTAAAATTTTACGTTTCCCATCTGCGATTCATATGGAAAGTTTTTGTGCTGGAAAAGTAGATATTGTGGAAGGAAAAGTAGAAGAAAGAAGTCCTTTGGTTGGATGTGCGTTGAAAGATTTAAGAAAACGATTCCGTTCAAATATCTTGGTTTGTGCGGTAGATCGTAATGGTGAAGTGGCGATTCCTGCTGGGGATTTTGTTTTGCAGGCAAATGATCGTATTCATATTATTGGTAAGTTAGCAGATGTAGAACATTTTATTGAAAATGTGGGAACATTGCCTCGTCCTGTTCAAAAAGTCATGATTGTTGGTGGTGGGAAGATTTCTTACTATTTAGGTATGGATTTAAGTAAAACAAGAATGCAAGTTAAGATTATTGAAATGAATGAAGAACGTTGTAAAGAGCTTGCGTTGGCCTTACCAAAAGTGATGGTGCTTGAGGGCGATGGTACGGATTCTGATATTTTAGATGAAGAAGGATTTAAGGAAATGGATGCGTTTGTGGCGTTAACGGGTATTGATGAAGAAAATATCATTTTGGCTTTGAATGCATTACAAGCAAATGTTAAAAAAGTGATTACGAAGGTGAATCATATTCGTGAAAATTCAACGTTGTATACTTTGGGTATTGATACGTATATTTCTCCGAAGGATGTTACTGCGAATAAGATTGTGTCTTATGTTCGTGCTATGCAAAATAGTTTTGGTTCTAATGTAGAAGCGATGAGTAAGATTGTCTCTGGTAAAGTTGAAGCATTAGAGTTTGTGGTTAAGCGTAATATGCCGTTTATTAATATTCCATTGATGCATTTAAAGTTTAAGAATAATTTGTTGATTGGATGTATTGTTCGTAATGGTGAAATTATTTATCCTAAAGGAAATGATGTAATTTTGACGGATGACCATATTATTGTTGTTACTACACAAGAAGGATTACAAGATGTTACAGACATCTTTGCGAAGTAGGTAGTGTATGAGTAGGAATCAGATATTAAAAGTTTTATCATCGGTATTAATGGTGACTACGATTACCTTAATTTTTCCGCTTGTAGTAGGTCTTTTATATGCGGAAAAAGAGGCTAAGGTGTTTTTGGCTATCATTGTTTCTTTGATGATTATTTCGTATATATTTTCGTTGTTTAAGGACACGGATGCGAAGCATTCAACGAAGTCTGGCTTTTTAGTTGTAGGTTTAAGTTGGTTGTTAATTACTATTATTGGAGCTTTGCCATTTTATTTTAGTGGTGCAATTCCTAATTTCTTTGATTGTATTTTTGAATCAGCTTCTGGTTTTACAACTACGGGAGCTTCTATTTTAAATGAAATCGATTCTTTGCCTAAGTCTATTTTGTTTTGGAGAGCGGAAACGCATTTTATTGGTGGATTGGGTATTCTAGTATTTATGGTAGCTTTGATTCCACTTGCGGATCAAAGAAATATTTATATGTTAAAGGCTGAAATGCCAGGTCCTTCTGTTGGTAAATTAAAACCTAAATTACGTGATAACATGAAGATTTCTGTGATTACGTATGTGGTATTATCTATTACTATGTTAATTTGTTTATTGTGTTGTCGTTTATCGTTGTTTGACGCAATTACGACAACTATGGCTACTGCGGGCACGGGTGGCTTTATGATTTATAATGAGAGTGTTGCTTATTATCATAGTGTTGGTGTGGATGTTGTTTGTACAATCTTTATGATTTTGTTTGGTGTAAACTTTAATTTCTATTTCTTTTTGTACTTAAAACAATGGAAACAAATCATATCTGAAGAAGTTCGTTGGTATTTTGTCGTTATTTTTGGAGCAATTGCTTTAATTATTTGGAATAGTTGGCACATGTTCAATGGCTTCTGGGATGCGTTACATCATGTGTCATTTACAGTTGCGTCTACAATTTCTACAACTGGTTTTGTAATTACTAATTATGAATTATGGCCAGCGTTTAGTCGTAATATCATTTTATTATTGATGTTCTGTGGAGCTTGTGGGGGATCTACAGGTGGTGGAATTAAAGTTTCTAGATTAATATTGATGTTTAAACAAATGACACGTGATATTTCTAGAATGTTGAATCCAAGAAGTGTGCATGTGGTGACTATGGATGGTAAAGCGGTTGAAGAAGATGTAACGCGTGATGTGTATAGTTTTATGATGGTATATGTAGTATTACTTGTTGTGGGAACATTGTTAGTGTCTTTGGATGGAACAACGTTTGAAACGTCATTAACTGCGGTAATTACTTGTATCAATAATGTTGGTCCTGGTTTTGGGATGGTAGGGCCAATATGTAATTTCTCTGGATTTTCAAATTTTGCGAAAATGGTATTGTCATTAATTATGTTATTAGGAAGATTGGAAATTTTCCCGATGTTGTTATTATTCTCGCCAGCGTTGTATAAGTTTGGTAAGTAAGGGGATGTTTATGAGGATAACGAAAAAAGATATAAAAACGTTTATCATGATTGTTGTTTCGGCTTTGGTGTATTCGATAGCTATGAAAGCTTTTGTTGAGTCGGGGAATTTGTTTCCAGGTGGTTTTTCTGGATTGTCTCGATTATTATCACAGGTTTTAAGAGAGTTTTTCCAAATTAATATAAGTTTTAGTATTATTTATATGGCTTTGCATATTGGGCCTACAATTTTGGTTTATAAATATGTTGGACATCGTTTTACGATTTTTTCCATTATTCAGTATGTATTAGTGAGTATTTTTACAGAGGTGTTGCCAATTTTTCCATTAACACAAGATATGTTGTTAATTGCGGTGTTTGGTGGTATTTTGGGTGGAACAGGTATTTCTATTGCTTTAAAACAAAATGCAAGTAGTGGAGGTACTGATTTTATAGCTATTTATTTTGCGAATAAGTTCAATGTATCAACTTGGAACTATGTAATGATAGCGAATATGGGTATTTTGTTGATTGCAGGATACTTGTTTGGTTGGAATGTAGCGTTGTATTCCATTATTTATCAGTTCTGTTCTACACAAGTGGTAAATATGCGTCATGATCGTTATAAGTTGGTTACATTGATGATTGTGACTGAGGATGCGGATATTGTTAGTGAAGCGATTTTTAAAACGGTACGTCATGGTATTACAGTTTTAGATGGTAAGGGTGCTTATTCTAAATTAGATAAGAAATTGTTGTATATGACAATTAATGCATATCAAGTGCAAGAAGTTATTAAGGCGATTCGTCAAGTGGATCCGAAAGTGTTTATTAATATCTCGAAAACAGAAAGGATTGTTGGTAATTATTACCAAAAACCGTTGGATTAGTTTATGAAATATGTAAGACAAAAAGAGTGGTTATTATTGTTGTGTGACAAGAAATATCATTTGTATCGTATGAAAGAATTGTTGGATGCTTTTGGTGTTAGTGAAAGTGTTCAAGAAGAATTTATGCGTGATAAAAAGATTTTATTGAATCGTAGAGTGGTGAATAAAGATACTCTAATGAAAGAGGGCGATACGATTCAAATTAAGGCCTTTGAACCTCAAGAAATTGATTTTATTGCGGAAAAAGGTAATCTTGAAGTTGTATATGAAGATGATTTGTTGTTGGTTGTAAATAAGCCTAGAGGTATTATGGTGCATCCGGATAGTAAAGAAAAGGGTGGTACTTTAGCAAATCTTGTGGCAAATTACTATCAAGAAAAGGGTATCATGACTAGTGTTCGTCCAATTCATCGTTTGGATACGGATACTACAGGTTTAGTTATCTTTTCTAAATGCAGTTTCTTCCAACCTTTGTTAGATAAAATGTTGAAAGAAAAGAAAATTAAACGTCACTATTATGCGTTTGTTGAAGGTGTTGTTGAACAAGATGGTAAAATTGAAGCACCTATTGGAAGAGATCGTCATGATGCAAAAAAGTTTAGAGTATCTAAAACTGGTAAGTATGCATTAACACATTATAAAGTCGTTCGTAATCAAAAGAAATTTACATTATTAGAGTGTGTCTTGGATACAGGTAGAACACATCAAATTCGTGTGCATTTAGCACATATTGGACATCCTATTGTAGCAGATGTGTTGTATGGTGAGGATTATGATCATTTAGATATGGGATTACAAGCCTATAAAGTAGTATTTGATCATCCACTTACAAATGAAAGAGTTCAGGTAGCTATACCTTGTGCTTTCTAGAAAGGAAGCTTATGGAATATATTGAAATTCATGAACAAAATGTAGAGTGTTTACAATCGATTGTTGAAGTGTTTAGACATCAACAAATTGATGAAGAAAAGGCATTAGCTTTTATTCAACATCCTGCAACGATTACTTATGTTTGTATGGATCAAGGTAAAGCTGTTGGCTATTGTTTAGCGTATCGTTTGCCTAGAATGGATAATGGTAGTGATATTTTACAAATCTATCATTTATTTGTGTTGGAAGAGTATCGTAGACAAGGGATTGCTAGAAAATTAGTTACGCATATGTTGGAGTATGCGAAACAAGAACAATTACATTATGTGTTCTTGTTGACGGGAACTAGTTTTGCGCCTGCTCGTAAGTTGTATGAAAGTTTGGGTGGTTATAATCATCCAGAATTTAAAGAAACGTATTATTGGTATATTACCGGGCAACCTCAGCCGTAATATGTTGTAAAAAGTATTGATAACCAATAGAAAGAATATCTAAAGGGACTATGAATTGTGGGGAATGCAAAGGAATATCTTGTGCAGTTCCAAGTAATACATATAGTCCTTTTTTATTTTGTAGATAGTATCCAAAGCTTTCAGTTGTGAAATAGGATAATGATTGTATGTCTATATTTGTTGGTATAAGTTCTAATGTGTTAATGAGTGGTGGATAGCCTTCTGTAAAGTTCATTTCAATTATATTTGAATGGCGCATCATATACAGGGTGGAAAGTTGCCATAAATATTTTTTCGCAAATTCTAGGTGTTCTATGGTTAAAGCTCGTATGGAACCGTGTATGATCGTTTGATTAGAAATGATATTGGGGGCATTGCCTCCTTTTATAATGCCAAAACGAATGATAAAGTGTTTTTGTTGGAGGGAAGCTTGTTGTAGAAATTGACTTGCGATTTCATTGGCGTCCATTTGATTATCAATATCTGCAATATGTGAAGATGTACCATGAATGGTAATGATTACTTCGCAAGATGTGGCCATTAGGTATTCACTAGTTATTATTTTCTTTGGTAGCTTGGGCCATATGTGTAATCCATAGATAGAATGAATATTATATTCTTGGTATTTGGGATGTTGAATAATGTATTTTGCACCTCCATAGGTTTCTTCAGCATATTCAAAGATGAATAAAATGTTTGAAGTTGTTTGGATAAAAGATACGTTTTGTGCAAGGGTTAAAAGAATTGCCATATGAGCATCATGTGCACAGGCGTGCATACAATTTGTATTTGTAGATTGATAGGAGAGATTGGTTTGTTCTAGTATGGGAAGAGCGTCCATTTCACAGCGTAAAGCTATGGTTGTTTCTTGGTTTTTGTGATAATAAGCTAATATTCCACCATTTTCAATGATGGTTATTTCGCAATTTGGTAAATGTGACAATATATATTCTTGGGTTTTAGGAAGTTGGTTATCTAGTTCTGGAATTTGGTGTAGATTTTGGTAATGATAGGTTAGTGTTTTTTGCATAGGTGGATTCCTTTCTGAATACATTGAACGGATAGGAGGATAACTATGAAAGAATGGCAATCGTTATTTATAACTAGAAATAAAAAGTCGTTATGGAAAGTGTATGATGGTGAACGGGTAATACTAAAAAATGATTATGATTCTACTTTAGCAAATGCATATGTCGAACTATGTTATCAAAATTCGAAAATAAACATGATGCAGTATTTTGATGAAAGTGTAAGAGTGGAACCTGGTTGTTATGTGCGTGAGGAAACCTTTATTGGTAAGCGATGTGTTTTGATGATGGGATGTATTGTCAATATTGGAGTAAGTATAGATGAAGATACAATGATTGATATGGGGGCGGTAATTGGTTCTGGAGCTTGTATTGGTAAAAGGTGTCATATTGGTGCTAATGCGGTGATTGCGGGTTGTTTGGAACCTGTTGAAGAGGTTGGTGTTACGATTGAGGATGATGTATTGATTGGGGCGAATGCGACAGTATTAAGTGGAGTAGTTGTGGGTAAGGGTGCAATTATTGGTGCAGGTAGTGTAGTAACTAAAGATGTTTTACCATATACAACGGTAGTTGGTATTCCAGCTAGAGTTATCGAAAGTAATATGGAAGAATGGTTAAATAAAGCATTACGTTAATCTTTACATTTAGGGTGGATTTGACTAAACTATTAAGGTAGTTAGGAGAATTTTTTATGAATGTAATAAAGTTGCCACATGTAAAGAATTTTAGAGGTCTTGGTGGCTATGTAACCCAAGATGGTAGAAAGATTAAAGAAGGTTTATTATATAGATCTGCAGGTTTTAATCGTTGTACACAAGAGGATATTGAGATATTAAAAGAATTACAAATTCAATATGTAGTTGATTTTAGAGAAAGTCATGAATTTGTGAATCGTCCAGATATTTTACCTGAAGGAGTATGTCACTATACGATTCCAGCTTTAGTAGAAAATGAATATACCCAAAGTCAAACATTAAATTTCTTTGACTTATTACAAAACTGGATGACCAAAGAAGAGATTGTTGCTTCAAATGCTTTCTTAAAAGAAGCATATACCATTATGCCATTTGATAATGAAGCATTTAAGCAAGTATTCAATCTTATGAAAGAGCATAAATATCCAATCGTATTCCATTGTGCAGGTGGAAAAGATCGTACAGGACTTATGGCAGCTCTAATTATGGATGTATTAGGAGTAAGTTGGAAAGATTTAATGGAACATTATATGATGTCTAACCAATTCATTGGTGGAGATGGATATGTAGAAGGCCAATTAAAACTTAAAAATATTACTGATCCTGAATTGATTGATGTTGTATGGAAAACGGTTGGGGTACAAGAAATGTATCTTGAAGTTGCTTTTGATGCTATTTTGAAGAAATATCCAACTAAGAGTGATTATTATCGTGAAGAATATGGCATTGATGAAACTGTGTTAAAGGAAATAAAAGATTTCTATTTGGAATAATGAAAATAGCGCATCGTATACTGTAATGGAGAGTGGTACGATGCGTTTTCTTGTGATTATAATTGGTGTATGTAAAGGAATTACAAAAGGAATACGAAATGAAGTAAAACGATTAGCAAGTATATCGGAAATAAATAGTTTGATGAAACAGAGAAAAGAAGAAGTAGTTTTGGAATATGAAAGATTAGGGGAATATTTGTATAGTTCTAAAAAAGTAGTTGAGGATGAATATGTCATACAGTTATTTCAAATGATTGAGACATTGTTAATAGAAATTGAAAACTATGAACAACAATTGACGCAAATAAGGGACGAATAATCGTCCCTGTTTTATTTATTCTTCTACGTAATATGAACCTTTTTCTCTAGCTGGAGGAAAACGGTGTCCTTCTTCAACATCAATATCTTCTAAGATAATTTTTCCTTTTGAAGAATACTCGGTATATTTACCAGTTTTAGGACAGTTTTCACCAGGGCGAAATTGTTTATTTTCCATCATTACACCTCCGTAATTCTAGTTTGAGATAAATGTGTCTAGCTATTCTAGGAAAAGTTTTCCAATACATTGAAAGAAGAGATAAAAAATGATAAAGTATAAACGTTATTTTGAAGGAGGATATGAAAATGGCTGAACAAATGGTACATACATTATTAGAATTATTATCAGGCATTCAAATGAAAGAACTTATTGTGTTTATTATTTCATTGATTCCAACAATTGAATTACGTGGAGGCATTATTGCAGGTTATCTATTAGGATTGCCTTGGTTAAGAAATTTAGTGGTAGCGATTATTGCGAATGTAATCCCTGTTCCATTTATTTTATTTTTTATTAAAAAAGTATTAGCGTTTATGAGAAAACATGGAATCTTTGTAAAATTAGTGGATTGGATTGAAGCTAGAGGTCAATCTAAGTCTAGTGAAGTTACAAAATACGAAGTGTTTGGATTGATGCTGTTTGTGGCAATTCCTTTACCAGGGACTGGTGCTTGGACAGGTTCTTTAGTAGCTGCGTTGTTGGAGATGGATGTGAAAAAGGCGATGTTGTCAGTATTTGCCGGTGTATTGGTCGCTGGATTTATTATGACAGTATTGTCCTATGGTTTATTAGATTTTATTTTATAAGACAATTTATTTGTCTTTTTTTATAAGGTGGTGTGATTATGGATTTGAAAAAGTTTTTTGGTCCTAAAGAATTTGAAAGAGAAGCACTAGCGGTGGCGGTGCCAATGATGTTACAACAAGTTATCACTAGTTGTGTAAACTTGGTAGACAATGTTATGGTTGGTCAACTTGGGGATGTGGCACTAAGTGGTGTTGCGGCAGCCAATCGTTATTATATGATTGCGAACTTCGGTATGATGGGACTTATGGCGACAGCTAGTATTTTCTTGGCCCAATTCTTTGGTGCGAATGATGAAAAACATATGAAACAAAGTTTCCGTTATATGTTAACGTCTATATTTGTATTGTTGTTACCGATTATGGTGTTGGGATATTGTTTTCCTGATGCGATTTTAAGTTTTTTTACTGATGATGTTGCGACAGTAGAAGCTGGAGCATTGTATTTAAAGAATGTAGTGATTTCGTTTGTACCATTGGGTATTTCTTTAGCGATTTCAAATGCATATCGTGCTTTAGGGAAAACAAAGATTCCATTTGCGATTAGTGTAGTAGCTATTTTTACTAATGCGACATTTAACTATATCTTTATGTTTGGTGCCTTTGGATTACCAGCAATGGGTATTGTTGGGGCTGCTTATGGTACAATTGTGGCTCGTGTATTTGAAATGGTGTTGTATATGGTATCTATGGTATTGAATCATATGCCATTCTCAACAAAGATTCATCAATTGTTCGCGATTGACGGTGCATTGATTAAGCGTATTACAGTAAAAGCATTGCCTTTAGTATTAAATGAAGTTATGTGGGCATCTGGAAATGCGACATTGTTTAAATTGTATGCGACACGTGGATCTCATGTATTGAGTGGTTATTCCATTGCAAGTACAACGAGTGATATCTTCTTTACACTATTTGGTGGTATGGCTGTAGCGACTACGGTAATGATTTCTCATCGTTTAGGTGCAGGAAAAATTGATGAAGCTAGAAAAAATGGTTATTATTTGATTGGATTTAGTATTAAATTAGCACTTGTATTTGCAGTATTTATGTTTGGATCTAGTTTTATTGTTCCACATTTCTATAGTGTGTCTTTAGAAACAAAAGAATTAGCATCTACGTTCTTACGTATTATGAGTTTATTGTTCTGGATTTATATGGCGAATTGCCAATGTTATTTCATTTTGCGTGCTGGTGGAGAAACAAAGAAAACGTTACTTATGGATAGTATGTATATGTGGACAGCAAATATTCCATTAGTTGCGGCAATTGCATATTTTACTAGTGCAAATATTTTTGTTTTATATATTGTTGGGCAATGTACGGATATTGTAAAGTTAGTTATTTCTTATAGATTGGTTCGTAAGGAAACTTGGTTAAATAACTTAGCAGAAGAAAATGTAATAGAAAATTAAAAAATGTTTGAAAAATGTGTTGACAATGTGGATGTGCTTTGGTATTATAATTGAGCAGTGCCTGAATAGCTCAGTCGGTAGAGCAACTGGCTGTTAACCAGTGGGTCCTTGGTTCGAGTCCATGTTCAGGCGCCATTTTGTTAAATAACGAATCAATCAAATTGGTTCGTTTTATTTTGTGAATAGTGCTTAATTAAAAACTTTAAAAATTTTGAAAAAAATTTTTAAAAAAGTTGTTGACACAAGAAATTGCTTGTGGTATATTTAATAAGCGCTCGGGAAGATAACATTCACTTCTCGATTCACATATATGGCTCGTTGGTGAAGCGGCTTAACACAGCGCCCTTTCACGGCGTCATTCACGGGTTCGAATCCCGTACGAGTCACCATTTTGAATGTGCAAGCCTTGGTAACAAGGCTTTTTTTGTGTCTTGAGATATTATGGTATATATGATATTATAAACGCCTGAAAGTTGGTGATGTCTACGAAAAAGTTTTTATATGCATGTGTATGCTATGCGTTATTTGTATTAATTTGTATTCATTATGTACAAGTGGACATTTCAACGGAACAATATATGAGTGTATGGGCTAGAATGTTTTATGTGTCTTGTATGAGTATATTGTTGTATGTAGGGTCTTATGTATTGGTGAAGGATTCTAGATGTAAAGTTCGTAGATTTTGGTTCTATGGGACGTTTTTGATTATATTTATTCTTTATGTATTTACGATTGTACAGTTAACATTGTTGGATCCAGTATTGGGTAGAAATACTTCGTTAACTATGAATTTTCATAATATTAGAGAATATATTAAAGAAACTGCGAATTTTAAGCCTTTATATATGATTCAACTATATTGGAATGGGTATCAAAATGAAGTGATTACACTTGAACAATTTATTATGAATATGGGTGGTAATGTAGTGATTATGATGCCTATGGGTTTCTTTTTACCTATCTTAAACAAAAAATATGCAAGATTTGGCAAGTTTGTGAGTATTGTATTAGTAATGATACTGATGATTGAAATTACACAAGCAATTACGATGCGTGGCTATTTTGATGTGGATGATATTTTCTTAAACTTAGTAGGTGCGTGTATGATGTTTATTGTATTGAAACTACCGTTTTTACAAAGATTTATGAAATGGTTGATGGGAGAAAAGGTATGAAAAAACCAAAGTTAGTTAAACAATTGGATATGTGGTCAAAGAATGATTCGCTAGATGATAATTTAGTGAATAAGGAAATTGTATCTATGGTTATGGAACCTTGTATGGTGAATGAACGTAGATGGGATGGATGTCGTTTTGATCATGTGGATTTTAGTTTTTGCCAAATTGAACAAGATGAGTTTTTAGATTGTGTCTTTGAACATTGTAACTTAAGTAATTTACAAATGAGTTCGGGTTCGATGATTCGTTGTGAGTTTAGAGATTGTAAATTATTGGGTTGGGATATTTCTGATAGTTTATTGCAAGATGTACTTTTCAAAGACTGTCAGTTATGTTATCTTAATATGGTTGATTCAAATTTGAAGACGGTATCGATGCTTTCTTGTGATTTGCAAGACTCTCGTTTATACAATCTTTCACAAAAAGATTGGGTATTAGAGGAATGTAATTTATTGGATGCGGATTGGTATAAAGTGTCTTTGGCAAATGTAGATATTTCTACTTGTGATTTATCCAATATTCGTATGGATGTGGATAGTATTAAGGGAAGTATCATTAGTGAACAACAGGCAGTGAGTTTAGCCAATTTATTGGGAGTAACTGTCAAAAAGTAATTGTATATTTTTATAGAAATATATGATACTATTTACGAGAAGGAGAATGGAAATGAAGAAATTATTACTTGGTTTATTATTAGTATTTATGGTTGTTTCATTAGCTGCTTGTGGAGGAAACTCTAACAATGCTGGTGGAAATGTAGATGGTGATTTACCAACATTAATGACAGAATTATATGCTGGTATCGGTGAAGAAAATTTACCTATGTTAGGTCAAATGGAAATTTCTGATGATGAAACTTTTGCTTGGATCATTGGTGCTCAAGAAGGTTTCGTATTAGAAGGTGTTAAAGAAGCTTACGTTAGCGAACCAATGATGGGTTCAATTGCTCATACAGTATTATTAGTTCGTATGGAAGAAGGCGCTGATGTTGAAGCTGCTAAAAAAGCAATTAAAGACAATGTAAATCCAAGAAAGTGGATTTGTGTAGGCGTTGATGATGAAAAGAACGTAATCGTGGATAACCGTGGTGATTTGATTGTATTAATTATGGAAAACAATCATGCACAAACAATCCATGAAAATTTCAAAAATTTGAAATAGTTAAATCTTCGCTTTAGCGAAGATTTTTTCTTAAGGAGGATATGTATGCTATTTTCTAGTATTTCCTTTTTGTATTATTTTTTCGCAATATTATTAGTTGTATATTTTATTGTTCCAAAAAATAAGGGGAAGAATGTAGTATTATTCATTGCGAGCTTATTGTTCTATGCATATGGAGAGCCAAAGGTTATTTGGTTACTATTGGTTAGTTGTATAGTAAGTTATTATGCTGGTATTTTTATGGAAAAGTTTCCGAAGTATCGTAAGGCGTTGTTATTACTAGCTATCTTAGTGGAATTTGGTTTCTTGGTGTATTACAAGTATGCAGGATTCTTTTTGGATATTGCTCGTAATTTTGTGGATGTACCATATTTACGTGTGGTTATGCCAATTGGGATTAGTTTCTTTACCTTCCAAACGATGAGTTATGTGGCGGATGTATATATGGGTAAGGTGCAAGTTGCACATTCCTTGTTGGATTATTCAACGTATGTATGTTTGTTCCCACAGTTGGTTGCTGGACCGATTGTTCGTTATAGTGATGTAGCAGTGGAGTTGGAAACACGTACGCATAGTTATGATCAAATTGGTTATGGTGTAAAACGTTTCATTATTGGTTTAGGTAAAAAAGTATTATTGGCGAATATGCTTGGTGAATTGGTTGATGTATTAACAGGTTTACCAGTGAGTGTATTGTCGTATTGGGTACAAGCGATTGCCTATGCAATGCAAATTTTCTTTGATTTTGCTGGTTATAGCGATATGGCGATTGGTTTGGGTTCTATCTTTGGATTTAAATTCCCAGAAAACTTTAATTATCCATTTATTGCCAAAAGTGTAACGGAGTTTTGGCGTAGATGGCATATGACATTATCTGGTTGGTTTAGAGATTATGTATATATTCCATTAGGTGGTAATCGTGTATCTATTGCGAAACATATTCGTAATATTTTAGTTGTTTGGTTTTTAACTGGTTTTTGGCATGGTGCGAACTGGAACTATATGATTTGGGGATGTTATTTTGGTGGATTATTGTTGTTGGAGAAATTTGTCTATGGCAAATATTTACAAAAGCATCCAATATTGGGTTGGGTAACAACACAGTTTTTAGTGGTAATTAGTTTTGTTATTTTTAGACAAGAAGATTTATCGATGTTGTTTGCGCAATTACAAGGTATGTTCTCGTTGTCCATTCCACTATATACAACGGAAGTGCTTTATTATGTACAAAGTTATTTAGTGTTGTTTGTGATTGCGTTATTTGCTTGTACACCATTACCAAAACAAACACTTTCTCAATGGGTAGATCGTTTAGAAATACATAAAGTATATGATGTTATTGAAGTCGTGATGTTATTGGGGTTATTCTTCTTTATAACTGCATCTTTAGTACATGCGTCTTTCAATCCATTCTTATACTTTAGATTTTAGGAGGTAGTTGTATGAAGAATAAGTTATTAACAATTGCCTTTATGGTAATGCTTTGTGGAACTTTTGTTATCAATTTGTTTGTAAAAGATGTGGAAGTATCAAGTACAGAACGTAGAACGTTAATGCAATTTCCTAAAGTGAGTGTAGAGAGTTTTTTATCTGGTGATTGGATGGATGATTTTGAAGATTATGCGAATGATCAATTTGTTGGAAGAGATTTTATGGGGAGTGTACAAAGCTTTATGCGTAATGTCTTATTACAACAAAAAGATACGAATGGTTTATTTATGAAAGATGGTGTCATCTATAAGATGGACTATAAAGTAAATGAAGGATCAGTTCGACATTTTGTGGAAGTAATTGAAAGTATCCAATCGATGTTTTCTGAAGATAATAAAATGTATTTAGCTATTATTCCAGATAAGAATTATTATTTAGAAGATGATGATCATTTGCGTTTGGATTATGACAAGATTTATGCTTATATTGATGAAAACTTAGATGTAGATACAATTGATTTACGTGATTGTTTATCAAGTGAAAGTTATTATCGTACGGATTTACATTATCGCCAAGAGTATTTGGATTTAGTAGTAAATCGTATTGCAGAGCATTATGATGTTGAAATTGAGGGTATGTATCAATCACAAAGTTATGATAAGTTCTATGGTGCTTATGCTGGTCAATGGGGACAAAAAGTTGAACCAGATACATTGGTGTATTTAGAAAATGATATCTTAAAAGAAGCGATTGTAACGAATCTTGAAAAGCCAAGTGTAACAAGTATTTATGATACGGCAACGTTAACGGGTATGGATAGTTATGATGTTTTCTTATCAGGTGCTACGGCTTTTACTGTGATTGAAAATCCAAATGCAACTACAGATAAAGAATTGATTATTTTTAGAGATTCTTTTGGTAGTAGTTTAGCACCATTACTTGTAGAAGCGTATCAAAAGATTACTTTAGTGGATGCTAGATACATGTATCCAAGCATGATTACTGAATATATGACGATTGAAAATCAGGATGTATTGTTCTTATATAGCATTCCTGTGATAAATAATAGTCAAACGTTACGAAAATAGACAGCGACTTATAAAAAGTCGCTGTATTTTTTTAGTTTATGTTATAATAAAAAAGTATAGGAGTTGATTCGTTGTGAATAAAAAAGATAAAACCTTAACTATTTTATTCTTGTTAACCATATTTAGTTTTGGCAGTTTTTTTCCTGTGCTTTTTTTGTACGTATTATTTAAATATATAATTTTTGGTGATTCTCATAAACAAGTACAACCGCAAGTACAAAAGCAAGAAGAACCATATTTATCAACTACAGAAAGAGCGAAAATTCAAGAAAGCTTGAAAGAATATTTTGAAGAAAATGATCGTTTAGTCGTAACTGGGGATATTAATCTTAGACCTAAGAGTGGAAAATATGTGTCTTTAAAAGATTTACAAGTATATTATGGTGAAGATTGTATAGCTGGTTTTCAAGAGTTTGAACGTAAATATGAAGATATGTATCACAAAGTGTTGGACTTATTATTAAAGTTTGCGTATTTGGATAAAAAAGATTTTGTTAAAAAAGAGTTTGTTAAAAAAGAAGTTGTAAAAGAAGATGTGAAAGAAAAAGTGAAGCAATCAACAATTGCGGATTTTATTGAAACTATTAATCAAAAGAATATTGAAATTGAACATGAAGAGATTTCGAATGGTTTATATCAAATTTGTGCATATTTAAAACAAATTGAATTGATTGAGAAAAACTTTCCAAAGAGTCAGGATAAATTGATGAAGGTTTCGCAATATTATTTGCCTATTTTAGTTGGTATTTTGGAAGACTATAAGAAGATGAGTGTGAGTGTACAAACACATGAAGAATTTAAAGCGGCTGAAGATAAATTAATTAAAACGATTATTTTAATTAATGAAGCCTTGAAGACGATTTGTACAACCGTTTGTCAGGAAGAGTTTATGGCGATGAATGCGAATATGAGTACATTGGAAATGTTGTTGCGTAAGGATGGATTGATTGATGATAGTCCATTTGCGAAAAAGGTGAGTGCTGATGGTAAATAAGAATAATCATGTGGATGAATTGTTAAAAAAATATGTGAGCGAAGAAGCGATTGAAGAAACGGTGGATGCTTTTGGTAAGAAAGTGGTTGAATCCATTCATAAAGCAGCGAATGAGCGTGGATATGATTCATTGGAAGATTTAGTAGATGGTGAAGTAAGAATAAATACAGTGGCTACTAGTAAGAAACCATCTTTGAGTAGTGTAGAAGGTTGTATGTCACGTTATGATTATTTTATTCAATCTTTGGATAATGTAACTTATGATTCACGTTATCGTGGGTATTATAAGACTGGGCATATGGCAGCTTTAGAACGTTATATAGATAAAGCAGAATTGAATCGTAACAATTTACAAATCGTAGAAAAAACATTAAAGCAAGAAATTTCTCAAGTTCGTCAAACGCAGCATCCTTCTTTGTATACACAAGGATATTTAGATGGATTGCGTTTGGTGGATAAAGCATTGCGTAAATCAAAAAATGAAATGATGAAGTTGGTATACGATACGGTTATGGATGCGCTAAAGTAGGAGGTTTAGTTATGGCTAGAAAATCTCGTGCAGATGAAATCAAGGAATTGCAAGAAAAAGTGTTTGGGAAGAATGCGCCTAAACGCACTTTCATGGTGGATAGTAATGAGATGTTACAGGAAGCGAGAAAGACAGAAAAACAATTGGAAGAGATGGAAGTTGTTGATCAAAAATTAAATGAACAACTACAAGCAAATTTAGTGGAATTAGAGCGTATGACGAATTCTCTTACAACAGAAATTGATTTAGATAAGTTAAAACAAGAAATTGAAAAAGATTTTGGTGTTTCTGTAGATTATGAAGATACATCAAGTTTACAAACGAAAAGTTTAGTTTTCTTTACGGATGAAGTTGCACAAAAAGTAATTACAGAAGTGAATAAAAATGTGATTGGGCAAGAAGACTTTGTTCGTAAATTAGTATTAAGTTTCCGTAGACCTTATGTAATGGATAATGGCAATCCTACAAAGAATACAATGTTAATTATGGGTTCTAAAGGAACTGGGAAGCATTTTGCCTTACATGAAGTAGTGAATCACCTATTTGAAGAACAAGTTTTAAAACGTAATGGTGTTTCTACTTTGGATTTAGGGTTATATACAACACAAGAAGATGAGAAATTATTATTGCAAGATTTGTTTACAGCTTTGCGTAGTGAAGATGAAGTGGTTGTGTTTGAAAATGTAGAATATTGTTATCCTGCATATTTGGTAATGATTTCTGATTTATTAACAAAGGGTGTATTACCATTAAAGAAACGTTATGTGATGAATCATAATCAATTAATGGATACCAATAATGCTCTTATGCAACAAGCAATCAGTGAATTAACTGCGAATGATAAATATTTAGTTTTCTTAACTGGATTGAAAAAAAACAAAGTGATTGATTTATTAGGTGCAGAAGTGGTTAAGAGTTTTGGAGACATTGTTGAAACTAGGGCTTTTGCGCATGAAGATGTTGTAGTATTAGTGGATAAAGCAATTGTAGAATTAGTGGATGCAAGTAATCAATTGAATATCAAGGTGACTGTTGATGAAAGTGTGAAAACATATTTCTTGGAACACTATTTAGCAAATCAAGGATTCTACAGTTTAAAACATATGCAAGAAGAATGCTTGGCTATGATGAGTCAATACCAATTGGAACATGCATTTAATGGTGTGTTAGAAGTAACATTGCGTAGAAATACGGAATGGGAAATGGTGATTGGTGAACAAGTAGTCCCATATTCGAGTTGTGTGCAACAAGATTCTTTAGAAATGGAAGCTATCAAAAAAGAATTGGATGAAATTGTAGGATTGGATGATGTAAAAGAATATGTATTGTCTTTAGAGGATCATTTTAAAGTACAAAAGATTCGTGAACAAAGAGGTTTGAAAACATCTGAAGTAGCGAAGCATATGATTTTTACAGGGAATCCTGGTACAGGTAAAACAACCATTGCTCGTATTATTTCGAAGTATTTACGTGCAATTGGAGTATTGAGTGGTGGACAATTAGTGGAAGTAACTCGTGCAGATTTGGTAGGTCGTTATGTTGGGCATACAGCTCCATTAACGATGCAAGTTATTAAATCAGCCTTGGGTGGTGTATTGTTCATTGATGAAGCGTATGCATTGTATCGTGGCAAAGATGATAGCTTTGGCTTAGAGTGTATTGACACCTTGGTTAAAGGTATGGAAGATTATCGTGATGATGTTATCGTGATATTAGCTGGATATAAAAAGGAAATGGAAGTATTCTTGACAAGTAACTCTGGTTTGAAATCTCGTTTCCCTAATGTAATACATTTTAAGGATTATACAGCTGAAGAATTGTTATTGATTGCGAAATCCATTGCGAAGAGTAAAGAATATACGATATTACCTGAATGTGATGAACCATTATTAGCGTATTTTGATAAAGTGCAAAAAGATGATTCAAAGATTAGTGGTAATGGTCGTTTAGCTAGAAATAAAGTAGAAGAAGCTATCTTACAACAATCTCGTAGAGTGGTAAAAGAAGTGGATGCGAAGTTGGATGAGCTTAGCTTAAAAGACTTTGTATTAGATGATTCATCATTTGTAGAATAGGGGTGATACAATGAAAACACATATTCGTACAAAGAATGTTCCTTCTAGTAAACCGTATTTGGTTTGTGGTATTTTATGGGCAATTCTAGCCTTTGTATTTCCGATGTATAAATTAAGTAGTTATTTATTAATTGCTGGAATTGATATCTTTGCGTATTTAGCTATGAGAAAGTTTAAGGTATTTAAAGATATCGTGATACAATATGAAGAGGAAATTCCTTTTGAAAATTTAGAAGTGCAAGATGTGATCAATGAGGGTCAACATTATTTGAATCGCTTAGTGCAAGCGAATAATAAGATTCAAAATGTAGAGGTCTCAAAAGATATTGATGATATTGTAAAAGTATCGCAAAATATTTTAAATAGAGTACAAGAGTATCCTAAGAAAGTACAAGAAATTCGTAAATTCATTTCCTACTATCTACCAACGATTTCGAAGATGTTGGATTATTATACAGAATTAGAAAATGAAACTTTTGAAAGTGAAAATGTGAAATCATCAAAGAAGAAAATTGAAAATATGCTTGCGCAAGTTGAGAAAGCATTTAAAGAACAATTGGATCGTTTATATGATGATGAAGCGTTGGATATTTCTAGTGATATTAAAGTGATGGAAAGTTTATTAGCATCACAAGGCTTTGTGACAAGTGGGGAGGAAAAATAACATGTCAGAAGATAAAATTACTTTAACATTAAATGCAGAAGAAGAAAAAGTGGAAGAGGTTGTAGTTGAAGAGACAAAACCTGAAGTAACTCCTGTGTATGTGAATGATAGCACATTAACAGAAGAAGAAAAGAAACAAGTAGAAGATTTTGCGAAACAAATTGATTTAACACAATCAAATGTAATTTTACAATATGGTGCAGCTGCACAAAAGAAGATCTCAAGTTTTTCTGAAAATACATTGAATAATGTGCGTACAAAAGATTTGGGTGAAGTTGGTGATATGTTAGGTGACCTTGTTGTGGAATTAAAAGGTTTTGATGCAGAACCTGAAGAAAAAGGGTTAGCTAGTTTGTTTAAAAAAGGTGGAAATAAAGTACAATCTATGAAGGCTCGCTTTGATAAAGCAGAGTTGAATGTTAATAAGATTGCGTCTGCGTTAGAATCTCATCAAATTCAATTGATGAAAGATATCGCAATGTTGGATGAAATGTATGAAAAGAACTTGTTGAATTTTAAAGAATTAACAATGTACATTTTGGCTGGTAAAAAGAAATTACAAGAAGTTCGTACTGTTGATTTACCTGCTTTAGTTAAGAAAGCAGAAGCAAGTGGTTTAGCAGAAGATTCTCAAGCTGCGAATGATTTAGCTCAATTATGTGATCGTTTTGAAAAGAAATTGTATGATTTAGAATTAACTCGTAATATTGCATTACAAATGGGGCCTCAAATTCGTTTAGTGCAAAATAACGATACATTGATGACTGAAAAGATTCAATCTACATTGGTGAACACAATTCCTTTATGGAAATCACAAATGGTTTTAGCGTTGGGTATCAATCATTCTAAACAAGCAATTGAAGCGCAACAAGCAGTTAGTGAATTAACAAATAGCTTATTAAAGAAAAATGCGCAAACTTTAAAACAAGCTACTATTGATACAGCAAAAGAAGCTGAAAAGGGTATTGTAGAAATTGAAACATTGAAACATACAAATCAAGCATTAATTGAAACTTTAGATGAAGTATTGAAGATTCAAGAAGAAGGACGTAATAAACGTCGCGAAGCTGAACATGAATTGGCTCGTATTGAAGGAGAAATTAAGGCTAAATTATTAGAAATTAATGCCTAAGAAAAGGATGTGTGAAGATGAATCATTTAGAAAATAAAACATTAATGATTCTTGTGATGATTGTCTTGATAGTATCAAGTTCTTTATTTGCGGGCGTTTCTAAATTGAATCGCATGGCAGATGACATTCATCAAGAGTTTTTAGTGGGTGAGAAAAAAGATGGTTTGTCCATTCAACATGATTTAGATACTCGTATTGAGTGTGCTAGAAATATTGTGACATTAGCGAAAAAGTATGGTATTGAAACTACTAGAGCGAATGCGGCTGTTCAGGTGTTTGAACAAGCAGATAGTATCCATGAAAAGTTTATTTGTAATCAAAGCTTGGGTGTTGAAATTCAATCTTTAGTTCAACAATTGCAAGATGCGTCTTTAACAACGACAAATGCAAAAAATTTAAAGGAACAAGTATCTATTTTTGAAAATGCACAAAATACGATTTCTTTAGATCCGTATAATACATTAGTTGCGGAATATGAAAAAGAAACATCTGGTTTGATTGGGAATGTTTTAAAGATATTCGCAAAAGATGTGGAGTATTTTAGATGAGAAAGTTCATTGTGACATTTAGTGCAATTTTGGCATTATTGGTGGCTATGGTATTACCAATCTATGCCATTGATGTACCTGAAAGTGTTGATACTTATTACTATGATCCTGCGAATGTGTTATCAGAAGATGTAGAATATGACATTTCTGAGAAGAATTATGAGATGGATCGCCATAGTGGGGCGTATATTGAAGTCGTAGCTGTAGATTACATTCATGGTGATATTTTGAACTATGCGTATACGATGTTTAATGAGTGGGGCATTGGTTCTAGTGAAAAGAATAATGGAATTTTATTACTAGCTGTTATTCAAGAAGAAAAGTATTATGTCATGGTTGGACGTGGTTTAGAAAGTTATATTAGCGCTGCTCGTATTGATGAAATATTAGAAACGTATTTTGAACCATACTTTGATAATGAACAGTTTGAAACAGCGATTGTGAATACCTTTGATGTCTTATATGAAGAATTGGTAGATATTTATGGTGTACCAAATGTACAATCGAATACTACTGACACTGGTGTTGATTTTGCGATGATTCTATTTTTTATCGTATTGATTTTGATTGTGGTTATTTTGATATCTATTATGCTTTCAAAACCAAGATATCCTCAAACAAGAAGAACGCATCGCTATCGTATGCCAACTTATCGTACTAGACCATATTATGCGCCTAGACCAACGTATCGTCCAACGACGTCATATCGTCCATCAGTGAGTTCGAGACCATCACGTTCTACATTTACTCCATCACGGTCTTCGAGTATTTCTCGTAGTACTATAAGTTCAAGAAGTCGTGGTGGCTCTAGTCGTGGTTTTGGAGGAGGAAGAAGATAGTATGGAATATGCACAAGTAGATGAATATATTATTCATTTTGGTAAATACTTTACAGAAACAGATTTAATGAAAGTAAGAGATACGTTATTGGCATTGCCGGATGATCGTTTCTTATATGAAACGATTTCGTATCGTAATCCTGTAATTATGTTTGTGGTTTCTTTCCTTTTTGGTATGTGGGGATTGGATCGTTTCTTATTAGGTGAAACAAAAAATGGATTGATTAAATTCTTTACGATGGGATTATTTGGTCTATGGACTTTGTTTGATTGGATAATGATTGTAAAACTAACAAAAGAGTACAATTACCGATTATTTCATTCGTTAGTAAATAAACTTTATTAAGATATGAATGTAAGTTCATATCTTTTTTTATTGTCAAGGTAGGGATTTTTAAAAAAATTGACGTATATACTAGTAGGTGATATATATGCAAGAAATTCCATCTCGTACATATAATGATGATGTTATGTTTATTTGTAAGATTAGGGGTGTTGAGGCAATTGAAAAAGAATATGGGAAACTTAAAAATTATGACGTGATATTAACAGAAGAAAGAAGGAAGCATATATTGGTAAGAAGGGGTATTCATGATTATAAGATAATTATGGATAATTTAAAGGATACATTGGTTAATTATGATGAAATATATGATGATTCAAAGCGATTAAAAAATGTTGCATATAGTAAAGAAATAATGGTAGGCATTTATTGTGTTATTATAGTCAGTCTTAGTTTGATAAGTTCAAATAAAGCAAATAGTAACATAACAGGAATTGTAATGAATCAAATGAATTATCAAAGATTTATCAAAAATCGAAAAAGAATTGCTTGAAGGGTGTATGAAGTATATAATATAGATAAGCCAAGAGGTAGAAAATGTGTCGCTACACACCCAAGTGGTTAAAAAAAGAGAAGCTGGGAATGACACACCAGCCTTGGCTAAATTTGTAATAGAGCACTCAAAGGAGTGCTTTTGTTATAAAGTGGAGGGTAATATGCGAGGAATTGTTGTTATATCAAATGAAGGTGCAAAGTGGCTTGAGAAGGGTCAAACATGGATGTATCGTAATAATTTAGTACGTATGGATGATTGCATTCAAAATGGTGATGTTGTTGATATTCATACGGAAGATGGACGATATATGGGTAGTGGCTTTGTGTCTACTTTGAGTCATGTTGTGGTTCGTATTTTTACTAAAAATAGAAATGAAGAATTGGATCGAGATTTCTTTAAGAAACGTATTCAATTTGCCTATGATTATCGTAAAACCGTAGAACTTAATAATTTAACGAATTGTCGTTTAGTCTTTGGTGAAGCGGATTTATTACCTGGCTTAACTGTGGATCGCTATAATGATATTTTAGTAACACAAATTAGCTCTTATGGATTGGATATTCGTAAAGATATGATTTATGAAGTGTTGTTAGAAGTATTACAAAACGATGGGCAAGATGTTAAAGGTATTTATGAACGTAATGATATTCAAGTTCGTGTTAAAGAAGGCCTTGAAATGTATAAAGGCTATTGGAGAAATGCGGATTTACCTACGAAAACGATTATTGATGAGAATGGTTTGAAATTACATGTGGATGTTGAAAATGGGCAAAAAACAGGATATTTCTTAGATCAAAAGAGCAATCGTGTATTATTAAGACATATTACACATGGTAAACGTGTGTTGGATTGTTTTTCTCATACGGGTGGTTTTGCATTGAATGCGGCATTTGGTAATGCGAAGGCAGTTACGGCAGTAGATGTATCGCAAACAGCTTTGGATCAAGGATATCGTAATGCGGTATTGAATCATATTGAAGATCGTATTTCTTTTGTGAAAGCGGATGTTTTCAAATATTTAGAAAACTCTAAGCGTGGTCAATTTGATATCATTGTTTTAGATCCACCTGCATTTACGAAATCTAGAAAAACAGTGAATGCAGCATATAAGGGCTATAAGTACATTAATAAACAAGCCATGGAATTATTAGAACCAGGTGGATATTTAATTACTTGTACATGTTCACGTTTTATGGAGATTGATAACTTTGAAAAGATGTTACGTGAAGCGGCGTTAGAAGCGAATGTTACATTAAAGCAAGTATCCATTACACAACAAAATCATGATCATCCAATTTTGTGGACGATGGAAGAAACTTCATATTTAAAATTCTATATTTTCCAAATAGTATAAAAGTCTTGTCATTTCTGACAAGACTTTTTACATGTTTTACAATCCTGACAACAAGTTGGATGTTTTTGACGATGTCGAATTGCAAGTATCACAAGTCCAGCAATAATTGCTAGAGCGAAATAATCAATAAAACTCATAGGAAAATACATCCTATTTGATAGAAACATACAGCGCATAACCATGCGATTACACATTGTAAGATAACAAAGCATAAGGTTAAGAATCCTGAATTTAATTCTTGTTTAACCGCTCCAATTGCGGCTACACAAGGTGTATATAATAAAGTAAAAATCAAGAAACTAAATGCTGATAATGGTGTAAAGATAGTTGGTAATGTTTCTGATAGTGCACTAGATGTTGTAGATAATAAAACAGCTAATGTACTAACTACCGCTTCTTTAGCAGTAAATCCTGAAATTAAAGCTGTCGCCACACGCCAATCATTGAAACCTAATGGCGCAAATAGTGGCGCAATCCATTTACCAATATAAGCTAACATACTTTGAGTACTTTCAACAGTATTGAATCTAAAATCAAATGTTTGTAAGAACCAAATAAGCATAGAACCAATAAAGATAACCGTAAAGGCTCTTGTTAAGAAGTCTTTTGCTTTATCCCACATCAATAACATAACACTTTTGACACTTGGCATACGATAGTTTGGAAGTTCTAAGACAAATGGTGTTGGTTGTCCTTTAAAGGCAGTTACTTTAAATAATAAACCAAATAGAATACCAATCACAATTCCTAGTACATATAATAAAATCATTACCCATGCTTGATATTTAGGGAAAAAGGCATACGTAAATACCGAATAAATTGGTAATTTAGCACTACAACTCATAAATGGTGTTAAGAAAATAGTCATCTTACGATCTCGTTCACTTGATAGTGTACGAGTTGCCATAACAGCGGGTACTGTACATCCAAAGCCAATTAACATTGGAACAATACTTCTACCACTTAATCCGATTTTACGTAATAATTTATCCATTACAAAGGCAACACGTGCCATGTATCCACTATCTTCTAAAATTGTAAGGAAGAAGAATAGGACTACAATAATTGGTAAGAAGGATAATACACTACCTACACCTGCAAAAATGCCATCAATAATTAAAGAATGAACAACTGGGTTCATACCAAAAGCAGTTAATGCAGTATCTACAGATAATGTAATAGTATCTACAAGATATGCTAGAGCATCACTTAATAGTGCTCCAAAGACATTAAATGTTAGATAGAAAATGGATAACATGATACCTAAGAAAATAGGAATCGCAAAGTATTTATGTGTTAAGATTGCATCAATAGCGACAGAACGTAAATAAGCTTTGGATTCACCTGATTTTTTAACGGTTTTCGCAATGACTTGTTCAATATAGTTATATCGCATATCAGCTAAAGCAGCTTCTCTATCAGTTTGTAGTTGTTCTTCCATTTCTACAACACTATGTTCAATCATATCTAATTCATTTTCTGTTAAACGTAATGCTTTTTGCATAGGTTCATCGCCTTCAACTAATTTAGTTGCGGCAAAACGTGGTTGTACATCAATGGCTTGCGCATGGTCTTCAATTAAGTGGGTAATACCATGAATAGCTCTGTGTACTGGTCCAGTACAGAAATCATATTTAGAAGGATAGATTTTCTTAGTTGCGACTTTATTCATTGCTTGTAATAAATCATCAATACCTTCATTATGAATCGCAGAAATCGGAATGACTTTTACACCCAATTCTTCTGATAATTTTTTAATGTCAATGGATGTTTTGCTTTCAATGACTTCATCCATCATATTGGCCGCAATAACCATTGGAACATGTAGTTCCATAAGTTGTAAACTTAGATATAAATTTCTTTCAATATTTGTAGCATCTATAATATTTACAATTGCATCTGGTTTTTGATTAATAATAAAATCGCGAGTAACTATTTCTTCATTAGAATAAGGAGACAAGGAATAAATGCCAGGTAAATCTACTACTGTATCTTGCGTATCTTTAATGGTTCCTTCTTTACTATCAACTGTAACTCCAGGGAAGTTACCAACATGTTGATTGGAACCAGTTAGTTGATTAAACAGTGTTGTTTTTCCACAGTTTTGGTTACCGACTAATGCATATCTCATAAGCTTACCTCAATTTGTTTAGCATCTTCTTTACGAATGGTTAATAAGTAACCACGCAAACGTAATTCAATAGGGTCTCCTAATGGCGCAACCTTACGAATCATAACTTTGGTTCTAGGTGTTAGTCCCATATCTAATAATCTTCTACGCAATATTTTTTCGCCACCAACAGTCACGATTGTGGCTTCTTGTCCAATTGCTAATTCATCTAATGTCATATAGTTAGTCACTCCTTACTCGAAAAGTATAGTATGTATTTTACTTGGAGTCAATGAAAAAAGCACCATTAGGCGCTAGTTCAAACATTCTTGGAACAATTCTTGGGTTAATAAATAATCATGATGGATGGCATTGTATAAAGTAATTGATAATTTGGGTAAGTCATCATGTTCTTGTAAATCTTCGATTCTTTGAATGCCTTCTTGTAAAAACTCCATACATGCAATATCAATTTCATAGCGACTATCTAGTGTAAGATTTTTAATTTTCTCAATAAATGATAACATTGTACTTTTTATATCGCATTCTTGTTTTTCGATATTTAGTACTTCGAAATGATGATTGATTGCTTGGATGTGATGTTTACACATTTCAAATGCAGTGAAGATTCGATCTCTTTGACTATCATGTTCACTCTTTTTTAATAAGTCCGCGAAGAATTCAATACCAATACGACTGGTTGATAATAGGGAATATAGTTCTGTGTATTCTTGCATACTTTCACCTCAATACTAGTATGTGAAATTATAGGTGTTTTATTCTTTAAATTTGATATAATAAGCGAGGATGGTGAGAGTATGAAAAGAAATTTAATTTTAGCAAGTGCATCTCCAAGAAGACAAGAATTGTTGAAATTGTGTAAGGTGCCTTTTACAGTAGAAGTATCAAAAGCTAATGAAGTCATTGATCGTAGTTTACCTTTAACTGATGCGATTGCTTTGGTTGCGAAACAAAAAGCAGAGGAAGTATTTAGTCGTAATCCAGAATCTTTGGTATTAGGATCAGATACGATTGTGGCTATTGGTAATGAAATTTTAGGTAAACCAAAGGATAAAGAGGATGCTAGAAGAATGATGCATCTATTAAGTGGTAAAACCCATCAAGTGATTACAGGTGTATGTTTGATGTGTAAAGAAGAAACGAGAATGTTTGCGAGTGTTGCGGATGTAACATTTAGTGAAATGAGTGAAGCTGAGATAGAGGATTATATTTCTAAAGAAGAACCTTATGATAAAGCTGGAGCATATGCTTTACAAGGGGAAGCAGCTATTTATATTTCGGGTATTACTGGTGATTATTATACAATTGTTGGATTACCTGTGCATTTTGTATATAAACATTTACAAGAGTTAGGATATTAAAAAAGGGCGATAGAATAATCTATCGTCCTTTGTTTATATTAGTAATCGCAGCTACCAGGAGTTCTTGCGAATGGAATAGCATCACGAATGTTATCGATACCTGTTAAGTACATAACTAAACGTTCAAGTCCCATACCGAATCCTGCGTGTACACATGTACCATATGCTCTTAAGTTGCAGTACCATTCAATAGGAGTTTTGTCTACTTCCATTTCTTCGATACGTTTCATTAATTTTTCGTAGTCTTCTTCACGTTGAGAACCACCCATTAATTCGCCAGCTGCTGGAACAACTAAGTCTACAGCGGCTACTGTTTTACCATCTTCATTTAATTTCATGTAACAAGCTTTAATGTCTTTTGGCCAGTTTGTAATGAATACTGGTCCACCGAAGTGGTCTGTTAAGAATTTTTCGTGTTCTTTAGCAATGTCGCCTTCATAATCAGGAGTGAATTCCCAATCTTTGCCTGAGTTTAATAATAAATCGATGCAATCTTTGTGATCGATTCTTACGAACTTAGAATCTAATACATTACGTAATTTTGCTAATAGGCCTTTTTCTACAAATGAATCAAAGAATGCCATTTCTTCTGGACATTTATCAATTACATATTGGATTACATATTTTAAGAATTCTTCTTCAATGTCCATTAATCCTTCTAAGTCACAGAATGCGATTTCTGGTTCAATCATCCAGAATTCATTTGCGTGAATCTTAGTATTTGATTTTTCTGTACGGAATGTTGGTCCGAATGTATAGATGTTTCTAAATGCCATAGCGAATGCTTCACCATGTAATTGTCCTGTACCTGTAATGAATGTTTCTTTACGGAATAAGTCTTCTTTAAAGTCGCATTTTCCTTCTTCTGTTTTTGGAATATCATGCATATTTAAAGTTGTGACTTTAAACATTTGATCACTACCTTCACAATCTGCAGTAGTTAATAATGGTGTTGTTACATATACATAATTTCTTTCTTGGAAATAGTTATGAATTGCCATTGAAATAACACTGCGTACGCGGAATACTGCTTGGAACAAGTTTGTTCTTGGACGAAGGTATGCTTGTTCACGTAAGAATTCTCTTGTATGACGTTTTGGTTGAATAGGGTAGTTTTCTAAGCAGTCACCTAATAAAGTAACTTTTGTTGCTTGTAATTCTACTGTTTGACCTTTTGCAGGTGATTCTAATAATGTACCTGTAATTTCAAGTGTTGAACCTACACGGTATGTTTGAATGTCTGCGAAGTTTTCTAATTCGTTTGCGTATACGCATTGAATGGTTTTGAAACATGAACCATCATGTAAATCAATAAAACCAAATTCTTTTTGTTTGCGGTGGTTACGAATCCAACCTGAGATTGTAACTTCTTTACCAATATAGTCTTGATATTGGCCTAAAATTGTTTTTAATTCCATTTTTGTTCTCCTTTAACCATATAAAAAACCAGTACTTCCTTACTAAGGACGAATACTGGTATCCGCGGTGCCACCTTATTTATCAATTCGAAAATTGATCCCTCTTTTGCCCTAATAGGCATAGTAATCAGATAACGGTTTACTTCCGAGTGTATCTACTATGATTTCGAAACACTAACTCCTGGGTGTTATTCCTATATATTTCAAATGTTAGCTTCCACCATACCTAACTCGCTAGTTTCTTCCTATATAGTACTTGTCCCATTCTTCGTTGATAGATGTATCTTACTCTAAATAAAATGGACTGTCAATCTTATTTAAAGAAGTCGCGTTTATTAAAGCCAGCTGTCATAAAGCGCCATGCGGCTTTTGAAGATGTTAGCCATTCAATTTTGGCATTGTTCTTGGTATTCTTTAGCATGCCTTCAACTAAGAATTTGGCTACCACATCAGGATAATCGCCTAGAATGTTATAGACTTTCTTTGTTTTTTCTGGTAGTTCAATTTTTTCTTTGTTACCTAATGCATTGGTAATAAAGTCAGTAATCATGATTCCTGGACTTAATTTTCCAATGATAATGTTTGTTTTTCTTTCTTCATTTTCTTTAGCTAAAGCTTCAGTGAAGTAAGTAATAGCACGTTTGCTTGTGCCATAAATGCTTAAGCCTAGCATTTTCGCATCATTGGAACCATAGCCTTCTAAGTTATAGATAGCACCATGTCCTTGTTGTAACATGTATTCCATAGCAATTTTACTACCCATAACTGCACCTTTTAAATCGACATCGAATACTAAGTCGATTTCTTGTTCTGTTAATTCCCAAATAGCTTTATCTGGTTGGTTTACACCGGCATTATTGATCCAAATATCAATGGCTCCAAATTTTTCTTTTGTGAATGTAACTAAATTTTGTAAATCTGTAGAATTGGTAACATCACATACACAATATTCTACTTTTGATGAACTAGGAATTGTATCTAATTCTTTTTTTGTGTTTTTTAGGTTTTCTTCTTTTAAATCACTGATGACAACATTCAAATTGTTTTGTTTGAATAGTTTTGCCATCTCAAAACCTAAACCTCTTGCACTTCCCGTAATGACAACAGTTTTCATATTTTTCCCCTCCATGTAATCTAATTATACCAAAATGGCACAAAAAAAGAACCGATAAAGGTTCCTAGGATTTCTCATGGTGCCGGATGCAAGATTTGAACTTGCGACCCCTTCCTTACCATGGAAGTGCTCTGCCCCTGAGCTAAACCGGCAAATGCATATATTAGTATATAGAAAATTTAGAATATTGCAAGTATTTTTATTGAATATGAAAAGGAATAGGAATATAATAACATATGAACAGATGTTCATATGTTGGAGGTATCAATATGGAACGTATAGCAGTATGTGAAGAGAAACATCATCATGATATTGTAGAAACAGTAAAAGAAAAACTTCCTAGTGAAGAAGTATTATATGATTTAGCGGATTTATTTAAAGTATTTGGAGATTTTACACGTATTAAAATCTTATGTGCTTTGTTTGAACATGAAATGTGTGTATGTGATATTGCACAAGTAACGAATATGACGCAAAGTGCTATTTCTCATCAATTGCGTATTTTAAAACAAGCAGATTTAGTGAATTTTAGAAGAGATGGGAAAACGATTTATTATTCATTAAAAGATAAACATGTATTTACGATTTATCAACAAGGATTAGAACATGTGAATGAGTAGGTGCAAGATATGAAGTTTAGAGTAATAGGTTTAGATTGTGCGCATTGTGCCGCAAAATTAGAACATGAACTACAAAAGGTTGATGGAGTAACATCATTAACTGTGGATTTTATGGGACAAAAGATTATATGTGAATCTGAAATGGATGAACATGAATTGTTACATAGATTACAAGAAGTGACAAATACTGTTGAAGAAGGTGTAGTCATCTCATGTATGCATCACCATCATCATCACGAACATCATCATGAGCATGAAAAATGTGGTTGTGGACATCATCATGAACATAAGCATGAGCACCATCACCACGAAGAAAAGTGTTGTTGTGGTCATAATCATCATGAACACGATGAACATTGTGATTGTGAACATCATCATGAACACTGTGAATGTGGCCATGATCATAAACATGAACATCATGAAGAACACAAACACCATCATGGACGTAAGAAATTAAAAGTGGTCGGTTTGGATTGTGCGAATTGTGCAACGAAATTAGAACGTGAATTACAGAAAATTGAAGATATCACCAATGTTACCATTGATTTTATGGGTCAAAAGATTGTGTATGATTCAAGTTTAGATGAAAAACATGTGATTATGCGTATGCAAAAGGTGGCGGATGCTGTAGAACCTGGTGTGATGATTCAAACATTTGAAGAAGTGCATGAACATCAAGAACCTAAGAATTATATGGTATTGCGTATTGTGGTTGCTGGATTATGCTTATTAGCGTCTTTTGCCTTTGAAACATATGGATTGTATTTTGCAATATTAGGTTATCTAGTGATTGGTTATGATATTATTTTACGTTCAATTAAAAATATAGCTAAAGGAAATTGGATGGATGAGAATTTCTTAATGATGATTGCGACCTTTGGTGCTTTCTATGTGCAAGAATTCCATGAAGCTGTAGGTGTAATGTTGTTTTATCAAGTTGGGGAGTATTTCCAAGATTTGGCAGTAAAACGTTCTCGTCATTCGATTACTTCTTTATTGGATTTAAAACCAGATAGTGCGAATTTGAAACATGGTGATCATGTGCATACTGTACATCCAGAAGTGTTGAAAGTGAATGATGTGATTGTTGTGTATCCATCAGAGAAGATTGCGGTTGATGGTGTAATTGTTGAAGGTTCTTCTACATTGGATATGTCGATGTTGACGGGGGAATCTTTACCACAAGAAAAGAGTGTTAATGATGAAGTATTGAGTGGAAGTATTAATTTACAATCGGTATTAACGATTCGAGTTACCAAATTGTTTGAAGAATCAACTGCAAGTAAAATTCTAGATTTAGTAGAAAATGCATCGAGTCAAAAAGCAGAAGCAGAGAAGTTTATTACGAAGTTTGCGCGTTATTATACACCAATTGTTGTAGGTATTGCGTTAGTGATTGGGTTTGTTTTACCTTTAGTATCTTCATTAACCTTTACTGAAACGATGTATCGTGCATGTATTTTCTTAGTCGTTTCTTGTCCATGTGCATTGGTTATTTCCATTCCACTAAGTTTCTTTGGTGGTATTGGTGGTGCTAGTCGCAAAGGTATCTTGTTAAAAGGTGGAAACTATTTGGAAATGATGACGAAGGTGGATACATTTGTTTTTGATAAAACAGGTACCATTACAACAGGAAATTTTGAAGTAGCGGAAATTGTGAGTGAACATGAAGATATGTTAGCAATGTGTGCACATTTAGAGAGTTATTCTTTACATCCAATTGCTCAATCGATTGTTAAGGCATACGGCAAAGAAGTGGATGGAACGAAAATTTCCAATATGCAAGAAAAGCAAGGCCATGGATTAGTAGGTGTATATAATTCTAAAGAATTAGTGGTTGGTAATGAAAAATTGATGAAAGAGTATCATATTTCATATCCTAGTGTAGATACAATTGGTACGATTGTTTATGTGGGATATGATCAACAATTCTTAGGATATTTTGTGATTAAAGATATGATTAAGCAAGAGAGTAAGGAAATGCTTTCTGCATTGCATAGCTATGGTATTGAGAGTGTCATGTTAAGTGGTGATGCGAATGCGATTGTACAAAATGTAGGTCAAGAAGTTGGAATTACACAATGTTATGGGGAATTGTTGCCACAAGATAAAGTATATAAAGTAGAAGAATTAATTGCGAGTGGGAAAATAGTTGCTTTTGTTGGTGATGGTATGAATGATGCACCAGTACTTGCTAGAAGTCATGTGGGTATTGCTATGGGGCAAAAAGGTAGTGATGCGGCAATTGAGGTTGCGGATGTTATTATCATGCAAGATACTTTAGATAAATTATTGGTATTAAAACAATTAGCACATAAGACAATGGCTATTGTAAAACAAAATATTATATTTGCATTAAGTGTGAAAGTTCTAGTTATGATATTAGGTGCTTTTGGTATAGCGAATATGTGGTTAGCGGTTTTTGCGGATGTTGGGGTTGCCTTGTTGGCAATTCTAAATGCAATGCGTGCTTTACAGTAAAAGGGTTTTGTCAGATGAAATTAAGATTTGTAAGTTGTATAATGTTATCTAGAGGTGATGTTTGTGCCTAGTATGATTACGCATCGTTTGTTTGCGGATGATATTTTAGCAAATTTACATAATGGAAAAGTAAAGTCAGCTATTCAACAAGCGTTTGAGTTGTATTCTATTGGTAGTAGTGGACCAGATTTCTTCTTCTTTTATGGTGTATGGCCATGGAGAAATAGAGAGAAATCACGTAATTTCCATAAATTTGGTAGTTGGATGCATCATGAAAAAATTGATGTATTATTTCAAACAATGTATACCATGTGTAAAGAAGCGTTGAATCCTGAGTATATTAGTTATACAGCTGGTGTATTAGCACACTGGTGTTTGGACCATCAAGCACATCCGTATGTGTTTAATCAAACTGGATTAGGTGATGATCCGCATCGCTTTTTTGAGGCAATGATTGATCGTGCGATGATGGATCGTAGACAAATTACTTATAAACAACTAAAACCGTATGATGTTGTGAAATACAATAAAACAACTCATGAACCGATTTATGATTTGTATTCTGCTGTATTAAAAAACGGGTGGAATGCGGAATTGAAAAAAGAGGATGTTAAACAAGGAATGATTGACATCGACCGTGTAGAACGTTTCTTATATGATCCTTATGGAAGAAGAGTGCATTTTGTTCGTTGGTTGGAGAAACCTTTAAAAGTAGAAGGTTATGCAACGAATATGATGATTCCGACGAAAGAGAATCCTGATTGGGATGTAATGAATGAAAAACGTCGCTTGTGGCATCATCCACAAACCAATGAAGAACGAAATGATACATTTATGGATATGTATAATCAAGGATTAGAAATTGCCAAAGACGTATTTAGATGTTTTGAACAATATCTAAATAATGAAATCTCATTAGAAGACGCCTTAAAAATGATTGGGAAAAAGAATTTCCATACAGGTTTAGAAGAACCGGATAATATGAAATATTTTGATTTAGTAAAATGACCTCGTTTGCCCATATACGAGGTTTTTTATTTGCATAATAATGTTTGAAAGGAAGTGAAAACGTTGGCAAGACGCAGAAGAGGTAATACCTATACAACTAGTAGGTATGATACTAATGATATTGGAATTTCAAGTATTCGTATGCAAGAGTGGCCAGATGAAGATTGTATTTATGAAACTGGTGATGCTTTAAGACAGGGTACTCTATTTCCTATTTTAGATATGCCAGTAAGGGAAAGAGGAGGAAATCGTCGTGACTAGATGTGAATTATTGCAAAAGATTCATGAATTAGATTTTGTGCTACAAGAAATTGTTTTATTTTTAGATACACATCCATGTGATGAATGTGCTTTGGAATATTATTGTTGTTATCAAGAAGAGTTAGAATGTTTAAAAGTGGAATATGAAGAATTATATGGTCCATTAATGAATGAAACCAGCTTATTTGATGAATGGGCATGGGTAACATCACCTTGGCCTTGGGAAGGAAGTGAATTCTAATGTGGAAATATGAAAAACGTTTACAATTTCCAGTGAATATTCGTAATAAAAATCCTCGATTGGCGAAATTGATTGTTACACAATTGGGTGGTGCTGATGGAGAACTAGGAGCTTCGAATCGTTATTTGCATCAACGTTATGCAATGCCGCATTCTGAAATTAAAGCTTTATTAACCGATATTGGAACGGAAGAAATGGCGCATGCGGAAATCGTAGCGACTATGATTTATCAATTAACCCAAGGAGTAACTACTAGAGAAGTGCGTGAAGACTATGCTGCAAACTTCGTAGAACATACTCTTGGTGTATATCCACAGGATGCGACAGGTAATCCATTTCATGCTTTAGCTTTCCAATCTAAAGGGGATCCAATAACGGATTTAACGGAAGATATGGCGGCTGAACAAAAGGCTCGTACCACTTATGAAAATCTAATGATGATGACAGATGATGAAGATGTTCTAAGTGTTCTTCGTTTCTTGCGTCAAAGAGAAATCGTGCATTATCAACGATTTGCGGAAGCGCTAGAATTAGTAAAATGTCGTTTGAATGAAGAAAATTTCTATGCTTATAATCCTGCATTGAAATGATGTGGAAAACTCAGGAAATTTGAGACAAAATAGTTTGTTGGGTATGGTATAATACGTTTGTATATATCTCCTATACAATTTAGAAAGCCCAGTGTTGTCGGACACTGGGCTTTCGTTATGGGGAGCACAACATAATTCTTACATTATTATTTTATCCATAATAATTTTAGACATTCTTTAATGAGAAAATAATGTTTGTACATAAAATCCAAAAGAATGATGCATTCAAAACACATATTATGTTTTCTCCTATACATGTATTCTGAAGCATTTGTTCTTACCTCCCCTCACAAGTGCCTCTACTATATCTATTCTTCAAATTGGAGGAAAAATCCTACCTAAAAGTGATGAATATTAAAAAATGCACTTTCGTGCATTAGAATCTTCGATCTCGATCATTATCAATGTCTCGAAAAGAACGGCGAGTAGGGTTTTCAATTAAAGCAGTTGTTCTAAATTCGTGGGTATGACCATCATTTCTAGTAGTTCTTCCTTGTAAGAAGTGGGTGTGGCGATTTTGTCCAACAGCGATGGCTGTAGATGTTCTACCACAGAATTCATGTTCATGGTTTTCGTGTGTATCGGTAGTGAATTCTACTTCATGTACGTGGGAATTTCCGGTACGAATGGCAGTAGAACCTATGGTTGCGAAACGGTGGTTATGTGGTTCTTCGCAGCGTTCATCTACAAAAGAGGTGGAGCCTGTTATTTCATGAACGTGATCATTGCATTCAAAGTCTTCATTTCTATTACGATTATTTGTTGTCATATGTTCCTCCTATAGGCATAGCCTAATCTATACTATGAAATGGAAATGAGTTGATAAATATGTATGCCTAAATAAAAAATAGGAATTATTTTCATTTTTATATTGACAAAGTTTTATGTGTAGGTATAATAAAAGTAGAAATGATTTCTAGTTTTGGAGGGCTACTTATGAGAAAGAATTATTCAAAACAAAGAGAAGAAATCAAACAAGCGGTGTTGGAGCATCGTACGCATCCAACGGCTGAGGAAGTATATGGCTTTGTGAAAGAAAAGGATTCATCTGCTAGTAAAAGTACGGTATATCGTAATTTGCATGAATTAGTAGCAGAGGGAGTAATTCAAAAGGTTGTACTACCTCAGGGTATTTTCATTTTTGATGGAGATGTGAGTGAACATAGTCATGCGGTGTGTAAGAAGTGTGGAGCAATATTGGATATTCCATTAGCACTTGAAAAGGCACAACAAGCAATGGCTGCGGAATATGGATTCCAAATGAGTTCATATCACGTTCTATTAGAAGGATTATGTAAGAATTGTACGGAATGATGTAGAAAGAGGAAATTAACAATGGCAAACTTAAAAGGAACAAAAACTGAACAAAATTTATTAGAAGCTTTCGCTGGAGAATCAATGGCTAGAAATAAATATACTTTCTATGCTAGTAAAGCTAAAAAAGAAGGATATGTACAAATGTCTGAAATTTTTGCTGAAACAGCTGCGAATGAAAAAGAACATGCTGAAATGTGGTTCAAATTATTACATGATGGTGTACCTACAACATTAGAAAACTTAAAAGATGCGGCTGCTGGTGAAAACTATGAACATAAAGATATGTATGCAAGAATGGCTAAAGAAGCTCGCGAAGAAGGTTTCGAAGAAATTGCAAAAGCATTTGAAGGTGTAGCTGCTGTTGAAAAAGCTCATGAAGAAAGATACTTAAAATTAGCTCAAAATATCGCTGATGGTATTGTATTTGAAAGAGATGAAGTAGTTGTATGGAAGTGTGGAAACTGTGGACACTTACATGTTGCTAAAAAAGCTCCTATGAAATGTCCTGTATGTGATCACGATCGTGGATATTTCCGTATTAACGAAACAAATTACTAAGATAATGAAAATGGCTACGCAAGTAGCCTTTTTTAGTATAAAATATGGAAAAAGGGGAGATAGATATGTTTGGTAGTATGTTTATAATTAGTCAAATTATTTTTGTTGTTATTTTTGCGATAGCCATTTTTAACATTATTGGTATCTTTACAGGAAAAACACAAAAACGTATGATGCAACGCAATATGAAAACCCTTAAAGCGATGACTGAAGTCATGGGTGAAGATATGAAGGATATCGTTGGTAATGTTGCTGAAATGAAAAATGATATTTATCAAGAACATGGAGATACATTTCGTGAAGTAGCGCAAATGGAAGCAGAAATTGAGGCTGAGAAAGTGCGTGCAAAGGCACAAGCAATTAAAGATGTGTTTGCTGATGAGAATGTTTCTAAAGCATCTTTTTCTAATGAAACAAAAGCAAATAAGATTGTATGTCAAAATTGTGGTTCTTTAATTGATTCTGATTCAATGTATTGTAAGATTTGTGGAAAGAGACCATTTTAATATATGAAGATTCGTATTTTGCAAGGTATTGAAGGTGCTAAACAAGCCACTGGTGTAGCGGTTATTATTGATGTATTTCGCGCGTTTACTGTAGAAACATATTTAATGAAAAATCGTGCAAGTAAAATTATTCCTGTTGGAGATTTAGATTTTGTTTATAAGTATCAAAAAAATCATCCGGATGTTATGTTAATCGGAGAACGTAATGGGAAAATTTTACCTGGTTTTCATTATGGAAATTCGCCATTTGATGTGGATCAAGTGGATTTTTGTGGTAAAACGATTTTACATACGACAAGTGCTGGAACACAAGGTATTGCGAATGCGAAGGGTGCAGATACAATTATTACTGGAGCGTTAGTGAATGCAAAGGCTATAGCACAATATATTTTAAAAAATCAATTTGATGAAGTATCGTTAGTTTGTATGGGACTTGGTGGTATTGAAGAAACAGAAGAAGATACATTGTGTGCAAAATATATAGAGTCTTTATTATTAGGGAATGAATTAGATATTTCCAAGGAAATATTACAATTACGATATACTTCTGGTGCTAAATTCTTTGATGAAACACAAATAGATTTTCCTATGGAAGATTTTGCATATTGTACACAACTCAATATCTTTAACTTTGTATTAGAAGTTGTGAAGGATGAGCTACCATATGTGAAACGGGTGGATGTCGCATGAAAACAACAATATTAGATTTGAAAAATAGTGCATATGAAAATGGTAAATTATCTGGTGAATACTTTAGAAATAAAGTGGATGTTAAAGAAATTGAAAGTTATGTAAATACGGAAATCCGAGAAACTTGTTTGCCTATTTTGCGTCAATTACAACAAGAGTATCCAATTTATTATGAAGAGGTTAGAGGAAAAGCAGAGGGTTTGCACATGGATTTGGTAGACTACTTTACGATTCTTTGTCCAGAATTATCTAAAATGCATAAAGAACAGTGTACGACTGTTATATGCAAAAAGATAAATGGGAATTATGTGTTGAGTCATAATGAAGATGATATTTATGTTGAACATAATTTTTGTTTATCAAAAGTTTGGATCGATAATCAGCATTGGTTTATGACCAATGATATGTTCAATATGCCATTTGGTAATGGAGTTAGTTGGAATAGTTATGGAATGGTAAAAACTATTAATTATTGTCATGATGAAAATTATAATATAGAACAATTGCCTAGATATTTTGCACAACGCCATATTTCTGAAGCAAAATCAATTGAGGATTTAATAAATCGTTGTAAAGAAATGAAAGTTGCTAGTGGTTATCATGTGATTGGTATAGATACACATTCATTGGAAGCAGTATCTATTGAAGTTCATAGTGATGGTGTGGATGTTGAATATATTGAGAATTATGCACATAGTAACCATTTTATACATCATAACTGTGAAGCAAAGTGTGATGAAGGTAGTAATAGTGTCTTTCGTTTAGAAAAGGCTAGAGAATTATTAGAATTTGTAGAATGCACGAAGAGTGGTATAAAGAGTGTTGTGGATTATCGTGGCATAAATAATGATGTGTCTATTTTCCAAGATAGGAGTACAAAGAATATCACGATTTTTAATATGACAATTGATACAGAATCGTCGATTTCTTTTATAAATTATGTAGATGATGAAGAATTAAATTTTGATTATAAATAAAAGGTCTGTATGACCTTTTATTCTTTTATCATAGCTTGTATAAAATAGAATTTATCTTCTTGTTTGGTGAAAGAAATGCCACCTTGTGGTTTGTATCCATCTTTTATTAGTTTCTTAACTTCGTTTTCTAGTTCTTTTCTTGCGAACAATTCTAATTTATTGCTAGTTGCTACAACTTTGTATTCCATGCTGTCATCTCCAATTCTAAGGGAATTATAGCATATTGACTTTGTATGATAAAAGAGTATAGTAAAAATATAGAGGTACATATATGAACAATTTTGTTAGTAAAACACAATTGAATCATTGGTGGTGCGTATGGTGTAAATGACCCATACGGCTTTTGTGTACATATTATTTAAAGCAGAAATAAAGCACATGTATGGGTTTGGTGGATGAACCTATATGTGTGCTTTTTATGTTGTGAAAGGAGGTGGTGCATATGAAGAGTGATTGGCATTGGTGGAAATGTGTTTTGATTAGAAAGAAAGAGGAAATGAAGAATGAATTATGGAGAATTTGGTGGAAGATATGTACCACACGATTTAGCAGTAAGATTGCAAGAAATTGAGGAAGTATTTAGAGAAGTTCAAGAAGATGTGTCATTTAAAGAAGAGTATATGTATTATTTAAAAAACTTTGTTGGTAGACCAAGCCCTTTGTATTATGCTAAGAACTTAAGTGTATATGCTGGTGGGGCAAAATTGTATCTAAAGCGTGAAGATTTGAATCATACGGGTGCTCATAAGATTAATAATGCAGTAGGGCAAGTGTTATTAGCTAGAAGAATGAATAAAAAGCATATTATTGCGGAAACGGGTGCTGGATCACATGGTGTGGCGACTGCAACGGTTTGTGCATTATTTGGTATGAAGTGTACGATTTTTATGGGTGAAGAAGATATACGACGCCAAAGGGCTAATGTGTCTCGTATGGAGTTATTAGGAGCGAGTGTTATATCAGTAACAAGAGGAAATGGTACTTTAAAAGATGCTGTTGATGAAGCGTTTGATTATTTGGTTGAACATCCAGATGTGTTTTATTTAATAGGCTCTGCAGTTGGTCCTACTCCATATCCTGAAATTGTAAAGTATTTTCAAAAAATAATAGGAGAAGAGGCAAAGGAACAACTATTTGAACAAGAAAATACATTGCCTAAGGCGATAGTGGCATGTCTTGGTGGAGGTAGTAATAGCATCGGCTTGTTTGCTGCATTTTTAGATGATGATGTAGATATCTATGGTGTTGAAGGGGCTGGTAAAGGGATTGGTACTGGTAAGCACGCTTCAGCTCTAGCAAGTGCGAAGGTTGGGATTATGCATGGAATGAAAACTTACATTATGGACAAAGAAGCATATTCCATTTCGGCGGGTTTGGATTATCCGGGTGTTGGTCCAGAACATGCACATTTGTATCAAACAAAGCGTGTGCAATATGGTAGTATTACGGATAATGAAGCGATTGAGGCATTTAAATTATTGTGTCGTTTGGAGGGAATTATTCCTGCATTGGAAAGTAGTCATGCAATCAGTTATGCTTTAAAGATTGCGAAACAATATAGTAAGGATGATTGTATCATTATTAACTTATCGGGTCGTGGTGATAAAGATATGGATTTAGTTTTGAAACAATAAAAAACGTCTCAAATTAGAGACGTCTACAATTTACATGGAGCGGATGACGAGAATCGAACTCGCGTAGTCAGCTTGGAAGGCTGAAGTTCTACCATTGAACTACATCCGCAAATGGTGACCTCTCAGGGATTCGAACCCTGGACCCACTGATTAAGAGTCAGTTGCTCTGCCAGCTGAGCTAAGAAGTCATTGCTTAATTGCTTTAGTATTATAGCACCGTAAAATTTAAATTTCAATAAGAACTTTTAATAAATATCAAAAAGATGTTATAATTGAAGCGTCTTTTTTGGAGGATATCGTATGAAAAAGTTTTGGTGGTTAATTTTTCCAATTCTAGCTGTAGTAATTGGTGTTTGGGTATATTTCTTTCCACAATTGGAATTGCATGTTAATGGTGAGGAATTAATAGAATTGGATTATCAACAAGAGTATATAGAAGAAAATGCTATAGCAACTGTATTTGGTTTTGATATTTCAGATAAAGTAGTTGTTGATGGTTCTGTAAATACAAATGTATTAGGTGAATATCTTGTAAAATATGAAGTTTCTTTTGGAAATGTAACAAGATCAGTAGAACGCAAAGTTTCTGTTAAGGACTTAAGTGCTCCTGTGATTACTCCTTCATTTGAAAAAGTGGTATATACACTTCAACAAGAAAAGGTAGATTTCCCTTATTTTAGTGCAAATGATGCTTATGAGGGTGATGTCACAACTTCGCTTACAATGGCTAAACAAGATATGAATTATATTGGTGTGCATTTTGTGCCTGTGAATGCTAGTGATAGTAGTGGGAATATTGCGACCTATCTTCAACCTTTGGCGATTTATGATACTTTTGATGGTGTAGATAAATCGACATTACCAGAAGAGTTAGAAACTGGTGTGTATCAAATGAAGGTTGTTAATGATCAATTGGTTATTCGTGGATATGCGAAAGATGTTGAGACATTGTCTTCCTTATATTTAATAAATGAACAGTCAAAAGTAGATGTGGGAGTACAATCTATGTCTACTGTGCAAAAAGGGTATTTTGAAACAAAGATTGCATTTGATGATTTGGTTAATGGTACATATCAATTGTATTATGATGATCAAAAATTATATGAATTAGGTGCAATTGTAGATGTATATCGCTTAGGCCGTTACCATATTGGTAATAAATTAGTATCATTCTCATATCAAGATGGTATTACGTTAACAGTTGAAGATTTTGCATATGTATATGATATTGCGATTGATGTTGGTCATGGTGGTAATGATGTTGGTGCAGTTGGTAAATCAGTATATGAACGTGATTTGAATTTGGAAGTTTCATTATACGAGAAAAAACGTTATGAAGAACATGGGTTGAAGGTTTGGTTAATTCGTGAAGGTAGAGATTATCCTGAATTGTTGGGTGAAGAAGATTGGGTTGAATTACAAAATGTTAGTTATACTTTAGGATGGTATGGTGCAGTAAGTAAATATACTTATAGTAATCATCATAATTCAGATACAATTGGAGCGACAAGTGGACCTGAAATCATTGTTGTGGGTACTGCAACTAAGGATGAATTGGCGGTGGAATATCGTTTGATGGAAGAGTTTAAAACCATTTATCCGAAGATTACTACGGATTGGTTGGTATTTACTCGTAGTTACAATACGGCAAGTCGTACCAATCGTGAAGATGGTCATCTTGTAGATGAACGTGTTTGGTATGGCAATATGCGTTATCCATATGAGTGTTTTGGAGTCATAGTGACTACCTATGAAGGTGCTTATATTAATAATGCTCATGATGATAAATGGTATGTAAAAAATGATGGTTGGAAAACTGTTTCTGAAGCGAAAATTAGAGCATATGTTGAAGCTTTAGGTAAAGAATATATACCGGTAAAATAGAAAATGTAAAGATATGAAAGTGAGTTGAAACATACTCACTTTTTTCATAAGTTTTCAGAAAAAAATGTTGAGTTTTCATTGTTGATATCGATATAATGAATACATATTTATAACATAATTAGGGAGGGGTATAGTTATGAAAAAGTTAGTTATTGCATTATTCGTATTTGCGATGCTAGCTGGATGTTCTTCCAACGGTGGTGGAAATCCTGCTGGCGATGGTTACAAGATTGGTCTACATTATGAATTGACTGGAGAAGTTGCTGATTATGGTAACGCTGAATTAGAAGGTTCTAAATTAGCTATTAAGCTTATGAACCAAAAATTAGGCGAAGATAAATACGAATCAGTAGAATATGATAATACATCTAGTACAACTGAAGCTGTTACAATTTCTACTAAGTTAGTACAAGATGGTGTAATTGGTGTTGTTGGTCCTGCAACAAGTGGTGCAAGTGCTGCAACTTATCAAGTTTTAGATGGTGCTGGAATTCCTGTAATTTCTCCATCTGCTACTGCTAATAATGTTACACAAAAGAATCCTGATGATGAAAATAGTGAAGTTTATAATTCTGTGTTCCGTATTTGTTTTGAAGATTCTTATCAAGGTGCAGCGATGGCACAATTTGCATATGATACATTGAATGCAAAACGTGTTGTTATTTATGGTGACTCTACTACAGATTACGCGAAAGGTTTAACACAAGCATTTACTGATCAATTCCATAAATTGGGTGGTACTGTTGTGGCTACTGAATATTATGTAGCTAAAGATACAGATTTCAATGGTACATTAACTAAGATTAAAGATATGACATATGATGCGCTTTATATTCCTGGCTATTATAATGAAGCTGGTTTAATTGCTAAGCAAGCTAGAGCTATGGGTATTGATTGTCCAATCATTGGTGGTGATGGATTTGATTCTACAACATTAGTTGATTTAGCTGGTGCTACAGCATTAAATGATGTATATTTCACTACTGCTTATACAACGGTTGGTGCTAGTGATGCATTACAAGCATTCATTGATGCTTATAAAGCTGAATATAATAAAGAACCTGGTATGTTCGCTGCTTTAGCATTTGATGCAACAAACTTATTAATGGAAGCTTGTGAGAAGGCTGGTTCAAACAATCCTGCGGATATTCAAAAAGTATTAGTTGATATCGAATTTGATGGCATTACAGGTAGTTTCTCATTTGATGCGACTCACACTCCAATTAAATCTGTATTGGTAGTTGAATTGGTTGATGGCGTACAAGCAAGTGCTGTATCTGTTAGCCCAAAAATGTAATAATCAATGAAAATAGGAGAAAGGCTTCTTTCTCCTATTTTACCAATTAGTAGGGAGGTATGTTTATGGTACAATTTTTGCAACAAATCGTTAATGGCCTATCGTTAGGTAGTATTTATGCATTAATTGCTTTAGGGTATACGATGGTATACGGAATTATTAAATTAATCAATTTCGCTCATGGTGATATTTATATGCTAGGAGCGTATGTTGGTTTTATTTGTACAGTACAATTGGGATTGGGATTTTTTCCTGCATTAATAATCGCAATGGTAACTTGTGCGATTATTGGCGTCGTTATTGAAAAGATTGCGTATAAACCTTTACGTAATGCGACACGTATTGCGGCATTAATTACTGCAATTGGTGTTAGTTATTTCTTAGAAGCAAGTACACAAAAGATTATGGGTACAAGTGCTCATAGTTTTCCAGATGTATTGGGTACACAAACATTTAATGTTTTAGGTGTCGTTATTTCTATGAAACAAATTATTATCTTTGTTGTAACGATTCTATTGATGCTCTTATTACAATATGTAGTACAAAAAACAAAGATTGGTCGTGCAATGCGTGCAGTGAGTGTGGATGCGGATGCGGCACAGTTGATGGGTGTAAATGTAAATGCAACGATTTCTTATACATTTGCGATTGGATCTGCGTTAGCTGGTGCAGCTGGTGTATTGGTTGGAATTTACTATAATACAGTTTCTCCTTTAATGGGGCTTGTTCCTGGTATTAAGGCATTTATTGCGGCTGTTTTTGGTGGTATTGGGATTATTCCTGGTGCGATGTTTGGTGGTTTCTTTATTGGAATTGTTGAAACATTGGTTACTGGTTATGGTAGTTCTTTATATAAGGATGCGGTTGTATATATTATCTTAATTATCATTTTAATTGTTAAACCTGCTGGATTATTAGGTAAGAATGTGAAGGAAAAGGTGTAGTTTATGAAAGAGCGTGGAATTTTTAATAAATATAATGCCTTTTGGTTGGCTACGATTCTAGTTATCTTTGGATTGCTTTTTGGTTTAATTGCAGCGGGTGTTATTAATCAAGTATATTTAACAGTGTTAATGGGTATTGGTATCAATATTATTTTAGCTGTTAGTTTAAATTTAATTATTGGTTTAACTGGACAATTCTCTTTGGGGCATGCGGGCTTTATGTGTATTGGAGCTTATGCGGCTGGTGTTGTTATGAAAAATGTTTCTAGTAGCGTTGGTGGTGTGTTATTGGGAATGTTGATTGGTATCTTAATTAGTGTGGTTGTTGGTTTATTGGTTGCTGGTCCTACATTACGTTTGCGTGGTGACTATTTAGCAATCGCTACTTTGGGATTTGGTGAAATTATTCGTATTGTTATTTTAAATATGAATATTACCAATGGTGCTGCTGGTATGGTTTTACAAAAAGTAGTGGATTGGCCATTGATTTATATAATGGTTGTACTTACTTTGGTTGTTATTTTGAACTTTGGACGTTCCGCTCCAGGTCGTGCTTGTTTAGCGATTCGTGAAGATGAAGTGGCTGCTGAAGCGATGGGTATCAATACTACAAAGTATAAGATTATGGCGTTTGTATTGGGTGCTGTATTCGCAAGTGTTGCTGGATCATTATATGCTGGTTGTTATTATGTAATTAAGCCAGATATGTTTACATTCAATAAATCGATTGAAATTTTGGTATTAGTGGTATTTGGTGGTATGGGAAGTATTACTGGAAGTGTAATTGCGGCTATCGTAATTGGTTTTATTAATATTTTCTTACAATCATTCTCTGATATTCGTATGATTGTGTATGGTTTGGCATTAGTATGTATTATGATTTTTAGACCTGGTGGATTACTTGGTACAAAAGAATTCTCTTATAGTGCCTTATATAAGAAACTAACGAGTAAGGGGGCTAGCAAATGAGTTTATTACAAGCAAATAATTTAACTCGTATCTTTGGTGGCTTGGCTGCTGTTAGTGATGTGAGTTTGGAAATTAATGAAAATGAGTTGATTGGTTTAATTGGACCTAATGGTGCTGGTAAAACAACATTATTTAACTTATTAACGGGTGTTTATGAACCAAGTGCTGGAACAATTGAACTAAATGTTAATGGAAAAATGAAAAGTATTGGTGGGATGGCTCCATATGCAATTACCAAATTGGGTATGGCTCGTACATTCCAAAATATTCGTTTGTTTAAGAATTTAACAGTATTGGATAATGTAAAAATTGCGATGAGTAAGAATATTAAATATGGTGCTTTAACTGCAATTTTACGTTTACCTAAATATTATGAAGAAGAAGCTAAGATTGATAAATTGGCTTGGGATTTATTAGAAGTTGTTCATTTAACTGAAAAAGGAAATGAATTAGCGAAGAACTTACCTTATGGTGAACAAAGACGTTTGGAGATTGCTAGAGCATTGGCTACTGAACCTAAGATCTTATTCTTAGATGAACCTGCTGCTGGTATGAATCCACAGGAAACAAAGGATTTAACAGTATTAATTCGTCGTTTACAAAAACAATTTGGTTTGACAATTATTTTAATTGAACATGATATGTCATTAGTTATGAGTTTATGTGAACGCATTTATGTGTTAGACTATGGTAAGTGTATTGCGAGTGGAAATCCAGAAGAAATTCGTAATAATCCACGCGTAATTGAAGCGTATCTAGGGGAGGGTGCAGAATGTTAGAAGTTAAAGATATTCATGTGCACTATGGTGCGATTCATGCTTTAAAGGGTGTTACATTAAATGTAAAACAAGGAGAAATTGTGACTTTGATTGGTTCTAATGGTGCTGGTAAATCCACACTGTTAAAAACCATTTCTGGCTTATTACATCCTACTAAGGGTGATGTTGTCTTTTTAAACAATAGTATCATTAAGAAAGATTCTAAGTATATTGTTAAAAGTGGGATTACACAAGTTCCTGAAGGAAGACATATTTTCCCTGGTATGACAGTTTATGAAAACTTATTGATGGGTGCGTATTTGCGTAAGGATAAAGATGGTATTCAACAAGATTTGGAAAGTGTTTATAAACGTTTTCCAATTCTTAAAGAACGTTTACGTCAAGATGCGTCTACTTTAAGTGGTGGTGAACAACAAATGTTAGCTATGGGTAGAGCATTAATGGCTAGACCTAAGTTATTGTTATTAGATGAACCTTCTATGGGGTTAGCTCCTATTTTGGTTCAACAAATCTTTGATATTATTAAAGATATTAATGCGACTGGTACTACAATTTTGTTAATCGAACAAAATGCTCGTATGGCATTATCGATAGCGGATCGTGGCTATGTAATGGAAACAGGTAAGATTGTATTATCTGGTACTGGTGAACAATTATCACAAAGTGAAGAAGTTAAGAAAGCTTATCTAGGTGGCTAAGTCCACCTTTTCATATTTAAAAGGAGGGTATGTATGAATCAATATATAAATGCAGTAAATTCTGGGGTGTTTTATGCAATTGTTGCTTTGGTATTAACGTTTATTACCATTATGTGTATAGTCTTTTTGGTAAAAAGTTATAAAGCGGGATTACAAATTGGAATGGATGAAAAGCTATTAAAGAAAACCATCTTATCAAGTGCTACGTTTACCTTATTACCATCGATTAGTATTTTGTTAGGGGTTATTGCTTTAAGTGGTACTTTGGGAGTTCCTTTTTCTTGGTTGCGTTTATCCGTCATTGGGGCTTTACAATATGAATTAAATGTAGCTGAAATTGCGGCACAAAGCATTGGATTGAGTGGATTAAATGTATCACAATTGGATATGAATGCGTTTGTGACCATTGCGTTAGTTATGACCATGGGTATTTTAGGTGGTGTATTCTGCTGTATTTTCTTCTTAAAGGGATATATGAATAAATTACAAAGTAAGCCTAAAAAAGAGGCTAGTGGTAAACCAGGATTTGGTGCACATGCGACAACTGCAATGTTTGTAGGGTTGTGTGCAGCGTATATTGGTGCGTATATTGGTAAAGTCTTCCCAGGTGGAGGAAGTGATTGGATGCCGTTATTTGTGGCGGGTATTTCTGCAATTGCCATGAGTATTTTTGAATATTTTGTGCAAAAGAAAAAGATGGCTTCATTAGAGAATTTCTCATTAGCAGCTAGTATGTTAATCGCTATGAGTGCGGCAGTGATTGTGAATATGTTAGTATAGGAGGTGTAATTATGAACGATAAGGAAAAGTTTTTAAAAGAGTTTAATGATGGATTGCATCGTATTGGTCGTATTACACTGATTTTAGGAGCTGTATTATTAATTGCAGTACCATTTATTATTGCAATGTTAAATGATGCAAGTATTGATTTTAAAGGTTTCTTAGCAGGCTTTGCGAAAGTAGGAATTATTTATATTCCAGTTGCAATTGTAGAATTCTTAGTTTATAGTCCTATGTTAGGCGTTGGTGGTAGTTATTTATCATTTATTACTGGGAATGTTACAAATATGAAGATTCCATGTGTAATGAATGCAAAAGATATTGCCCAAACAGAAACAGGTACACCTGAACATGAAATTATTTCTACAATTTCTGTTGCGACAAGTGCAATTATCACAACATTAGTTATTGTAGCTGGTGTGATTTTGTTAGTACCTTTACAACCAGTATTACAAAATGAAGCGTTATTGCCAGCATTTAATAATGTAGTACCTGCTTTATTTGGTGCTTTAGGTATTAAACATTTCTTAAAGAGTCCAAAGATTGCGGCTATTCCATTATTATTAATGAGTGCATTGTGTATTTTTGTACCAAGTATGATTAATCAAACAAGTATTTTAATGATTCCAAGTGGTGCTTTAGCACTTGGTATTGGATTCTATTTGTTTAAGAAGAATAAACTATAGGAGGTTTTATGATTATAGTATATGTATTAGGAATTATTGTTGGATTATTAGTTATTGCTTTGGTTAAAGCATTACTATTAAAGCCAACAAGTGCAAAAGAAGCGAAAGTAACTTTAGATACAAGTGAACGTTCAGTAGAATATGGTAAGCAATTAGCGAAAATGATTCAATGTGAAACCATTTCTTCAAGAAGTGAAACAGATAAAACTAAGTTTTTAGAGTTCCACAAAACATTAGAAGAATTATTCCCTAATGTGCACCAAACTTGTGAAAAACATGTATTTGATGGCAGTCTATTATATAAATGGACTGGTAAAAGTGATAAAGAGCCAATTTTGTTAATGAGTCATCAAGATGTTGTTGAGGCTAATGGTACTTGGGAACATGAACCTTTTAGTGGAGATATTGATGAATTAGGTAGAGTTTGGGGTAGAGGAACGGTTGATACCAAAGCAAGTTTATTCTGTATCTTTACGGCTTTAGAAGAGTTAATAAAAGAAGGTTACATTCCAAATCAAGATGTATATATTGCTAGTAGTTGTACTGAAGAAATTAGTGGTGATGGTGCACCGATGACGGCTCAATATCTAAAAGATCAAGGAGTGAAAATTAAATTATTGCTTGATGAAGGTGGCATGATTATTGAAGAACCAGTTGGTGGTGTTAAGGGTACTTATGGTATGGTTGGTATTGTTGAAAAGGGATATGGAGATGTGAAATTTATTGCGAAAAGTAATGGAGGACATGCTTCAGCTCCTAAGAATAATTCACCACTTGTACGTTTAGGTAAGTTTATGGTGGATGTTGAAAAACATTATCCATTTAGATCCGAATTTACACCAGTTGTTAAAGAAATGTTTACACGTATGGCGCCAAATATGAATTTTGGTATGAAATTCTTATTTGCGAATACTTGGTTATTTAAAGGTTTAATTGTAAAACTATTACCTGCAGTAAGTTCTGCGGCTGCTGCAATGCTTAGAACAACATGTGCATTTACGATGGCTAAAGGGGCAGATGGTTCAAATGTCTTACCACAAGAAGCTTCTGTAGTAGCGAATATGCGTTTTATTCATCATCAAGATAATAAGGAAAGTATTCGTATTATTAGTGATATTGCGAAGAAATATGATTTAGAATCTGAAGTAATTTGCCAAGATGAACCTTGTCCAATTGTTGATTTTAAGGGTGATGTCTTTAAAATGGTAGAAGAAACGATCAATGAAGTATATCCAGGTATTGGTGTATGTCCATATGTTATGACAGGTGGAACAGATGCGAAATTCTATAGTATTGTATCTGAAAACTGTATTCGTTTTGCGCCTTTGTATATTGATCAACAACAATATGGTTCTATCCATGGCTTAAATGAAAACATTTACCAAGGTGCATTACCAATGGGTGTAGATTTTTATAAAACAATTATTAGAAAAAGTAGATAGCAGGTAATTACCTGTTATCTTTTTTGTAGTATACTATAAGTAAGGTGATACATATGAAAAAATTGATAATTGTTTTGTGTTTATTCTTACTTGTGGGATGTTCATTTGAGAAGAAGGAATATCCATCTATCATTAATGTCTATCGTATGTTTGACTCTGTTAGAGATGAAATAACAGATGATGACATCATACAAAATGTAGTAGATAATCTTCAAGATCATGTGGTTGTAACGGAAGATGAATATCAAAGTCATGTAGATTTAATCAATTTGAATCAACGCCTAGATGTAATATTTACCTTATATGATGTAACTTATAGTTTTAGTGTGGATTCTAATGGCTATGGTATGATTTCTGATAATGAAGAGGAACCAGATGGATTAGCATTTAGAAACTATGTGAAATATGATGATGGAGTTTATAATTATATAAAAGAGGTTTATGAGAACAAGAAGTAATTCTTGTTTTCTTTTTTTATTGCATGATGTAAACTTTAATTAAGATAGGATGTGATATTTATGAAATTAAATAAAAAAGAATGGATAAAGATTACAATTGCGATAGTTATTGCTTTTGTGTCTGTTTTTATGGTTTCTAAAACATTAACATCTGTAGAATTTCATGCAGAGACAATTGCTTCATTGGACGCAAAACAAGATACAGTTATGGCATTAACTGCGGCTAGTACAGCGGCTTCAACAGCGATTACGTTAATTCCTGGTGATGGTGCCACACCAATTGCGAATGAATTAGCGGATTTAAGTACCTATTTCTTATTGATTACAACAGCCATTTTCTTAGAAAAGTATTTAGTGACTATCATGGGATATGCGACTTGTTATTTTTTAGTTCCTGGAGCTTGTTTAACATATGTAGTTGGAATTCTTACTAAAAAGAAATTATGGAAAGTGATTGCTGGTAAATTATTTGTATTTGGAATGGTTGTATCTTTAATTATTCCAACCAGTGTAAAGATAACGAACATTATTGAAGCTACCTATGAAAGTAGTATAAATGAAACATTGGAAATGGCTACACAAACCACACAAACGATTGAAGATGCTTCTGCTAAAGAACAGAAAGGATTATTAGGCTTATTTTCTGGTATTAAAGATGGTATTACAACAACCATCAATAAAGCTGAAACGATGTTAAGTAATTTTATTGAATCGGTAGCGGTTATGATTGTGACTAGTTGTGTGATACCGATTTTAGTGATTATTTTCTTCTTGTGGATATCTAAAATTATTTTTGAAATACCAATACCGATACAAGAACAGAAGTACTTCATGTTAGAAAATCCAAAACAAATAGATATGAAAGAATAAAAGAGTTCTCAATTGAGAACTCTTATTTCTTAATTAATAAACCATCTTCATAGATATATGGTTCATTTTGTTCAGGTAATACATGATTAGCGCCCATCGCATTTAATTTTTCTGGACAGTTTGAGTGTACACATACTACATTCTTTGGAGCTAATGTTTGAATCATCCAACTTAAATGATTTGGGAACGCATGGTTGAATGAATATACATTTGAATAACCAACATATTTTGTGCCTGTCATATTTAAGATTTTAGCTAAGTTATCGCATCCTGCTTTACCAAATGGATCACCAAATAAGTGGAAATAGATACCATCTTTTGCTGGTAAAGAGAATACATGTAAAATATTCTTATAAGATACTTGTACAAAGTATTTTTCTGGATGTGCATGTAATTCTTCAAATGATACTTCTTCATTATGTTCTTTTACATAATTTAAGATAGCTTCATCTGTATTCACATCTTGTACATAGAAAGATACTTTCTTATCTAAAGTCTTGTTTATAACATAAGCTGTTTCTACTTCATAAACAACGGTTCTTCCTAATGTATCTAATGCATTGATTAATTGCATATCTCTATGATAGATGTTGAATAATCCTAAATGTGGATAATCATGTAATTGTGTGCGGATATCATCATAGATTTTTTGTTCTAGGAACATGCCTTCTAACATACCTTTACTTGGTTGTGATAATTCTTTAATCTTATCTGGATTATGAATGAACTTAGAAGGAGAGTAAGATGTACCATCTACGATAGCTACATCAATTTCTTTTTGTCCTAATTTTTCAATTTCTTCAAAAGCTCTTTCTCTTGATAAACCATGGAAACGAATGTCTCCTGTATATAAGAATTTACCATCTGGTGCTTCAATATAATAACTTGTTGAACCATGGCAAGGATGGTCATTGAAGTGTGGTGTAATTTTGAATGGACCATGCATAAATGGTTCTTCATATTCTACACCTACAACTGTTTCATGGTAAGTTCCTTCGTTGATATCTTCTAATACATCTAATAGTTTTTTACCATTTTTGTGCATATACACTGGAATATCTTTGTGTAGATATTTAATGTTTGCCATGTGGTCTAAGTGTAAATGTGAAATAATTACACATGATGTAATATCTGATTCTTCATATGGTTGAATATTTTGGTAAATAGAACCATCAAATAATGTTAAATCTTTTTTGTTATAAATACCATCTACTGGTGGTGTTTCTTTTAAACGTAATGCGTCTAGTAAAGCACTTTTTTCTCTATGTAATACATAACCATCATAAGCATTTAAATCCGGTCTAAATGGCGCTCCAAAGTCAAATAAGATGCGGTGTTTATCATAAGTTAAACTACATACAACACCACTACCTTTTAAGCCTTCATGTACGCGTAATTCTGTTTTCATTTATTCTACCTCCACTAATTGATCGTTTTCTAAAACGTATGTTTGATATTTTTTTGGAAGAAGCTGTTGTCTTCCGTTGCTTGCTTTTAAGCGATATGGATTTTTACCATGACATGGAATTAATACTTTCGCATCAATTTGATCACAATAATATTTTAATTGTGGTGGATACGCATGTGTAAAGTAATTGCTCATAAAGAAGTTCACATGTTCAAATCCAGCCAAGCCAAGGATTTTGTGTAAATTATGATATCTTGGATCATAGGCTCCTGAAGGAATTCCTCCAGAATGTAGATAACAAGAATTTGCATTTGGTAAATCAAATAATTCCATAATATGTTCATAGGTATTTTGAATTAAGTATCCTTTTGGATTTCTATGAATTTCTTCTTTAGTTACAACTGGATTGTTTTTCAATAATTCTTCAAACCAAGGTTCATCATACTTGTAATCAGGTACATAGACATGAATTGGTTTTTCGAAGAATTTCCAAATGATATAGGCTGTTTCTGGTTCATAGGCAATAATACGATTGGTTTCTTTGGCCATATTCATAAAGGTTTGTACAGCATCCATTTCTCTTTCATAGTGATGGAAAACACATAATCCTTCTTTTTCTTTTAGAATAGCCAATAGTTTTTCATCTACCATATCGGCATCTAACATACCTTCAGGTAATTCAGGATATCCAATAATTTCCGCATCCTTATCACCATAGAACATTTCCATAGTAGAATCCATTAATGATGTAGTTTCACATACTAATACATCAATTTTTTCATTCTTAATGTATTCCATTTCTTTCCATACAGCTTCAACATAATCACCATGTAAAACCACATCACCAGTATAATGTAATTTCATATCCGGTGTTTTTACATAGAAGGATAAGTCTTGATAGCTTTTCGTATTTAGTACAAATGGTTTAATGGTGATTTCGCCAATTGTGTATTCTTTTGTTGGATCTAATATTTTGTACCCAACAGTTCTTAATGTTGGTACACCTTTATTAACGGTTTCTAATGCTTGTTCAATTCTTTGAAGAGGTTCTGTTACATAAATATCTACTTTATCGTCCACAAGTCCCATACATGACATATGATCTAAATGTAGGTGTGTAATAAAGATAGAAGTATGTAAATCACAATCTTCGCTTGCTAATAAATCAAAGTCTAATAAATGTTTTCTAGAATATAATCCTTCAACTAATGGAACTCTACCAATACTTAATTCGTCATATAAATAGTGTTCATTTCGTCTTATCATTGTAGGATCAATAACTTCCTTGGCTGGATCAAAGGCAGTACCGATTTCCATTAAAATTCGTTCTTTACCATAGATAAGGGACATAACAACACCGCCAATGGTATTGAGTCCACCATAAAACTTGATTTCTGTTTTCATAGCATCTACTCCATTTCTTTAATGTTGCGATAGATATCATACCAACTAAATACGCGTTTTGTACCTTTTAAAGTAAAATCACGATTGTAGCGAGTATCATAACAAAAATGCTTTGTATATTTAGATTGAGCAATAATGGCTTCTACACAATCCTCAATCATAATATCAATCTTGTTTTCTTGAATATCTTCAACTTTTGGCCAAATCGCAAAACAAATTTTATCATAGTATACATTATGTTCTTTTAACCATTGAATGGTTAATTGACGCATTCGTTCTCCTTCTGGTGTATTATGTGTTGTTTTATGGCGACTTGTAATAATCACAAGATTATGTCCTTCTTCATGTAGTTTGTGCGTTATTTCAGATACAAATAAATGAGCTGGGCCATGTTGTACATAATCTAAGAAATATTCTTGTCGATATAATGCACTTGTTTTGGCATCCCAATTTCCTTTTGTTTCATAACCATAAGGATATTCTAGTGGAGGTAAATTATGTTCATAACAGAATTTACTCATATGTGCTAAACGATAGGTATCATCATCCATGATTACACCATCAATATCAATTCCAATATTCATACAAAATCTCCTTTACTTATAGAACAATTATAAATTACAAATAGCATTATGACAAAGAAAAAAGCGATAATACTATCGCTTATTGTAACTCCAATCATAGTCATTATGATAAATCATTAGTTTGGTCATTCCACCATCAATACAAATGTTTTCACCAGTGATAAATGAAGCTTTACTAGAGCATAGGAAAAGTACCATATTCGCAATATCTGCAGGATTCCCTACTCTATGAACTAAATGTTGTGTCGCATCAGGTCCACTATATTCTTGATTTTGGGTATCAATCCAACCAGGAGAAATACTGTTTACACGTGCTTTACCAGCTAAAGAAACCGCTAGTGCATGTGTCAGAGCATGAATACCACCTTTACTTGCGGTATAACTTTCAGTTTGTGGTTGACTCATACGATCACGAGAACTAGAAATGTTAATGATACACGCATCTTTTTGTAGATATGGCATACATAATTTCGTTAGATAAAATGGTGCGGTAACTCCTACTTGTAAAGCGTACATAAATTCTTCATAGCTACATTCATCAATTCCTTTGAATAGTGGAGGAGCATTATTAACAATAATATCCACTCTACCATAGTCAGTAATTACCTTATTCACAAAATTTTCTAAAACATCTTGTTTGCTAATATCTCCTGTATAATATCCGCCTTCACAAATATCAATATCACAAACAATAGCTCCTTGTTTGATAAATTCTTCTTTAATTGTTTTGCCAATTCCCATATAAGAACCAGTTAACAATACAACTTTATTTTGAAATTCCATTGTTTCACCTTCTTGTAAGTATAGTTTACGGTTTTTCTTTTGGTTAGTAAATAGTATAATAAAAAAGGTGGTAGTATGAAGAAATTAGTAGTAAAAGATATCGTATTCAATGAAGGGTTACCTAAAATATGTGTACCTTTAGTAGGTAAAACAAAAGAAGAATTATATGAAGAACTAGATCAATTATCATGGGATAGTGTGGATATTATAGAATGGCGTATGGATATGTGTGATGATTTACAACAAGCAGTTGAAATTGCTAGAAAACTGTCTAGTGAATATCCAGTATTAGCTACCTTTCGTACAACTTTTGAAGGTGGAACAAAAGGGCTTTCTTTGAAAGAGTATGTACAATTGTATAAGTTATTAATCGATCATCAAGTTGTAGATATGATTGATGTAGAATATCAAAGAGAAGAAGTAGTAAAAGAATTAGTTGAATATGCCCATACTCATGATGTAAAAGTTGTGTTGTCTTATCATAATTTTAGTTATACACCACAAGAGAAAGAAATATTTGCACATATGCGTAATATGCAAAGATTAAATGCAGATATGTGTAAAATTGCAGTTATGCCTAAAAATGAAGAAGATGTAATCAATGTTTTACAAACTTCTAATCATTTGAAAAAACAAATAGATACTCCTTATATTTTATTATCTATGGGAAAATTTGGAATTATCACACGTATGTGTGTGGATTTTATGGGTTGTTGTATGACTTTTGGTAAGGCTATACAATCTAGTGCGCCAGGACAAGTTGCTCATGAACAATTAAAAGAAATTTTGATGCTATTGCATCAAATGTAATTGTAAAAAATATCACACGATTTACAATTTTTTGTTAAATTGTGGTATATTGCTACTCGAGGTGAATTTTATGCCAATGAATGTTAAAAATAGAATTGCAGATACCTTTTGGAAGTTAACATTAACAAAACATATTGATAAGATTACTGTTAAAGATATTGTGGAAATATGTGGTATTTCTCGACAAACATTCTATTATCATTTCCAAGATATTCTTGATGTAGTAGAATGGACGGCGAATCGTGAAATTCAAACAATGATTGTTCAAAGCTTGAAAGCGAAAACACAAGAAGAAAGTGTTCGACAAGCGGTATCTTTTTTCTTTTCTCATAAAATAATTTGGAATAAATTATTAACTTCTAAAAGTAGAGAACATTTTGAAAAAATGGCAATGAATGCACTACATAAGTATGTAGCACAAATGATTAAATATAAAAGACCTGATTTAGTAATGGATGCGGAATTTGAAATTGGATTGCATTTTCTAACCTATGGTTTGGGTGGTTTGTTTTTGGAATATGCCAATCGTGAAGATGTAACTGAAGAACAATTTACGAAACAAATTTGTCGATTATTAAGTAAATAAAAGGAGAATAATCTGTCCTGAACCCAAAAAGTTGGACTAAAAATTAAATTGTAATAGATAAGGTTTGATGCCTGTATTGTAATGGCGTTAAACCTTTTCTTTTGGTGTTTATTCTTTCTTCATTATAGTATCTAATATAATCTTCCATAGCTGTTTTTAACTCATCTAAAGTCATAATATCCTAGTACATCTTCATATTGAATATTTAGCTTGTACAAGCGTATAAAACTAATGATATTTTGCACTTTTCTTTTCTTTGTAAATACGTAGGTTTCATGTTTTCCATGATTTGTTGAGTGGTTGTAATACGTTGTTGATTCATAAATATTCTTTTAGAAGTATTACTTGTATTTTTATACAAAAAAAGATGCTTATTACAAGCATCTTCATTTTCAATATGGTGCGCGTGAAGGGACTCGAACCCCCACGGTTGCCCGCCAGATCCTAAGTCTGGTGCGTCTGCCAATTTCGCCACACGCGCATGCAAAAATCTTTTGCCTAATTATTATAGCATGATATTTAATGTTTGCAACTGGTTTTTATTTTAAACTTTAAAAATGGTGGTATTTGTACTATGATTGTGCTAAAATACTATGTGCAATGCCGGTGTAGCACAGGGGTAGTGCAAATCATTCGTAATGATTAGGTCGTAGGTTCAAATCCTATCACCGGCACCATTTACATATAACCACCTATTATTGGGTGGTTTTTTTATATGTGATTAAGCGTTTATAGATACAATATAAACAAATACCACTTAGCAAAAATAATGGAAAGGGACTGGATGGAATTTCAGCTAGTAATTGATATCCCCAGGTTGCTGGTAAAAGAAAACTACAGATTTGTAGAAATGATGGTAATAAATCCAATGGAAACATGATGCCTGATAAAACAATGGATGGTAAAAATATGATTTGGGTATACATAGCTAATTTTGCTGAACTTTTTACATAAAGTCCAAATATAGTGCCTATAGATAAAGTTGTACATAGTATTAGAATTAACGAGAGTAGATAGTGTAGGATATCTGTTGGTAAAGTAGCTTGAAAAAGAATTGGTGCACTGATGAATATGATTAGACTCATAATTAATAAATGGATAAATGCCGATAAGAAATTGCTAAGCACTAAAGTATAAAGTGGAATATTAGCTACTTGATAACTTTTACGGATATCATAACTAAAGAGTTCTATAAGAGGGTAAGGAGAACCTAAGATACCTCCCATAGTAATTCCAAAGATAGTCATAGATGCAATCAGTGTTTGTTGAACATTGGGCATAATAGCAATAAATACAGTACTCATAAATAGATAAAACAATAGGGGAACTAGATAATAGAAAACAACGATATCTTTATTTCTAAGATTCATTTTCCATTGAAGCAGTAAACCATATAGAAAAGGTTTCATGTTATTCTCCTTTTGCATAATCTAAGAATCGACTTTGGATATCAGATTCTAATTTGATATTTATAATAGATATTTGTTGTGGATATACTTGTTCAAGAATGAGTTGTAATGTATCTTCAATGTTTGATGTTGTGAATTGGAATGTATGATTATGCATTTGGTATTGTATATTTCTTATAGTTGGTAATGAAGAAAATTGAATGGATAAATGATATTGTTGGTCATTGATTAATTTGTCACAAGTATCTAAAAATGCAATTTCTCCATCTTTTATAATGGCTACACGATCACATAGTTCTTGTACTTCTTGTAAATCATGGGATGCTAATATAATAGTTTTATTTAGTTCTTTTAATTTTTTGATTTCTTTGTGTATTAAAATTCTTCCTTCTACATCTAATCCACTAGTAGGTTCATCAAGAATAAGAATATCAGGATTATTTAATAAGGAAATGGCTAGATGTAGTTTTCTTTTTTGACCTGTGGATAATTGATAGTATTGTTTATTCATAAAGTGATGAATATCTAATTGGTGTAATAAATCTTTATTTAATGTGGTATTGGCCCATTTGGCAAAATATTGTAAGGCTTCTATAACTTTCATATTTTTGGGTAAAGAGGAGTTTTGTAGTTGTACTCCACAAGTACCATGAATGAGAACTCTTCCTTTGTCTATTTTTAACAAGCCTTCGATACATTCTAGGGTTGTTGTTTTTCCTGCACCATTCATACCTAATAAGGCAAAGATTTCTCCTTTATTGATGGTAAAACTAATTCCTTTTAAGACTGGATGTTGATCATAACTTTTATATAAATTGTCAACAGTGATTGCATATGTCATTGTAAAACCTCGCTTTGTTTAACCATACTATGGTTGACTACATAAGAGAAGAAAATACGTTCGACAAATTCTGCACTATGAGCATTATAGTTGCGAATATATGAATTATTCTATATATTATAGATGTAGTTAGTTAAGGCTAACTTAGGAGGTAACTTATGGAATATATTTTAAATAGTGTGGTTGTTATGAGCGTATCATTAGGAATGATTTATATGAATATATATGTAAAAAGAATGTGCAAAGCATTTTTAGCACAATAAAATAGAGGAAGTATGAAAAAGATTGCGATTGTTTATTATAGTGGCACAGGTAATACGGAGTTAATGGCAGAAAGTATTGCGGATGGTGCTAGTAATAGAGGGGCTATTGCGGATATTTTTACAGCTAAAGAGTTTGATGTGTCTATGATGGATACATATGATGCTTTTGCCTTTGGTTGTCCAGCTAGTGGAGTGGAACAATTGGAAGTTATAGAGTTTGAACCAATGTTTAAAGAGTGTTTGCCAAAATTAAAAGCCAAACATATTTCATTATTTGGCTCCTATGGTTGGGGTGATGGACAATGGATGCGCGATTGGGAAGAAACTTGTTTATCACATGGTGCTGATGTTGTCCATGATTATGTGATTTGTGTAGAAACACCGGATGGTGAAACGTTAGAAGCGTGTCGCCATATGGGTGAAGCTTTAGCTATGCTTCCATTAGTGAAATCTTAGCTAAGTGATCTAATAATACTTGTAATTGTGGTGAAACCCATTTGTCTTTATGGATGACAATCAGTTTCCATAATTCAGCATTAACGTTGTTCAAAGGTAATTGAACAACTTTTTTATTTTTAATAGCATCCTGTGTTACATAATCTGGTAAAAAGGATAATCCCATATTACTTTCAATTAACTGGCAAATATAGTCAGGATTACTAATTTCTAAGATAGGTTGAATTTCATAGTTTTCTTTGGCTAATGCTTCATCAAAAATTCTTCGATAACTAACACCTTTTTCTGTTAGTAAGAAAGGTTCATTTAATAGTTCTTCGAAAGAGATAGAAGCTTTATTCGCAAAGTTATGGTCAATTGAACATACTAAATGCGCATGCATTTTTTCTTCGCTAATCACTTTGTAGTTAGTATTATAAACTCTTTGGTCCATAGTACAAATAACATCTACTTCATTACGATCTAATAATTTATATAATTCTGTTGTACTGGCGGTAGAAATGGTTAATGAAATATTTGGATATTGTTCTTTGAAGTTCGCAAAGTTTTTTACGATGATTGGATGACATAAGGAGTCAGCCATTCCTATGCGTAGGTTCCCTTGTAAGACTTCATCTTTTTGATTAGAGGTATTCATTTCTTCCATGAGTTGATAAATTCTTTGGGCATAGTGTAATAGTTCTTTTCCCTTATTAGTTAAAGAAACAGTATGTCCTATTCTTTCGAATAATGGAGTTTGTAATTCTTGTTCTAATTGTTTGATTTGAAAGGAGATAGTAGGTTGAGAATAACCTAATTTATCTGCAGCTTTTGTAAAACTAGATAATTCAGCTACTTGAATAAATGTATATAAATTGCGTAAATCCATAATAACCTCCCATTAAAAATATTTATAATATGTACAAAAACTATAAATTGTACAAATGCTATGATTGTATTATATACTTGGTGGGAAGTGTGTCAAGAGGAGTATTTAATGGATTTTATACATGATATTTATAATCTCTTTTGGGGAGATTTATTTACTATACCGTTACCTGGTGGAAACACGATTGGCATTTCTCTATTGGTGCTAATTCTTATTCCGTCGGGTATCTTTTTTTCGGTGAAAACGAAGTTTTTCCCTATTCGTATGTTTAAGGAAATGGTAAGAATTGCGGTAGAAAAGAAAGAAGAATCGAATGAAGGAGCGATAACGGGTGTACAAGCATTGATTGTATCTACTGCAACACGTGTAGGTATGGGAATTAGGAGATATTGGTGTTGCTTTGATGACAATATTTAATATCTTAGTTATTCTTCCAATGTCCAAAGAAGCAATACAGTGTTTACATGATTATGAAAAAGGTATGGAGTAATCCATACCTTAATTATTATAGTCAAAGTTGTAATCCAAAGAATCCTCAGATATGTGTAACGAGTTTGATATTCTTCTTTCTGCTTCTAAATAACAATCGTCATGATCTCTAGTGGATATAATGATAATTGTCATTGTTTGACATTCTAAATCTAATTGATAAACAATTCTATAACCTAAATCTTTAAGTTTAATTTTGTAATAACCATTTAAATGTGTTTGTGAGTGATTTCCTAAAGGTTTTCCTATTCCTAATGGAGGAGGAAGAGGTCTTTTAGAAACTTTTTCAATGGCTTTTAGAATCAATCTTCGATTATAAGGATCTAATTTCTTTAAATCTTTTTCCGCCTTTGGTGTATAAGAAATTGTCCAAGTCATTAATTTACTCAATTTCTACTTCAATAGCATCCAATTCTTTTTGAGTGATTCCAAGATTTGCCATGATGTCTTGATGAGATATACAATTATCTTTATTGAAAGTTTCTATTCTTTTATTTGTTTCTACCAGTAAATGATAATCTTCAACAATTTCCATTAATTCTTCATATTTTTCTACAGACATTAATACACAAGTAGGAACATTGTTTTTAACTACAATTTTTGTTCCACTTACTGAAACTTCTTCAAAAATTTTGTTTGCTTCACCTTTATTAAAACGACTAATAGGTATAATAGATTTTATAATTTGAGAAATCATTAGTATCGCCTCCTGATGATATTATAAAATATATCGATAAATTTATCAATGTATTTAGCGATGTAGAATCTTAAAAGCTTCCTAAAGTTTATTACTAATTTTTAAAATCGATTCTTCTGATAAGCATTTAGGACAAAAAACATTATCTGCGCAAATAATAACTTCAGCTTCTATAGTTACTACCATTACGCTACATAGTATTCTATTCATAGTTGAAAAAAATATATAAATTCTCAATTATCTAGTTATTGTACTTTTAGTAATACTTTCTATACTATAAGTAAGAAACATTCAAAGGAGAACTTGTATGATTGATGTAAAAAATGTAGGTGAATATATTAGTTATTTGCGCAAAAACAAAGGATTAACACAAAATGAACTTGGTGAAAGATTAGGAATTTCTTTTCAGGCAGTTAGTAAATGGGAAAGAGGAGAAACTTTACCAGAAGTAGCCATTTTACTTGATTTAGCGAATATCTTGGAAACAAGTGTAGATCATATATTAAATGGTAGTAATAAAGTTTTGAATTATAAGGGTAGAATAACTGTTCATGAAATGAGAGAAGGTATTCTTTGTTTGCAACGTTGTGGTGAGTTGTTGGGGAAAAATAATATGATTTACCAAAGTGCTATTGAAGGAATTAATTCAAAAATGAATACCAATATTGAATTGGCTTTTACAGATGATCATATTCAAGAAGTTTTTGTTTGTGAGGCTATTTTACAAAATTTACAAAATGGTGCGTATATTGATTTGAGTGATGTTAGAAAGAATATGAAGGAAGATAAGTATAAGGATATCATTATTAAATTTGCATCTAAGTATGACATAAAATAATAGGAACCTATTTAGGCTCCTATTATAATTTACTACTAATTTCTAATCCCAACTCTTCTGGTAAGAATCGAGGACAAACATTTTCACTTGAAGTAATAACTGATGCGGCTAAGTATGAACCGATTTCAATGGCTTCTGGCATTGTTTTACCATAAGTTAAGCCAATAGAAACACCAGCACAGAAGGCATCTCCAGCACCAGTTGTATCTTTTACTTGCACTCTTCTAGCTGGACAAATTCCTTTATTACCATATTTATCTGCATAAATAGCACCTTCAGCTCCCATAGTTACTACCATGGCAGGAATTTGTGCTTTCATAACTTTGCTAGATAATAATTCCACCAAATTTTCTGCGGGAATCGTACTATAATCATCAGAGAATAAAATACCAAATTCTTGACGATTACAAATGAAATAATCAAAGTGTTGTAAGAAATCTCTTCTTTGAGCCGCTATACTCATATTGGATACTAAACCAAATAATTTCGTCTTATGCTTTTTAGACAGTTCTAATACTTTCTTTACGATTTCTTTATTGATATCAATTTCAATAACTACACTGGTTGCCTTTTCAAAAATTTCATCACCTTTTTCATTTAATACATCTAATAGAGGCATTAAATTTGGACGCTTAGAAATGGATCCAGCCACATCTCCATGATTATCAAATACGGCTAACCATGTTCCCATACCATCAGGAATGGTTAATACATAATCGGTATTTACTTTATGATTTCGTAGTTTTTGTAAAACTGCTTCTCCTAATGGTGTATCATCCACAATACCAACATAAGTTGGACGTAATTCCACATTCGCAATATCTTCAACTACATTTCTAGCAACTCCACCATGAATGTATTCAATACGACCTACATTACGACCATCTGGAATGTACATATCTTGCGGAAACCCTTTAATGTCTACAAAAGCAGCACCAATAACAACAATACTCATATTTATGACCCCTTTAATTCATTTTTAATATCATATCATGAAATAATGATTATGTTATACTAAAAAAAAGGAAAGGTTGTGGAATTATGCGTTTTACTTATTGTCCACATTGTGGAAATAAATTGGGATTAAAGGAAATTGGAGATGAAGGATTGATACCTTATTGTGATCATTGTCAAATTCCTTTATGGGATATGTTTACCACCAGTATCATTTGTGCTGTTTGTAATGAAGAAAGGGAAGTAGCTTTAATTAAACAAGGATATGTTTCTACCAATTATATTTGTGTAGCAGGCATTATGAAACTAAATGAAACAGCTGAAGAATGTGTAATTCGTGAAGTGAAAGAAGAAATTGGATTGGATGTAGTTTCTTTACAATATATTGCTAGTTATCCATTTATGAAAAAAGAAATGTTAATGCTTGGATTTAAAGCAAATGTAAAAAAAGCGGATTTTCAATTATCCGCTGAGGTTGATAGTGTAAAATGGTTTTCATATGATGAAGTATTAACCAATATGAAAGAAGGAAGTATTGCCTATCAATTAGTAAAAGAGGCAATTATTTAATAACGATAACAATTTGTGGAAATGCCTAATTCCATGAATTGTTTTTTTATTTCTTCAATTAATTTATCATTTTGATCATGTGTAATATTAATATGTAAGATATCATTAATGGAAATAACACCACAATTATAAGGGGTATGATAGCGTGGACTTAAAATAACATCCATGTGTTCTATTTGTTCATTGGTTCGTTTGTCTAAGAAATCCATTTTTCCTAAATTGGTTATGGTTAAACAAGATGGTTCTTTGGCTAATAAATAATAATATTTTACAAATGATGTTTTCATTTTTAATGGAAAATATTTTATGAAGGCATTACTTTGTGGTTTCGTTACTTTTGTAATCTCTTTTTCAAAGTATTCTTTGGTATTGAATTGTTTTGTTTGTGTTTGAATGTGTTGAATCATTTCTGGTAATGATAAATTTTTATATGTATGTTGTAATTTGGTAATAAAACACAATGTAAAGTTTAATAAAGAATCCGATGGAAAATAATTTCTTAGATTCACTGGAATTTGAATAGAAATTGTTTTCTTTTGGGTATCATAAGCATTTAAAATGGCACGATAAAAAAGTGTGATAATTAAATCATTGATTCCACATTGATATTGTTTGGCTACTTGTTTTATTTGTTGAACATCCATTTCTAAGGTTGTGGCTAGAATTGGATGTTGGTTATCTCTTTTATGAAATTTAAAGAATTTTCCTTGTTCATTTGTATAAACTTTCCTTGTTTTGGAATGATGTTTATGTTGTTGGAAACTATCATAGGTAAAAGAGATTTTTGGCTGTGTTGTTTGTGTATCTAAAGTATCTACAGTATATAAGTGTAATAATTCTTTTAAAAAGGTAGTAGCACCATAACCATCAGTAATTGCATGAAACGCTTCAAGAATAATGGTCTTTTCATCATATAGAATGGTTATTGCTTGATTATGAATGTTTGGATAATTGACAGAACGTAGTAATGGTTGTTTATCTTCTTGGATGGTTAAATTTGTTAAAGGTTCGGTATAATGATGAAAAAAGTTGTGTTTGATTTTACAACATATCATTGGATACTTTGAAAGCAATGCATCGACACATTGTTGTAATTTTGCAGGCTCTACTTTGTTTTTTAGAGTAATACTAAAACGATAGGTGTTTAACCAATCTTCATTCATCATAGCTAAATGGAATAATGCGGAACTATCTAAATGTTGTTTCATGGTAGTCCTTTCTACTTCTTTAACGTTTCAAAGATATTTTTTTGGTTTCTTAAGACAAATAGGAAGGGAATAAAATGGGTTTGATAAGGTACAAATTTGTTATTCTCTAACAATTCTAGAATTTCTTCTTGGGTTGCCCATTTTACGGCTTGTACTTCTTCATATTGTAATTTAATGTCTTCTAAATTGACTTCTTGATCGATTAAGTAGAAATCATCAAAGCCATTTTCAAAGTTAATGGTAATGTGAGGACGTAAGTTATTATTTTCTATGGTAATTCCTAGTTCTTCATATAATTCTCGTACAAAAGCTTCAGAACTAGTTTCATTGTGTATAGCACTTCCTCCTACGGTAACATCCCATAAATTTGGCCAACCATTTTTAGTGGATTGTCTTTGTTGGATAAGCATTTCATTTTTATGATTGAAAATACAACCATGAATAACGGTAATATAGTCTCCTGTTTTAAAAGGGGTGCCACGTACCATTGTTCTATTGGTTTTTTGTCGATTGTTGTCATAAATATCCCAAATTTCCATTGCACTTTTCTCCTCTATATATAAAGAATTATACATGAGTTTAATCAAAGAAGTTTATGAAAATGGATACAAAAATGTAAATTGTTTACATTGTGTAAAATGGTTGATTTCTAATTCATAAAGTTTTATGATTAATCTATCTTTTCAATGAACTAATAATATATGTGACGGAAAAATCCTTTTTTCTGTCCTTTATTTATCATATAGGGAGGCAAAGTATGAAAATTATCAAAAGAAATGGTTCGGAAGCAGTATTTGACCGTAAGAAAATTGAAACTGCGATATCTAAAGCGAATGCTGTTGTAGAGGCGGATCATAGATTATCTGAAGAAGCAATTAAGGAAATTGCGAAATGGGTAGAAGACTATTGTGAAGCGCGTAAACATGCGATGAGTGTTGAGGAGATTCAAGACTTAGTGGAAAACCAAATTATGGAGCATCGAGCATATGAAGTAGCTCGTAAATACATTACGTATCGTTATGTGCAAAACTTGAAACGTACTTCCAATACTACAGATGATCGTATTTTGTCTTTGATTGAATGTAGTAATGAAGAAGTAAAACAAGAAAATGCGAATAAGAATCCGACTGTAAATAGTGTACAAAGAGACTATATGGCAGGGGAAGTTTCTAAAGACTTAACTATGCGTTTGTTGTTGCCACAAGAGATTGTTAAAGCACATGAAGAAGGAATTATCCATTTCCATGATGCGGATTATTTTGCTCAACATATGCACAATTGTGATTTAGTTAATTTAGAAGATATGTTACAAAATGGTACTGTTATTTCTGGTACATTAATTGAAAAACCTCATAGTTTTTCTACTGCTTGTAATATTGCGACACAAATTATTGCTCAAGTTGCTTCTAACCAATATGGTGGTCAAAGTATTTCTTTGACACACTTAGCTCCTTTTGTGGATGTATCTCGTCGTAAAATCCGTAAACAAGTGGAAGAGGAAATGACGTTATTGGGTATTTGGCCTGGTGATGAAAAGGTAAATAAAATTGTAGAAACTCGTTTGCGTGATGAAATTCGTCGTGGAGTGCAAACAATTCAGTATCAAGTGGTGACTTTGATGACGACTAACGGACAAGCGCCATTTATTACAGTATTTATGTATTTGAATGAAGCTCGTAATGAACAAGAAAAGAAAGATTTAGCAGTTATTATTGAAGAAACATTACGTCAACGTTATGAAGGTGTAAAAAATGAGGCGGGTGTATGGATTACTCCAGCATTCCCTAAATTGGTGTATGTATTAGAAGAAGATAATATTCATGAAGATTCTCCATATTTCTATTTAACACAATTGGCTGCGAAGTGTACGGCAAAACGTATGGTTCCTGACTACATTTCTGAAAAGATTATGTTAAGAGATAAAGTAGATAAAAATGGTGAAGGACATTGTTATACATGTATGGGATGTCGTAGTTTCTTGACTCCTTATGTGGATGCAAATAATCAACCTAAATACTATGGTCGTTTTAATCAAGGTGTAGTAACTCTTAACTTGGTTGATGTAGCTTTAAGTAGTAAACAAAATCATGAAGATTTTTGGAAGATTTTGGATGAGCGTTTAGAGTTGTGTTATCAAGCATTGATGTGTCGTCATAATCGTTTGAAGGGAACTACTTCTGATGCGGCTCCTATTTTATGGCAATATGGTGCATTGGCTCGTTTGAAAAAGGGCGAAGTGATTGATAAATTATTATATGGTGGTTATTCTACAATTTCTTTAGGATATGCTGGATTATATGAATGTTGTAAGTATATGACTGGGAAGTCTCATACGGATCCTGAGGCAACTCCATTTGCTTTGGCGGTTATGCAAAAGTTAAATGATGCTTGTGCTAAGTGGAAGAAAGAAAACAATATGGACTTTAGTTTGTATGGTACACCACTTGAATCGACAACTTATAAATTCGCAAAATGTTTACAAAAACGTTTTGGTATTGTAGAGGGTGTTACGGACCATGGATATATTACTAACAGTTATCATGTTCATGTTCAAGAAGAAATCAATGCTTTTGAAAAATTAGCGTTTGAAAGTAAGTTCCAAAAATTGTCTCCAGGAGGAGCAATCAGTTATATTGAAGTTCCAAATATGCAAGATAATTTACAAGCTGTTATTGAAGTTATGCGTTTTATCTATGACAACATTATGTATGCAGAATTGAATACTAAGAGCGATTATTGTCAATGTTGTGGTTATGATGGGGAAATTCAAATTATTGAGGATGATGGTAAGTTAGTTTGGGAATGTCCAAATTGTAAGAACCGTGATCAAACGAAGATGAATGTAGCTCGTCGTACTTGTGGTTATATTGGTACTCAATATTGGAATCAAGGTAGAACTGAAGAAATTAAGGACAGAGTATTGCATTTATAGTATGAATTACGCAGAGATTAAGTATTATGATATCGCAAATGGACCTGGTGTGCGTATTAGTCTATTTGTTAGTGGATGTCGAAGAGGTTGTAAGAATTGTTTTAATCAAAGCGCATGGGATTTTAATGCTGGTAAGTTGTTTGATGAAACGGTTGAACAACAAATTTTGGAACAATTATCAAAGAGTTATATCCAAGGGATTACATTACTAGGTGGTGAACCTTTTGAACCTGAAAATCAAAGAGGGTTATTACCGTTTATTCGCAAAGTGAAAGAGTTGTATCCAAATAAGAGTATTTGGGCTTTTTCTGGAAATACTTGGGAAGAGTTGGCAAGTGGACATGCGCATTATGAAGTGACGGATGAATTGTTATCGTATCTTGATGTTTTGGTTGATGGACCATTTATTCAAGATTTGTATGATATTAGTCTTCGCTTTAGAGGCAGTCGTAATCAAAGATTATTGGATGTAAAAGAATCAATTAAAAATGGTTGTGCAATTGAATGGGTGGATCATCCATTGTATGCATCACATAAACTATAATTAAGTATTCCTTTTTAGGAATACTTTTTTTATAATATAGGGTGGAATGGGGGAATATCTCATGGTAAAAGTATCAGTTATTATGCCTGTTTACAATGTAGAAAAGTATTTGAGACAGTGTTTAGATAGTTTGTTAAATCAAACATTACAAGAGTTTGAAATTATTTGTGTGGATGATGGTTCGAAAGATGCCTCATTAGCTATTTTACAAGAATATCAACAAAAAGATGATCGTGTTAAAGTGTTAACACAACAAAATAAATATGCAGGTGTAGCTAGAAATAATGGTTTAAAGGTTGCCCAAGGAGAGTATGTATTCTTTTTAGATTCAGATGATTTCTTTGAGCCAACTTTATTTGAAGATTGTTATAACCAAGGTAAAAAAACAAATGCGGATGTTGTGTTCTTTGATATTCAAAAATATGATGAACAAAGCAAAACATACATTGAAGCACCAACTTATTTTGGAAGACAGTATTTAAAAGATTTGGAAGTGTTTAATCGTAAGGATTATCCAACAGCATTATTGTTATTGACGGGACAAAGTCCATGGACAAAATGTTTTAAAAGAGAGTTTGTTGTGAAAGAAGAGTTGGAATATCAAGCATTACAAAATACAAATGATGTGTATTTTTGTTTGATGGCAATGAGTTTAGCTGAAAGAATTACTTTTGTTGATAAAGTATTAGTGAATTATCGCATTGGTATGACAACGAATTTGCAGTCTGTAAAAGTTAAGAAGCCATTGTGTTTTGTGGAAGCATTAACGGCTGTATATAATGAATTACAAAAGCGTGGTATTTTTGAAGAAGTTAAATACGCATATATGAATGCGGCTTTATTAGGTTTTGCGCATAATCTTCGTCAAGCAGCTACTATTGATATTTATCGTCAAATATTAAAGATTATGCTTACTGATGAAGTGCAAGCTTTAGATCTTTTAGGTCATGAAGATGCAGTGTATTTGCGTAAGAATGATTTACGAGTTGTAAGTGAAGCGATGAAGGTTGCGAAACAAATGGATGATATGACAGAAGAAGAATTGCAAGTCGCTTATAATAAGCGTAAATGTGTGAAAAGAAGTGTTGTTCGCTTTGTGAAGCGTATGATTAAAAAGGTGCTTCCTAAATCATTAGTAGCAAACTTCCGTAGAAAAAATAAATAAGTAACGAATATTTATCTAGTATGATATACTATTTGTGATAAAAGTGAGGGAGTATTATGAAAATTACAGTTACTGGAACTGGATATGTAGGTTTAAGCATTGCGACATTATTAGCACAACATAATGAAGTTGTGGCTATTGATATTATTCAAGAAAAAGTAGATTTAATTAATAAGGGAATTTCTCCAATTAAGGATGTAGAAATTGAAGATTTCCTTCAAAATAAACAATTACAATTAACTGCTACAACAGATGCGAAAAGTGCATATGAAAATGCGGATTATATTGTAGTGGCTGCACCAACAAACTATGATGATGAAACGAATCAATTTGATACAAGCGCAGTAGAGGCGGTTATTTCATTAGCGATGAAATATAATGAAGATGCGACAATTGTTATTAAGTCAACAATTCCTGTGGGATATACAAAGCATGTGAATGAAATGTTTAATACAGATCGTATTATCTTCTCTCCAGAGTTTTTAAGAGAAGGAAAAGCATTGTATGATAATTTGTATCCATCTCGCATTGTGGTTGGAGAAAATAGTGAACGAGCAAAAGTGTTTGCGGACTTATTAAAGAATGCGGCATATAAAGAAGATGTACCAGTGTTGTTTACAGATAGTACAGAAGCTGAAGCGATTAAGTTATTCGCAAATACCTATTTAGCATTACGCGTATCATATTTTAATGAATTGGATACATATGCTGAAATGAAGGGGTTAAATACGAAACAAATTATTGAAGGTGTTTGTTTAGATCCTCGTATTGGTAATCATTATAACAATCCATCTTTTGGATATGGTGGATATTGTTTACCTAAGGATACAAAGCAATTAAAAGCCAATTATAAGGATGTGCCTGAAAATTTAATTAGTGCAATTGTACAATCTAATAGTACACGTAAGGATCATATTGCAAGTGAAATTATGAATCGTGAACCAAAGATTGTAGGAATCTATCGTTTAACAATGAAGAGTAATTCTGATAACTTTAGAGCGAGTGCTATTCAAGGGGTAATGAAACGTTTAGTACAACAAGGTGTACAAGTAGTTATCTATGAACCAACATTGAAGGACAATACTTTTGAAGGATATGAAGTGATTCATGATTTGAAATTATTTAAGACAATTAGTGATAGTATTGTGGTAAATCGTATGAATGATGAATTACAAGATGTATTAGATAAAGTATATACAAGAGATTTATTTATGAGAGACTAAAAAATAACTGCTAGATGTAAATCTAGCAGTGTTTTTTATAGGATAAAGAAGGTAACCGCAAGGATATGGAAGAAGGATCCTACTAAAATAAAGATATGAAAGATATCGTGGAAATTCCATTTTAAGTTTGGTTTTTTCACAATATAGATAATTCCTCCCAATGTATAGGCAATTCCTCCTAGTGCTAATAGTACGATACATCCTAAAGGCATATTTACAAACATAGATGGCATAAAAACAATGGACCAACCTAATAAAATATACAAAGAGGTATATAACCATCTTGGTGCTTGTAGCCAAAAGACTTTGATAATAATTCCTAAGAAAGCAAGTAACCACATAACAATTACTGCGATAATTGCATCACTATTGTACATCATAATAAATGGAGTATAGGAACCGACAATGAGTATATAAATCATAGAATGATCTAGTTTTCTATATAGGGTATGACGTTTATGGGTTAGTGCTAATGTATGATAAAAACTACTAGCAGAATATAGTGCAATAAGGGCAATACCAAATGCTAAGATGGATATCATGGTTATCAAAGGTGTATGTTGGATATAACCAAAGAGTATCCATAATAAACATATGAAGAAAGAAATAACAGCTCCTAGAAAATGAGTGTAACTGCTAATAGGGTCTTGAATATACTTAAAATAAGTTTTATACATATTTGTAATACCTCCTTATATAGTAATTAATACTACATCATGTATATATCTTATCACTTTTTTTAGTTATTACAACTATTTCTATTCACAAATTATCATATTTCGAATAAAATAGTTTATGGTGATGATATGAAAGAGTTGATTAAACAATATGCGAATGAGGTTGTGAATGAGAGTGATGTATTCGCACATCAAGTTCCTTCTATTCCTTTATATATGGATCAAGTATTGATGATGATGGATCAAATGTTGAGTGATAATAAACGTAATGAAGATGATAAAATTATGACTAAGACGATGATTAACAATTATTCTAAAGAAAAGATTATTCGACCAATTAAGGGTAAAACCTATCCTAAAGAACAATTGATACAATTGTTGATGGTGTATAATATGAAGAATTGTTTAACGATGCAGGAAATGAAACAAGTTATGCAAACCATGTATTTAGATGAACAATTGGATGAAGCTGGTTTTTTGCGTTGTTATGAACGTTTGATGCATTTTAAGGAAAAAGGAAAAGAAGTATTACCCAATGCATTAGTTTCGATGTTAGAAGATGACTTAGTTGGAAATAAGGAAGATGATTTGGTTACTTTATTGTGTTTGTGCACTGTTTCGAATCAATTACAGAAAATAGCTTATAAACTAATTGATGAACGTTTTCGTGCATCAAAGGATGCAAAATAGTAAAGATTGATGTACAATAATAAACAATAGAAAGAGGTAGTATTATGAAAACAGTTTGGGAAAAATATAATGAACAACAAATGGAAGCTGTAAAAGAATTCAATCAAGGATATAAGAAATATATTTCTGATTGTAAAACTGAACGTGAATGTGTAGTTGAATCTATTCGTATTGCGGAAGAATATGGTTATAAGAATTTAAAAGATTTAATTGCTAGTCAAACTGCAGTTAAAACAGGAGATAAAGTATATTACAACAATATGGGTAAATCTTTAATTTTATTCCATATTGGTGAAGAACCATTAGAAAATGGTATGAACATTTTAGGTGCACATATTGATTCTCCTAGAATTGATTTAAAACAACATCCTATTTATGAAGATAAAAACTTATGTTTATTAAAAACACATTATTATGGTGGAATTAAAAAGTATCAATGGGTAACTACTCCATTAGCTATGCATGGTGTAGTTTGTAAAAAAGATGGTACAAGTGTAAATATCGTAATTGGTGAAGATGAAAATGATCCAGTATTAGGTATTACAGATTTATTACCACACTTAGCTAGAGGTCAAATGGAAAAACCTGCACCTAAGATTATTGAAGGTGAAGAGTTAAATATTACATTTGGTAGTATTCCTCTAAAAGATGAAGAAAAAGAACCTGTTAAAGCAAATATCATGAAGATGTTGAAGGATCGTTATGGTATTGAAGAAGATGACTTTATGTCTGCTGAAATTGAAATCGTACCTGCTGGTAAAGCAAGAGATTATGGTTTAGATCGTGGTATGGTTATGGGATATGGTCAAGATGATAGAGTTTGTGCTTATACATCATTAATGGCTTTATTAGATACTCCAACACAAAAGAAAACAACTTGTGCTTTATTAGTAGATAAAGAAGAAGTTGGTAGTATTGGTGCTACAGGTATGCATTCTATTTTCTTTGAAAATGCATTAGTTGAATTATTAGAATTAGCTGGTGGTTTCAGTGAATTGAAATTACGTCGTTTATATAACAATACAGATATGTTATCTAGTGATGTTTCTGCTGGTTATGATCCAACATTCCCTGGTGTAAATGAACCAATGAATAGTGCTTATATCGGTGGAGGTATGTGCTTAAATAAGTATACTGGAAGCGGTGGAAAAGGTGGATGTAATGATGCAAATCCTGAATTCATTGCTAGAATTCGTGCTGCATTTGAAAAGCATGATGTTACATTCCAAACAGCTGAATTAGGTAGAGTTGACTGTGGTGGAGGCGGAACAATCGCTTACATTATGGCTCAATATAATATGAATGTAATTGATGCAGGTGTTGCGGTATTGAGTATGCATGCGCCTTGGGAAGTAACTAGCCAAGCGGATGTTTATGAAACATATCGTGGTTATAAAGCATTCTTAGAAGAAATGTAATTGGTAGAAATACCAATTACTTTTTTTGTGGTCAATGCGATTGTGGTCATGCTTTTATGCATGATATAATTTAACCATATTTTGGAGGTGGCCTATGAAAAAGGGACTAAACATTTTAGTGGTTGTTTGTATGATGATGTGTTTTATGAGCATTACAAAACATGATATTCATGCAAATGATGATTGTGAACACGTATGGGAAAATTATTATACGACGGATGAAATGTCTACCGATTCAACATTTGGACAAAAGTCAGTGCATTGTCAAAAGTGTGATGCAATAGATGAAAGTAGAATTAAAAATATTCCAATAGGATCTACACATATTAATGCCATTGTATTAGACTATCCAGAAGTAAATATGCGCGTTGGAACACATGTAGATAATTATGCAAGAACTAGTCCAAGATATGCAGCTGATGATGATCATGTTCAGTGGTTTAGTGAAAATCCAGAGATTGCGATTGTGGAGCAAAGTGGTTTAATTCATGCTGTAGCACCAGGAACAGCAACCCTTACGGTAACTAGTACAAATGGTGTGGTTGTTCGTTGCCCAGTACATGTTTATGAATCAAAATATGATCAAATAGATGAGATTGAACGTATTTATGGTGATGACCGTTATGAAACTGCATTTGAAGTTGCTGAGGTATATTTAAAAGATCAATTTTTGCGTGGCTATCCAAATTTAATTATAGCAAGTGGAACTAATTATGCGGATGCTTTAGCAGGAAGTTATCTCTCAGCAAAGAAGAATGCACCAATTTTGATGGCTAACAATAATAAGGATATGGATGTAGCAATGCATTACCATAAATGGCAATCATTGAATTGTAAACCATATATTTTAGGTGGTACTAGTGCAGTTCGTAAAATATTTGAGACTCATTTTAAAAGTTATGAAATGTCTGCAATTCGTTTAGCTGGAAAGAATCGTTATGAAACGAATTTAGAAATATTAAAAGAAGCTGGTATTGATGATGAGCCAATTCTAGTGGCTACAGGAAATGGTTTTGCGGATAGTTTAAGTGCTAGTGCAGTTGGATATCCTATTTTATTAGTTAATCAAACGTTGAGTGCGAAACAAAAAGAATTCTTAAAACAATTAAATGGGAATCCAATGATTATTATTGGTGGAACTAGTGCCGTAAGTACAAATGTTGAAAATCAATTGCGCAAGTATGGTGAAGTAGAACGTTTGGCTGGCGTAAATCGTTATGAGACTTCTGTTTTAGTAGCTGAAAGATTTTTTGAACATCCGGATTATGCAGTTTTGGCATATGCTAAAAATTTCCCAGATGGATTGAGTGGTGGACCTTTAGCATATTTGCATAAAGGACCTTTATTATTAACAGATAATGATAATTGGCAATATGCAGCAGATTTTGTACAAGAAAAAGGTATTGTACGTGGTGCTGTTTTAGGTGGCCCAACACTTATTTCATCAGAAACGGTTAAAAATATTTTTAATTCAGAGCCAAATACCATGACTGTTTATTCGAATGAAGAAAATGGTATTACTACGGATTTATATATTGTACAAAGTGATGATTTAGTGATTTCTATCAATGAAGTAAGAACTATGAATTATGATCATAAGGATGTTCCTACTGATTATGATTTGCGTAGAAAATATGATCGCTTAAATGCTGTGTATGCTGTTAAGTTTCGTTATGATTATATTTATAATCGTTATGGATCGTATTATAAAGAAACTACATTTATTGATTATTCGAAAGCTGATTTTGAAGAATTGGTTAAGAATAAGTTGATGGCAAAGGATGATGATGTAGTACCTACGCATATTGTGTATTCAGAGTTTGTAAAGAATTTAGAAGATGAAGGATATACTAAAAAAGTAATTTATTAGTAAAAGACTAAAGGGATTCAAATGGTTGAATCTCTTTTTTCATTGTAAAAAATGAAGAATAGAGTATAATACATATGCATGTTAAAGGAGTTGTTTTTCATGAAGGGAAATCGTACAAAGAATGCGACCCGTAATATGGTGTTCGGATTACTTTTAAAGTTATATCACTTATTAGTACCATTCTTAATGAGAACGGCAATGATTTATTTATTGGGTGTTCAATATTTAGGTTTAAATGGTTTATTTACATCTGTTTTGCAAGTTTTAAACTTGGCTGAATTGGGTGTTGGTTCAGCAATGACTTTCTCAATGTATAAGCCAATTGCTGAAAATGATGAAGTAACCATTTGTGCTTTGATGCGTTTGTATAAGATTTATTATCGTATCATTGGTATTGTTATTTTATCGATGGGATTGTGTTTATTACCATTTATTCCTAATTTAATTGCCAGTGATGTGCCAGCAGATATCAATATCTATGTACTATATGTTATGAATTTAATGGCAACGGTATTAACATATTGGTTGTTTGCTTATAAGAACTGTATTTTATCTGCACATCAACGTTCGGATATTTCTAGTAAAGTACATTTTGTGACGGATACAATTATGTATGTGACACAAATTTCAGTGTTGGCTATTTTCCATAATTATTATTTATATGTTATGGCTAATTTAGTAACTAGAGCGTTAACGAATATTATTATTTCAAGGATTGCGGATCGTATGTATCCTCAATTCCATGCAAAAGGAAAATTACCAAAAGAAAATGTGGATAAGATTAATCAACGTATTAAGGATTTATTTACTTCTAAATTAGGTGTTGTAGTAAATGAAAATTTGGATACTGTTATTGTTTCTGCGTTTTTAGGTTTAACGACTTTAGCTATTTATCAAAACTATTTCTATATGGTAAAAGCGGTGATTGGAATTATGAAGACGGTTTTATATTCTTGTATGGCGGGAATTGGTAATAGTTTGGTAGTTGAAACGAAAGAGCATAATTACGCTAACTTTAAGAAGTTTACCTTTATTGTTTGTTGGTTAAGTGGTGTATGTTTTGCTTGTTTTGTATGTTTGTATCAACCGTTTATGGAACTTTGGATGGGTAAAGAGTTAATGCTTGATTTTAGTTATGTTCTTTTATTTAGTATTTATTTCTTTATCTATGAAATTTTTACAGTTATTAATATTTATAAAGATGCGGCTGGTATTTGGCATGAGGATCGCTTTAGACCATTAATTTGTGCGGTAGCAAATTTAATTATGAATTTGGCATTGATTAAGTTTATTGGTCTATATGCAGTCTTGTTGTCTACAGTATTATCATTATTAGTGATTGGTATACCATGGTTGATTCATAATGTCTTTAGCTTTATCTTTGATACAAAACAAATTAAAGAATATGTTTGGATTTTATGTAAGAGTGTAGTTATGACTGGTATTGCATGTGCGGTTACATATTTTGTATGTGAGTTTGTGCCATTTGATGCGTATATAGAATTGTTTGTAAAACTATTGATTTGTGGTATTGTTCCAAATATTGTGTTCTTATGTATCTATGGTAGAAGTGATGATTTTAAAGGTATGCTAGTTATTGTAAATCGTATGACTGGTGGTAAGATTAAGCCTTTAAAACGTTATATTACAAATGTTTAATATTATTTAGCAATCCTTTCGTTGAGGGATTGCTATTTTTTTGTTTTCTATTATCATTTATAGAGTATAATAAAATAGTAAGAGTTTGAAAGTTGGAGTGAAATATATGAATAATGAAACAAAGACGATTTCGAATGGTCAAGTAAATTTGTTGTTGAGTGGATATACAGATACATTAAATCATACATCGTTTGATCAAATGATGGATGTAATGGTTAAAATTGCGGATGAAACGGTGAAGTCTAATGATTTTGATGATGTTTGTAATTCGATTCGTAAATTTATTGTAAGTAATTTAAAGAGTATTGTACAAAAGTATGTTCTAGATAATGATTTAGCAGATAGTAAGTTATTTATGGATCAAGTATGTGCGTTGTTTTTTGCGCATCCTTTGTTTTTAAATGTAAAAGAAAATGATTTGCAAGATGCTGGTTTATATGAGTGGTATGCTAGTTGTCGTAATAAGGCATTGTTGAAAAAGGATTTTCGTTATGCTCCAAAAATGATTGTTTCATTTACTTCTTTTCCAGCACGAATTCATGTAGTTTATAAAACATTGAGTTCGATTTATGAACAAACGATGTTGCCTGATAAAGTAATTTTGTGGTTAGCGAAACCTCAATTTCCTAATTTAGATGCGGATTTACCAGAGTCTTTATTGGCCTATAAAAAATTAGGATTGGAAATTCGTTGGGTGGATGAAGATATTCGTCCACATAAAAAGTATTATTATGTAATGCAAGAATTTCCGGATGCTTTAATTGTGACGATTGATGATGATTTGACATATGATCCATATATGTTGGAAACATTATTTGTATCATATTTGCATTTTCCTTATGCTGTATCTTCTGTTCGAAGTCATTTGATGTTAGAAGAAGATGGAAAGATTGTTTCTTATGCGAAATGGATTAAAGAGTTTTCTGGTGTTGTAGCAACGCCTTCTATGCAGTTGTTTTCTACAAGTGGTGCGGGTACTTTGTATCCTCCAAGATGTATGGATTTGGAAGTGTTTAATATGGAACGAATTCAGCAGTTGTCTTTGAATGCGGATGATTTGTGGTTGAAGATTATGCAGTTGCGTAAGGGGACACCTACAGTCTTGGTTCGTGAGAATGAAAAGTTACGTGTTGTTGAGGGTACGCAAGAAGTTGCTTTACAAAATACCAATGTGTATCAGGATGCGAATGATACGCAATTGAAAAAGATATTGGATATGTATGATGAGAATGGCGAATATCTAAAGAATGTTTTTGTAGATCAGTATTCTAAAGAAAGTTGTGTGATGGGTATTGATTTGGTTAATGAAAATCAATATGGATTGTTGGGTTGTAAAGATCCATCAATAAAGATTCAGCAACAACTTGAGAAGACTGAATTGGAATTGAAAAAGATTAAGCGTTCAAAAGCATATCGATTGGCGCGTTTTATGATGTATATTCCGAAAAAGATTCGTTCAAAATTTAGAAAATTCAGACGTTCTGGAGGACTTAAGGCATTGTTAAATAAGAAAAGAAAGTAACATATTTTGTTGAGTTGTAGAAAGTGGATTATAGTATGAGATTATCAAGAAAAGTTTTATTTTGTTTAATGTCTATAATTTCTCCAAAATTGAATACACAGTTGCGCTATTGGAAAAAGATGGGTAAGTTTTGTGACTTAAAGAATCCGAAATCTTTTAGTGAAAAGATAAATTATTTAAAGTTATATGATTATGCGAATAATCCGTTGGTGAATCAATGTGCGGATAAGTATCGTGTTAGAGAATATGTTACTGCGTGTGGTTGTGGTGAGTATTTAAATGATTTGTTGGGTGTTTACAAAAATGTTGAGGAAATTAATATAGATGAATTGCCAGATTCTTTTGTTTTAAAATGGAATTTTGGCTGTGGTTACAATATTATTGTAAGCGATAAAAAAACGCAGAATTGGGATGAAACAAAGCATTGGTTGAAGTGTTGGAAACGTCAGTTGTATCATTTGTTTTATGCTGAACTGCATTATAAAGTTAAAGAAAAATATTTGTTATGTGAAAAGTATATTGATGCCAATAGTGTCGATGGTTTGGTGGACTATAAATTGTATTGTTTTCATGGAGAAGTTTTAGCTATTTTAGTTATGACTCGAAATAAGACAAAAACGGCTTTGTTTATGTCTCCTGAATGGGAGTTTATGTCTGATGTCCGTGCGAAATATAAAATGGGGATTATGCATAAAAAACCAGATTGTCTAGATGAAATGTTGGAAATTGCTAGAAAGTTATCAAAGCCTTTTCCATTTGTTCGTGTTGATTTATATGAGTCAAATGGTAAGCCTGTATTTGGGGAGTTGACGTTTACTCCTGCTGCAGGTGTTTCTCCTTCGGAAACAAAAATTCATGGTAAGCCGATGGGAGAATATTTACATATTAAGAAGTAAGGAATGTGTGCATGATTAAGAAAATAGTAAAGGATCAAAAGCGCTATATTCAATTAGGGAAGCTGGAAATTCCATATGAGGTGGAAGTGTGTTATGATGCACGTAAAATTAAGCTTCTTGGGTTTTCTTTTACTTATTTTCGTGATGTTGTTAGTAAAGAAAAGTATATTAAAGTTTTGAATAAGAGAGTGTATTTTCATAAATCTAGAAGAATGCGTCATTATGCTATGAGGGATCGTTTGTCTTTAGAGAATTGTGAAAAGTTATTGGTTAAGGAAATATCACCGCATGTAGGATATACAATGGATTTAAAAAATCCGAGAACTTTTAATGAAAAGATTAATTGGTTGAAGTTGCATTACCATGATCCTAGAGTTACGGTTTGTGCTGATAAGTTTGCGGTGAAGAATTATGCAAAAGAATTGATTGGTGAAAAGTATATTGTTCCAACAATTGGTAGTTGGAATTGTGTGGATGAAATTGATTTTGAAAGTTTACCTAATCAGTTTGTATTAAAAGTAAATTGGTCTAGCGGGTTTAATATTATTGTTAAAGATAAAAATGCATTAGATCTTAAAGATGTGAAGTTGAAGTTGTCTTCGTGGATGAATGATTCTGCGAATAGTTATTATGATACCTTTAACTGGGGTTATAAACATATGAAGCCTGTTATTTTTGCGGAGGAATATATTGAGCAATGTGATGGGCAAGTATATGATTATAAGTTCTATTTTAGTAAAGGTGAGTTTATCTATATGTTTATTGCGACAGATCGTGCTGATGGATTAACGTATACCTTCTTTGATGAGAATTTAGAGTTGTTACCATTTACATATGGAAAGAAACCAAATGCGAGTCCAATTCCTGCTATGCCTAGTGGTGTGCAACAGATGATTGCACTAGCAAAAGTTTTAGCAAGTGATTTTCCATTTGTTCGTGTGGATTTTTATGAAACGGATCGTGGAAAGATTTATTTGGGTGAGATGACATTCTATTCTGGTGGTGGAACTTTGAAGTTTACTCCTCAAGAGTGGGATTTGCGATTGGGTCGTAAGATTCATATAGAATAAAGGAGGATATGTATGGCAAAATATCATGGTACTAGAGATGTGAAGAAAATTCATTATAGATTGGGTCCATTATTAAATGAAAAAAAGAAAAAAGAAATATTAGAAAAAACATTTCTTAACCGTGTTGGATATGAACTAAATTTTGATAATCCACAAACGATGAATGAGAAAATTATGTGGATGAAGTTGTATTATCAAGATCCTTTGATTACTAAGTGTGCAGATAAATATGCTGTAAAAGAGTATGTTAAAGAAACCATTGGGGAACAATATGCAGTGAAAACAATTGCATCTTGGAATAATCCTGAGGATATAGATTTTGATCAATTACCAGATCAATTTGTATTAAAAGTAAACTGGTCTAGTGGATACAATATTATTGTTAAAGATAAAAGTAAATTGAATAAACCACAAACAATTGCGAAGTTAAAGAGATGGATGCAACCAGATCGTAATGCGTATTATCAATATTTTAACTGGGGTTTCAAACATATGAAACCTGTGGTATATGCTGAAGAATATTTAGAGCAATTTGATGGTCAAGTGTATGACTATAAGTTCTTTATGTGTGATGGTAAGTTGGAGTTTATGTTGATTGCGACAGATAGAGCCAATGATGATGAATTGACACATGATTTCTTTGATAAAGATTTTAATTTATTACCAGTAACTTATGGTGAATTAAAACGTGCAGTTGAAACACCTAGCAAACCTCGTAATTGGGATAAAATGGTAGAGTTGGCTGAGAAATTAGCGAAACCATTCCCATTTGTACGTGTGGATTTCTATGAAATGGGTGATCAAGTATTTTTAGGTGAAATGACATTCTATCCAGCTGGTGGATTAAAACCTTTCCATCCTGTGGATTGGGATTATTATTTTGGTAGTAAAATCAATTTACCGAATAAGAAAATTACGGATAAAGAGGGTATTGCATTAGCGATTAAAGCAGCTGTTTTTGTAACAAAGCGTAAAGCGAAGAAGTTTGTTAAGAAAATCCGTAGACGTATTATTAAAAGAAAAGTGTATGAGGAGCAGGGATATATTGTTTTCTTTAATTTCTTGAGAATTCCATATTATACGCATGAAGAAGAATATAAAGATCGTATTGAGAAGTATTTGCGTATTTTTGGTGTTGAATTTAAAATTAAGACTTCATATCCAGAGGAACCTATAAATTCAGATATTCCATATGAATATTCTTGTACAAATGAAATTATGAATTTCCAAATGGAAGAGAAGATTACACCACAAATGCGTCGTGTGCATTGTGAACAAAAGGCGTATAAGCAATTGGGGTATTTTCCAAATCTTAAGGAGCCTAAAACTTTAAATGAAAAAATTATTTGGTTGGCATTATATTATAAAAATGAACATATTAAAGTGGCTGCTGATAAGGGGAAAGCTAAAGAGTGGATTGGTAGTCGTGTTGGATATGAACATGTTGTGCCATTAATTGGGGTGTATACGGATGTCAATGATATTGATTTTGATGCATTACCAAATCAATTTGTAGCTAAACTAAATGATGGTTGGGGTATGAATGAGGTTATGATTGTAAAAGATAAGTCGTTGTTGAATATTAATAAGACAAAAGCGATTTTATCTAGTTGGTTGTATCCTTGGAAGAATTATTATTATTTCAATATGTGTATTACAGATGAAAAAATGGAAGATGCTGCGATTGTTATTGAAGAGTATTTAGATGATGGTTCTGGTGCTCCAATTGAGGATTATAAGATTTATTGTTGTAATGGTGAACCTAAGTTTGCGTTGGTTGTATCTGGAAGAGGTACAGATGATCAAAGACGTTCGTTTGTAGATATGGATTGGAATGTGTTACCAGTTAGTAGAGCGGGTATGCGTAGAGCAAGGTCTGTAGAAAAACCGGAAACATTGGATAAGATGTTAGAATTAAGTAGAGAACTAGCAAAAGGTTTCCCATTTGTTCGTATTGATTTTTATGATGTAAATGGGCAAGTGTTTGTTGGGGAAATGACATTTACTCCAGGTATGTTCTTGCGTTTTTCTAGTAGATTATGGGATAGAAAATTGGGAGATTATTTAGAGTTGCCAGAAGTAGAATAGGGGTATTTTATGTTTAATTCATTTAAGCAACATATGTTTCTTTTTGAAGAATTAACAAAAAGAGACTTTAAGAAAAAGTATAAGCGTTCGGTGCTTGGCATGGGGTGGAGTATTTTGTCACCTCTTTTGCAGTTGCTTGTTCTTAGTTTGGTGTTTAAGCATTTCTTTGGTCGTAATATGGAGCATTATACCATTTATCTATTTTGTGGGAATTTGTTGTATGGTTATTTTAAGGAAGCGACTAAGGGTGGTATGAATTCTTTGGTGATGAATAAAGCGATTATTACCAAGATTAATGTTCCGAAGTATATTTTCTTATTGTCGAAGAATATTTCTTCATTAATTAATTTTTTAATTAATATTGGTGTGTTTTTTGTATTTTGTTTAGTTGATGGCATTTGTTTTAAGTGGTCATTTACCTTATTGATTATTCCTGTTGTATGTTTAGTGATATTTAATATTGGTGTAGGGATGATTTTATCGGCGTTCTATTGTGTGTTTAAAGATGTTAGTTATTTGTATGATATTTTTACAATGTTATTAATGTATATGTCAGCAATTTTCTATACTGTGGATATTTTGCCACTGAATTTACAAAATTGTTTCTATTTGAATCCGGTGTTCTGTTTTATTAAGTATTTTAGAGTCATTGTTGTTGATGGTATGATTCCTTCTTTGGGGTTGCATGCATTGTGTATTGGTTATGCAGCATTGTTATTAATACTTGGTTGTATTACATATAAGAAGATGGGTCATAAGTTTGTGTATTATTTATAGGAATGGGGGAATTTAGATGTCAGTAATTAAAGTTGATGATGTTTCCATTCGCTATATGAGAGGTGACTTTAGAGATATTGGAATCAAGGATTATGTGATTAAGAAACTTAAAGGGAATTATAAAATAACGGAGTTTTGGGCAGATCGTCATGTTTCTTTTACTTTGGAAAAAGGAGATATGTTAGGTATTATTGGTACCAATGGTGCTGGTAAATCTACTTTATTAAAATGTATTTCTGGAGTTATGCGTCCTACGGAAGGTTCTGTAGAAGTTGAGGGCAATGTTGCGGCTTTGCTAGAACTTGCGAGTGGATTTGATGGTGAGTTGACGGTATATGAAAATACCTATTTGCGTGGAGCAATGCTTGGCTATACACGTGAATTTATGGATAGCATGTATGATAAAATTATTGCTTTTGCGGAGTTGGAAGATTTCCAAGATCGACCATTTAAACAATTATCGAGTGGTATGAAGAGTCGTTTGGCTTTCTCTATTGCTTGTTTAGTGAATCCGGATGTTATCATCTTAGATGAAGTGTTGTCTGTTGGTGATGGTGGATTTAAAGAGAAAAGTGGTAACAAGATGAAAGAAGTTTTATCTGGTGGTGTTACGGGTATTTTAGTTTCTCATACGATGAAACAAGTAAGAGAGTTGTGTAATAAAGTCTTGTGGTTAAATAAGGGACAACAAATTTGTTTTTCGGATGATGTTGAAGCTGTTACAAAAGCATATGAAGAATTTTTGATTACCAAGAAATTGCCTTCTTCTATTGAAGATATTGAAGATTTGGCTAAGAAAAATGATGTTCGTGTTGCGCGTATTCAAAATCGTAAGAAAAAATTAGAACAAGAAAAATTGTTTAAATTAGTGGAAACATTAGATGATGCATCTTTACAGTCATTACATGAGCTTGTAGAAGAACATATGCAAAAATAAATAGAAAGTCATCACAGGAAGTGATGGCTTTTTTTGTGCAAAATTATAAATAATTTCATAGACACAAAGTCGCTTTTTTATAATGAGAATTGTATAATTAAATTACTAGAAATAACGGGAGAGTATAGTATGTTTAAACAAGAATTACAACATTATTTTGAAAATCAACCAAATATAATCACAGGTGCTAATAATTTGGAAAATGAGAAGGGGAGTCTTAATTCCATTTTAAAAAAGTATGATTTGGCAGATGGAGGATATTATAAGAATGCTTTAGCTTATAAAAAGTCTTTTTTAAATCTTAATAGTTATATTTTGACTCCGAATTATTATTATTCATCTAAGTATCGTGTTGCATTATATGCTATCAAGAGAATTGAAAAGAGTGGTAGTAAAACGTATTTGGTATTTTATGATGATAGCAAAGAGGTTTCAACAATTGATGATGATGCATTAGTTCATGTACGTAAGATTGTTGAAATTCGTGAGAAGTATTTGAATTTGGGTCATAAATATGTATATGGTGATGGTGTTGAAAAGAATATTGAAGAAGGTAAAAAGTATTATAGAGCGGCTTTTTGTGCGGATTATAACCCTAAGTTTTATTCTGATTGTTTTGTAGGTGTTGGGAATAGTTACTATAATGCGAAAAAATATGTATTGGCTCAGGTGTGTTATCAATTGGCAGCAGAGTGGAAGAATTCTATTGCATATTATAATTTGTGTTTGCTTGAGCTTTATGGTTTAGTTGGTGATGTGAATCATGAAGTAGCTAGAGAATATGCTTTGAAGTCATTGAAAGCTAATTCTAATTATTTGGATGCGCGTTATATGGTGGCGTTTATTAGTAAAGAAATGAAGGATTTTGATACTTGTTATACGTATTGCAAAGGTATTAATGATGCTCGTTTTTATAGTTTATTGGGTGATTATTATCGTTTAAATAATCATCGTGATTATGATTTGTCGAGAAAGTATTATGTGAAGGCTATTGAGGTAAATCCTATCTATTATGGTGATTTAGCATTGCTTGAGCATCAATTAGAGAAGTATAATGCGTATTTTTTTTGTATGAAGAAGGCAGTTGAAGCTGGTAATAATAGGGGATATAACAATTTGGCGTATGCATATGAAAATGGTCTTGGTGTTGAGCAGGATTATGTGAAGGCGCATGAGTGTTATAGAAAATATATTGAGTATTTTCCAAATGAGCATTATGGCTATAATAATTTAGGTTATTTGTATTTACAGGGTAAAGGATGTGAAGTAGATTATAAAAAGGCTTTTGAATACTTTACTGAAGGTGTGAAAAGAGGTAGTAGTTATTCGAAATATCATTTAGCGGAAATGCATTTTGAGGGTCAGTATGTAAATAAAGATATTGATAAAGGAATGATGTATTTGCAACAAGCTATGGATGAGAATATGGTGGGAGCCTATTTGTATTATGTAAGTCTTTTAATGAAGGGTAAGTATGTAGAAAAAGATGAAGATAAGGCTTTTGAAGTCTTGAAGAAGGCTATTGATGCGGATTCGAATAATCGTGCGTTTAAAGAGTTAATTGAACGTGTGAAGAATGGTGATTTTGGTAGTGAGCTTGAAGATATTTATCGTGCTTATGATTTTTCGAAGAAGTTAGTTGCGGAGAAAACATATCTTGCGGATGATTTAGTAGAGCTTCGTGATTATTATTTTGATACGTTTACGGATCGTGTTCGTCCAAGTGTCGCTGTTGAGGATTTGTGTTCAACGAGTACAGAAGTTATTGGTTGTTATTATGAAGAAGATCATGGACGTAAGGTGTTTATGAATCCGTATACGTTGGTGAGGTATGTGTCTTTTGAAGATGCCTTGTTGCCAAAGTCAATGAAGGTAGGAGACTTATTGAGTTTGGTGTTATTTGATGATGAAGTGATTTATGGGGATTCTATTTCTGAGAGTGATCTTACAACTTATAATCCTGCAATAAGTCGTATTCAAAGTTGTAAATGGCATTTAGATGGTGTGAATAAAGATCCAGCATGTTTGTGTGAACAAGCGGGTGTATTGTTTAGTAGAGATATAAATAAGGCTTTTGAGTATTATCGTTGTGCAGCTATTCAGGATTATTATATTGGATATTTAGGTATGGCGGATGCATATGTATCTATGGGTAAATATCATAATGCTAGTAGACTGTATAAGAAAGCATTATGGATGGATGAGTTGAATAGTTATCCAAAATTGTTGTTACAAACGATTTGTCGTTATTTAGCATTAGTACAGGCTGATGTTTCGAATCTTCCTGATGATAATACATATAGTAATTACAAATTAGCAATGAAGTTTATTGAAGTTGGCATGGATTCTTCTAGTGTGAAAATAAAAGATGCGTATAACGACTATATGAAAAAACAAAATGTTGAAGCTTTAGATAATTTGAGTTTTTGCGTGCATTTGAATTGGTCGGCGTATGGTATGTCTAGAGATGATGTGCAACCTGTGGTTTTAGCTTTAGAATGTCATTCTGTGAATTTATGGAAGAGAGAACATGAAGAAGGAAATAAGAAGGCAGCCTATAAAATTGCGCATTTCTATTATGGTAAGAATCTTGATAAGATGCAGGAATGGAATATGGTTACCTATGATAGAGGAGATGCAGATGCATTGTATAATGCTGCACATTATCCTGAGGAATATGGTCTTGAGTTGGATGACGATGAAAGATTTAGCTTATTGAAATCTGCTGCTAGAAAAGGTAATTATAATGCGCAGGCTGAGCTTAGCAATCGTGCAGATGAGTTGCGTAAGCAATTGACGCATTTAGAGAATGTAGTTGAAAATCATAATAAGTATACAGATAGAGAATTGAAGGATCAATTAGAGTTGGTTGGTAAAAATATTAAGTATACGATTAATGAAGGACCTTCTCCTTCTGCATTGAAAGATATATTTAAAGATTAATTATAGTATATGAAAAACTCAGTGTTGGTGAACACTGAGTTTTGTTTATCTTTTTTATATTATTTAAGATTTTTAGTAGGAGTTTTTATTATTTTTTGCGTATAAGTAAGTAGGAGGATTCGCTATGCAAAAAGTAATAAATAAAATAAATGAATATTCACAAGAAGAGTTTGATAAGTATCATCTTGTGAAAGAAGCAGTGGTACAAACAATGAAGGAAGTATCTCTTACAAATAATGATGTATTTAGAAAATTGTTTTCATCTAAAGATGTTCGCTCTAAACAAAATATTAAATATCTTACAAGTTTAATCCTAGAAAAAGAAGTTGTAGATGTGATTGTTAATAATTGTGAACCAGAGAAAGATCAAATTCTTTATAAGGGAATACGTATGGATGTAACAGTTAGTTGTATAGATAGTCATGGATATCCGTATAATGTGAACCTTGAGATACAAAAGTATGGAAGTATAGATTCCATCTCTTTACGTGCACAGTTATATGAAAGTCGATTAGTGACAAATCAAGTGCAGGTAGGGAATCATAAGTATGAATTCAATGAAGTGTATCAAGTAATGATATTAGATCGTGTGATGTTTATTAAAGACGATATGTTTGTACATAGATTTAGACATAGGGAAGACACAACGAATTATTTATTACCAGAGAATCGAATGAATATTGTGATCGTTGAATTAGAGAAGCTAAAGAATTTAGAAATGAATACATATGAATCATGGGATGAAATGGAACAGGTTGGATATGTGTTGAAGTATGCTCATGTGGAAAATAAGCATGATATAATAAAAGTGTTAGAGAAGAAGAATGAGGTGCTCAAGAATATGATAAATATGAAGAATGAGTTTATATTAGAAAATATTGGAAGTATGAGTATGCTTAAGAATTTTGTTGAAGAGTGTGATAAGGAAAAACGTGTAAAGTGGGCGGAAGAATATGGTAGAAATGAGGGAAGAGAAGAAGGAATTAAAGAGGGGATAAAAGAAGGAATTAAAGAAGGAATTAAAGAAGGAATTAAAGAAGGAAAAAATGAAATAATCAGTAAAATGCTAAGTAATGGTATGAAGATTGAAGATGTTGCTTTATGTACAGGATATAGTATTAATGAAATAAACAAGATAGTTGGTTTGTAGAAGGTGCGTAGCATCTTCTTTTTGTTTTATGAGTATATTTATTTTCATATTAAATATTACATGGTACAATTAAAAAAAGAGGGAGATTTATGACTATGAAAAAGATAATGAAAGTATTTGTGTCTATACTTGTAATGGCTATGATGGTTACTCTTGTGCCTGTACAACAAGTAAGTGCTGAGGAGTATGTATTTATTGATACAAGTACACAATATTATAATTATAATTTTAAGCCATTAACAGAACCGGGAGTATATACGGTTATGGACGCGTATGAAGTATCACATACTTTTACGATTCGTGGTTTTGAAAAGATTGGTGATGAGATTGGAAGAATTTCTTTTGATTATACTAGTGATGCAATTGGAGATAAAGCGGATGTTTTTGTGGTTGAAACTTTGTATCTAGAGTCTAAGAATTCAAAGAGTTTGGTGGCTGATAAGCATTATGAATGGGATGTATTGAATGAGATGAATGCTTCTCTATATTTTGATTTTGATATTCGAAAATATAATCATTACTATATTAATTTTATGGTTGGTGTTTTTGATTCGTCTACAAATACTGTGAATTTTGAAAAGGTTAATGTTGTTAATCCGTATACATATATTGCTATTGAGGGGATTCAAATTTATAGTAGTGAAGTTGGTGTTGGTAGAAGTAAGAAGATAGAATATCAAACGTATCCATATAATGCTGAAGAAGAGGTAGAACTTTCTTGGATTTCTAGTGATGAAAGTGTTTTAACAGTGGATGAGAATGGTGTTATGACGGGTGTGTCTTTGGGTAGTGCTGTTATTCGCTGTGAGTCTACTTCTGGTATAGTTGATGATAAAAAGATATATGTTCGTAAAACGATTGAGAATCTTTCTTTTGATAAAGAAGTGTATGAGTTTGATTTTAGTGCAATGAATAATCAATTGAAAGTTTCGTATAATCCTGAAGATGTTGCAGATTATAATGAGTTAGTGTGGACAAGTACAAATATGTCTGCTGTGAATGCGAATGGTTGCGTTAGTTCATCTTGTAATTTGAGTTCTGTGGGACCGGGGGAAGCTATTGTTACGGTTACTGCTCCAAGTGGTGCGAGTGCTAGTTGTAAGGTGATTGTTGATGCACCAATTAAAAAAGTGAGTATTGGTAGAAAAGATTTGAAAATATTGAAGGGTAGTTCGTTTGAAAATTATGCTACGATTACTCCAAATGAGACAAATTATGATAAGACGATTACATGGACGAGTAGTAGGCCTGAAGTGGCTAGTGTTGATGAAAATGGTATTATTGTAGGTAAGAATTTTGGGACAGCTGTTATAACGGCTACTGCTTCTAATGGTTTGTCAGATAGTTGTAATGTAAAGGTAATAGGTGGTACTCCAAGAATTTATGGTGATGATCGTTATGAAACGGCATTTTTGGCTGCGAAGTATTTAAAAATGGTGCTTGGTGTTGAGAAGTTTGATGCGATTATTGTGGCTAGTGGTACTGGTTTTGCGGATGCGTTAGCTGGTAGTTATTTGGCGGCTAATAAGAGTGCTCCTATCATTATGACGAATGGTAAAAATGTTAAAGATGTACATAATTATATTAAAAATAATTTGATTGATGGCGGAACGGTATATATTCTTGGTGGTACGAGTGCTGTTAGTGCAAATGTTGAAGTGGGCTTAGATAAATATACGGTTAGACGATTAGCTGGCAAGAATCGTTATGAAACCAATTTAGCAATTCTAAATGAAGTGGGTGTTACTACGGAGGATATTATTGTTGCGACGGGTACGAATTTTGCTGATAGTTTGAGTGCGAGTGCTACGGGGTTGCCGATTTTGTTGGTTGATCAGTCTTTGAATGGTAGTCAAAAAGAGTTCTTAAATGGTTTGAGCAATAATAATTTTGTTATTGTTGGTGGTTCGAGTGCTGTTAATTCTAATTATGATGTAGCATTAAAAGCATATGGTTCTGGTAATGTGACTCGTATTGCTGGTAAGAATCGTTATTTAACGTCTGCAGAGATTTCAAATTATTTCTTTAGGGGTAATAATAATAAAATTAGAGTTTTTGCGTATGCGAAGAATTATCCTGATGGTTTGAGTGGTGGACCGATTGCGTATGCTTTGGATGCTCCGTTGTTATTGGTTGCTAGTGGTGGTGTTATTGTTGATAGTAATACTGGATATACGCTTGAGGATTATTTGGAAATTTCCGGTAGTGTGGTGTATTCTGGTGTTTGTTTGGGTGGTCCTAAGTTGATTACGGATTATACGGTGAATCGTATATTGGGTAAGCAATTGGATGGTAGTGATCCTGTTGTTAGATTTGAATAGTGTGATAGGAAGGTGTGTATGCACCTTCTTTATTTTTAGGAGCATAACTATTTAATAAATAAATGTAACATGGTAAAATTTAAAAAAAGAAGGAGACTTTTGACTATGAAAAAGATGATGAAAGTATTTGTTTCATTGCTTGTTGTAGCCATGATGGTTGTTCTTGTGCCTGTACAACAAGTGAAGGCGACGAATTTTTTATTAATTAAGAATTCATCAACGTTGCAGTATAAGACTAGTTTTGTTGATGAGATGGGTGAAGGTATTGTTTATTCTGTAACAGATTATTTTGAAAACACTCATACGATTGGCTTTGTTTCGTTGGAGAATGTTGATGAGGAATATGCTGTTTTAAAGTTGGTTTATGAAAGTGAAAAGGCGGATAGTGATGATAGACATACTAGTTATGTGTTGGAGTCATTAAGACCTACAAATCAATATGTTGGTGCTTGTGAGCAGGTAATGGTTCGGGGTAATAATGCTGAGCCTGTTTCTTTGGAGTTTACTTTTGAGAAGGCAAGATATAATGATGAGTATTTGTATTATTATGCGGGTGTGTATGATGCGTATTCTAGTCGTACGGCTTCTGTGAAGTTTAAGATTAAGAATCCGTTTTATGATGTACCAATTCAATTTGTAAATATTTCGGAAACATTTGAAGATGTTGCTGTTGGATATACAGATGCATTGTCTTTTAATATTGTTCCAGAAGTGGTGACAATGGATAAAACGTTGACTTGGACAAGTAGTGATGAAAGTGTTGCTACTGTTGATGAAAATGGTGTTGTGACTGGTGTTTCTAAGGGTGTTGCTACGATTACGGCTACTAGTGTGAATGGTAAGAGTGATAGTTGTGAAATTACAGTTGGAGATAAAATTGAAGAATTAATCTTTGAACAAGATGTTTATTATGTGAATCATTATGATGAATTTGTAGTTTCACTATCTACCAATCCTGTTGATGGTGTGGCGGATCTTAAGGATGCAACATGGGAAATTGAGGATACGAGTATTATTAGATTTGATAGATATGATTATACGGATAGTGGAAGGACCGTAGAGACGGTTAATCCTGGTTCTACAATAATTACAGTAACAACTCCTCAAGGTGTGAGTGCTAGTTGTGTGGTGAGTGTGGATGCGCCTATTGCTACTATTCGCATTTCGTATGATGAATATATAGAGGTGTATCAGGATCATGATAAAGATTTGGGAACAAATGTAAAGATTTATCCTGAAAATACGAATCATGATAAGACGTTGACTTGGACAAGTAGTGATGAGAGTATTGTTACTGTTGATGAAAATGGCGTGATTACGGGTATAAGTGTTGGTGAAGCTGTTGTTAAAGCGACTGCTAAAAATGGTGTTTTTGCTGAGCAAAAGATTCGTGTGAAGCCTCATATTATGATTGAAAATGTGAATATTAGTAAAGAATCTTTAGAGTTGTTTGTTGGTGATGTTTATTCTTTTACAGCATATATTGATCCTTCTAATGCTACAATTAGTAAAGATTTAACTTGGACAAGTAGTGATGAAAGTGTTGCGACAGTTGAAGCGATTTTGCCTAATGTCACATTACATACTGCAGAAGCTAGAATTTATGCAGTTGGTGGTGGTAGTTGTGTAATTACTGCTACTAGTGTGAATGGGATTTCTGATTCTATTACGGTTAATGTTTCTGATGGGGCTGTTCGTATATTTGGTGATAATCGTTATGATACAGCATTTAAATCGGCTGATGAATTGAAGAAGCAGTTATATGTTGAGAAATTTAGTAATATTATTGTAGCTAGTGGAACTGGTTTTGCGGATGCTTTGGCGGGTAGTTATTTAGCTGCTGAAAAAAAGGCGCCTATTCTTATGACAGATAAAAAACAAGTAAACATTGATAAATTAGTTGCATATATTAATGAGAATCTTGCTAGTGGTGGTACAGTATATATTTTAGGTGGTTATGCAGCTGTTAGTAAAGATGTGGATAATGCTTTGAGCAATTATGGAGTGAAGCGTTTGGCCGGTAAAAATCGTTATGAAACGAATCTATTAATTCTTAAGGCGGCAGGATATGAGTATTTTCATGATGAATTAGTTGTTGCGACGGGTACAAATTTTGCGGATAGTCTAAGTGTTTCAGCAACTGGTAAACCAATTTTGTTGGTTGGTAGTTCATTATCTACTGAACAACGTAGATTAATTAGTAGACAAGCTGTGAGTGCGAATACGGATCATATTTACATTGTTGGTGGTACTTCTGCCGTTAGCAAAAAGATTGAAAATGCGATCAAAGATGCATTACCTAAGAGTAGTTTGAATTTTGGTAATGGTGATAGTTATGATATTACTGCAAAGGTAGAACGTATTGCAGGTGATAATCGTTATGAGACGAGTATGAAAGTGGCTGAGAAGTTTTTCCCTGATGCAGATAAAGCTGTATTGGCTTATGCTAAGAATTATCCGGATGGATTGAGTGGTGGTGCATTAGCGAATGCTATAAAAGCTCCATTATTATTAACAGATGGTATTAATTATAGTATTACTAGTAAACATACTATTAAAAATAAGATTCGTAATGGATATGTTTTGGGTGGTAATACATTAGTTACAGATGATGCTGTTAGAAGTATTTTTGGAAATAGTAAATAATACATGAACTAAGTGTTGAAAAACACTTAGTTTTCTTTTTTTTATATAGTTTGGAAATATTTAATATAAAGTGCGGGTAAACTGTACTTTGTGCATATTGTGTTAAATGTTTGCAAAATGTGTATTTTTTTTGTGTATTATTCTTTATGAGTAATTATTTACATGATAAAATCAAATTAAAGATAGGAGATTTATGACTATGAAAAAGATAATGAAAGTATTTGTGTCTATACTTGTAATGGCTATGATGGTTACTCTTGTGCCTGTACAACAAGTAAAAGCTGAGGCGTATGTTTTTGTGGCTGATACGAACCTTGTTTATAATAAGAGTAATTTTGAAGAGACTGCTTTGGAAAGTGTGTTTGAAACTGTTGATGAATATGGTGCTACTCATGCTTTTGCATTAGGTGGTTTTGAAGATGCTGAAACGGCAGGAGATGCTGTTCTTTATTTTGTGTATGGTTCTGATGTTGTGGATAATAAGGCTCCTTATTTTGTTATTGATGCCTTTACTCATTTTTCAAATGGAACAGTAAAGCCTTCGGAAGAAATTGTTTGTGATGTGAAGAGTACTGATCTTGGGGTGTGTGCATTCCAATTTAATATTGATCAATATAATCATGAGTTCTTGTATTTTTATGTTGGTATTTTTGATCCAGAAACTAATTATAAAGATTTTGCTAAGATTAAAGTGGCGAATCCATATGTATATGTGCCACTAACTGAAGTTCGTTTACCTGAGACAGAGGATGTTGGATTGGGGCAAACAGATACGTTGGTTGCTAAAATTTATCCTTCAAATACAACTGAGGATAAAACGGTTGTTTGGTCTAGTGATAATGAGGATGTAGTAAAAATTGATGCAAATGGTGTGATGACTGGTGTAGCTTATGGTAGTGCTACTATTACTGCTACTTCTAAAAATGGAAAAGAAGATAGTTGTGTAGTAACTGTTAAAGATCCTGTTGTTAGTATGGAATTTGCGGAGAGTCTTCTTAATACAATTAGTGGTGATGTCTTTATTTTGAGGTTGAATATGACTCCAAGTGAAGATGCTGCAGATATGAATAATGTACGATGGGAAATTGAAGATAAAAGTATTGTTGGTTTTAGTGGTACTCCATCAACTGACGATATGAATCAGTTTAGACCATTGGGTCCTGGCACAACTACTGTAACTGCGACACTTCCTAATGGTCTAAGTGCAACAGCAACTATTAATGTTGATGCTCCTATTACTAGTATTCATATTGGGTCAGCAAATAAGGTTCTATATGTTGGGGATAGCTTTGATTACTCTACAGTAACTACTATTTATCCAACAAATACGAATCATGATAGAACGTTAACTTGGAGTACTAGTGATGAAACGATTGCGACTGTTGATGAAAATGGTGTATTGACTTGTATTTCTAGTGGTGAAGTTTATATTTTTGCTGAGGCGACAAATGGTGTAAGAGGGTCATATAGTGTAACTGTTCATGCTCAAATTCCAATTACAGAGGTTGAAATTGTGCCTGCTGTTGCAGAAGTGTTTGTTGGTGAAACATATTATTGTTATGCTACTGTAAAACCAACGAATACTAGTTTTGATGAAACAGTAGTTTGGACTACTAGTGATGAAACAATTGCGACTGTGGATCAAAGCGGTGCAATTACAGGTGTGGCAAGCGGTACTTGTGTAATAACAGCTACAAGTATTAATGGTCTTTCAGATAGTATTACGATTAATGTATCTGAAGGTGCTACTCGTATTTTTGGTGATAGTCGATATGAAACAGCATTTAAAGTTGCGGACGCATTAAAAGCGCAATTAAAGAAAGATAAGTTTAGTTATGTAATTGTTGCTAGTGGTACTGGTTTTGCGGATGCGTTAGCTGGTAGTTATTTATCTGCTCAAAGAGAAGCTCCAATTCTTATGACTGATATGAAGCAAAAGAATATTGACAACCTAGTAGCATATATTAATAAGAATTTAACTGCTGGTGGTACGGTTTATGTATTAGGTGGTACTGCTGCGGTTAGTGAAAATGTAGACAAAGCATTGAGTAACTATAATGTAAAACGTTTGGCTGGTAAGAATCGTTATGAAACAAATATGAAAATTATTAATGAAGTTATTACTGGTAAATATGATGATGAATTATTGATTTGTACAGCTACGAATTTTGCGGATAGTTTAAGTGTTAGTGCTACAGGATTACCAATTATGTTAGTTGGAAATAGTTTAACTGAAGAACAAAGAGATTTTATTGCAAGACAAAGTATTTCTAATGTGTATATCATTGGTGGCACAGCAGCTGTAAGTAAGAAACTTGAGAAACAAGTTGATGATGCACTTCCTTCAAGAAGTATTCAAATTGCTGGAAAGTGGGAAGATATTAGTGCGGAAATTATTCGTATTGCAGGTGCGAGTCGTTATGAAACAAGTACATTAGTAGCTAAGGAGTTTTTACCTGATGCGAAAAAGGCTGTAATGGCATATGCTAAGAATTATCCTGATGGATTAAGTGGTGGTGCATTGGCTTATTCATTGAAGGCTCCATTGTTGTTAACTGATGGTAATAGTTATAGTGTTACAAGTAAATATACAGTTAGTAAGAAGATTAATAGTGGATTTGTTTTAGGTGGAAGTGGTTTGGTTACGGATGAAGCGGTTCGTAGTATTTTGGGATTGCCTAGTAATCAAGAAATTCAAAGTAAGTAATGAAAGAAAGAGGATTTATTAAAATCCTCTTTTTTTTTGGTGGGATATGTAAGTAGTTGAATATATCTTTGTGATGTGTATATTTGAATTTATGAAAATAATAGTTGTTAGATATTATCCGTTTGTCTTGAAATGAAAAATTTATCATATTAATTTGAAAATTAATGTAAATATAATTATTACTTTTTTGGGTTGTTTTCATCAATTAAAATTGTATAATATGATTGGACAGTTTCGTGAAATGAAGAAATGATTGTACATTAAAAGTACATTGTAATGATAATTATCTGAAATTACTATTTCAGTTGTTTCTTTATATCTACGTAACAATATATTAGGGAGGAACATAATATGAAGAATTTGAAAAAACTTCTAAAGGTTGTTTTGGTAGCATTTGTATTATTTACATCTGTACCAACAGATTATCTTTATGCTTTTGAGTCTGAGACTCATGACCATGAACATGTTCATACAACTGAAGAAGTGGTTGTTCAAAATCAGAATGAACAATCAGAGGAAACTGTTGTTGTTGAAGAGCAACAAGAGAGTACGTCTAGTGAAACTTCTACAAATGTAACTGTAGAAGCTGTTCAAACTGAGATGGATAGAATCCTAATGAAATATTTGGGAAGTACAAACCTATCTGAGGATGAAGTTATTGACATTTGTGTCAATATGGATTGGTTCACTATGCAAGATGCATATGCTGAAATCCAAGATTTTGAGAAGATGGCTGAAGGTTTATCTGAAGAACAATTAAGTGGATTAAATCAAGATAGTTTAAATACTCTTGGGTATTTTTATAATTTCTTGGAGTTAACATTTACACCTGCGGTGTATACAACAGTTAATGTTTTAGATGGACAAATTTCTATCGCAGATTCTGCTAATAGTAATACGGTATCTAATGGAACTGTAACCATAAAAGCTTCTGGTGGTCTTATTAGTAAAAAAACCAATAATGTAACGATTACTAATGAAAGTGGAACTAAAGCCCAATTGAGCTTTAGTTATAGCGCATCAACATACAATTCTTTTACGATTGCTGACGCAACTGTAAATGCGAGTGGCAACTATAGTGTAGTTCTAGATGCAGGTGGATCTCTAAAAATTACTATTGTATCAAATAATGGATTTTCAAATACAACTGCAACTTTAACATTATCTAATTTTGTTTTGACTCCAGTTGCTGACAAATCAAATGTAACTTTTGATTTTGATAATAGATATGGTTCAATTACAGTAGGTGGAGAAGCCACTACATCAGGAACGATAAAAGAGCTTAGTGGTAGTACTCCAATATCATTAGTAGCTACACCTGTATCTGGAGCGAGATTTTTAGGATGGGCGAATGGTAATAATGTTATTTTATCTACTTCTACAACGTATCAATTAACGCCAGTGAATGACATGACAGTAAAGGCTATTTTTGTTGGAAGTGATTCAAATCCTTATTTTGCTGTGGGAAGTTCTTCTCAGAATAGTGAAAGTACAGGAATTTTAGGGTCGACTAAACTGTATTATTATACAGTAGGAAAAGCGTATATTTTTGATGATTTAAATACTGCAACATCATTTGCTGATTCGGATGCTTCTAATAAGGTAGTAATTCTTTTAAATGATGGAACATTGCCGGTTGGTAATTATACTATTCCTAGTGGTGTAACTTTGTTAATACCTTTTGATGAAGCAAATACAATGTATACTACACAAGCTCAAAGTATAGAACTTGCAAGTAATGAAGCATACAAAGACCCTAACCATTATAGAACTTTAAATTTATCAAGTGGAACTAATATTGTAGTTAATGGAGCTATTAGTTTGTCTGCTAAGCATTATTATGCTCAAGGAAGTAAGCATGCGGGCGGTTCTCCAGCTGAAAATGTTAGTGTTATTAAAATGGCAGGCAATAGTAACATTACTGTTAATAATGGTGGTTCACTATACGCGTATGGTTTTATCACTGGCAGTGGAAGTATAACTGCAAATTCAGGATCCAATGTATATGAAAACTTCCAGTTTATGGATTTTCGTGGTGGATCTCAATCTACAGATATGGATAATGGAGTTTTCCCATTATCTCAATATTATATTCAAAATGTTGAAGTTCCTATGACTATAAACTCTGGTGCAAATGTACATTGTGTAACAACAATTTATATGTCAAGCACTAAATTTACATCTTCAGTTAAATTTGTTTCAGGCTCTGGTGCGATGTTTAATTTGACAAGTGGATCAGTAGTCAAAAAATACGATGGACAAAAGGATCGTTTGCTAGTTGATGTTTCTGGTAGTGTAACATTATCATCAATTACTATGCCTGTAGGGACAAGTTCAATCAACTCCAAAGATTATGAATTGCCAATCAATAGCAATATATCATTAACTGCGAACCAAGGATCAACTTTAACAATTGGTCAAGATGTTGCTATTCTTCCAGGTGTGGAAATAAACATTGAAGAAGGAGCAATGGGAACAATACAATCAGGAGTTAATGTATATGTTTATGATCGCGATGAATGGAGTACATATGCTTTCCGAGGCTCAGATTTTGAGATTCTTCCTGTAGTATATGCTCCTGGGATGAATTATGACCGAACAACTGCAGATTTAAAAGATGCAGCAATAAAAGTTAATGGGTTAATGGATGCTAGTGCTGGATATTTGTACACTACGAAAAGCGGAGCAAATATCCATAGTACAGCACAAGGAAGTGTAAAAGTAGGTAATCCAGGCTCTGAGACGGTAGCTTATCAATTTAAGCAAACAACTAAAACATATGATAATATACCTATTACGCCTATCCAATTAAAAAATGGTGATGGTACTTATTTTGCGTCTGCAAAGACATCAACAGATGCAAGTGGTGTAGAAACTCTTGTTTCATCTACGACTGGTACAATAGTATATAGAGATGGAAAATGGCAATGTCAACATAATAATGAAGTGGATAGTGACACGCCAGCAACATGTACAGAAGCAGGTTATATAACGTATACTCCATGTACTGGTTGTGGTGAAGTTCAAATTGATGAAACTTCAGCATTAGGGCATAATATAGAAATAGTAAAAGAAGCAGAAGCACCAAGCTGTACAGAAGTAGGATATACTGCGGCTGAAAAGTGTACAAGATGTGACTATTCTACAACACCAACTGCAGTGCCTGCATTGGGACATGCCTATAAAGAAATGATATCTATTCCAGCATCATGTGAAGATGCGGGTCAAGGATACTTACTTTGTGAAAGATGTAACGACGGATACGATAATCCAAATTATTATGATATTGCTCCTTTAGGCCATGATTATAAAGCCGAAATTACTAAAGAAGCTACTTGTTCTGAAGCTGGATTGAAGAAATTTACATGTACAAGATGTTCAGATTCTTATACAGAAGAGATAAGTAAAGTTCCTCATACAGAAGTTATTGATGAAGCTGTGGCACCAACATGTGAAGACACAGGATTAACAGAAGGAAAACACTGTTCAGTATGTAATGAAGTATTAGTTGAACAAACAGTGGTAGATGCACTAGGCCATATAGAAGTTATTGATGAAGCAGTAGCACCAACATGTGAAGACACAGGATTAACAGAAGGAAAACACTGCTCAGTATGTAATGAAGTATTAGTTGAACAAACAGTAGTAAATGCATTAGGCCATACAGAAGTTATTGATAAAGCAGTGGCGCCAACATGTGAAGACACAGGATTAACAGAAGGAAGTCACTGTTCAGTATGTGACAAAGTACTAGTAGCACAAACAG
>JAFULQ010000022.1 GCA_017473265.1 Erysipelotrichaceae bacterium | reverse complement strand
TTGTGCTAAACTATTTGTAAGCCGGCCAGCTTGCAAAAAGAAATAACACAATAGGAGGCCACATTATAATGAGTAACCAAAATAATGCTGTAAATAGTTTAGCACACAGTAAATGGAATTGTAAGTATCACGTGGTATTCGTACCAAAATATAGAAGAAAGGTATTCTTTTATTTATGGCAAACTTGCAAATGATTGTATTTGAAATGTAGATATTATAAAATATTAAAGATAAGGAGAAATGCATAATAGAAAACATTTGTTTTCTATTTGTAGTAATGAGTATGAAAAGTATTAAATTGATTACAATAATGTGTTGCTTATTTATGTTTATATCTACTGTTATACCTGTAAAAGCAGCTTCTAGTGAAAAAGTATATGATCGAAACGAAGCTTTAAACTATGCTAAAAATCATTGGAACGATGGTGTTGGTGTATGTGATGAGTTTGTTAAGGATTGTTTAAGAGCTGGTGGAGTGGATATTCAAGCTGGTGGTGTAGGACCTATTATGGATGCACTTATTAAAGTTGGATATGGTGAAAAAGTTGATTTGGTTGTTGACGATAAAGGATACCATTTCAATAAAGAGGATAATCCAAAAGTTGAAGTTGGTGATATTTTATTTATTTATTGTAGGGACTGTCAAAAAATGTTGCATTCAGCATTTATTGGTAAGTTTGATGAGAGGGGTAATCTTCAAGTGTATGGACATAATCCTGCTTGGGATGCAGATAATCCAATTCTATATTTAGGATTGTTCCATCATATTGATAAAGCAACAGGTGTAGATCATAGAACGGGTTATGATTTTTATGCTGTACATATGACTGATGATAGTTGGGAACATAAGCATACTTTCATAAATAATCTAATTGAAGAAGAACACCCTCATAAGATGTATGCAGAATGTGCTTGTGGTGAAATGTATTATTTAGGTTGGAATGCAAAAAATGTATCAATGTGTACTGTATGTAATCCGCCTGCAGGTACTAAGCCAGTTGTAACAGTAACAAAGACAGAAACGGATGGTGCCCTAATTTCTTGGACAACAGTTACAGGGGCAACTGGATATAATGTATATCGTTCTAAGAGTAAAGATGGTAGTTATTATCTATTAGGTAGTGGTAATGTTCAAGCGACTTCTTTTACTAATACTTCTATTGATAAAGGTCAGGATTATTATTTTAAAGTTGAAGCGATTAAAGCAGATGGTAATGTTATGAGTGATCCTGTTCACTTTATTATTCCGGATAGTTCTCAATATGTAAAACCAGTGGTAACGGTTAGTACATTTGATAATAAACCAATGTTATCATGGGAAGTAAAACCAGGAAGTATTCGTTATGAAGTGTATCGAGCTAAAAAAATTGATGGTACATATTTTAATGTATTTGAAACAACATTAGGTGTATATAAACATGTATCTGCTGAATATGATCAAACATATTATTATAAAGTAAAAGTTTATTATTCAGATAATAGTGTTAAGGAAAGTGATATTGTTAGTTATACAATGCCTCATGTGCATAGCTACACTGAAAAAGTAGTTGAGCCAAAATGTGAAGCTCAAGGATATATTGAACATTCATGTAAATGTGGCGATAGTTATAAAGATTCTTTCGTAGCTAAATTAGGACATAGCTTTAAAAAATATGTATCTGATAATAATGCAACTACAGAAAAAGATGGAACTAAGACGGCCAAATGTGAACGTTGTGATGCAACAGATACAATTACTGATGTAGGTTCTAAGCTACCAGAAGGTAGTACAGTATGTACAGGTGTTACTCGTGTATTTGGTGCTTCTCGTTATGAAACAGCATTTAAAGTAGCGGATGCATTAAAATTAACATTGGGTGTAGAAAAATTTGATGCAGTAATCGTAGCAAATGGAACAAACTTTGCGGATGCATTAGCTGGTTCTTACTTATCAAGTAAACAAAATGCACCTATCTTAATGACAGATAAGAAAGATGCGAATATCCAAAAATTAGTTGACTATATTAAGACAAACTTAAAAGCAGATGGAATCGTGTTTATTTTAGGTGGAACAGCTGCAGTAAGTGATAAAGTAGAAAAACAATTAAATGGATTTGCAATAGAGCGTTTAGCTGGTAATGATAGATATGAAACGAACTTAGCGATTTTAAGAAGAGCTGGTGGTGTAGGATATAATGATTTACTAGTATGTACAGGAACGAATTTTGCAGATAGTTTAAGTGCAAGTGCAACAGGACAACCAATGTTATTAGTTGGTAAGAACTTAACGGCAAGACAAAAAGTATTCTTTATGGAAACATTACCAGAAACCAATGTAGTTATTGTTGGTGGAGAAGGAGCAGTTAATAAGACTGTAGAAAAAGAATTGAAGAAAGAATATGAAAATGTAAGTCGTTTAGCAGGATCATCAAGATATGAAACATCAGTAATGGTAGCTGATAAGTATTTTGAAAAACCAAGTTATGCAGTAGTAGCATTAGCAACTAATTTCCCTGATGGATTAAGTGGTGGAGCATTAGCGTATGCATTACAATCTCCATTATTATTAACAAATGGGCAAAAGGCTAACTTCAGTATTACAGCTAAGTATACAAATAGCCAAAATATTACAGCTGGTTATGTATTGGGTGGTAATAAGTTAGTTACTGATGAAGCTAAAGATGCTATTTTCAAAAAATAAATAAATGAATTAAGGATATCAAATCTAAGGATTTGATATCCTTTTTGTATAACGAACTAAATTTCCGATGTTTGATAATTAAAAAGGCTCATCAAAATGTTATTAGTTATGGAAAGATTATGGTAATGGGAAGAAAATATAAAGGGAAATAAAATAAGCTGTAGTAGTGGTCGTATTAAATTTAATGTTGACCATATTACAGCTTTTTTATATTACTTTTTAATCCAATGATGAATAATTTGAATTACATTATTTGTTGTTCCAGTGTCTATTTCATGGAAAATATCATGTCGAGCATTTGGTAGTAGATGCGTTTCTACTTGTAATTGGTGTTTTTCCATGTCTTTTTGAACTTGTAAAATACCTTTTGTAAAATCTCCTACTGCATCTTTTTCTCCAGATAATAGTAGATATGGAATGTTAGGATAATTTGTATAGATGTTATTTTCTCCTGTTTTTTGCATAGAGTCTAGTAATTGATAGAATAGACCACTAGAAATGTATTTGCGACATAGTGGATCATTTAGATAGTTATCCAATTCTTGTTTGTCGGCACATAACCAATCGGCTTCTGTGCGATTTGGTTTAAATTTTTGGTTATAGGTTTCAAATGAAAGTTTTTTAACTAGTGATGTTGTTTGGTTGAAACCATTTTTTTGAATTTCTTTTTTTACTAGTGCTTTAATTATAGATAATATTGCTTTTGGTTGTTTTCCTGTTCCTACAATAATGGCTCCAGCTATATGTTCAGGATATAGACTTAGATATTCTCTTACTAAAAATGAGCCTAATGAGAATCCTAAAATATAGATTGGAGTATTTGGATATTGTTTGATAATGGCTTGTTTACAAGCATGAATGTCTTCTAATGAAGCTTGCCAACCATCTTCTTTAAATGAAGCAATTTGAGGCAATGAGTCATTGTGTCCATGACCTCGTAAGTCAAATCCTACTACACCTATACCATATGTATTTAATTCTTTTGCGAAGTTGTGGTATCGTCCAATATGCTCAGTCATACCGTGTACGATTTGTAGAATATAGTTTGGTTTTGTTTCTGGTAACCAAAGAATAGCATTTATTTCTTTTTGATTACCACCAATAAAGGTTAGTGTATTCATTTGTTATTCCTCGTTTAATTTCCGTAATTCTTGTAGTGGATAGTGTCCACCTGTTTGTTTGCTTTGGTATTCTTTGGTGTTGGATGTGTGTAAGTATTTGATTTCTCTTTCGAATTCTCTAGCAGAAATACGTACTGCACCTTGTCCAAAGACGATTAATTGTTCTAAAGCATCACTAGTCGCAACTGTGATTTGATAGTCTTTACTTAGTTCATGAGCTGTTTTTTCAATGTATTCATCTGCTGTTTGTGCGGTTTTTGTGAATACAATATGAATGTTGCCATTGTAGTGTTGAGAACCTACGTGGCTTTTTACTTTGTAGGCATCAAATACGACGATAAGTAGACATTTTTTATAGGCTTGATAACTAGATAGTAAATCTATTAATTTGTCTCTAGCAGCGTCTAATTGATGGCTAGCTAGTTCTTTTAATTCTTCCCATGAATGGATAATGTTATATCCATCAACCAATACACATTTCTTTTTGATAGTTACTGGTTTTGCTGGTGTTTTTACTTCTGCTTTTACTTTCTTGGCTTCTATTACTTTCTTAGGTCTTTCAGGACCATGTATTCTAGAAACTACACGTTTTAATTCTTCATCAGAAATATTGTATTTGCGTGGTTGTGCACTGATTATACGTTCTGGGGCTTGTTTAGTATATGTCATTTTTAGATGCATATATTGTTCAACTTCGTTGTATGGCACATAGAATCCAGCACCACCTTCACAGAAGACAGAACCACAAGGGTTTTCAGCGTCATTATCACAATCATAGTTAATAGTAGTAATGATTTCTTCTGCATCTACACATTTATCATAACCATCTAAAGAACAAGTTAATTTGCCTAATCCTTTAGAGTAGTTTAAAACTTCCATTTGATAGTTCGCTAGTTTTCTTACTGGAGCTTTTCCTGTTAGAATGCATAAATCATTATCATTTTCTTCAATAGTGAATGTACCATTTCTTTGTTCAATATCATAAATAGCTCTAGATAAATAACTAGAAGGGATAACCAATTTGTATTGATAATATGGTTCTAATAGTAAAGATTTTGTTGTACGTAAACCATGTCTTACTGCACGATAGGTTGCTTGTCTAAAGTCGCCACCTTCAGTGTGTTTGATATGTGCTTTACCTGATACTAAACTGATTTTCATATCGGTAATGGTAGAACCGGTTAAAACACCTTTATGTTTCTTTTCATATAAGTGAGTTAATATTAATCGTTGCCAGTTTTTAGCTAAACGATCTTCATCACATTTGGTATCAAATACAAGTCCACTGCCTCTAGGAAGAGGTTCTAATAACAAATGAACTTCTGCATAGTGTCTAAGTGGTTCAAAGTGTCCAACACCTTCTACTGCTTCGGTAATCGTTTCCATAAAAACTACACTACCATGGTCAAAGTCTACATCGACATTGAATCTTTGTTTGATGATATTTTTAAGAATTTCGATTTGAATTTCACCCATTAATTGTAGATGGATTTCTTTAACATCATCATCAAATGAGATTTTTAATTCAGGATCTTCATCTGCTAGAAGTTGTAAATTACGTAACATTGTTTGTACATCACAATCTTTAGGTAATACCATACGATATTTCATATAACTTGATAGGATTGGTGTATTATTGGATTCATAACCTAATGCATCATTGGCTTGTAAAGTAAGTCCAGATACGGTGCAAACATCACCTGCAGATACTTCAGTTACGGTTTCGTATTTATCCATGTTATATAAACGAATTTGATCAATTTTTTCTTCGTTGATAATCTCTTTTGCTTTTAAAGTACCACCAGTAATTTTCATATGTACCCAACGTTTATTGTCTTCATGAGTGACTTTGTAGATTTTAGCACCAAAAGTTTGTGGATATTGTTTTTGGATGGTTAATTCATTTAATGTTTCAAGTAAGGTGTCTACTTTATCTTCTTTTAAAGCACTACCAAAGATACATGGATATACATGTAATTGATTGAATTCTTGTTGGATATCTTTTACGGTAATTGTTTCTGATAATACTTTTTCTAATAGTTCTTCGCTATTGGTTGCGATGGTATCATAGGCTTCTGCGTATGATTCTGTGATATCTACAATATTCATATCTAATTTGTGTAATTGTTCTAAAATAGTTTCTTTGGTTAGATAACTAATATCCATTTTGTTAATGAATACAATGGTTGGTATTTGATGGTGTTTTAGTAGTTTCCAAATGGTTTCCGTATGACTTTGTACACCATCACAACCATTAATAACTAGAATTGCGCAGTCTAAAACTTGTAGGCTTCGTTCCATTTCGCTACTGAAGTCTACATGTCCTGGAGTATCAATTAACGTGAATTGTGTATCTAAATAATTGAATCGAGCCTGCTTTGAAAAGATCGTTATTCCACGATCTTTTTCTTGGTTATCATAATCTAGATGGGTATCTTTATGATCCACTCTACCTTTTTTACGAATGGTATTTGTTAGGTATAAGATACTTTCTGATAATGTTGTTTTTCCTGCGTCTACGTGCGCTACAATTCCGATTACTGTCTTTTTCATATGCTTAATTATAAATAGAAAATTATCCTAAGGCAACATCCAATATCATCATAATGGTAAAGCCAAGCATTACCCCAATGGTTTTACGATGGCATTTGTCTTTTCCTTCTTTTTCGGGAATTAGTTCTTCACAAACGACATAAATCATCGCTCCAGCCGCAAAGGATAATAACCAGGGTAAAAAGCTTTGTAATTGATAAAAACAAAAAGCAGTAAGTGTTCCGATAATAGGTTCTACAATACCACTTAAAGAACCTAGTAGGAAGGCTTTCCATTTAGGATATCCACTTTGATAGAGTGGTAAAGAAATGGCCATGCCTTCTGGTAGATTTTGTAATGCAATACCAATGGATAAAGCGATAGCACTTGCAAGTGTTATATTGGTTGAATTTAGTGCTAGAGCAAAAGCAATACCGACTGCCATGCCTTCTGGAATATTATGCATCGTTACTGCAAAGAAAAATAGAAAATTACGTTTTTGTTTGGGTGTTTTAAATGTATTGAATTTGTCTAATAAAAAGTCTGTGAGTAATAGAAAAATACCGCCAAACAAAAATCCTAAACTAGCCACAATCCATCCATGTGTTCCTTGTGCTTGTGCACTTTCTATGGCAGGTAATAATAAAGACCAAATGCTTGCGGCTATCATAACCCCAGAGGCAAAGCCTAATAATACGCGCTCAAAACTTTTGTTGGGTGGTTTTTTCAAAAATATAACTAATGCAGAACCAATGGTAGTAAGAATAAAGGGAAACATCGTTCCTAAAAAAGCATAGAGTAAGGTGGTGTACATAAATTTCCTCCACTATAGATTATGGAAATTTGCGTCTTATTCTTAGGAAGAAAGCCTATTTTGTAGTACAATACTATTTAGAGGTGAACATTATGTTAGAAAAACAACAATTACAAGAAATCTTAGATGTGTGTGTATCTACGGGTGGAGATTTTGCGGAAATCTTTGAAGAAAAGAAAACAACACATTCTTATGGTTTATTGAATGGTCAAGTTGAACAAGCCAATAGTGGTATTGTATATGGTATTGGTATGCGTATTTATCATGGCACAGAGAGTGTATATGCGTATTCTAATGATACCAGTATGGATAATTTACGTAAGATGGCTAAGGATTTATCTGCTTCTTATGATGAAGAAAAGAAAGTATCTTGTAAGGAATTGATTGAAGTTGTATATGAAAATCAACATCCTATTTTAATGGATCCTACAAATGTTTCTAGTGAAGAAAAGATTAAAGTGGCTAAATTAGCAACACAAGGTGCTAGTGAATATGATCCTGTGATTCAAAAAGTGATGGTTCGTTATTTAGATGAAAAACAAGAAGTAGCGATTAGTAATACAGAAGGTAAATATGTACAAGATACTCGTATTCGTACTCGTTTAGCTATTCAAGTCATTGCGATTGATGGTGACAAAATGGAAACAGGTTTCTATGGACCAGGGGCTAGTAAAGGTTTTGAGTTCTATAGTGAAATGAATCCATATGAAGCAGGTAAAGAAGCTGCACGTATTGCGAAAACATTAGTATATGCCGATGAATGTCCAAGTGGAAATATGCCAGTTATTATTGATAATGGATTTGGTGGCGTTATTTTCCATGAGGCTTGTGGACATTCTTTAGAAGCATCTTCTGTAGCGAAAAATCAGTCTGTATTTAGTGGCAAATTAGGAGAAAAGATTGCGAGTAGCAAAGTAAGTGCTGTGGATGATGGTACAATCACTAATGCTTGGGGTTCTAGTAATGTGGATGATGAAGGTAATTTTACAAAACGTAATCTATTAATTGAAAATGGTATCTTAAAAGGATATATGATTGATACGTTAAATGGTAGAAGAATGGGTATGCCATCTACTTCAAATAGTAGACGTCAATCTTATAAATATGAAACAACTTCTCGTATGACAAATACCTTTATTCTAAATGGTGAAGATACATTGGAAGAAATGATTGCGGATACACCATATGGTTTATATTGTAAGAGTATGAGTGGTGGTAGTGTAGATCCTTCTACTGGTGATTTTAACTTTGCGGTACAAGAAGGATATTTAATTCAAGATGGTAAGATTACAAAACCAGTTAAAGGTGCTAGTTTAATTGGTAATGGTGCAGAAACATTATTAAAGATTGATAAAGTAGGCAATAATTTAAAACGTGCGCAAGGTATGTGTGGTTCTAGTAGTGGTTCTATTCCAACGGATGTTGGTCAACCAGCGATTCGTGTAAGTCAAATGATTGTTGGAGGTAGAGAATAATGAATATTTCTAAATTAATGGAAAAAGCGAAAGCTTTACAAATTGATCCGATTGAAGTGTATATTCAAAAATCAGAAAAACAATCAATTGAAGTGTTTGCTCAAAAAGTAGATGCTTTAACAATTGCCCAAAGTGGTGGTATGGCTATTCGTGGTATTTACAATGGTAAAATGGGCTATTGTTTCGTAGAAGAAGATAGTGATGATAATATTGATACTTGTTTACAAATGTTAATGGAAAATGCGAAATCATTAGAACTAGATGAACCATCTTTCATTTATGCAGGAGATAACGAATATCCTAGTGTAGAAGTAACCGAAAACCAATTAGTAAATGTGGATGCGAGTGAAAAAATAGCATATTTAAAAGAAGTAGAAAGCAAATTAGCACAAAGTGATCCACGTATTGTACAAGTGATGGGTAGTTTAATGGAAACGCAACAAGTACAAACGCAAATTTACAATTCTTTGGGTATGGATTTGCATAAACAAGAATCGTATACTGTATTCTATTCTTCTGTATTGGCACAAGAAAATAATGACAATAAGAGTGCATATGAAATTAAGGTTATGCATAGTTTTGATGAATGTCCAATTGATGAATATGTTGAAAAACTAAAAGAAAAAGTTTGTTCAAAATTGAATGCGACACAAGTAAAAACGGGTAAATATAAAGTGATTCTTAAAAATAATGCGATGAGTTCTTTGTTGGGAGCTTTTACTGGGTTGTTTGATGGAGAACAAGTGTATAAAGGAATTAGTAAATTAAAAGATAAGATGAATGAAATGATCTTTGATGAAAAGATTACGATTTTAGATGATCCTTTAAAGAAAGATGGAATTAATAGCACTCCATTTGATGATGAAGGTGTAACTTCTTATACTAAAACAGTAGTAGAAAATGGCGTGTTAAAATTATTCTTACATAACCAAAAATCTGCGGCACAAATGAACACAACTTCAACAGGTAATGGCTTTAAGAGTGGTTATGCAAGTAGTGTAGGGATTCATCCAACCAATTTCTATATCCAACCAAGTGATGTGTCATTTGATGCGTTGGTTGAACAAATGGATTGTGGCTTGATTATTGATGAAATCAATGGTTTACATGCAGGATTGAATCCAATTACTACGGATTTCTCATTACAGGCAGCCGGGTATTATGTTGAAAATGGTAAGATTGTAAAACCAGTTAACTTAATTACTGTAGCTGGTAATTTCTTAGAGATGATGAAAGAAGTAGAAGTAGTGGGTAGTGATTTAGAGGATGCATTATCTAGTGCAAGCGCTCCATCTATCTTGTTTACAAGTTTATCAATTAGTGGTGAATAGGCGATATTTAAAATATCGTCTTTTTGTTTGCATACAATAGAATGTATGTTATAATATATTTAACAATTAGGTTAAATGTTAAATGAGGTGATGAAATGGGAATGCAGAAAACATTAAGAGCATTAGCGGATCCAATTCGTAGAGAAATTTTGAATATGTTAAAAGAGAAGAGTTTATCTGCTGGTGAAATTGTTGAAAAATTTGATGTTACGAATGCATCAATTTCTAGACATTTATCTGTATTAAAGGAAGCGGAATTAATTCGTGATACTCGAAAAGGAAAGTTTATTTATTATGAGTTAAATACGTCGGTATTAGAAGATATTATGCTATGGATTAGTGAGTTGAAAGGGGAGGATTCTCATGTTGAAGAAGTATAGAGGGTTGTTAATTGTGACATCATTTATTATTTTAATTCCTATGTTGATTGGTTTTGGATTGTGGGATCAATTACCTGATCAAATTCCAACGCATTGGAATATGCAAGGAGAAATTGATGGTTATAGTTCAAAATTGTTTGCGATTGTTGTTTTACCTTTAATTTTAGTGGGTGTGCAATGGCTTTGCACACTTGGAACATTGGCAGATCCAAAGAATAAAAATATTGCAGATAAACTATGGAAATTGGTCTTATGGATTTGTCCAGTAATTTCTTTGTTGTTGGGATATATTACGTATGGTACTGTTTTAGGTATGCAAATAGATATCAATGCGATTATGCCGATTTTTATGGGATTATTATTTATGGTGATTGGTAATTATTTACCTAAATGTAAACAAAGTTATACAGTAGGCATCAAAATTCCTTGGACGTTAAATAGTGAAGAAAACTGGAATAAGACGCATCGTTTTGCTGGCCCTTGTTGGATGATTGCTGGATTTTTATCTGCGGTATTAGGAATGTTAGGTTTAATGGTTCCTATGTTAATTTGTTTAATTGTAATGGTATTTGTACCTGTGGTTTATTCTTATATGTATTATGTAAAATATGAGAAAGATAAAGAGGAGTAATATGCTAGAAGAAAAAGTTGTAATTATAGCTGATGAACGTTATCCCTTAAATGGTATATTTACTTTACCTGATGAAAGTTATTGGCCTTGTAGTGCAGTTGTGTTTGTTCATGGTTCTGGTTCTAGTAATATGGATGAAAGAATTCAAAAGTTAACTCCATTTAAAGATTTGGCTGAAGGTTTAGCGAAATTAGGTGTAGCTTCTATTCGTTATGATAAGCGTTCCTTTGCGCATGGATTGAAAATGGTTCGTTCTAAAGAAGTCATTACGGTTCAACAAGAAACAGTTGATGATGCTATAAAAGCAGTGGAAGTATTAAAAGAAGATACACGTATTAAAGATGTCTATATTGTAGGTCATAGTATGGGTGGTATGTTAGCTCCTCGTATTGATCTAGCTGCGGATGCTAAAGGGTTGATTATTATGGCAGGAAGTGCTAGAAACTTACATGAAATCATGTTGGGACAATTTGATGATATGAAAGCCAATTCCAATCGTTTGACTCGCTGGATTTTGGATAAATCAACGAAAAAGATAGAAGATACTTTGACAAAATTGGATAGCATGAGTGATGAAGAAGCGAAGAAGACTTCATTAGGTAATGGGACAACGGCCTATTATTTTAAGGAAATGATGAACTATCCAACGGATGAATTGTTAAGAAATACAGAAAAACCAGTCTTAATTTTACAAGGTGATGCGGATTTTCAAGTATCTGTTGAAAAAGATTATAAATTGTATCAACAAATTTGTGATGGTAAAGAAAATGTTTCCTTTAAGTTATATGAAGGTTTAAATCATGCTTTTGTATCATATATTTCTAAAGATATAACGAAAGCGAAAAATGAATATAATGTAGAAAGACATATTCCTGAATATGTTATGAATGATATTGTAGAATGGATGAAAAACACACAATAAGTGTGTTTTTTGTTATAATCAAACTAGAAGGTGATGATATGCAAAAAGTTTTGATTATAGGTTGTCCTGGTTCTGGTAAAAGTACTTTTGCTAGAAAATTACATGAACAAGTAGAGATTCCTTTATATCATTTAGATAATTTATTTTGGAATGCGGATAAGACAACGGTTTCTAGTGAAGTATTTAAAAATCGTTTAGATAATATTCTTCAACAACCTTCTTGGATTATTGATGGTAACTATGCTTCTACAATGGAATGGCGCATACAACATTGTGACACCATCTTTTTCTTAGATTATCCTACTGAAGTGTGTATTGAAGGTGTAAGAAGTCGCAAGGGAAAGAAGCGTAGTGATATTCCTTGGATTGAAGAAGAGGATGATGAAGAGTTTTTACAATTCATCCAAAGTTTCCATAATAAACAACGTCCAATGATATGGGAATTATTACAAACATGTAATAAAGATGTTTATATATTTACGACTAGAGAAGAAGCGAATCAGTATTTACTAAAAAATAGTCCTTTATAAGGACTATTTTCTAATTTCAATACCAATTTTCTTTTGAACTTTCATTAATTTCTTATGAGCAATATATCTTGCTTTATTTGCGCCATCTTCTAAGACTTTATCAATTTGACCACTGTTAATGATTTCATGATATCTGTCTTGGATTTGTTGTAATGTATCACATACAACATCAGCTACAGCTTTTTTGAATTCTCCATAACCTTTTCCTTCAAATCTTGCACAAATATCTTCAATTGGTTCACCAGATAATGAAGACATGATTTCTAATAAGTTAGAAATACCAGGTTGGTTTACTTTATCATATTGTACTTTCGCAAGCATATCTGTTACAGCACCCATGATTTTTTTACGAGCTACTGGAATTTCATCTAATAAATAGATACATCCTTTATTTGTTTCATCTGATTTACTCATTTTCTTAGTAGGTTCTGTTAATGACATAATACGAGCACCAACTTTAGCTACTAATGGTTCTGGTACAGTAAATGTTGGAGAATAACGATTGTTGAAACGTTCAGCTAAATCACGTGCTAGTTCTACGTGTTGTTTTTGGTCATCTCCTACAGGTACATAGTCTGCATCATACGCTAAAATATCCGCAGCCATTAATGAAGGATATACATATAAACCAGCTGTAATGTTCTTTTCTTGTTTCGCTAATTTATCTTTGAATTGTGTCATACGATTCAATTCACCCATGTAGGTAGTACATGTTAATAAGAAACCAAGTTGTGCTTGTTCCATAACATCAGATTGTAAGAAAATTGTAGATTTTTCTGGATCAAGTCCACAAGCTAAATATAAAGCAATCGCATCTTTTAAATTTTTACGTAATTCTTTTGGGTCTTGGTATACGGTTACACAGTGTAAGTTGGCGATGAATACAAACATTTCATAATCATCTTGGTATTTTACGAAATTACGTAAAGCTCCAATATAGTTTCCTAAAGTTAATTGTCCTGTTGGTTTAATACCACTTAACATTCTTTTCATGATGGTTTCCTCCTATTAAAATTCTGTACTTCTAGGCATGATGATTGCGGCAATTAAATATAACAATAATCCAGCACCACCACCTAATGTGAATAATACCATAACTAAACGAATAACCGTTGGATCGATATCTAGATAATGTGCAATACCTGCGCATACACCATCTAATTTTTTATTGTACATACTTTTTTCTAATTGTTTTCCTTGCATATTTGTACCTCCTAAAAATATAAAAACGTCCCAACAAGGGACGTTATAAACAAACGTGGTGCCACCCAATTTCAACCATAAAGGTCCTTAAACAGATAACGGCTGTAACCGAGTCAACTCCAAAATCCCAATTCACTTTTAGTACTTGGTGGAATTTTCAGCAACCATCCACTCTCTTTTTACAAGTTCTCTAAAAATTACTTTTATTTCTTCAATGTTGTTAATAATAATTTAACACAAAGAAAAAGAATGTCAAATGGTTTTGTTATGTTATAATATATCCAAAGGTGGTGTTTATATGATTTTAGTATATACTTCATTTGGATGTGCTTCTTGTAGAAAAGTGAAACAATGGTTAAAGGATCGCAATATTCCATTTGTTGAGAAAAATATTTTTACAATGATGTTAAATGAAAAGGAATTACGTATGTTACTTAGAAGAAGTGAAAATGGTACGGATGATTTAATATCTAAACGTTCAAAAATTATTAAAGATAATAATATTGATATAGATGAAATGAGTACAACGGAGTTGATTCATTTTGTTCAACAAAATCCTAGTGTATTAAAGCGTCCAATTATGGTGGATGAGCGTCAATTTTTAGTAGGTTATGATGAAGAAGAGATTGAAATCTTTATTCCAAGAGAATTACAAGCTTTGGCAGATTGTTCATGTAATGCGGATTGTCCTAATTTTGAAACATGTGGAAAACTTAGAAAGGGATTAGCATGAGAGTATTAGTTGGGTTATCTGGTGGTGTCGATTCTGCGATTGCGGCATATTTATTAAAGCAACAAGGTTATGATGTAACTTGTGCATTTATGCGTAACTGGGATAGTACAACCAATCAGGATTTCTTGGGGAACCCTACAATTGATGATGATATTTGTCCACAAGAGAAGGATTATAATGATGCGAAAGCAGTAGCTGAAGCATTAGGTTTAGAATTATTACGTGTGGATTTTATTAAAGAATATTGGGATTATGTATTCACAAGCTTTTTAGAAGATTATAAAAAGGGCAGAACACCAAATCCAGATATTTTATGTAATAAGTATATTAAATTCTCTAGTTTCTTTGATTTTGCGAAGTCTAAAGGATTTGATATGGTGGCTACAGGACATTATGCGAAAGTGGATCATCAAGAAGATGAAAGTTTCTTATTGAAAGCACATGATACCAATAAAGACCAAAGTTATTTCTTGTGTCAAATTTCAAAAGAAGCATTACGTCAAACATTGTTCCCATTAGGGGAAGTAGATAAACCAGAAGTTCGTAGAATTGCGGCTGAATTGGATTTAATTATTGCGAAAAAGAAAGATTCTACAGGAATTTGTTTTATTGGGGAACGTAATTTCAGAGAGTTCTTGAAAAATTATTTACCAGCTAAAAGTGGCAATATCATTGATGTAGAAAGTAAGAAAGTATTAGGACAACATGAGGGTGTCTTGTATTATACAATTGGTCAAAGAAAAGGGTTGAATATCGGTGGTGTTGGTGGTCCATGGTTTGTTGTGGGTAAAGATGTACAACGCAATGAATTGTATGTGGCTGCACATGAAGATAATCCTTGGTTAGTGAGTGATTGTTGTTTAGTTAGTGGAATGAACTGGTTAGTAAATGATGTTCCTCAAGGGAAATATGCATGTTGTGCGAAGTTTAGATATCGTCAAAAAGATCATCCAGTGTTCATTGAAGTATTAGAGGATGGTAATATTAACTGTACGTATCCTCAAGGAATTCCAGCGGTTACACCAGGTCAACAAGCGGTATTCTATCAAGGTGATGTTTGCTTAGGTGGCGGTGTCATTGAAGTGATTTATCGTGATGGCGTGGATATTGCGACAAAGATTCAGGAGACTTTGTATGGTGAATAGAGATATTGAGTTGTTTGAATCGCCAATATCTAAAAAGCGTTTATTAATTGCTTGTTTGCATTATTTTGTAGGATATGCGTATGTATATCCTATGCTTTTAATGGGACTATGGCAATTGTTTACAAAAGAAGAGAGTATGCCGGTTGCGATGGCTATTGCACTAACTGCCATTGTATTGGTTACAACAGTGATTTTGTTATGGCCAGTATATAAAGAATCTTGGTTGGAGTTTAAGAAAGATCCGATTACAAATGTAGGATATGTACTTATTTATGTAGTAGTTTTGATTGTGATTAATATTGTATTATCACTAATTATTATGTTAATTACTGGATTAGATAATAGTGCCAATCAATTAGCCATTGAAGAAATGTTCTTTAAATATCCATTTTATGTTTCATTTAGTGCAGTGGTATTTGCACCAATTGTTGAAGAAGGTATTTTTAGAGGCGGATTTTTTAGATGGTTTAGTAGTAAAAATATGATACAAGCATATGTAATATCCTCTTTCTTATTTGGATTTTTACATGTATATGAATCAGTATTTACTGGTAATTTTTTAGATATAGCATTTGTAATTGTTTATGGTGGTATGGGTGTTGTGTTTGCGAATTTGTATCATCGTACCGATCAAATGATTTCGGGTATACTTTTACATGCTTTGTATAATGGTATTTCCATTATGCTATTGATGATGTTATAGAAAGGAAAAATGACAATGGAGTGTATCAAAGGAAAGTTTCATACAATTTTATTTCGTAATGATGATTCTGGATACACAGTACGTCGTTTTCGCCTTTATGAAGAAGAAGACAAATTAATGACGGTAACTGGGTATCTGCCTCAGTTACCGTCTGATATTTTATTTAGACTACATGGAGAATATAAGGAACATCCTCGTTATGGAATGCAATTTCAAATTCAAACATTTGAACGAGTGGAGTTGGATGATTCGGATTCTTTAGTAGGTTATTTAAGTAGTCATACCTTTCCTGGGATTGGGAAAAAGATGGCTCAAGTATTAATTGATACTTTGGGTACCAATATTTTACAGAAAATTCAAGATGATCCTGATTGTTTGGATAGTGTGCCTAAAATGACAGCAAAGAAAAAAGAAGCGCTAATTGAAGGTATTAGACAAAGAGAAACTTCTGATGAAGAAGTATTGCGTTTCTTTACATTGCATGGTGTACATCTAAAGCAAGCAATGAAATTACAAGCGATTTATGGTAAGGATATGCTAGGAAAACTGAAAGAAAATCCCTATCGTATGGTAGAAGAAGTGGATGGTATTGGTTTTCAAACAGCAGATAAGTTTGCGTTATCTATGGGATTTGAGATGGATCATCCATACCGTATGCAAGCAGCTTGTGTATCCTTTGTAATGGAATATTGTATGTCCACAGGTAATAGTTATATCACCGTAGATGAGTTAAAAGATGTATTAGATAAGAAATTTAAAGGTTTGGACTATGATTTTGATGAAGTCTTTATGACTTTAGGTATGGCTAGAAAACTAGTGATTGAAGAAAATCGTGTCTATCATATTAGTCAATATGATGCGGAAAGTTATATTGCAGGATATTTAGCGATGTTTCCTCAAAAGCAATTAGCTGTAGTTGATAAAAAAGATGTGTTGCATCATTTAGAATTGGTGCAAGAGGAATATGCAATTTCTTATGAAGAAAAACAAAGAGAAGCGATTGAAAAGATATTTGAAAATGAATGTATGATTCTTACTGGTGGGCCTGGCACGGGAAAAACAACAGTTGTGAAAGCTATGGTCAATTTATGCAAGCGTTTGTATCCTACAAGTACATTAGCACTATGTGCGCCAACTGGTAGAGCCGCAAAACGTTTGAGTGAATTAACCAGTCATGAAGCGAGTACGATTCATAGTTTGTTAAGATGGGATTTGGAGACAAATACCTTTGGTAAAAATCAAGAAGATCCGTTGTTAGTGGATATTCTAATTGTGGATGAGTTTTCCATGGTGGATCAATATTTGTTCTATCATTTATTATTAGCGGGTGAACATTTTAAGAAGATTATTTTAATTGGGGATGAAAACCAATTGCCTTCTGTTTCGCCTGGTTGTGTATTAAAAGACTTTATGGAATCAGGATATTTCCCATATGTACGTTTAGATAAAATCTTTAGACAAAAAGAAGGTTCTGATATTGTGAATTTGGCACACCAAATTCAACAAGATGCTTGTAATGAAATACCACAGTTACAAGATGTTCGTTTCTATAATTGTAATAAGTTTGATGTAAAAAACTATTGTTTACATGTAGTACAAGAAGCGTTGGATCGTGGGTATTCTAAAACCAGTATTCAAGTGTTAGCGCCTAAATATGGTGGTGTTGCTGGGGTGGATGCCTTAAATGTAGCGTTACAAAAAGCGATTAATCCTGCTAGTGAATATAAGCGTGAATTACAAGTAGGATATCGTTTATTTAGAGAACAAGATAAGATTTTACAATTAAAAAATCAACCGGATGATTATGTATTTAATGGGGATATTGGTATTTTAGTAGAAATTATCTATCCTGAAGAAAGTGAAACCAATCAGCCAAGAATGATTGTGGATTTTGAAGGGGTATTTGTAGAATATGGACCAGATACTTTTTCGCATATTACCCATGCTTATTGTATTTCGGTGCATAAAGCACAAGGTAGTGAGTATCCAATTATCATTATGCCAATTGTTAAAGAATATGGCATGATGTTACAAAAACGTTTGATTTATACCGGTATTACGCGTGCTAAAAAGTCTTTGGTGTTATTAGGAGAACCAGAAGCTTTTATGTATGGTATTCAAGCACAGGATTTTTATGTGCGTAAAACAACGTTACAACAAAGAATGTTAGAACAAATGCGGTGGATAGATGATGAAGAAGATTAGAGACTATATTCAACAATTACAAACGCAATATCAATTATCTGATTGGTATATTGATGTACAAACGACAGATGATATGTATGTGATGGTGGATCGTTGGCATTATTATGAAGACGATTGTATTGCGATATTACGCATCAATCTACAATTTCCTATGCCAATTCTTGAAGATGCGATTTCATATCGTATGAAAGAAATGGCAATGCGCTATATGCTAGTACAAACAAAGCGTTTGTATTTGCGTCATACTGCTAAAGAAGATTATGAAGCAGAATGGATTTTACAAAGCAATCCGAATGTAGCGTTAACAGATGGCTATGCACCAATCACAAATCCTCAAGATTTGGCTAAAAAATTACAACAAATGATCAATGATCCAGGTTGTTATAGCATTTGTTTGTTGGATGGTACAGTGATTGGACATATGAGTTTGCGTTTTGTACAAAGAGCTTGCGTAGCTATGGAAATAGGTTATGCCATTCAAGAAGCCTATTGGAATCAAGGGTATGGCTTTGAAGCAGCGAATGCCATTGTGGATAAGTGTTTTAGCTATTTACATGTAGATATGGTGATTGCCTCTCATTTTGAAGGGAATATAGCCAGTCAGAGAATTATGGAAAAGTTGGGTATGCAATATGAAGGTTGTATGCGTAAATCGTATCGTCATGATTTGTATGGTGCTATGGATTTATGTACGTATTCAATTTTAAAAGAAGAGTGGATAAAAAAATAATTATTGTACACACTACTTATGAAGGAGTGGTGATCAATGATGATGTTAAATAAGCCTTTAATGTTATTGGGTGTAGGTGTTGTCCTTGGTGTTGTTTTAACAATTTCTAAAGAGGATGAAATCTATGATTTGTATTATGATATGAAAAAGGCAAGAAGAAAAATGATGCGAAAATATTCGCAGTTTGCCGATAATTTTTAAAGCCCTAATGGGCTTTTTTCTATGAAAGAATACTTTCGACATCTTTCCTTCATTTTTTTATTTATCGTTACTATATATTTTAGTGTTCTATTATTACAAAGTATGGGTATATGGAATACAGTGATTTCACTTTTATCTATACTTATGCAATTAGTCTATGGTTTTCTACTAGCATTAATCTTAGAAGTGTATATTCATAGAGTGCCTAGTAATAAACGTATTGTACAAGTAATGGTAGTCTATGTTTGTATAGCGTTAGTATTGATCTTGTTATTGTGGTATGGGATACCAAAATTAATTCTGTGGTACCAACAAATTACGATTGATATTCCTAGTTTGTTTTTGATTGTGAAAGAGTGGATTCCTGATGATTGGTTACTATCTGTACCAAGTATGGTGGTAGAAAAGACCAGTAGTATGATGGAATCAGTAAAACAATTAGGTTTTATTTTTACTTGTGCGATTTTTGTCTCATTTGATTTGGAGAGTATTACAAAATATATAAAGTTGGATACTAATTTTATCAAAACTGCAGATTCAATTATTTTTCAATATACCAAAGGTGTGCTATTAGATTTAATTCTTTTATATTTGGTATTTAGTATTTTATTGTTTATCTTTCAATTTCCAGAAAGTTTTATTGTGGCAGCTATTTTGGCATTGAGTAACTTATTTCCGATATTTGGTCCTTTGTTTGGTTTTGTAGTATTTGTTCTATTGTGTTTAATGACATATCCACAATTCCCCTTTTTGTTAGTCATTTTAGTATTTGTGTTTCAACAAATCGAATCCAATTGGATACAGCCATTTATCTTCAAAAAAGTAATGCATTTAAAACCAATTGTTACATTAATTAGCTTATTTATTTGTGGAAGTTTGTTTGGTATATTTGGAATGTTGTTTTCACCAATTATTGCTGGGGTAGTTCAATTAATTATTCGTAGTTTTGTCTTTTCAAAACGTAATAAAACAGTTGGCAGTTGGGAAGATGTGTGGTATAATTTCGAAGATTAAAAACGATGATGAAGATAAGTACATGATATATGGGTAATTAGAGATGTGATGGTTGGTGCAAATCACACAAAATAGGTTGTGGAAGCTACTTCGGAGTGGAATTAATAGTTCCCGTTAACACTGACGTTATAGTGAATTGAGGTGCATATCGCAAGATATGAATCAGGATGGTACCGCGTTAATAACGTTCCTGTTGTTTTTACAGGAACGTTTTTTATTTACAAAAAGGAGTGTTTAACAATGAAACAATTAACAGGTTCTGAAATTAGAAGTATGTTCTTAAAGTATTTCGAAGAAAGAGGTCACATGGTTGAACCAGGTGCTAGTTTGGTTCCACATAATGACCCAACATTATTATGGATCAATGCTGGTGTAGCTGCTTTGAAAAAGTATTTTGATGGCAGTGAAAAACCTCGTTGTAATCGTATTACAAATGCGCAAAAATCAATTCGTACAAACGATATTGAAAATGTAGGGAAAACAGCTCGTCACCATACATTCTTTGAAATGTTAGGTAACTTCTCTATTGGGGATTACTTTAAACAAGAAGCAATTCCATTTGCTTGGGAATTCTTAACAAGCCCAGAATGGATTGGTTTTGATAAGGAAAAAATGTATGTAACTATCTATGAAGATGATGATGAAGCATATAAGATTTGGACTGAAGTTTGTAAAGTAGATCCATCTCATATTTTACGTACAAAAGGTAACTTTTGGGAAATTGGTGAAGGACCATGTGGACCAGATAGTGAAATTTTCTATGACCGTGGAGAAAAATATGATCCTGAAGGATTAGGTGAACGTTTGTTCTTCGAAGAAATGGATAATGATCGTTATATCGAAGTATGGAACGTTGTATTCTCTCAATATGATGCAAAAGAGGGTGTTGATCGTAAAGATTATAAAGAATTACCTCAAAAGAATATTGATACAGGTATGGGATTAGAACGTTTAGTTTCTTTAGTACAAGGTGGAGAAACAAACTTTGATACAGATTTATTCTTACCTATTATTCGTGCAACAGAAGAGTTCACAGATAAAAAATATGGTGGAGAAAACAAAATGGCTTACCGTGTAATTGCGGACCACATTCGTACAGTAACATTCGCAATCGCTGATGGTGCGATGTTTGAAAATACAGGTCGTGGATATATTTTACGTCGTGTATTACGTCGTGCAGTTCGTTTTGGTAAGAAGTTGGATATTAAGGGGGCTTTCATGTATCGTTTAGTACCAGTTGTAGCTGATATTATGAAAGACTTCTATCCATATGTAGTAGAAAAAGTAGATTTAATTCAAAAATTAGTGAAATCTGAAGAAGAAAGTTTCCATTCTACATTACAAGAAGGTGAACGTATTTTACAAGGTTACTTAAAGAACAATGAAAGTAATGTATTAGCTGGTGCGGATGTATTCAAATTATATGATACATATGGATTCCCAGTAGAATTAACAGAAGAAATCGCTTTAGAACATGGTATTACAATTGACCATGAAGGTTTCAAAGTAGAAATGGAAAAACAACGTCAAAGAGCTAGAAGTGCTAGAGATGCTGTTCAATCTATGTCTAGTCAATCTGCAGATTTAATGAACTTCGTAACTCCAAGTACATACTTAGGATATGAACAAACAGAATGTGAAGCTACTGTTATTGGATTATTCAAAGATGGTGTGCAAGTAGATGAAATTCATGGTGAAGGAGATATTATCCTTTCTCAAACAACTTTCTATGCTGAAAGCGGTGGACAAGTTGCGGATACTGGTGTATTAGTAGCTGGTGATAAAGAAATTTTAGTAAAAGATGTTAAGAAAGCACCTCATAAACAACATTTACATCATGTTGAAGGTGATGTAAAACTTAATGATGTAGTAACATGTAAGATTGATGTGGCTCGTCGTGAAAAAATTAAATCAAATCACTCTAGTTTACACTTATTACAAAGTGCATTACGTCAAGTCATTGGTACTCATGTAGCACAAGCTGGTTCTTATGTATGTGATGAATATGGTCGTTTTGACTTTACTCACTTTGAAAAAGTGACAGATGCCCAATTACAAGAAATTGAACATTTAGTAAATACATTCATTTATCAACACCATGATGTAGTAACTGAAGTTATGGATATTGAAGAAGCTAAGAAAACTGGTGCTATGGCATTGTTCGATGAAAAATATGATGAAAAAGTACGTGTAGTTAAGATGGGAACTGCTTCTAGTGAATTATGTGGTGGTACACACGTTGCGAATACTCAACAAATTGGTGTATTCAAAATTCAATCTGAAGAAAGTATTGGATCTGGTGTGCGTCGTATTACTTGTAAAACAGGTATGTTAGCATACTTAGATTTATTAGAAAAAGAAAATACATTAAAAACTATTGCATCAAAATTAAAAATGAACTCTATTTTAAATGTTGAAAATAAAGTTCAACAAGTGATTGATGAATTAGCTGAAGTAAGAAGAGAAAATGGTCAATTGAATCAACAATTATTAGTAGCTAAAGTAGATGAAATGGTAAATCAAGCTGTTACAGTTGATGGTAACCAATACTTATTTGTTGAATTAAAAGATGCGGATTCTTCTTCATTAAAAGGTATGGTAGAACAATTACGTGACAAATTAACTAACGGATTTGTTTATTTAACAAACGTTTCTGATGATAAAGTAGTATTTGTTGTTGGATGTTCTAAAGCTATGATTGCCAAAGGTATTAAAGCTGGTGATGTAGCGAAGAAAGCTGCGCAAATGGCTGGTGGTAATGGTGGCGGAAGACCTGATATTGCCCAAGCTGGTGGTAAAGATATTACAAAACTTGATGAAATTGCAAAATCCGTTCGTGAGATGGTTGGAATTTAATCTTGTATTTGATAAAATAATAAGGTAAAAGGAGGGATTATGTATGGCAAAAAAACCAACGGAAACATTAGCGATTAATATTGAAGAGATTCGCAAACAAAATATTAAGGATGTATTAACCTTAGTAGAAGAAGCATTAAATGAACGTGGGTATAATGCAGTCAGTCAAATTGCTGGATACTTAATCTCAAATGATCCTGCATATATTTCTAGTTACAAAAATGCGCGTAGTGTGATTCAAACTGTTGAGCGTCATGAGATTATTGAGGAACTCGTTAGAGTATTTTTGGAACAAAAATAATGAAGTGCATGGGATTGGATTTAGGTAGTCGTACCTTAGGTATTGCGACCAGTGATTCTTTGGGTTGGTTTGCGTCTAGTTTGACGACTATCCGTTTTGAAGATGATGATTATGAAACAGCATTGGAAAAACTTTTACCTTTAATTAAAGAGCATCGTATTCAAACGATTGTTTTAGGTTTGCCTAAACATATGAATGGTGATGTTGGTATTCGTGGTGAGATTTGTTTACAGTTTAAGGAAATGATTGAAAGTCAATGTGATGTTCCTGTTGTTATGTGGGATGAACGTTTGACAACGGTTGCGGCTCAAAAGTTATTGATTTCTCATGATGTGAGTCGTAAGAAACGTAAACAAATTATTGATCAAATGGCTGCGGTACAAATTTTACAAGGATATCTTGATAGTAAGAAGTAGGGGATTTGTAAAATCCCCTGTTTTATAAAGGAGGATAAATCATGGATAAAAAATTGTATATTACTGATGAAAATGGTGTTGAAAAGGAAATGGAAATCTTATTAACTTTTGAACCAGATGATAGTACAAAGAAGTATGTATTGTATTATGATCCAGAAGTTGAAGATGGAGATGTTTTCGCATCTATTTATGATGATGAAGGTCATTTATTCCCAATTGAAACTCAAGAAGAATGGGATATGGTTGAAGAAGTATTAAATGCATTTAATGAGGATGAGGAAGATGAAGAGTAAGAAGATTCTTATCGTTCTTTTATCATTTCTAATTGTTGTATTAGGCGCTGTTGGTGGTGCATATGCGTATTATGTTTCTAATCTTTCACCTGTGAGTGAACAATCACAAGAGGTAGATTTTGTGATTGAAAGTGGTGAATCAATTGATAGTGTTTTATCTCGTTTAGAAACAGAGGGTATTATTCATGATGCGCTTATGACAAAGGTATATATGAGATTATCAGAATTAACAAATATTAAAGCTGGTAATTTTATTTTAGATACTTCTTGGAATACAAAACAAATTGTTGCGCATTTAAATGATTCTACTAAAGCTGGTAGTGAACAAGTCATGATTACAATTACAGAAGGTATGTGGGCTAAGGATATTGCGAAAAAGATGGAAGAAAATACCAATGTTACTGCAGAAGAATTATTAACTTTATGGAATGATAAAGACTATATTGTTGAATTATCTAAAAAATATTCTTTTATTACAGAAGAATGTTTAAATAGTCAACGTGTATATTTAGAAGGTTATTTATTCCCTGAAACATATATGTTCTTGGAAAAAACAAGTGCAAAAGCGATTACTGAACGTTTCTTAAATCATACACAAAGTATTTTAGATAAGTATGCGGATCAAATTGCGGCTACAGAAATGAGTATGCATGAAGTAATGACTTTAGCGTCAATTGTGCAATATGAAGGTAGCTCAGAAAAAGACATGAAGTTGATTTCTGGTGTATTTATGAATCGTATTGATAGAGGTATGAAATTGCAATCAAGTGTAACGGTATGTTATGCATTATATGAATTTGATGATTGGATGGATTGTGAGACTAATTATCAAATGGCATCTGATTACAATACATACTATATTAATGGGCTTCCTCCTGGACCAATTTTGAATCCAGGTGAAGTTGCGATTAAAGCAGTATTAGAACCAACAGAAAGTGATTATTTATACTTTATGGCTGATGTATATGGTGATGGTACTGTATACTATGCAAAAACGTATGCAGAACATGCAAGAAATGTAAGTAAATATTTGTATTAGAATGGAGTGTTGTTTTATGTCGAAGCCTATTATTATTGGGATTGCTGGTGGTAGTGCTAGTGGAAAAACGAGTATTGCCAAACGTTTAAAGAATGTATTTGAAGAAAGTCAATCTGTAGTAATCATTCGTTTAGATGATTATTATAAGTGTCAAGATCATTTGCCTATGGAAGAAAGAACAAAAACGAATTATGATCATCCGTTTGCGTTTGATATGGACTTATTAGTGGATCATTTAGATGCTTTGACAAATGGACAATCTATTGAAAAACCGACTTACGATTATGTAAATCATACTCGTGCTAAAGAAACAGAAACAATTCACCCTTGTGATGTCATTGTATTAGAAGGTTTATTTGTATTAGAAGATGAAATGTTACGTTCTCGTTTAGATATGAAAATCTTTGTAGATACAGATGCAGATATTCGTTTTATTCGTCGTTTAAAACGTGATGTTAGAGATCGTGGTAGAACACTTGAAAGTGTTGTTGAACAATATATACAAACTGTACGTGTAATGCATAATTTGTTTATTGAACCAAGTCGTAGACATGCGGATATTATCATTCCTGAGGGTGGACATAATGTAGTTGCTATTGATTTATTGGTGACAAAAATTAGTAGTATAATTGATAGCAATGTGCTATAATACTAAAACGTTAAGGAGTTGAAAAAACATGGATAAAAATAAAGTGCAAGTTACTAAAGTTGGTCTTGCGGAGTTACAAAAAGAATATGACAATTTAGTTCATGTGGTTCGTGCTGAAGTAATCGCTGATTTACAAGCAGCTCGTGCACAAGGGGACTTAAGTGAAAATGCGGATTATGATGCAGCTAGAGATCGTCAAGCTCAAGTTGAAGCTCGTATTCGTGAATTGGATCATATGTTACAAAACATTGAAATCATTGAAGAAGCTAAACCTCAAACAGGCGCTAATCGTACGGTTCGTTTAGGTACAACAGTTACTTTACATGATTTAGATTTTGATGAAATTGATACTTATACAATCGTAGGTTCAGTTGAAGCAAATCCATTAGAAGGTAAGTTATCAAATACTACACCTTTAGCAATGGCTATTATTGAACATAGAATTGGTGACGTTGTTACTGTTCATGTGGATGATCCATATGAAGTTAAAATTTTAGATATTAAATAAGATGAACAATTGTTCATCTTTTTTATATAGAGTATACTGATTATAGAGGTGATTGTATGAAGAAAATATTACTTTTTGTACTATTGACTATGTTATTGTGTGGTTGCCAAGATAATAAAAAACTGGTTATGGGTACATTTGAAGGATTTATGGAAGATAATAATCAACGTATTGTTTTTAAGATTGATGAATCGAGCATGTTAATTTATCCAGAAAATGAACAAATTATTTATTTTAATGCTACTATTGAAGATGATGTCATTGTTACTGATGTTTCTAAATTTAATTATAAAATAGAAGATGGTGTTCCATATTTTTATGAGACTTCCTTATTTCCTAAAGCTACACGAAAAGATGATGGCTATTTAGAAGAAATTATAAATGCTTTGAGTCTTCGTGAAAAAATTGTTGGACAATGGTTTGTTACAGCTGATGATGTTGATTATTGTATTAATGTCTTAAGAAATGCTAAATATGAAATAGAAGTATATTCTTTAAATGGAGATCAAATGGATGGAAAGATTTTGGTATATGAAGATACTGAAAATGTCTTATTATCTTTTGAAGGGGATGTAGATTTTTCTACGTTTGGAAAATGTCAATTTACCGATGCGAATCATTTTACAATTAATAAATATGAATTTACACGTGCTCCATTAGATGTTTTTGTGGCACTTAACTAGATACAAAAAAATTAGCAGAAATGCTAATTTTTTATTTGGTATTTTGTAATTGTTGATTGTGTAAATTTTCTAATTCAAAATCATGTGATACTTTATTGATTAGACGTTTAACTAACCTTTCTAGTTCGGAATTTTCTGCATAATCCGCCTTGGCAATAAAGTTTACACGATTGTCTTGCAATAACTTATTACAAGTATCAATTTTTGTATCATATACAGCAATAGAGTGTCCACCATAGCGTTTTACAAGTGACATACATGGAACATCGGTCATTCCATCTCCTAGATAAATCATATTTGCATAAGGAATGTAACGTTCATTGTTTGCGATTTGTTCATTGACGGCTTCATCCCAAATATCCAATGTTCCTTTAGTGATTCTAAATAGGAATTGGGTTTTATTGGTATAGTTGACTGCCATGCTTGGCCAGTCTGCGTGGTTATTCTTGTCATAATGAAATTCACAAGCGTAGATACGTTTGAATTCTTTGGCGATGGGTGAACCTTCAATAATTTCTTTTAGTCCACTTGAAATAATAAAGTGTTCTACTTCAACATCTTGTTTTTTACCATGTTCATTAATGCGACTAAACCAATCCAATACACCTGGGAAAAATTCAATATCTTGTCCCAGTTTTACGAAATCATCTCTAGTAATCGGGTGATTTTTTTCTTTGGCTTGTTGAATCATGTAATATAAATAGGATAAGCAAGAATCCATGTTGTGTTCTTTGGTTTGAATGGATACATTATGCCAGAATTCTTTGGCATCCATACCCAATTGTGGAATGAAACTATATTCTTGCATGTCTTTCGTACATAAAGTTTTATCGAAGTCATACATAATTGCGATTTTTGTTTTCATGTGCTTCACCTCATGTATTTATTATAACCTAAATTATTGTAAATAGGGTATACTTAATATGTTTGGAAGGGGAATTCAAATGTTTGTGCGTGTATTTCATTATATTATGAAAATGGCTATGTATGTTATACCTTGGGGTATGCCTAAAGTCATTGAAGGGGAAGATAGTATTTTACAATTACCTGAAGTTATTTATAAAAATGGAAATCGTAGAGTGTTGGTAGTTGCGGATCTGTTTTTATTTAAGAATGGATATTTACAACCGTTGTTAGACAAAATGAGTGAATTGCAATTATTTTATGTGGTATTTAGTGAAGTGAGTCCGAATCCATTGGATACAGAAGTAGAAAATGGAGTAAAGATGTATATAGATAATAATTGTGATAGTTTGGTTGCTTTTGGTGGTGGTTCGCCTATGGATTGTGCGAAAGCTATTGGGGCGAGAATTGCTAAACCTAAAAAGAGTATTTCGCAATTACAAGGATTGTATCGAGTATTGAAGAATATTCCTAATTTGTATGCTGTACCGACTACTAGTGGTACAGGAAGCGAGACTACAGTAGCTGCTGTTATTACAGAAGCGAGTACGCATCATAAAGCATCTATTAATGATAATTGTTTGATGCCTAAATATGCTGTGTTGGATCCGAAATTAACAGTAAGTGTACCCAAAGGGGTGACTGCAATTACGGGTTTAGATGCACTAAGTCATGCAGTAGAAGCGTATACCAATCAGATGTATAATACAAAATTGGAAAATGATTTAGCGAAGGAAGCGGTTCGTTTGGTATATGATTACTTGTATAAAGCTTATGAAGATGGAAATAATATAGATGCTAGAAGCAAGATGCAAAAGGCGGCGTTCTATGCTGGTAGAGCCTTTACTAGAGGTTGTGTAGGAAATGTGCATGCGATTGGACATACGTTAAGTGGATTATATGGTATGGCGCATGGTGAGGCTATGGGTATTTTATTGCCACATGTGATGAGGGCTTATGGTGAACATGTATACAAGTATTTGGCAGATTTAGCGGATGTATGTAATATGTGTAGTGGTGGAACGATTAAGGAAAAAGCAGAAGCTTTTATTGCTTGGATAGAAGAATTGAAAGAAAAAATGGGTATTTCTGTGTATCCTACTTGTATTTGTGAATCAGATATTGATCAAATGGTAAATTGGGCATATAAGGAAGCGGTTCCATTGTATCCAACACCAGTTGTATGGAAAAAAGAGGATTATGCTAAATTTATTTATTCACTAATGAAGGAATGGTAAAAATATACAATAAAGTTGTGAAAAAGTTGACTTCTGATTATTGTTAATCAGAAGTCGATGTTTTATAATATATAAGTAAGAATTTGACTATAAGGAGGCAAATATGACAAAAACATTTATGTCAATGGATGGTAATACAGCTGCTGCGCATTGTTCGTATGCATTTACTGAAGTAGCTGCTATTTATCCTATTACACCATCTTCAACTATGGCTGAAGTTGTTGATGAATGGGCAACTCAAGGGCGCAAAAATATCTTTGATAGCATCGTAAAAGTTTGCGAAATGCAATCTGAAGGTGGAGCTGCTGGGGCTGTTCATGGTGCTTTACAAGGTGGTACATTATCTACTACATTTACAGCATCTCAAGGTTTATTATTAATGATTCCAAACATCTATAAGATGGTTGGTGAATGCTTACCAGGTGTTATTCACGTGGCAGCTAGAGCTATTGCTGGACGTGCTTTAAATATCTTTGGCGATCATGAAGACGTTTATGCATGCCGTCAAACTGGTGTTTGTATGTTGGCATCTCACTCTGTTCAAGAAGCTATGGACTTAGGTGGTGTTGCTCACTTAGCAGCTATTAAAGCTCACGCTCCATTTATTCATTTCTTCGATGGATTCCGTACATCTCACGAAATTCAAAAAGTTGAAGTTATGGATTATGAAGTTTACAAACGTTTAATCGATAGAGAAGCATTAGCTTCTTATAAAGCTAGCGCATTAAACCCACATAGCAATCCTGTTACTCGTGGTGGTGCTGAAAATGATGACATTTTCTTCCAAGGAAGAGAAGCTCAAAACTCTCACTACGCTAAAGTTCCTGATATCGTAGCAGAATACATGGCTGAAATTTCTAAAGTTACTGGCCGTGACTATGCTCCTTTCACATATTATGGTGCTGCTGATGCAGATCGTATTATCGTGGCTATGGGTTCAGTTACTGAAACAATTAAAGAAACTATTGATACTTTAGTAGCTCATGGTGAAAAAGTTGGTTTAGTAAAAGTTCATTTATATCGTCCTTTCTCTGTTAAGTATTTAACAGCTGTATTGCCTGAAACAGTTAAGAAAATTGCTGTATTAGACCGTACAAAAGAAATGGGTGGACGTGAACCATTATACTTAGATGTATTAGATGCATTAAAAGATCGTAAAGAATTAGTAATTACTGGTGGCCGTTATGGTTTAGGTTCTAAGGATACTGCTCCTAACCAAATCAAAGCTATCTATGATGAATTAGCTAAAGATGAACCTAAGAATGAATTCACAATCGGTATCGTTGATGATGTTACTAACTTATCATTAGATGTAGACCCTAACTTTGAAGTTGAAGCAGATTATACTTCTTGCTTATTCTATGGTTTAGGTTCTGATGGTACTGTTGGTGCTAACAAGAACTCTATTAAGATTATTGGTGATAATACTGACCAATATGTACAAGCTTACTTTGCTTATGACTCTAAGAAAGCTGGTGGAGTAACTCGTTCTCACTTACGTTTTGGTAATTCTCCAATCCGTTCTACTTACTATATTAACAATGCTGACTTTATTTCTTGTTCTTTAGATGCTTATATCTTCAAATATGATATGGTTAAAGATCTTAAGAAAGGTGGAACATTCTTATTGAATACAACATTCTCTAAGGATGAATTAGAAGATCACTTACCAAATCGCTTAAAAGCTACATTAGCTAAGAAAGAAGCTAAATTCTATATCATTAATGCTACAGATATCGCTCGTGAAATCGGTATGGGTAGAAGAACTAATACAATTCTTCAATCTGCATTCTTCGCATTGAACGAACAAATCATGCCTTATGAAACTTCTGTTGAATTAATGAAGAAGGCTGCTTACAAATCTTACTCTAAGAAGGGTGAAGATGTAGTTCAAGCGAACTACAATGCTATCGACTCTGGTAAGGGTGGATTAGTTGAAATCGAAGTTAAACCAGAATGGGCTAACTTACCATATGATTCTGGTAGAAAATTAACTGGTGATGAATACTTTGATAAACACGTGGCTCCAATTAACCACTTAGAAGGTTATGATATGCCAGTTAGTGCTTTCACTAAGTATGGTTTATTAGACGGTTCTATCCGTAATAACGTTGCTTATGAAGAAAGAAGAACAATTGCTGTTCAAGTTCCTACATGGGATCCTGCAAACTGTATCCAATGTGGTTTCTGTTCTTATGTATGTCCTCATGGAACAATCCGTACTTTCTTATTAACTGAAGAAGAAGTTGCGAATGCTCCAATGGAATTCAAGACAAAACCTGCTATGGGTAAAGGCGTTGAAGGATTACAATTCCGCGTTCAAGTTTCACCTGACAACTGCGTAGGTTGCGGATTATGTGTTACTGAATGTCCAGGTATGAGAGGCGCTAAGGCTCTTGAAATGGTTGACGTTAACGCTAAACTTGATCAAGTTCCTCTTGCTGACTACTTATTCAAAGAAGTTCCTTACAAGACAGAATACTTCTCAACAGACACTGTTAAGGGTTCTCAATTCTTAATGCCTTATTTTGAAGTATCTGGTGCTTGTCCAGGATGTGGTGAAACTCCATATTACAAATTAGTATCTCAATTATTTGGTAAAGATATGATGGTAGCTAATGCTACTGGATGTTCAATGATTTACTCTTCATCAACTCCATCTACTCCATTCGTTAACGATAAAGATGGTAATGGTGTTGCTTGGGCTAACTCATTGTTCGAAGACAATGCTGAATACGGTTATGGTATGGCATTGGCTCAAAACTTCAAGGAAGCTAGAATCTTGAAGGTTATGGAAGACAACATGGAAACTGTTGAACCAGAATTAAAAGAAGTATTTGCTAAGTACTTAGAAGCTGGTAATAACCGTGATGCTCAAAGAGAATTAGTTAAACCTATCGTTGATGGGGTTAAGGCTAGTGCAAATGAAGCAGTTAAGGAATTATTAGACTACGAACGTGACTTAGTAGGTAAGTCTGTATGGATCGTTGGTGGAGACGGTTGGGCTTATGACATCGGTTACGGTGGATTAGACCATGTATTAGCTAATAACTTAAATGTTAATGTATTAGTATTAGATACAGAAGTTTACTCTAACACAGGTGGACAATCTTCTAAATCTTCTCAAGCAGCTTCTATCGCTAAGTTCGCTGCTGGTGGTAAACCAACTGCTAAGAAAGACTTAGGACAAATCGCTATGGCTTATGGACATGTATATGTTGCTTCTATCGCTATGGGTGCTGACAAAGTTCAAACATTAAAAGCTATTAAAGAAGCTGAAAGCTATGATGGACCATCTCTAATCATTGCTTACTCTCCATGTGCTAACCATGGTATCAAAGGTGGTTTAGCTAACCATCAAAGAGTTCAAGCTAATGCTGTTAAGTGCGGTTATGTAACATTATATCGTTTCGACCCACGTAAAGAACAACCATTAACTATCGACTCTAAAGCGCCTAACTTCGATGAATTCAATAACTTCTTATTGAACGAAACACGTTATGCTCAATTATTGAAACTAAAAGGTAATGAAACAGCTTACGAAATGTTCGAAAGATGTCGTAAAGATGCTGAAAAACGTTACAACCGTTTAGTTAAATTGGCTGAAAACTAATATCTTAAGGCTCGAGTAATCGAGCCTTTTTTTGTTATAATATTAGTAGGTGATGGTATGAAAAAATGGATCTTGGTATTTGTTTGTGTGTTGTTATTTTTTGTAGGATATAAGTATCGTCCAATGAATTTGCGCGAGTGAATTGAAAGGAATAGTAATGATTCTTTAGAACTTCGTGTTTCCGTTACTACAATTACGGGTGAAACAAGTCGTATAATTAAAAGTAAAACCTATAAATTATCTAGTGAAGATGTAGCATATGAAGAAGTACTAGATATTCTTGAAAAATATACGTATCATCGTTCGGTATTTCATGATATTTCTCCTATTATATTTCATCCGGGAATGGTTGGCGAGGTGTCCAATCCAAGCATTGGAGTGGGTGATTTGCATTTATCTGAGGATTTCTGTATGATTGGAGAACTTTCTTGTGCAATTGGTTATAGAAAAGATGAAGAAGAGAAATTAAGAAATGAAATAGCTATGTTTTTAGAAGCTGTTAATTTAGATTATTTATATCGTAGAGTGACAATAGAGAATAATGAAACAGTCGATGATTATTCTAAAAAGTTTTGGGCAGATTATAAATAAAACATCCAGTGATTTATACTGGATGTTTTTCTTAATCGACACTTGGGAACCTAGTTAAACAATGAGCGATGATTTCATTTTTATAATGATATTTGTTGATAACGCGTGTAATAATTAACAAGAAATTTACAGTCATGTATGTAGTTATGTTTTTATATGTTTGATATAATAAAAATACAAATATAGGAGGAAACTTTGTGATGAAAATATTTAAATTGTTAATGGCATTAGTTCTTGCGTGCTCTATAATCAATGTAAATCCATCGATTCATGCGGAAGAAGTTAATGACATTGTGTACAGTGGTATGAGTGTCAATAAAACGGAAGTGGTTGCTGGTGATACGGTATCCTATACTTTTCATGTAAATAATTCTTTAAACCATATTAATTATATTTATGTAGAGTTTTTTATGCCAATTACTGGAGCTTCAATTGGTTTTTCTGCTAATTATGATAATGGTAATCCAGAAGGTGTGTATACACTAAATATTGAAACAGATGATACTTTTCAAAATGGTATGTGGAAATGGCATTATGCTTATTTTTGTGATGCTCAAGATAATTACTTATTTGTGAATCATAGTGAAGTGGAACAAGAATCTGATTTAACAACTAAATATATGAATCTGAATGCGTATAACTTTACTTTCTCTGGTGGTGATAACGCAGATGTTACAGAACCTGTTTTTCATGGTGTTTCTATTGATAAGAAGGATTTATTAATTGGTCAAAAAAATACGTTTTTTATTGAAGCTACAGATGATAATAAAATAGAATATATTGATGTTGTTTTGGAATCACCTAGTGGTAATGAAGTATATAAACGCGACTACTTTGATGAAACTGATATTTCTAACAATGTATATCCTGTTAATTTTGAAATATTTGGAGATGAAGCAGAAGAAGGTACTTGGAAACTTACAGAAATCTATATTACAGACCAAGGCGAAAACTGTAAAGTTGTTGATGCAAGTACTACAAATTTTAATGATTGTGCGTTTAATTTAGTGAAAAAGGATCCTACTGCGATTGTATTTGATTCTAGTAAAGTAAGGCTTGAAGTTGGTGATGAATATCCACTGTTCTTTGATGTATTTGTTGATGATATAGCAATTGAGGCTGAAGTAACATTTACATCAAGTAATACGGATATTGTTACTGTGGATGAATATGGATGGATGAGAGCTCATGCAATTGGTAGTGCAGTAATTACAGCTACAACAAATAATGGAATAAAAGCAACTTGCAATATTGAAGTTGTAGAAAATATTACAACGGTATTCCGTTTGGCGGGTGATAATCGTTATGCAACGGCATTTGCTACAGCGGATTTCATGCATGCTATATTTGGCAGACCTAATACAGTAATTATTGCGAATGGGGAAAATTATGCAGACGCTTTAGCTGGTAGTTATTTGGCTGCATATTATGGAGCGCCAATTTTGATGACGAATCGTAAGACTACTGTGATTAATGATTTAGTAGAATATATTGACGAAAATACTAGTGAAGGTGCTAATGTATATATTTTGGGTGGTGAAAATGCTGTTTCTGGAACAATTGATCAGTATTTAAAAGATCGTAATTATAATGTAAAACGTTTAGCTGGTAAAGATCGTTATGAAACAAATTTAATGATTTTAAATGAAGTTCCTGTTAAAGCGAATCATATTCTTGTGTGTACGGGTACTGGTTTTGCGGATAGTTTAAGTGTAAGTGCTTTAGGTAAACCAATTTTGTTAGTTGGAAAAACATTGAGCAAGGCGCAAAAAGAGTATTTGCAAGCCAATGTTGGTGCAGAGATTCGTATTATTGGTGGCACAAGTGCAGTAAGTAAAAAAGTAGAGTATGAGTGTATGAATTGGGGTACTGTAAAGCGTTATGCTGGTAAGGATCGCTATGAAACAAGTATTAAGGTTGCTGAAAAATATTTCGACGACATTGATGCGGCGGTTATTGCATATGCGAAGAATTTCCCTGATGGATTGAGCGCAGGTCCTTTGGCTTATATTTTGAGAGCGCCATTAATTCTTACTGATTCTACAAAGAATAATAAGTTAGCTAGAGATTATATCATGGAAAGAGAACTTGCAATCGGATTTACGATTGGTGGATCAGCATTAATTACTAATGATGCAGTTCGTACGGTATTTGGTCTTTCATCTGATGAAGAAATCTATGATAGTTTAGACAGTATTGGTGAAGAATAAATAAGAGGTGAACATTTGTTCACCTCATTTACTTTTTAATCAACACTTGGGAATCTGGTTAAACAATGACCGATGATTTCATTTTTGTAATGATAGATTCTAGGAATTCTATCAGATAATGTTGTAATGATTTCATATGGTATGGTTTGTGTTTCGTTGGCAATCGTTGTAATTGGCATATTTGGTCCAATTAATTCTACTTCAGTACCAATTGGTACATATTCATCTAAACGGATCATGCATTGATCCATGCATATGCGTCCAATAAGGGTTGCTGGAGTGTTGTTTACATAGACTGTGCGTCCTTCGTTCCTTCTTAACCAACCATCGGCATATCCAATAGGAATGGTTGCTATCCATTCTTTTTTATTGGCGTGATATACAGCGCCATAACTTACAGATTCATCTTTTTCAATTTCTTTAATGGCAATGACTTGTGTTTTTAAAGAAAGACATGGTTTTAGGTTTTCAAAGGCACTATATCCATAGGCGCCTAATCCCACACGTTTGGCATTGCAGAAATCATCTTTTATATAACTACCATCTGTATTAGCAATATGAACCATTGGAAAGTTATAATTTGAAGAAATAACCATTTCTTTGAATTGGTTATATTGCTTTTTGCTCATATCTCCATCTTTTTGATCGCTACAAGCAAAATGAGAGAAAATACCATCAATAAATACACCCTTAGATAATAAAATATTAATGATTTCTTGTAATTCATTTGCAGTTTTACAACCTAAACGATTCATACCTGTATCTACTTTAATATGCACATGTAATCCATGACTTGTTTCAGGTAAGTTTTGTGCATATTCTAAAGATGGAATAATTAATGTAATATTATTTTCAATCGCGATTGGAATGTATTGATAATCGGTATAGCCTAAAACTAGGATATTAAGTTCAGGTACATGTTTATGAATGTGATAGGCTTCATCTAATGAAGAAACGGCAATCCAATTAATATCACAATGTTGGTATGCAAATTTACTTACCTTTAAATCTCCATGACCATATCCATTGGCTTTTACAACGAAAATTAGTTCTTTATTGTCACGACGAAAATGCTTTAGGTTGAATTCTAAAGCATCAAAATCGATATCAATCCAAGTTTTACGAAACATATTAAACGATTCTTGCATAGACATAAGCAAAATAAATTCCTATTACTCTAAAGGCTAAAGATAAAAGTGTAGAAAAATCCATTCCACCTAACCACATAGATATTACAGAACGTAATACAATACCATACATGCTAGGTGTGAATAATGCTGAAAAACCAAAGATACTAATGATATCTCCAACAAAGAAACAAACAAATGCACAAATTGCACCTAATACGGAAAAGCGAACTTGTACACCACGTCCTGCTTTTTGAATAGACATACCAATTAGGTATCCAATTGCCATATAAAGAATTTGTAATTCTAAGAATAGAACATTTGATAGAATACCGTAAGCAATTGTTAATCCTAAAGTTGTTAATATACCTACAACACAAGCGTTTTGAAAACGTTCATTGCGTGTTAGTGCATCTTTGTTATAGATCTTAAACATATCGTTCACCTCGTATACTAGTATACCATATTCTTATAGAAATAAAAAAGCACTTATCTTTCGATAAGTGCTAATTTAACTCAATGGTGGTTCCGGTCGGAATTGAACCAACGACACACGGATTTTCAGTCCGTTGCTCTACCAACTGAGCTACGGAACCATTGGTTGCGGGGGAAGGATTTGAACCAACGACCTCCGGGTTATGAGCCCGACGAGCTAACCAGACTGCTCTACCCCGCGATGTATACCTTAAGTCTTTCCCTCAAGTGCTTACTTATTATAGCACGGTGATTTTTAATATGCAATAGGATATTTTAAAAATTTAAAAAAATAATTTTTGAATTGTGTGATATTAACAAAGATGAGCATATTGCTTGTAAAGTATATAAGAAGGAATATAATTAAAGTAGATAAAGGGAATTGCCCAAAGGAGATAAAAAAATATGAAAAAAGAATTAAAAGTTTATAGATGCGATGTATGTGGAAATATTATTGTAAAAGTAGTGGATTCAAAGGTTCCTGTAGTATGTTGTGGAAAGCCAATGACTGAATTAGTAGCAAATACAACTGATGCGGCTCAAGAAAAGCATGTTCCAGCAGTAAGAGTTGAAGGAAATGAAGTGATTGTAAGAATTGGTAGTGTGGATCATCCAATGGTTGAAGAACATTTCATTCAATTTGTAATCGTTGAAACAGAAAATGGTTTCCAAGTAAAATATTTAGAACCAAACGTTGAACCTGAAGCAAGATTTGTAGTGAATGAAAAAGTAGTAGCTGTGTATGAATATTGCAACTTACATGGCTTATGGAAAAAAGAATTATAATAATTGAAAAAGAGATTGTATGTTTTAAAAAATAAGCATATAATCTTTTTTTGTGGAGGAAAAATATATGAAATTAGTTAAAGGTTTATTAAGTTTATTATTAGTTTTTAGTTTAGTGGCTTGTGCAGATACAAATGATAAAAAAGATACATTTGATAGTGCTGCATATGTAACATTAATGAATGAATATGGTGCTAACGGTATGAAAGCTGCTTATAACACATTCTTACAAGATGGAAATACAGAATGGTTATATTCTGATTTAAGTAAGATTGATGGTTCTTACTATACAGCTATTCAAAATGCAGTAAATGGTATGACATTTACAGAAGGTGGAACAGCAGGAAATGCAATTGCACGTGTTGTTTTACAAAAGGGTGCTGATATTGTTTATTTATATGTATATGATAATGGTACAGCTAGCATTCGTAAGGATAGTGAAGTCGTATATACAGTAGATCAAGCTACTATCGATGCTTTAGTAACAGAAATTTCTAATGCATATGTAGCATACGAAAATTTCAGAGCTGGAAACTAAAAAATGTGACTTGTGTCACATTTTTTTAATAGTAAATTTGTTCTTCGATTTTTGTTCTTTGCTCTTTGCCTTGTAAATATTCAATAATTTCAAAAGCAAAGTCAATGGATGCGGCAGCACTTCTAGCAGTGATAATAAAATCATCTTTAACCACATATTGGTCTAAGAATGTGCCTTTGAAGTCTTCATTCATACTCGTAAAACAGGTATAGTTTCTATTTTGCAGTAATCCCATTTTTCCTAAGATAGTTGGGGAAGCACAAATAGCGGCGATACCTTTTTTCTTTTGGTAGAAATTATGAATTAACTCAATAACGTATACATTATTTTCTAATTGTTCATAATGAGGGCCACCAGGTAATAGCAACATATCATAATCTTTTTCTTGGCATTGTTTTAGTGGTAATACATTGGTAATTGCTATGTTATGTTTACCTAAAACAATATCCTTTTCTAAAGAAAAAATGTCTACTTCAATTCCGCTTCTTTTTAATAAGGCAATCGAACCGATTGCTTCTAGTTCTTCAAATCCATTTCCAATAATTGCACATATTTTCATAAATTGATTCTCCTTGTCTTTATCATACCACAAAAAGGAAAAGTACCACATGGGGATGTGGTACTTTCCATTTAATTTAAGGGGATAGAAGTTTTACGAACCTGAAAGATAAGGGGGATATCTACAGGGATACAGGTTCGTATAGTATAAGCTACTATATGCTTATATGTTTAGTATAGCGCTTACATTCGATAGAAATGTTGCATAATTATGTGAAATTATGTGAAAGAGAAAACAAGATAAAAGGACTTTCGTCCTTTTACCTTTCTTGTTTCATATTGTTTTAGGGGATAGAATAATACGAATCAAATAATAGGGGATTATTATTTTAGGGAGAGATTCGTATGTAAACACTTTTTGTTTACATTTATTACTATACAGGATAGTGTTTGCAGAAATATCGTGTGATTGTGTGAAATGATGTGAATTGTTTTAAACATAAAAAAAGAAAAAGACATATGCCTTTTCCTATTTTATTCTTTAATACTTATCTTATTTATTGAGGAGAAAAACTTGTACAAGGATGGGAACTTCTTGTACAACTATATACTAGCAATTAATATTCTTGAAAATATCAAGAAATTATGGAAAAATATGTGAATTTTAATGTAAGTGTTTACAGTGCATTGAAGGTTATTGTTTTTGTGCTAAATTAAATGAGTAAAGAAAATTTAAAGTGTATCAGTTGGTTAAAGATGGAATATAGTGTATAGTGAAAGTGTATATATGGTTTTTTTTGTTAAGAATTTCTTTCGATTTGATGGAGTGATTAGTAGTTTGTTTTTAAGGAGCTTATCGTAAAGTTATAAGTTATGAAGAGGTGATTCTATGAAAGTTTTATTATATTTTGAAGGAGAATCGATGATTTCAGGTTCTGGAATTGGTAGAGCATTGAAACATCAACAAGCAGCATTAGATGCTGTAGGTATTGAATGGACATGCGATCCTAGTGATGATTATGATATTTTACATATTAATACGGTAGGTCCTAATAGTAGTCATATGATTAAACAAGCCAAAGAATTAGGGCGAAAGGTTATTTATCATGCACATTCTACAGAAGAGGATTTTCGTAATTCCTTTGTGTTTTCCAATACGATTGCACCAATGTTTAAAAAGCATTTGATAAATTTGTACTCACAAGCAGATTTGATTATTACACCTACCCCATATTCCAAGCGTTTATTAGAAGGATATGGGTTTCAACAACCAATTTACGCAATTTCCAATGGAATTGATTTACAGTGTTTTAGCTATAATGAAGAAAAAGTAAAAGCTTTTCGCAAGTATTTTTCCTTGGATGAAAAGGATAAAGTAGTTTTGTGTGTTGGGTTGTTTTTTGAAAGAAAAGGAATACTTGATTTTGTGGAAGTAGCCAAAAGAATGCCAGAGTATAAGTTTATTTGGTTTGGTTCCATTAACAATATGATGATACCAAGTCATGTGCGTGATATTGTTCAAGGCAATCATCCAAATAATGTTATTTTCCCTGGTTATGTTAAAGGGGCTATTATTGAAGGAGCTTTTAGTGGTAGTGATGTCTTTTTCTTCCCGTCCTATGAGGAAACAGAAGGAATTGTGGTATTGGAAGCATTAGCGAGTCATCAAAATGTGATTGTACGTGATATTGGTGTTTATGATGAATGGTTATTTGATCAAGTAAATTGTTATAAAGGAACAAATAATGATGTTTTTGTTCAATTAATTCAGGATGTTATAGAGAAACGTGTACCATCAGTTAAAGAAGAAGGATATAAAACAGCACAAGAAAGAAGTATTGATTTCATAGGACAACAATTACAGTCTGTTTATAAGCAGGTATTGGAAAACAATGAAAAGTTTAATTCGTAATTATTTAGTAAATGCAGTTATTGTTTGTATCTTTACAGGCTGGGGTTTGTGGCTAGCACTAAAAGATCATACGGAAGAAATCATGAATACTTTACTCAATGTAGATGTTGGTAAAGTTTTGGTTGTAATTCTTGTTGTGTTATTTTGCCAATTAATTGTTGGTTGGATACTGCAACAATATGCTAAAATAGTAAAGAAGGATTATTCACTAAAAGAAGGATTTGTGAATGCTTTAGTCGCCAGCTTTTTTCATGGAATTACTCCAAGTAGTAGTGGAGGACAAATTGCACAGGTTTTTGTTTTTCATAAGCAAGGATTAGTGGTTGAACATTCTGCGAGTATTCTAGTTATTGATTTTATTGTTTATCAAATTACTATGGTGCTTGTATCCTTAATTCTATTGGTGTGGAAAATACCTTATTTTATGAATCACTCTATTTTTTTGCTAGCAATTTTAGGCTTTGGAGTGAATGCTATAGTGATTGGTGTACTCATTCTTTGTACATTTTCTAAGAAAGTGTATACTTGGATTCTGCATGTAGCAATTGCATTTTTAGCGAGAATTAAGATTGTTAAAGATGAAGAATCAGTTAGAGAAAAAATGAGAGTGAAACTTATCGAGTTTTCAAAAGGGATAACTGTATTACGCTCGAATGGGAAATTGCTTATTAAAGTGGTATTAGCTAATATCTTTCGCTTATTGATGTATTATGCAATTCCAATCTTTTGTTTATGGACATTAGATTTTCCTTTTGAAAAAATAGATTTTGTAACAATGATTGCATTGACATCATTTGTAATGAATGTGAATGCTTTTATTCCAATTCCAGGAGCGAGTGGTGGAACGGAAAGTGTCTTTATGATGATGTTTGGAATGCTGTTGTCGAGTGTTCAAGTATCAAGTGTAATGGTTTTATGGCGTTTTACAACGTATCATTTGTTGATGATTCTAGGAGCCATAGTATTTATAAAAGTACAAAATTCGAAAACGAAGGTTGTTTAGGAGGTTTTGGTATGAGAATTGGTATGTTTACAGATGCGTATACACCAGATATTAATGGTGTAGTTTCTTCTATTGTGACATTGAAGAATGCGTTGGAAAAAGAAGGACATGAAGTATATGTGATTACAACAAAATCTAGTGCTTCAAAAGATTTAGTGGAAGAACGTGTTTTACGTTTAGCGGGTATTGAATTAGATAGTTTTTATGGTTATGTTTTAACAAGTCCAATTCATTTATCTGCGTTAGATAAAATTAAAAAGATGAATTTGGATGTCATTCATGTACATACAGAGTTTGGTGTGGGGATTTTTGCTCGTATTGTATCGAGTCGTTTATCTATTCCTTTGGTAAGTACATATCATACAATGTATGAAGATTATACCCACTATGTAAATATCTTTAATTTAAAGTCAGTGGATAGAGTTGCGAAACGTGCGGTATATTCATTAAGTAAATTGTATGGAGAAAAGTGTACAGCTTTAATTTGTCCTAGTCCAAAAACGAAAGAGCGTTTGGAAGCGTATGGCATTAAGAAACAAATTCATGTAATTCCTACAGGATTAGATTTGGAACGTTTTGAACCAGAAAAAACAGATGAAGAAACGCGTTTGGCTTTGCGTAAAGAAATGGGAGTTAAGGATGATGAGTTCTTACTTGTTTATGTAGGGCGTATTGCGGCTGAAAAGAGTATTGATATTGTTATTGAGACATTTACAATCATTAAGAAATTACAAAAGAAGATTCGTTTAGCTATCGTTGGTGGTGGTCCTCAATTGGATGAATTGCGTCAAATGGCTAAGAATTTGGATGTAGAAGATTATGTGGTATTTACAGATCGTAAACCACATACAATGATTCCTTCGTATTATCATGCTTCTGATGCATTTGTATCTGCATCTTTATCTGAAACACAAGGTATGACATTTATTGAAGCTTTAGCGAGTGGTTTGGTTGTTTTTGCTAGACCTGATGATGTTTTAACGGATTTAGTGTTAGAAAATGAAACTGGTTTCTTATTTACAACAAAAGAAGAATTTGCGGATAAATTAATTGCATTTAGTGAAATGAATAAAGCAGATAAAGAAAAGATGTATCAAAATGCGATTAAGAAAGTAGAAATCTATGATAGTCGTGTATTTGGTCAAACAGTATTAAATGTATATCAACAAGCGATTGATATGTATCAAAAAGTGTATGATATTCAAGCATTGCGTATGAAAGATGATATGATTGAAATGCTTTTAAGTTCTCAAGGTGATGAATTAAAAGTTACGATTACTTGGGACTTATATTTGGAGAAGAAATATCATATTAATGCGAAGATTATGCCTAAGGAATTAGAAGAATTATTAGTACATGAAAAGTATGCGAAAGCGTATTTACAATGTATTCGTAAGATTGCCTCTAAAGATCGTACTAGAAAAGAAATGTATGATTTCCTAACAAATGAAACTGAATTAGATATTAAATCTATTAATGAAATCATTGAAAAACTTGAAAAGAAAGGGTATATCAATGATGCTCAATATATGATTTCTCAAATTGAAGCGATGCGTGCTTTAAAAGTTGGTAATCATAAGATTGTTCGTACGTTAGTGAAAAAAGGTATTCCACAAGAAACGGTGGAAAATGAGTTGGCGAATGAAGATCATGAGGAAGAAGTGGCTCGTGGTGTGAAATGGGCACAAAAACAGCTTGATAAGCCTACGGATAGTTCTATGAAGATGCAAAAGGTTTCTTTACAAAAGAAATTGTATCAACAAGGATACGAAACAGAAACAGTTAATGAAATTATGTCTTTATTAGAATTTGAGAAAGATGAAGATGTAGAACATACAAATTTAATGAAACAAGCACAAAAGGCTTGGAAGCGTTATTGTCAAAAGTATGAGGGTACAAAGTTACGTAATACTGTATTCCGTTATTTAGTATCTAAAGGTTTTGATTATGATGATGTATATAATGCAGTAGAGGAAGTGGAACAAGAATATGATAAAGATTAATGAGTTAAAGGAACAACAATCTCTAGAGTCTTGTATGTTGGTATCTCAAGTTAAAGATGGTGTTACGGTTGCGAAGGCTCCTTATGTATCTGTGACTTTCCAAGATAGCACAGGTACTATTGAAGGAAAACTTTGGGATATTAAACCTGTACAAAGAGAAGTATTAAAACCAGGTAGTGTGGTTTTAGTTAAGGCTGAAGTTATTAAGTATCGTGGGGCTTTACAATTGCGTGTAGTGGATGTAAAAGAGGCAGATAGTAGTATGTATAATCTTGATGATTATGTGACTACTGGCTTAATTGCTAGAAGTGATTTAGAAAAAGAGGTTGCGGAAGCAGTAGATAGTATTACGAATGAGAATTTACAATTATTAGTTCGTACATTATTAATTGAAAATGAAGAACAATTCTTTAAGCATGCGGCTGCAGTTAAGAATCATCATGAATTTGTAAGTGGATTAGCTACACATGTAGTAGGTATGTTACGTATTGCAAATTCCATTTGTGATTTATATCCAATGTTAAATCGTGATTTATTAGTTGCAGGTATTTTAGTTCATGATATGGGTAAAATGGTAGAATTAACGGATGGTTTAGTTCCTGAATATACGATGGAAGGTAAATTGTTAGGTCATATTTCGATTATGCAAGCGAAAGTTGCGAAAGTGGCTGAGGAATTACAAATTGAAGATGAGTCTGTGTTATTGTTGCGTCATATGATTTTATCACATCATGGGGAATATGAATTTGGTTCTCCAGTATTACCAATGATTCCTGAAGCAGAAGTGTTGCATATGATTGATAATTTAGATGCACGCATGGAAATGATGCGTAAAGCAATGGATTCTGTTCAAGAAGGGGAATTTACGGCGCGTATTTTCTCTTTAGAAAATAGAATGTTTTATAAGGCTAAGAAATAAAATAGAAAATAAAAAAAGAAGTGAATGGTTAAAGATTGGATGCTTTAGCTATTCACTTTTTTTAGCGTGGTATAATTATTTAAAAGTAATAATTAGAAGGAAGAGTAATAACATGAAATATAAAGAACCCAAAACAGTTAAAGAACAAATTGAACATCTTAAAACAGATAAGAGAATTATATTTAATGATGTTTCTGAACATGATGCTGAACATATCCTTGAAAAATGTGGGTATATTAATGTAATAACTCCTTTTAAGTATGTTTTTGCTAAGAAAAGTGGCGGAATAATTGTAAAAGAAAATGATAAGCATGTTTACGAAAAGGATATTGAATTCAAAGAATATTATGATAGATACATGCAAGAACGGAATTTATATCCTGATTTATATAATGCTATTTCAAGATTTGAAACAATTTTTAATGCTGTTGTGTCACAAAAAGTTGCTAATTACTATTCACTTAATTCGGAAAAAGCATTTGATGATTTTATTCAAAAATTACAATTAAATCTTATAATAAGCAAATATATTACAGTTAGTGCCAAAAATCATATGAGGGAAGAAATAAATAGTTTTAAAAGTAAATTATTACAATATGGAAGTGTTTTTGTTTTCTTGGATAGATTATCACTTAATTCAATAATTACGATATATAAAACAAGTGATTTAAGATTGAAAAAAGAGATTTTTCTAACACTTGGTAAGCTGGACTCTTTATTAGGTTATTCAGACATTCCAACATTTGATGATTTTTTGACACGATTGGTTCCAATCAGAAATTATGTTTATCACAATAATAGTCTTGAGGTATTATATCGATATTATAGTATCGAGAAGAATATATTACGTAATGATACGGATAGGAAAAAGTATAAGAATATAGTAAAAAAACTTGTGCAAACGAAAAAAACCGCATAAGCGGTGTTTCCCTACCCTTACGGGCTATCTGTACTATTATTATATGCAATTTCTATAAAAAAACAACAACCGTGTGTAAAAATGTTGACTTTTTGTCAATTTTCATAACTTGTGTTATTTGTACAGGAAATAATAATATTAATAAAAAAGTTCCTGAATATCAGGAACTTTAATTTACATGGCAGGGGTAGAGGGGATCGAACCCCCATCCGCGGTTTTGGAGACCGATATACTACCATTGTACTATACCCCTAAGCGCTTTAATATAATAGCATAGTAAAAATAGTTTTTCAACTATAAAAGTTATATTTGTGGTAGATATTTTATAAATGTGGTAACATATATAAGGAATTATTTCTTTTTGGAGGTAAAAATATGAGTGAATGTAATCATGATTGTTCAAATTGTTCAGCGAATTGTAGTGAACGTAAAGGAATTCAAAAGGAACAATTGAATAGTAAAAGTAGTGTTAAAAAAGTAATTGGTATTGTTAGTGGTAAAGGTGGAGTTGGTAAATCTCTAGTTTCTAGTTTATTAGCTATCAATATGAATAAGAAGGGCTATAACGTGGGTATTATTGATGCTGATATTACAGGCCCAAGTATTCCTAAGATTTTTAATTGTACTTCTCCTGCTTATGGTATGGATAATTTAATTCTTCCTAATACAAGTGCAATGGGTGTACAAGTTATGTCTATTAATATGTTATTGGATTCTGAAGAAAAACCTGTTGTATGGCGTGGACCAGTTATTGCAGGTATGGTAAAACAATTCTATACAGATGTTATTTGGAGTGATATTGACTATTTATTTGTGGATATGCCTCCAGGAACCGGGGATGTACCTTTAACTGTGTTCCAATCATTGCCTGTAGATGGTATTGTGATTGTTACAAGTCCTCAAGATTTGGTAAGTATGATTGTAACTAAAGCTATTAATATGGCGAAGATGATGAATGTACCTATTTTGGGTATTGTTGAAAATATGAGTTATTTTGCTTGTCCTGATTGTGGTAAGAAATTGCATATTTTTGGTGAAAGCCATATTGAAGAGATTGCTAGTAAAAATGGTCTTGAAGTATTAGCACAATTACCAATTCAACCTGAAATTGCCCATGCATGTGATGAAGGAAGACTTGAAGAGTTGGATGTGCAATTACCTAAAGCTGTTAAAGTGTTAGAAGCTTTATTGAATGATAGTGAACGTATTGCGATTCCTTGTGAAAATCATGAGGTGTTTGGTCATTTTGGTAAAGCTAGTACAATGATGGTGTATGATATCGAAGAAGGTATGATTGTGAATAAACAAGAATTATCTTTAGATGGTGCTGGTCATAGTGCAATTGCATCTAAATTAGCTGATTGGCAAGTAACTACTGTTTTATGTGGTGGTATTGGTCAAGGTGCTGTTGATGCTTTAGCTGAAAAGAATATTCGTGTGATTCGTGGTTTAAGTGGTGATGTAGATGTTTGCGTACGTGAATATTTAGCTTGTCATTTAGTGGATGATGCAAATTTGGTTTGTGATCATCACGAACATACATGCTCTTGTGGTTGTCATTAAAAATAGGTGTTGACAATTTTATAATACAAGAGTAACATAAAATACAAGAAAAAAACCGATAGAGGTAGCGGTGTATCAGAGTACTTTAGGGAGCTGGCAAGCAATGAACTAGAGGAAAGGTAATCATCGCCGAAAGTAGATGTTTGGCAAAATATCTATTTGGGGTTACAGGAAATACTTGTAACACTCCTACGTTTGTAGAGGCGCTATTATGTATGACTCTTTTTGAAGTATAAGTCGTGCTTAATGGCACGGCTTTTTTCATTAATAGTCTACAGGAGGATAAGAAGATGAGAAGATTATTAGCGGTATTATTGATTTTAGGATTTTTATTAGCAGGTTGTGGTGGAAATGTGGATACTGACAATCAATTTGTAGTTGGTATGGAATGTGATTATGCACCATTTAACTGGACAGCATTAGAACAAGGTGAACATGGTATTGCCATTAGTGGTGGCGGATATGCGGATGGATACGATGTTATGATTGCTCAAAAAATTGCGGATTCTTTGGGGAAGGAATTAGTAATTAAGAAGATTGCTTGGGAAGGTTTACAACCAGCGTTAGAAGCGAATGATATTGATGCAATTATTGCAGGGATGACGGCAAATCCGGATCGTGAAATGAATGGGGATTTCACTACTCCATATTATGAATCAGAAATGGTTATGATTGTTAGAAAAGCGGATGCATTGGATCGTGAAGCACATTTAACTGATTTTAGTGGTAAAAATGTTGTTGGTCAAATTGGTACTAACTATGATGATATTATTGATCAAATTCCTGGTGTGAATCATCATACTCCATTAAAAACATATCCATTAATGATTTATGCATTACAAACTGGTGAAGTGGATGCGATTACTGCTGAATTACCAGTAGCAATTGGTGCTACTCAAGCAAATGATGATTTAGCTATCGTTTATTTTGAAGATGGTTATGGATTTGATATTGATACAACAGTTTCTATTTGTTTAAAAGAAGGTACTAGAGATGGTGATTTCTTTAAAGCTGTGCAAAGTGTATTAGATGCAATTAGTGAAGATGATAGAGTAAACATGATGCTTGATGCGACAAATCGTCAACCATCAAGTGAGGAATAGTCATGCAATTTATTGAAACAGCGTGGGGTATATTTACTAAGTATTCTATATTATTTTTCAGTGGTGTTAAAATTACGTTATTATTAGCCATTACGGGTACTGTATTTGGTTTGATGATTGGTTTAGTGGTTGGTGCGATTCGTGCGATTTCACTTGAACCTCGTAGTTCTAAATTTTCTAGAATTTGTAAAAAGGTTATTGATTGGGTATTAACGGTTTATATTGAATTCTTTAGAGGAACACCAATGATGGTACAATCATTCTTTATGTATTATGGATTGAAGAGTATTGGTTTAAATTGGACACCGATTGTGGCTGGTATTGTGATTATTTCCATTAATACGGGTGCTTATATGGCTGAAATTGTTCGTTCTGGTATTCAAGCTGTGGATAAAGGACAAACAGAGGGTGCTCGTTCTGTGGGGATGAGTCATTTACAAACAATGTTCTATATTATTATTCCACAAGCGATTCGTAATTCGTTCCCGTCTATTATTAATGAATTTATTGTAAATATTAAAGATAGTTCTGTGTTGAATGTTATTGCGGTTAATGATTTGTATTTCCAAGGTTCTTCTGTTGCAGGAAGTGTCTTTAAATATACAGAAACATTCTTTGTGGTAGCGATGATTTACTTGTGCTTAACCTATCCTACAAGTAAGATTTTAGGTTATATTGAAAAACGTATGGCAAATACGACTGGGAAAGTAGGTGCTTAGGTATGGGACATTTAATTGATATTCAACATTTAAAGAAACATTTTGGTAAGTTGGCAGTATTAAATGATGTAGAGTTTCATTTGGATAAAGGTGAAGTTGTTACGATTATTGGTTCAAGTGGTAGTGGTAAAAGTACTTTGTTACGTTGTATTAACTTATTAGAAATGCCGGATGCGGGCGCTATCTATTATGAGGGTAAAGATGTATTACAAGGTGAGATAGATGTGAATCAACATCGTACACATATTGGTATGGTGTTCCAAAATTTCAATTTATTTAATAATAAGAATGTTATTGAAAATTGTATGATTGGACAAATGAAGGTTTTGAAACGTAGTAAAAAGGAAGCGGAAGAAAAGGCTTTGTTTTACTTAGATAAAGTAGGTATGAAGGATTTTGCGTATGCAGGGTCTATGCAATTATCTGGGGGTCAAAAGCAACGTGTAGCGATTGCTAGGGCGTTGTGTATGGATCCTAAGGTATTGTTGTTTGATGAGCCTACTAGTGCATTGGATCCTGAGATGGTTGGTGATGTTCTTAATGTTATGAAGGACTTAGCTAAAGAAGGATTAACGATGATTGTAGTTACTCATGAAATGCAATTTGCGAAAGAAGTAAGTACTCGTGTAGTATTTATGGAACAAGGTGTGATTGCGGAACAAGGAACTTCTGAAGAAATTTTTGGTAATCCAAAAACAGAATCTTTACAACGTTTCTTGTCTCGTTATCGTAATCAACAAAATTAACTTTGAATTAGGTTTATGACAGTTAAGATGCATTGTAAGGTGTGTCTCAACTGTTTTTTTGATATAATAGATATGGAGTTGATGATATGCATAATTTTATTTATCGCACATTAAATACGTTTTTGGGTGTTGGTTGTGCTTTTATTTATATGGCTATGGTTCCTAATGGCTCTTTTTTGTCCATTATGATTGGCTTAATGTTAGCTATGTATGTATCCAATATATTACAAACGGTTGTTCATGAATTGGGACATTTAGTATTTGGATTATTGAGTGGATATGAATTTCTATCATTTCGAATTGGAAATCATGTATGGATAAATGTAGATGGAAAGCTTCAATATAAACGTTTTTCTTTAGCCGGAACCGCAGGTCAGTGTTTAATGGTTCCGCCAATGTTAAAAGATGGGAATATGCCTTTTAAATTATATTTGTGGGGAGGATGTATTTTTAATTCATTATTAGCATTAATCGCAGTAGGCTGTAGTTTATTATCTACTAGTGTATATGTAGATACAGCTTGTTATATTATTGCATTTAGTGGGTTTATATTTACTTTACAAAATGGTTTGCCATTAAATCTTCAAATGATATCAAATGATGGATTTACTATTGATACAATTTCAGAAAATAAAGAAGCTTTACATGCATATTGGTTACAGATGATGGTAACAGCACAACTTGCAAGAGGTGTTGCTTTAAAAGATATGCCTGAAGAATGGTTTATAGAGTATTCTTATGATCAATTACAAAATCAGATGGTTGCGGCTGCTATTTATTTCAAAATCATTCGTATGATGAGTATGCATGAATTTAATGATGTGGAGTATGAAATCGAGAATGCGTTACAACGTAATGTGGGTTTTGCAGGTGTACATAAATATATGTTGCAATGTGAGTTAATCTATTGTCGTTTATTAAAGGGATATGCAGTAGATATGTATATCACAACAGAATTTAAACAATTTTTACAAATGATGCGTAATAATATTACGGTATTGCGTACACAATATGTTTTGAATTATCAAAATAAGGAAGTTGCGAATCGTATTTTACAATCGTTTCATTCTATGGCAAATTTACATCCATATGCGATTGAAGCAGAGGATGAAAAAGAATTGATTCGTTTGTTTGATGAAGCGATGAAACAAAAAGAAGTAGAGGAAAAAGAAGATGCCGATTGGAATAACGATTAATATATGTTCTGTATTTTTTGGTGGTATCTTTGGTGTTTTAGTTGGTAAATATATTCCAACTCGCATTAAAAATGAATTAACTTTATTATTTGGATTAAGTTCAATTGCAATAGGTATTCCTTCGATTGTAGGTATGCAAAATATGCCTGTGGTAGTTATGAGTATTATTGTAGGTACTGCTATTGGGATGTTGTTGCATGTTAGTGATTATGTTCAAAAAGGTGCTAAATTTTTAGAAAAAGGAATTTCTAGAGTGTTTAAGAATCAAAGTGAACTAAGTGAAACTGAGTATATGCAAACATTAGTCATGATTATTGTTTTGTTTTGTGCTAGTGGTACGGGTATTTATGGTAGTTTGGTTGAAGGTATAAGTGGGGATCCTACGATTTTGATTTCTAAATCGGTTTTGGATTTCTTTACAGCTGCGATTTTTGCTAGTCAATTGGGTATGGTAGTTAGTGCTATTGCCATTCCACAAGGGATTGTGTTTTTGAGTTTATTTGCTTTATCTGGTGTAATTATGCCATATGTAACAGCAAGTATGTTTGCGGATTTTAAGGCTTGTGGTGGATTGTTAGTCATTGCGACAGGATTACGCATGATGAAGATTAAAGATTTTCCTTTAGCGGATATGGTGGTTTCGATGGTATTAGTTATACCGTTAAGTTGGTTATGGGTGAGTTATATCTTACCATTGATTGTTTAAGTGAAAAGGCAGTATATGCCTTTTTTTATGTTAGAATAAAAATAGAATGGAGGTATCATGATGAAGTTATTATTTATTAATTTGCCATACTATGGTCATGTGGTACCAACCATTGGTTTAGTACAGGAATTGATTGCGCAAGGTTGTGAAGTAACGTATATGTTGCCATATGATTGGGAAGATAAAATAAAAGCTAGTGGAGCTGTATTTTGTGGTTATAACAATCATAAGCAATTAGCTGAACAGATGAAGCATGCATATGCGAGTGCTGAAAAGATTATTTCTCATTTTGATGGCATTATTTATGAACAATTCTTTTTTCTTGGTAAGCATTTAGCTGAAAAATATCAGAAACCTGCTGTTCGTGTGTTTACAGCACCTGTCACCAATAAAGTATTAATGGAGAGATTTATTGAAAAAGGGCCGTTATCTATTTTTAAGTGTAAATGGATTAATAAAGCTTTTACTAAAGATATTGCGAAAGATATTTCTATGAAAACCGATAATTGGTTGGATGAAATTGTATATAATCCGGCTGGATTGAATTTGGTATATACATTGAAGGAATATCAACCATATATAGAGGATTTTTCAAATGATTTGTATAAATTTTTAGGACCATCTATTTATGATAGGAATGAAGAATTTTTGTTTGTTAAAACAAGACCTATTATCTACATTTCATTGGGTACGATTGTGAAAGGGGCTAAAGCGTTCTTTAATCAATGTATCGAAGATTTTAAAAATGAAGATGTAGATGTGATTCTGTCTTGTGGAAATTTCGATATACGAAAATTGAAATCTGTTCCAAGTAATATTCATATCTATACACGTGTTCCTCAAATAGAAGTGTTAAAAATAGCGGATGTATTTGTTAATCATGGTGGGATGAATAGTGTATCTGAAGCACTTGTATATGGAGTACCTATGGTAGTTATACCGTTTGCATCGGATCAATTTGTGAATGCAGAGTGTGTGGAAAAACTAGGTGTTGGTAAAAAATTAGATGATATGCAGGCATTAAAGAGTTTAGTAAGTTCTGTAATGATGGATACGGGTATGAAAGAGAGTATGAATAGAGTGCAGGATATGATACATGATGCACTGGGAAATAGTGGTGGAGCAAAACTTATTATAGAATACATAAAAAAAGCCTTTTAGAAGGCTTTTCTTTTATAATCTAGCAATAATTTCATTTGCGAATTCAGTAGTAGATGCAGTTCCTTTTACATCTTTTGTACGAATGGTTGTATTTTGATAAACATCTTCAATTGCATGACGAACTTTGTTTGCTTCAGTTGTATAACCTATATGATCTAACATCATACATGCACTTAATAATAAGGCAGTAGGATTAGCGATGTTTTGTCCAGCAATGTCTGGTGCAGAACCATGTACGGCTTCAAAGATTGCATACTCTTCATTTAAGTTTGCACTTGGTAATAGTCCTAAACCACCAATAAGTCCAGAAGTTAAATCGGATAGGATATCACCATATAAGTTTGGCATAACCATAATATCAAATTTTTCTGGGTTCATAACTAATTGCATGCATGTGTTGTCTACAATTAAATCATTAGTTTCAATGGTTGGGTATTCTTCTTTGATTTCATTGAAAATCTTTAAGAATAAACCATCACTTTTCTTTAGGATATTTGCTTTATGTACACAAGTTACTTTTTTACGATTGTTTTTAACAGCATAATCAAATGCAGCACGAATGATACGTTCAGAAGCATGACGTGTAATTTTCTTTATCGCATGAATGGTATTTTCATCAATTTCTTCTTCTAAACCAATGTATAAGTCTTCAGTATTTTCTCTAAAAACGACTAAATCAATGTCTTCATAACGTGTTTTTACATTCGGAATGGATTTTGCTGGACGAATGTTAGCAAATAAATCAAAAGCTAAGCGTAGTCCTACATTTACGGAACGGAAACCATGTCCAATTGGTGTTGTTACTGGTGCTTTTAAAGCAATTTTATTGCGTTTAATAGAATTTAAGGATGCTTGTGGAATTAGTTCTCCACAGTTTTCAAATGCGGTTTTACCAATGTCATATGGTTCAAATTCAATAGGTAGTTGTAAAGCATCGATAATGCGAACCACTTCTCTAGTGATTTCTGGTCCAATGCCATCGCCTTCAAATAGTGTTACTTTTTGCATAATAATTACCTCTTTTCCATAGGAATGTATTCCATTGTTTCTCCTACATATTTACCTGCAGGACGTACAATGCGATTACAATATAATTTGTTTTCAATGTTGTGTGCAAGCCATCCAACGGAGCGACTTGCGACAAATAATGGTGAATATAAATCTTCTGGAATATTCATCATTTCATAGACGAAACCACTGTAGAAGTCAACATTACTACATACATGAATGTTTTTACGTTGGTAGATAACTTCTTTCGCAACTTGTTCAAATTGAGAATAGAATAAGAATTCTTTCTCCATGTTTTTCTCTTTTGCCAATAATTGTGCTTGTTGTTTTAGAATAACACTTCTAGGATCGCTTAAAGTATATACAGCATGTCCCATACCGTAGATTAAACCTTTTTGATCATAGAAATCTTTGTCTAATAAACGATGTGCGATGTTTCTCATATCTTCAATCGAAGCATCTAATCCAATTTCATCTATGATAGCTTTCATCATATTCTTATTTGCTATATTTGCGCCACCATGTCTTGGGCCTTTTAAAGAACCTACACTAGCAGAAAAAGCAGAATAGATATCTGTATTGGTGCTTGATACAACAATGTTTGTAAAGGTTGAGTTATTACCAGAACCATGGTCCGCATGTAAAACTAATAATAAGTCTAAAATCTTTGCTTCTAGTTCTGTATATTTACAATCTGGACGAATCATACGCAAGATGTTTTCTGCAATGCTTGCATTTGTATCCGGATGATGAATGTATAAACTTTCATTATGTAAAACATGTGCTTTAGCTTGATAAGCATAGGCTAGCATAGCAGGCATTTTTGCGATAATAGATAACCCTTGTTTAAAGGTGTTTTCTACACTACAATCATCTGCATTTTCATCTGTATCATATAACATCAACAAAGATCGTTGCATTTTATTCATAATGTTCATTCCTGGATAGCGTAAGATATTGTTTGCTAGAAAGCCATCTGGTAAAGTATATAAACTTTGTAGTTCTTTCATAAAAATATCTAATTCTTCTTGATTTGGTAAATGTCCAAATAGAATTAAGAAACAGATTTCTTCAAAACCACAAATTTTATGTTTATCTAAATTTTGGGTTAAATCAAAAATAGAAATACCACGATAATACAATTGACCTTCGGTATCAACTTTTTTGCCGTCTATTTTTTCATATCCAACAACATCAGCGATACGTGTTAAACCAATTAATACTCCAGTACCATCTTCATTACGAAGACCTTTTTTAACATCGTGGATTGTATATAAATTGTTATCAATTGTATTTTCTAAGATTGCTTTTTGAAAAATATTTAGAATATTAAGCATAAATATTCCTCCTAATATTTTTTTATGATATCACAAAAATGGATAAATGATAACGTATTTGTGCTATACTAATAAAGGTTTGAAGTAAAAAAGGTGATGAATTATGAAAAAATGGGAGAATTTATTAAAAATTATTGTTGGTAATATGATATTGGCCTTTTCGGTAAATATGTTTATTCTTCCTTTTGAATTTATAGCATATGGTACAACGGGGTTAAGTTTAATTGCGAATCATTATTTTAATTTACCATTTAATGCTGTAGTAACAAGCATTAATGTAATTATGTTTATTGTTGGTTTATTGTTTTTGGGAAAGCGTTTTGCTTTAACTACATTATTATCAACAATGATTTATCCAGTATTTTTAGAAATGACATCTAATGTATCTGAAATCTTTGTCTTAACTAGTGATCCATTAGTAGCGGCTATTGTATCTGGTATATTGTGCGGTTTGGCCTTAGGATTGGTTATACAATCTGGGGCAAGTACGGGTGGTATGGATATTCCACCACTAATTTTGGAAAAGAAATTTGGGATTCCGGTGGGATTATCGATGTGGGTAATGGATGCGACAATTATGTTAGTTCAAACAACATTTGCGCCAACAAGTGGAATTTTATGTGGATTGATTTTCTTGTTGATTGTGACATTCATTATGAATCGTATCTTAATTATGGGTACAAGTCAGTTCCAAGTTATGGTAATGAGTGATAAGACTGAAGAAATGCGTGATGTGTTTATTCATGAATTGTCTAGAGGGGTTACGATGTTGAAGGTAGAAACGGGGTATTATAAAAAAGATCAAAAAACCTTGTTGTCTATTGTTTCTCAAAAAGATTTAGCGAAAGTACAGGAAACAGTAAATGCTATTGATGATCAAGCATTTATGATTATTTCTAAAGTACAAGAAGTGCATGGACAAGGATTTAAACCGTGGAAAAATATGAAAAAATGATGCGTAAGCATCATTTTTTATTTAACCATATTTACTAATTGTGGATAAGGTCTGTATCCTGCAACTTGTTGAACGATTTGTCCTTTATTGAAGCGAATTAGTGTTGGAACACTTTGAATGCGATAATGATTCGCTAATTCTGGATATTGGTCTACATCAACTTTGATGATGATAACATCATCTTCTACATTGTTCGCTAATTTTTCTAGTTCTGGGCCTAACATTTTGCATGGACCACACCATGTAGCAAAGAAATCGACTAATACCTTTTCATTTTGGATTAATTCGTTAAATTCATTTATATTTGGATGTTTAATTGACATATATATTTGCCTCCTTGTTTATTTACAAGTTTAGTATATACTCAATGTCATATTTTGTATATTGATATGACCGGAATAAAAGAGGTATAATAATTGAAATATTTAAGGGGTTGATTTTATGTTAACACTAACAGAAAAAATTATTCAAAAGCATTTGGTTTCTGGTGAAATGAAAAGGGGTACACCAATCCAAATCAAAATGGATCAAACGTTGACACAAGATGCGACTGGTACTATGGCCTATTTACAATTAGAGGCTATGGGCATTGATAAAGTGAAAACAGAAGTATCTGTAAGTTATGTGGATCATAATACTTTACAAAGTGGATTTGAGAATGCGGATGATCATAAGTATTTACAAACAGTTGCGAATCGTTATGGTGTTGTTTTTTCTAAACCTGGGAATGGCATTTGCCATCAAGTGCATTTAGAACGTTTTGCGAAGCCTGGTAAAACTTTATTGGGTTCTGATTCTCATACACCTACTGCAGGAGGAATGGGTTCTTTAGCGATTGGTGCTGGAGGATTGGATGTAGCTTGTGCTATGGCGGGTAGACCATTTTCTTTAGTCATGCCTAAGATTGTGAATGTGCAATTATTGGGTACATTACCGCATGGTGTAGGTGCTAAAGATATTATTTTAAAAGTATTAGAAATTATGAGCGTCAAAGGTGGCGTTGGTAAGGTTATTGAATATAGTGGCGAAGGGTTAGCTTGTTTAAGTGTTCCTCAACGAAGTACGATTACGAATATGGGGGCTGAATTAGGAGCCACATCTTCTATTTTCCCTTCTGATGAAAAAACATTAGAATTTTTAACAAAACAAAATCGTGCAGGTGATTTTGTGGAATTAAAAGCGGATGAAGGTGCTGTTTATGATGAAACGATTGTTATTGATTTATCTCAGTTGCAACCATTAGCTGCTTGTCCACATTCTCCTGATGCTATTAAAACGATTGAAAGTTTAAAGGGTATGAAGGTTGATCAAGTGGCAATTGGAAGTTGTACAAACTCTTCATTTACTGATTTAATGACAGTTGCGAATATTTTAAAAGGCAAGAAAGTACATCCGGATGTCTCTTTGGTGTTATCTTTTGGTTCTAAACAAGTATTGCGTATGTTGGCGGATTGTGGTGCTTTAAGTGATATTATTGCCAGTGGTGCTCGTTTATTAGAAGCAACCTGTGGACCATGTATTGGTATGGGGCAATCTCCTAAAACAAATGCTGTATCTTTACGTACGTTTAATCGTAATTTCTATGGTCGTAGTGGTACAATGAGTGCAGGAGTATATTTAGTATCGCCTGAAACAGCAGCGTATAGTGCGTTGTGTGGCTATATTGCGGATGCTAGAGATTGTGAATATGAAGAAGTAAGTATGCCGGATAGTTATACAATTGATGATAGTATGTTACTATCTGCAGATTGTGATTGGGAAAAAGAAGTGGTGCAAGGACCTAATATTAAACCTTTCCCAGTAAATACAGCTTTAGAAGATACAATTTGTAAAAAAGTAATGATTAAGGTTGAAGATAATATTACAACTGACCATATTATGCCAGCTGGTGCAAAAATTTTACCGTATCGTAGCAATATTGAGAAAATTAGTGAATTTGCTTTCTCACAAATTGATGAACAATTTGCAAATCGTTGTAAAGAACATCAAGGTGGTTTTATTATTGCTAGAGAAAACTATGGACAAGGTAGTTCTCGAGAACATGCGGCATTAGCACCAATGTATTTAGGTATTCAAATGGTTATTGCGAAGAGTTATGCACGTATTCATCGTCAAAACTTAATTAATTCTGGTATTGTACCTTGTTTATTTAAAGATATGCAAGATTATGAAAGTATTTCGTTATTGGATGAATTGTGTGTTGAACATATGCATGATTTAGCGGTTGGTAAAGAAATTGTAGTACAAAATAAGACTAAGAATAGTACATTTACGGTTACTCATGATTTGAATGATCGTGAAATTGAAACATTAAAAGTCGGTGGTTTATTAAATCGCATAAAAAAAGAAATAGCCTAAGCTATTTCTAGAAGATTCCTGGAATGATATGGGCTAACCATAGTCCAAATACAAAGGAAATTATATTAGCAAGCATCGCATAGATGGTTGCTTTTTTTATGGATGCTTTCTTATAAATGACTGCTTCTATAAATAGAATAGCAATTTCTAATAAAGCATAATAGAAAGTAAATGCCCATTGTCCTTTGAAGAAATTAATAATATTTAGGGCTACATTTAATCCAATTTGGGTAATTATATTCACTATGATAATGGTTTTCAAATCTTTTTTAATACGAATTTGTAGTATCCATGCAATAGCTACTTCGATTAGAATGGTTAATACAATTCTAGCAACTAAAGAAATGATTTCCCAAGTTGAGTTGTAGTTTTTAACGATATTTGTAGTATCTAAGTTTATTGAATAATATGTTTCAAAAGCATAGCATTCATAGATATCACTAACAATAAAAGTATCCGTAGCTGGAATGTATACTAATACTTTAAAGGTTTGTGGAGGGTAGTATCCCCAACGGAATGATGTTTGATCTGTACAATTCCAAAACTCTTGTAGGAAATAAAATCCGTCAGTGTCTTCATAGTTTACAAATTTTTGCCAAATAGCATATTCCTCATCTTCAATAGTATATCGTGCATTGGTTCCATCATATGCGCTATCTGGTCCAGTAGAACGGTATTCAGATAAAAGGGTCGCATAGTATTCTTTTGGGATATCTCCTTCAAAGGTAATAGTTACCGATGGTTTAGGACCAATATCCGCATGAATAGTTTTGGGATAGGATAGCCATAGTGTAAGTGTACATAATAAAATAAGAAATAGTTTTTTATAGTTTGTCATAAATGTCTTTAAAGCGTTTAGCTAATCCTTTAACAGTTTGTACACTAATACTACATACGGCTACACGAATTCCTTTGTTTACTTGTACAGTAAAGATATTTTCTTTGATTAATGCTTGATGATATTGTTCTCTAATTTCGTTATTTGGCATTTGAATGGTTACGAAGAATCCTTCTTTATAAGGATAGATTGGTAAACCACATGCATTAGCCTCTTTAACAAAGATTTCAGAACGTTGTTTTAATAGTTCAATATATTCTGCTTTTTCTTGCATGAAGGCTTCATAATGGTCTTGAGTGACTCTAACAAAGTTTTCCATACCTGCATTAGCAATATTAGACCAAGTAGCTCTAGCATATTTTTCAAAAATAATTTCAATTTCTCGAACATCTTTTTGATCTTTGGCCATAATAATAGCAGCACCAACACGTAATCCATAGGAAGTTAATGTTTTTGAACAACTGAAGGCAATAACTACAGCGATATCATCTGAGATATTATTAAAGTTTTCCATGTATTGGTGCACTTGATCTAAGTTATAAGAGTAATCAATATAGGCAATGTCATTCAATAATACGACAGGTCCTTGTTTAGAACAGGTATTTAGAATCTCAATAACTTGTGTCCATTCTTCATTTGTTAGTGAATAGCCTGTTGGATTGTGACAAGGATCATTAATAACAACAACTAATTTCTTTTGTTTTTGGATGATAGTTTCACATTTGTTTTTGAAATCTTCTAAATGGAAATGATCATCTTTAAATAATTGATAGGTTTCTTGTTGATAACCATATTCTTGTGCCATTAATTTATAAGAACCCCAAGCAATTTCTGGAAATAGTACAATATCATCTTTAGATAATACACATTGTAATGTAGTACTAATTGCGCCTGTTCCACCTGGGGTCGCAATTACAGTATGTGGTAAATCTAGTTGAATATCTGAAAATAACCAATTCGCTACTTGTTTACGGTAACTAGGATTGCCAACAAAACTATTGGCATAACCAGCTTTAATAGAAGATTCAATGTTGTTATAACTGGTAAATACAGTATTTAGTGCAACTAATTTTCCTTCTTCATCAGTTAAAGAACCAATCGTCGCATCAACAACATTTTCTTTTCCGTATTTTAGTTTGGCTTCTTTGGCTTGTGATACGACTTTAAATACTGTATCTACAATAGGGGTCATATTGGCATTTTTATGAACGAATTTCATAGGTAATACCTCCGTTATTTTAATAAGTCTTTTTGATAGGATTTTGAGACATCCATCATGTGTTGTTGAAATGTACGATAGTATGGTAAATATTGTTCATTTTGAATATATGCACAATTTTTGTTCAATAGTTCTTCTTCACGTTTTGGATCGAAGATTTCCATTTGATGTTCTTTTTTGTATAAAGCTACTTGTTCAACAGCTTGCATACGTTTTTCAAATAGTTTCGCAATTTCTTGATCGATTTCGTTTATGGTAATTCTTGCTTGTTCTAGCTTGTCCATAGTCTCACTTCCTTTTCTTAATTTTATAAAAAAAGTGTGCATTCGTAAACGGTTTTATGTTTATCTTGTGTTATAATAAAAAAAACTAAGAGAGTTTTTTATAAAAGTATTGTATATTTTAAATATTACAAATTTATTTGGTACAGTGTTTGTACCTATTTTGATAGATAAGTGAGGTGTAGGTATGGTTAGCAGTGCTATCTATATTACTGGACATAAAAATCCAGATACAGATTCTATTTGTAGTGCTTTAGCGTATGCGAATTTAAAACAAACATTAGGTGAAAATGCGATTGGTATTCGTATTGGTGAAGTGAATAATGAAACTAGATTTGTATTGGATTATTTCCAAGAAGATGCCCCACCATTAGTTTATGATATTCGTACTCGTGTACGTGATATTGAGTTTGATGATGCTGTAACTATTGGTCCTGATGGCATGTTGCATGAAGCGATTAAAATCATGCGTGCAAATAAAAAGAAAGTTATTGTTATTGTGAATGAAAAACGTCATTTATTGGGAATGGCGACTATTTCGGATATTACAAATACAATTGTAAATGAAACTAAAGAAAAAGATGATTTGATTCGTCAAACACCAATTTCTAATTTTGCGACAATTTTAAAGGGCCGTTTAGTCTATGAGCCTGAAGTGCATCATATGAATGGTCGTATCTTTATTGCGTCTTTCTTGGGTATGGAAAGAGATTATAAAGATTATAAAGATCGTATTGTTATTACAAGTGCTAGACGTGAAACACAATTGCGTGCGGTGAGTAGTGGTGCTTCGGTAATTATTGCGACAGGTATGGAATATCCAAATCCAGAAGTGGTAGAAGCGTGTAAGAAGGTTGGTTGTGCATATATTATTACGCAAAAGGATATGTATCAAACAGCGCAACTTGTTCAACAAGCGATTCCTGTAAGTTTGATTATGACTCAAAATTTAACGGCTTTCCGTTTTAATGATTATGTTGAAGATGTTAAAGTGGCGATTAATCGTTCTCGTTTTAGAAGCTATCCGGTGTTAGACCATTTGGGTTGTTTAGTTGGATTAATTTCTCGTTACCACTTATTCAAACATGCGAATCGTAAATTGGTGTTGGTTGATCATAATGAAATGGAACAAAGTATTAATGGTGCTGCGCAAGCGGAAATTGTTGAAATCGTGGACCATCATCGTATTGGGGGTATTAAAACAACAAGTCCAGTAATGTTTAGAAATGAATTGGTTGGTTGTTGTTGTACAATTATTGCGAAGTTATATGGTGAAAAGAATGTAGAGATTCCTAAATCAATGGCTGGATTAATGTTAGGTGCGATTATTTCGGATACTTTATATTTCAATTCTCCAACATGTACAAGTCAAGATATTGAAATGGCGAAGTATTTGGCGCGTATTGCGGATGTTGATTTAGATTCATTTGCTTTACAAGTATTAGCGGCTAGTGCATCAATTAAGGAAAAGACAATTGAAGAAATTGTTTATAATGATTTGAAAATCTTTGAAATTGAAAAATATAAAGTGGCATTGGGTCAAATTAATATTATGTCAATTGATGATATTTTACCGATTCGTGAACAAATTCAAGAGTATTTGGATAACTTTACAAAATCAAATAACTTTGGTATTTGTGTCATGATTTTCTCTGTAGTAGATGGTAGTGGTTCTTATTTAATTAGTTCTGGATCAGCGTTATTTATTGCAAATGCGGCGTTTGCGGATATTGGTGAACATCGTGATGGATATTTATTCTTGAAAGAAGTAATGTCTCGTAAGAAACAAATTGTTCCTTTATTAACAGAAGCGGCTAAGAATTATCGTTCAAATTATCATTCTTAAGAATCGTGGAAACACGGTTCTTTTTTTTGTTGTTTTAAATAATGAACAGGTGTATACTTTTAATAGTGAACAGGAGTTTATTTTTATGGCACAAATACTGAAAGACAATGTGAAACAAATGATTGTAGATTCTGCGATTCAGGATATTTTTGAGCATGGTTTTAGTAATTCGAGTATGCGAAGAATTGCGAGTAATGCGCAAATGACGGTTGGGAATTTATATCGTTATTTTAAAAGTAAAGAAGAGATTGTGAATTATATCATCGCACCGGTATTGGATAGATTAAATGTAGTTATTGAGAAACATACACATCAAAGAATTGATTTTGTGAATTCATCTTTTGATTGGTCAGAAGTTTCTTTAGATGTAATTATGGCAACTTTAGATGAATTAGCGGTTGTGTTGGTTGATTTATCGTATCATTATCCAAAGTCTTTGATGATTATGATGATGCATGGGAAAATTCATCAAATGATTCATGAATGGTTTGCGAAATTGATTTCTAGTTTTATGGTGTCTAAAAATTTAGTGAATGAACAAAATCAAACGCGTTGTAATTTGTTAGCTAGAAGTTATGCGGCGAGTTTGTTTAGTGGTGTAAAAGAGTGTTTGTTAGAGAAAAATATAGATAAAGAAGAGATGGTTCAAGTTATTCAAATCTACTTTAGTGGTTGTTTTATGATGCTTGAACATAATTTTGAATTGTTGGAGGGGTAATGTATGGCATTTATTGAATTTAAGAATGTATCGAAAATATATAAAATGGGTGAAGTTGAAATTAAGGCTTTAGATGGTGTTGATTTTCAAATTGATAAAGGTGAATTTGTAGTTATCTTAGGTGCTTCTGGTGCTGGTAAAACAACGATTCTTAACTTGTTAGGTGGTATGGATACATTAACTAGTGGAACAATTCAAGTAGATGGTCGTGATGTGTCAAAAGCCAATGAAAAAGAGTTGTGTGAGTATCGTAGACATGATATTGGCTTTGTTTTCCAATTCTATAATCTAGTGCAAAACTTAACTGCATATGAAAATGTGGAATTAGCTAGACAAATTTGTAAAAATCCATTAAGTGCGGATGAAGTATTGAGTCTAGTTGGTTTGGATGAACGTAAAAATAATTTCCCATCCCAATTATCTGGTGGGGAACAACAACGTGTAGCGATTGCTAGAGCAGTTGCGAAAAATCCGAAATTATTATTGTGTGATGAACCAACAGGAGCGTTAGATTATAAAACGGGTAAACAAGTATTAAAGGTTTTACAAGATATGTCAAATGAACGTAATATGACAGTGGTTATGATTACACATAATGCGGCATTAGCGGATATGGGTGAGAAAATCATTCGTGTACGTAGTGGAAAAATTGAAGAAGTCATTATTAACGAACATCCAAAGAATGTAGAGGATATTGAATACTAATGTTCCATAAGGATACGTTACGCTTAATTAAGAAAACGATTCGTCGTTTCTTTACCATCTTCTTAATGGTATTTATTGGTGTTGCTTTTATGGTTGGTGTATTAAGTACCCATTCCATTATGAAGAAAAGTGTTGATATTTATTTTGATGAATATAATTTTATGGATGTTCAGTTATATTCGTCGTATGGTTTTGATGAGGAAGATGTAGAAACAATTAGAAAAGCAGATGTTGTAGAAGATGTTTTTGCGACTAAGTTTGTGGATGTGTATGGTGAACAAAAAGAAAATATTTTTGTGACTCGTGTGCAAGAATTGGATACCAATGTTAATCAATTTGAATTGTTAAGTGGAAGACTTCCTGAAAATGATCAAGAGGCTGTAACTTTAGGTTCCAGTAGTTTTGGTGTTGTTTATGAAGAAGGTGAAGTAGTTCGCTTATATCTTGAAGAAGGTGAAGTAAAAGATTCTCTAAAATATGAAGAATATACTATTGTTGGTACAGTGCGTACTGGTCAATATATGGCTAGTACAAAGGAACCTTCGAATTTAGATAATTTAACTTTGGAAGCTGTTATATTTGTAGATAATGAAGACTTTTTAGCAGATTACTATACCAGTATGTATCTTACATTAGAAGGTGCTAAGTCTTTAGTTTCTTTTACAGATGATTATCAAACGCATGTGGATAATCAATTAGTTGAATTACAAAAAGTAATCGATGAACAACAAAATCATCGTAAAGATGAAATTTTACAAGAAGCTTTAAAAGAAATCGAAAAAGGCGAAAAAGAATTAGAAAAACAAAGTAATCAAGCAATAAAACAATTGAATCAAGCGAAAAAACAATTGGCAGATGCGAAAAAACAATTGGAAAAAGGTGAAAAAGAGATTAAAGATAATGAAAAGAAGCTTGAGGATGGATTGAAAGAAATTGAAGCTAATGTTATTAAACTGCAAGAGGGACAAAAACAATTAGAAGAAGCGAAAAAGCTTGTTGAACAACAAAGTGGAAAGAGTTTTGATGAAACGGTTAAACAGGCAAAAACACTGTATGATATTTACGTAGGTGTGGAAGAAATTATTTCGAAAACGGATGGTAGTTTAACAGTAAATGAACAAATAAATAAAAATTTACAAGAAATTGTAGAGTGTGAAGCTGAGAATGCTCAATATGAACTGCAAATAATACAAATGAAGCTTGAAGGTGCTTCTGATATTGAGATTGCGGATGTACAAGCTAAAATTGATTTGAATGCAATTAAGATTAAGGGTTTGCAATCGGATAATAATTTCTTGAAATTGATTGCAGTATCTTATGAGAATTCATCTTTGAAGGGTATTTTGAAATTATTAGATTCTTTCGTAGAAGGTGGCGTTAAAGAATCATATCAAGGATTACAACAAATTATTGATGGTGAAAAAGAGATTACTAATGGTTTGGCACAAATTGATAGTGCGAGAAAAGAAATTGAAGTAGGTAAAGCACAATTAGAAAAGGGTAAGTTAGATATTGCTCTTGGTTGGATTGAATATTACAAAGGTGTTGAAGAAGTAGAGAAAAATGAGGTTTTATTACAAGAAGAATTAGAAGACGCAAAAATTGAATTGAATAAAGCTAAACAAGAACTTGAAGAATTACCTGATGCGAAATGGATGGTGTTGGATAGAGAAAGTCATTATTCATCTGCTATGTATGCAGGTAGTGCTGGTCAAATGAAAACAATTGGACAAATTGTGCCTTTGTTATTCTTCTTGGTTGCAGCTCTTGTTTGTATGACAACCATGATGCGTTTGATTGATGAAGAACGTTCACAAATGGGTATTTTTAGTGCTTTAGGTTTTTCAAAAGGTAAAATTATAAGTAAATATGTGATTTATGCTTTCATTGCCAGTGTGCTTGGTAGTTTGCTAGGGGTATTTGCTGGGATTCCTATTTTCCCAAATGTTATTTATTGGGCATGGAAATTGATGTATGATACACCGGAAGTGTATTTATATTTACCATTAGAAGCAGCACTTCTTGGTACATTGTCTTTTACTATTTTGATGATGGTTGTATCTTATTTTGTGGCTAGAAAATCATTGCGTCAAATGCCTTCACAATTGATGCGTCCGAAAGCTCCTAAGAATACGAAAAAAGTATTCTTAGAAAATATACCGTTTATTTGGAATCGTTTGAACTTTACATCTAAAGTGACGGCTAGAAATTTAATTCGTTATAAGAGTCGCTTCTTTATGACAGTTATTGGTGTTGCTGGATGTACAAGTTTATTGATATTAGGTTTTGGCATTAAAGATAGTATTGCGCAAGTAATTGGAGTGCAATATTCTGAAATTATGTTACATGATCGTGTTGTGGTTGTTGAGGATTATAAACAAACGCCAGATGTAATGGAAATTTTAGAAGCTGATAAACAAAATAAATTAGTGGCTCCTTATATGAACTATTCATCTAAAGTATATTTTTCAGATGAAGAAAAGACGATTGATGTCTATGTATTAGATGATGCGTATGATGATATTGTGTGTCTTAGAAAGCGTAATTCTAAAGCATTGTTGTCAGTGGATGATGGTGTCGTAATTACTGAGAAATTCGCTAAAAACCATGGCTTATCTGTTGGTGATAGTTTGAAGATTGAATCAATGAATGGTTATAAAGCAACGGTAGAAATTACAGGTATTTGTGAAATGTATTTCCAACATTACTTATTTATGAGTAATGATTATTATCAAGAAATGTTTGATGAACCAATTCGTCAAGACCGCATTGCGGTATATACCGAACATGAAGATTTTACGGATTCTATATCTGAAGTAGCGGGAATTAAAAATATTCTTGATTTTAGTGAAGCGAAGAATACATTTTCATCAATGATTGAAGCGTTGGATTTAATTGTTGTCGTTATCTTATTGGCTGCGGGTTCATTGGCATTTGTAGTATTAATGAATTTATCAGAAGTGAATATTTCTGAACGTATGCGTGAAATTGCGACATTAAAGGTTTTAGGGTTCAATGATAAGGAAGTCAATTCTTATATTTTCAAAGAAATCTTATTATTATCGTTAATTGGAGCTACGGTGGGTATGCCATTAGGTAAACTAGAACTCATTTTGGTAATGAATATTATTGATATGGATATGGTTATGTTTGGTACAGCGATTGAACCATTAAGCTATGTCTACGGTTTTGTGATTACCATGGTATTTGCAGTGTTGGTATTGTTCTTTATGAGAGGATCTTTACGAAAAGTACAAATGGTAGAATCATTGAAGAGTGTAGAATAAAAGAAATGGCAAGGTTAGTTAACCTTGCCATTTTTTGTTAATAATCGAAGAATACATAATACTGGGAATGTAACTAAACACAATACACCATAGATATATAATAATTGATTTGTATATTCATTATACATTGTGTCATATCGATGCATGGTTTTTCCTACAATGATGTGTCCTGTATCATATGCACAAGAAACAGTCGCAAAGCGAAGGGTTTCATTTGGTGTATAGACATCTTCGTGGTAGGTATCATGTCTTACAAGTGTTAAAGGAATTGTTAAAGGTTGTTCATTGAAGGTCGCATTTGTATAAGAAATAGCATTTACTTCATCATAAACAACAAGAAAGCATTGATTGGTTGTTTCTAAGGCAACTTGATTTAGTAGGGTATCTACTTTTTTATCTTGATTTAGTAGTTCTTTTGCTTGTTCTAAGACTTCATATTGTTCATCATATGTGTGATAGGAAAGGCTTTGTTTCATGCTGTTATGACATAATACTGTGCAAGCAGTAATGACAACAATACATGATAACCAAGTAAAGATAAGTTTACGCATTTTCAAATTCCTGAATCACGTTTTCTAATGCTTTAGCTCCGACTTTAACGGTTGCTAAACATTTGTTTTCTACTGTATATAATAATGGTTTTACAACTGCACAATCTCTTGCACCAGCTAATATTTCAAATTCTTCAATTAAACGATTTGTATAAGCTTTCATGTGTGGGAAATCATGTGCTTTTGATGTTACATATTTTGCGCTTAAAGCACCAATCGCTCCTGTTAAAGCACCACAAACATCACCACAATGTAGTCCACCACCAAAGCCAGCGAAAGCATGGATAGCATTTTCATCTAATCCTAATTGATAGTATTCATTTCCTGCTCGTAATACAGATTCTGCACAGTTATATCCTTGTTTATAATATTTTTCTGCAATTTGTTCTAACATATTGTTGTCCTCACTTTCATATGTATTTTATCACAAAGTAAAGATTCGTGTTATACTAAAAATGGTGATAGATATGAAAAAAGTTACATATGGAATATTAAGTACTGCATCAATTGTTGGACGTTTTATTCAAGGTATTCGTGATTCAAAAAATGGTGATGTGCGTGCCATTTGTTCTAGGGATATTCATAAAGCTAGACGAAAAGCTAGAGAATTCATGATTGATAAAGCGTATGATGATTATGCACAAATGTTGGCAGATGAAGATTTGGATGCTATTTATATTGCGACTCCAAATGCTTTGCACTATCCTAATGCTTTGCAAGCGATTCGTGCGAAAAAACATGTGGTTTTAGAGAAACCATTTGTTTTAACTAAAGAACAAGCAATTCATTTATTTGAAGAAGCTAAAGCCAATAATGTTTTTATCATGGAAGCGCAAAAAATTGTATTTTTACCAATTACGAATCATATTAAACAAATAATTAAGGACCAATCACTTGGAGAATTACGTTATGTAAATATGACATCAAGTTTTGTAGCTCGATTTGGTTATGAACACTGGATGTATGATTTACAATATGGTGGTGGTTGTTTATATGGTTCTTGTACATATTCAGTAGAGTACTTAATGTATTTATTGGATTCTTTGGATGTAAAATGCCAGGGATTACAATTGAAAGCTCCTACAGGTGTTGATGATTTTTGTCAATTGCAGTTTACTGTTGCGGACAAAGTAATGGTAAGTAGTTGTATTTCAATGAAAGTTTTAACTAAAAATGTAGCTAATTTCTATTTCGATAATGGATACATTGAAGTGGAAAATTATTGGAAAGCACGTTCAATGAAGATTGTAAAAGATGGAAAAGAAGAAATTATAGAATATCCATGTCCATGTGAATTTGTTTATGAAGTAGATCATATTAATGAATGTATTGAGAAAAAAATGAATACAAGTGATGTGATGATTCCAGAAATGACAATAAAGACATGTGAAGTTGTGGATTCTATATTTGCTAGTTGGAATCCGGATGTTATTAGAGATTATGCAAAATGTGAAGAATGAGTTTAAAAAAGCTTTTCTTGATACTTTACCTGTGATGAGTGGATATTTGGTATTGGGAATTGGTTTTGGGATGATTTTACAATCCAAAGGTTATGGTGTGGGTTATGCAGCAAGTATGAGTATTTTCATTTATGCTGGATCTATGCAGTATGTGGGTATTGATTTATTGGTGAGCGGTGCATCTTTAATTACCGCCGCTTTAACAACTTTACTTGTGAATGCTCGTCATTTATTCTATGGAATTTCGATGGTTGATAAATATAAGAATGTGAAATATAAAAGTGTTTTAGCTTTCTTGTTAACAGATGAAACATATTCCTTGGTTTGTACGGATGAAGAAAAATCGCATACCTATTATATGTTGGTCTCTTTGTTGGATTATAGTTATTGGGTAAGTGGTAGTATTTTAGGTAGTGTTTTAGGCAATATCATTCCATTTAGTACAGAAGGTATTGATTTTGCATTAACTGCTTTGTTTATTACTGTATTTGTTGAACAATGGTTGAATCATAGGGATCATATACCAGCAATTGTTGGTGTGGTGTCTTCAATTGGATGCTTAATGGTGTTTGGTGCAGATAGTTTTTTAATTCCAACGATGATTGTGATTACTGCTTTATTATTGATGTATAAGAAATGGGGTAATGCTCATGAATAGTCATGCGATAGTATTAATTGTGGTCATGAGTGTTGTGACAATCTTGTTGCGATTTTTGCCATTTTGGATTTTCGCCAATCGCAAAACGCCTGATATTATTGTGTATTTAGGACAAGTATTACCATATGCCATTATGGGGATGTTGGTTATCTTTTGTTTGAAGAATGTATCCTTTATGGTAGTTCCTTTTGGAATACCAGAAATGATTGCGAGTCTTACCGTTATTATTTTACATGTATATAAGCGTAATACTCTACTTAGTATTTTGGGTGGAACGCTTGTGTATATGGTGTTGGTACAAGTTATCTTTTAAAAAGTAATCTAAATTATTAGGTTGTTTTGGGAAACCCCACTCTAAATAATTAGGTTGGCAAAAAGCAAAAAAGACAGATATCAAGAAGTGAATATCCTTCGATAATCTGTCTTTTCTTATGACCAAAAAGTATAAAATT